>NZ_SMAM01000025.1 GCF_004346205.1 Bibersteinia trehalosi | reverse complement strand
AACAGGATATCACGTGTCCCGCCCTACTTGTTGTTAGCCTAGTACCACCAGAATGTTTTCGGATACGGGGCTATCACCCTGTGCCGCTGAGCTTCCCAACTCATTCTCCTAACATTCAAGCTATCACTAACTGGCTCTTTCGCGTTCGCTCGCCGCTACTAACGAAATCTCGGTTGATTTCTTTTCCTCGGGGTACTTAGATGTTTCAGTTCTCCCGGTTTGCCTCACATACCTATGTATTCAGTATGTGATAGTAGGTTCTTCACCTACTGGGTTTCCCCATTCGGATATCTTGGATTAAACGCTTCTTATCAACTCATCCAAGCTTTTCGCAGATTAGCACGTCCTTCTTCGCCTCTGATTGCCAAGGCATCCACCTTGTGCGCTTAGTCACTTAACTATACAACCTCAAACATTTTAAGAAACTTAAACGGTTTAAGATTGAAAATTAACTACTATTGGGCGTAAGCATTACGCCCATACTTGATTGCTTTTGTTCAATCAAGATTTTTGAACTACTCAGACTTCTCTTGACGGGCGTATGCAATACGCCACTACGAGAAAATCTCTCAGTTTTCAGCTTGTTTCCAATTTTTTAAAGAACATTAGACAATGGCTTTCGCCTATCATCATACCTAAACCGACAAGCGGGCTATTTCTCACTGAATTTTGTAAAATCTTACTCAAATTCAACCGCTTGCAACCTTAGGTATGATGATTGGTGGAGATAAGCGGGATCGAACCGCTGACCTCCTGCGTGCAAGGCAGGCGCTCTCCCAGCTGAGCTATATCCCCAATTTCATCTTTCCGTTGTGTTCACTCATATGGTAATGAGTGGTGGGTCTGAGTGGACTTGAACCACCGACCTCACCCTTATCAGGGGTGCGCTCTAACCACCTGAGCTACAGACCCAACGGATGACCTTCAGTTTGTCTTTCATATCAAACAATCTGTGTGAACACTTGCAGTCGTTTTAGTTATCTTGGTAAGGAGGTGATCCAACCGCAGGTTCCCCTACGGTTACCTTGTT
>NZ_SMAM01000024.1 GCF_004346205.1 Bibersteinia trehalosi | reverse complement strand
GCACAAATGGACGGCGCTATCTTAGTAGTAGCAGCAACAGACGGTCCTATGCCACAAACTCGTGAGCACATCTTATTAGGTCGCCAAGTAGGTGTTCCATACATCATCGTATTCTTAAACAAATGCGACATGGTAGATGACGAAGAGTTATTAGAATTAGTTGAAATGGAAGTTCGTGAACTTCTTTCTCAATACGAATTCCCAGGTGATGACACACCAATCGTACGTGGTTCTGCGTTACAAGCATTAAACGGCGTACCAGAGTGGGAAGAAAAAATCCTTGAATTAGCAGGTCACTTAGATTCTTACATTCCAGAGCCAGAGCGTGCGATTGATAAACCATTCTTATTACCAATCGAAGACGTATTCTCAATCTCTGGTCGTGGTACTGTAGTAACTGGTCGTGTTGAGCGTGGTATCATCAAATCAGGTGAAGAAGTAGAAATCGTTGGTATCAAAGAAACCACCAAAACTACTGTAACTGGTGTTGAAATGTTCCGTAAATTACTTGACGAAGGTCGTGCAGGTGAAAACGTAGGTGCATTATTACGTGGTACCAAACGTGAAGAAATCGAACGTGGTCAAGTACTTGCGAAACCAGGTTCAATCACGCCACACACAGACTTCGAATCAGAAGTTTACGTATTATCAAAAGAAGAAGGTGGTCGTCACACTCCATTCTTCAAAGGTTACCGTCCACAGTTCTACTTCCGTACAACTGACGTAACAGGTACAATCGAGTTACCAGAAGGTGTTGAAATGGTAATGCCAGGCGACAACATCAAAATGACTGTAAACTTAATTCACCCAATCGCAATGGACGAAGGTTTACGTTTTGCGATTCGTGAAGGTGGTCGTACAGTAGGTGCGGGCGTTGTAGCGAAAATCATCAAATAATTAGATTAATTATTTGCGCATTGCAAGATGCAGAAAAGGCAGGCTGAAAGGTCTGCCTTTTGTTTTTCTTGCCGTGATTAAGCATTTGCCCGCAAAAGGAATGCAAGCGGTCAAATTCTGATAATCTTTTGCAAG
>NZ_SMAM01000023.1 GCF_004346205.1 Bibersteinia trehalosi | reverse complement strand
GTATAGTTGGTTAAACCTTTACCATCAGTTTCAGTGGTCACATTGACATTATTACCCGCTTTTACTACGGATTTTTCAGCATTTACCGTATAAACTGTGCCATTGGCATCTGATGTGCTGGTGACTGTGGTGTAGTTGCCCGCTTTAACTACTGATTTGCTGGCATTTAATTGTTGCAGATTCACCGCATCTGTGGCGTTTGTACCATTTGCAACATTGGTGATATTTGCACCATTAACATTTACCACATTATTGTTGTTGGTATCACCTAAGGTGATTTGTGTACCGTTATTATTTGTTAAAGAAGTAATGTTACTTAATGCACCTTCAACATTAAACTTAACATCTGCACCACCAGTTGAAGTATTGGCTGTCACGACAGCAACAGTATTGTTGCCATTGACAAAATTCACCACTTCACCTGCGGTAATATTTTCTTTTACCTCACCATTGCCAGAGACTGTCCAACTTACATTGTTGATGGTCTTCACAATATCGCCAACGGTCGCAATATCTGTTGCATTTGAATTATTGCTAACTTTTGCTTTACCTGCATCAACTGTCGTAGTGCCGTTACCAATGGTTAATTTATTACCTTCATTATTTGTAATGCTGGTAATGTTAGTTAAATCACCCGTTACACTTACATTGTAAGTGGTTAGCCCTTTACCATCTGTAGTTGTAGTCACATTGGCATTTGTACCTGCCACAACAACCGATTTTTCAGCATTTACCGTATAAACCGTGCCATTGGCATCTGATGTACTGGTGACTGTGGTGTAGTTGCCCGCTTTAACCACCGATTTGCTCGCGTTTAACTGATCCAGATTTACGGCATCTGTACCGTTCTCACCCGCTTTAACATTCGTAATGGTTGCGCCATCAACATTAATCGCTTTATCACCATCTTTATTTTCTAACTTAATGGTGGTGCCGTTATTCGTAATACTTGTGATATTAGTGAGATCACCTTCAACATTGTAGGTCACCTCGGTTGCACCATTGTTTACTTTCGCAGAGGCTTTTGTATTTTTACCATCGACAAAATTAACGATATCACCCGCTTTAATCTGGCTCACATTGGCACCGTTACCAGCAAGCGTCCAAGACACACTGTTAATCGTTTCAATAATATCGCCAACGGTCGCAACATCAGTGCTATTTGTACCCGTAACTAACTCGGCTTTACC
>NZ_SMAM01000022.1 GCF_004346205.1 Bibersteinia trehalosi | reverse complement strand
GTTGCAACATCTGTCACATTCGTGCCATTGACCAGCTCTGCTTTACCGCTTGTGGTATTAATCGTGGTATTCCCTTCGCCAAAGGTGAAGGTTGTGCCATTACTGATAATGCTGCTGATATTATTCAACGCATTCGCTAAACCAAAGGTGATGTTACCGTTTTCTTGGCTGATCACAATGTTGCCATCTGCATTGCGCAGATCAACCGTTGCATTTGGTTTCACCACGTAAGATTTATCACCGGTATTGGTGCTGATTGTCCAGCCCGCATTTGCTGTTGCATTCACTTTTTCCAGCTGATCAACATTTACCGCATCCGTGCCGTTTACACCTGGTGCAACATGAGAAATCGTACTGTTATTTACATTTACCGTACCATTGCCCAAATTCACTGTGGTGTTGCCACCGGTTAAAGTTGTAGCGTTATCGCCAAAACGAATACTTGAGCTACCGTTATTTGTGATGCTGGTGATATTGGTTAAATCACCTTCTACATGGTAAGTCACTTCTGTTGCGTTAGTTGTGCTATTCACCTTCACTGCCGCTACTGTGTTATTACCATTAATAAAGTTCACCACATCGCCAGCTTTGATTTTACTTACGTTTGCATTGTTGCCCGCTACCGTCCAAGACACATTGTTCAGCGTATTAATAATATCACCTACTGTTGCAACATCTGTCACATTCGTGCCATTGACCAGCTCTGCTTTACCACTTGTGGTATTAATCGTGGTATTCCCTTCGCCAAAGGTGAAGGTTGTGCCATTGCTGATAATGCTGCTGATATTGTTGTTGTCTCCTAAATGGATACTGTTGTTCGTGCCGTTGCTAATAGTGCTGATATTATTCAACGCATTCGCTAAACCAAAGGTGATGTTACCGTTTTCTTGGCTGATCACAATGTTGCCATCTGCATTACGCAGATCAACCGTTGCATTTGGTTTCACCACGTAAGATTCATTGCCTGTATTGGTGCTGATTGTCCAGCCCGCATTTGCTGTTGCATTAACTTTTTCTAGCTGATCAACATTTACCGCATCCGTGCCGTTTACCCCTGCAGATACATTGCTGATAGTTGCATTATTCAGATTAACAGTATTGTTACCTAAGCTAATCGTTGTGCCATTATTGTTGGTAATTGAGTTGATTTCTTGCAACTCTTTTGCCATTTTAAGCACTAACTTACCATCTTCACTATCTACACGTAAGTTTTTATCTGTTACCGCTGCATCCTCTGCTGCTCTACCAAGAATTTCTAAGGTTTCGCCCAGTTTTTTCGCAATTTCGTTGCCGGTATCACCTTTGAATTTCAAGCCATCATCTAAGGTGGCAATCTCGTGTGTTGTGCCGTTGGCATCGGTATAAACCACACGAGTCATTGTCTCGCCGTCTTTACCATCTAAGCCATGTTTACCTTCTGCAACGGTCATTGAGGC
>NZ_SMAM01000021.1 GCF_004346205.1 Bibersteinia trehalosi | reverse complement strand
ACGGCAAATTTACTGGCGCACGCCGCCCTTTCTGCATTAGAAGCTGGGGTATCAGGCAACAACGTTGGTGCAGGGGCGGTGGCTGGTTTAGTCGGTGAAGGCAGCGCAATGTTACTGGCTGAAACAGTGTTCAACAAACAACCGAACGAACTCACCGCAGAAGAACGCAACTTGTTGAAAGTAGCAGGACAGCTTGCAGGCGCAGCGGCTGGGCAAGCCACGGGTGGCAGTACATCGGATACAGTGTTTGGGGCAGAGACGGCTAAGAGAGCGGTGGAGAATAATTACTTATCCCATCGTGATGTGTATGCTTATCAAAAAGCCCTTAAAAAAGCGATTGAAAACGGAGAAAGCGTTGAAGAAGTACATAAGCATTTCAAAGCATTAAGCGAAAAACAGCGTAATGAATTATTAGCCGATTGTGATATTGATTGTCGAGTGACAGTGCCACAAACCTTATTAGGGGCAGTAAATTTAGCAGATGATTTATCAGGCGCATTGAATAGCTGGCTTCAAGGCTTACCGTTTGAAGAACAAGGTAAATTCTATCAGCTGGTTGAGAGTGAAAACCAGAAGACTATTCAAGCACTGAAAGAGAAACAAACCAGCTTAGAGAAAGGCATTGAGTTAGCAGTAGATGCTTCTCGATTGCTTGCGAAAGAATCGGACATAAACACGCCAAAAACTAAGCAATCGCTTTATGATTCCAAGAAAACAAGAGAGCAAATTGAAGGGGAATTTGGTGAGAAAAATGTGAAATCAACAACAGTGGTAAATAATGCTCGTTCTACAGTAACTGAGCGGACATTAAAAACAGGCGAGAAAGTCCAAATTATTGAATCTGAAGGAGGGAAAGCCGTTCAGATTCGTTCCAAGCCTGATAAGTTTGGAAATACTAAATTGCTGGCAAATATTCCATATGATTCAAGAGGACTACCTATTTTTGATGATGTAGCTAAATTTACGACAAAAATAGAGAAGCCAAAGAATTACCAGAATATGTCAAGCGAGGCAAGAAAAAGAACAGAGATGAGAAATGCAACTTTAGCATTAAAGAAAGAGATTGAATCTGGAAGAATTAGCAAGAGTTTATTTACAGACAAGCAGTTGAAAGATATTTATTCTGGAAATATTAAAATTGATAAATATACATGGCATCATAATGCCCAAAGCAGCCCAAATAATATGCAATTAGTACCTGAAAATATTCATAACTCTATTAAGCATATTGGAGAAGCAACATTAAGTGAAGGAAGATAGTATGAGGTTTAGGAATTTAGATATTAGATATGATTATGGAAAAACTGAACTAAAAACAATTAGGTCTGTTGAAGATGTTTTTAACATTAATTTTCCTAAGTTATATATTCAACTAATGATAAATCATAACGGCGTAAATGTAGAACAAAATTGTTTTGAATATGACAAGGATAAAATAGGAGAGATCGGTTTTAGTGCTTTTGAAACTCAGGATAATCCTTATGACCCCTACGGTTCTAATATTTTAAGACAATACATTTATGATGATCCGATTTATGGCTATGAACATGTGTATTCATTTGGTAGCTCAGCAAATGGAGATTGGATTTGTTTTGATTATAGAGATAATCCGGTCGGAGATGAACCAAAAATTTGTATAGTTATTCATGATGAATATGATGAAAAAACAGGAAAGCATTTATTATTTCCTATTGCGGATAATTTTGAGCAGTTTTTAGATAAGCTAAAAACCTTTGATGAAGCAATGGCTAAATATGAATAGTGCCTATTTGGAGCTTAAATTTCTGAACTACAAGTGGTAAAGAATGTTTAACATTTTGCAAATTTTAGCAATAAATCTACCGCCTGTAGTTGGTACAAGTAATATATTGCTTTATGCACAGGCGGGCTTTAGCAATGGTAAACAGTCAGAACATCATTTAACGCATCAAAACAGCCAAATTGACACAGAAACCTTAACTATCAAC
>NZ_SMAM01000020.1 GCF_004346205.1 Bibersteinia trehalosi | reverse complement strand
ATTAGTAGCATTAGCAACGGCAGCACAGTAATTAATCTGGGCGGCAATACGGTTAATGTAAACAATTCAACCATCAGTAATGTGGCGAATGGTACCAATGCAACAGATGCGGTGAACTTACAACAGTTAAACGCAAGCAAAACCTATGTGACACAAGGCAACCACACCACCGTTACTAGCACAACAAATAAAGATGGTTCAATGAATTACACCGTCAATGCGAACCATACGGTAGTAGAAGCGGGTAAAAATGTCAGCTTAACAAGCAAGACAGATGGTAATGGCTTAACTACTTACAATGTAAGTGTGGAAGGTGCGTTAAGTAATATCACTAGCATTAGCAATAATGGCACAGAAATTACGCTGGGTGGCAATACGGTTAATGTAAACAATTCAACCATCAGTAATGTGGCGAATGGTACCAATGCAACAGATGCGGTGAACTTACAACAGTTAAACGCAAGCAAAACCTATGTGACACAAGGCAACCACACCACCGTTACTAGCACAACAAATAAAGATGGTTCAATGAATTACACCGTCAACGCGAACCATACGGTAGTGGAAGCGGGTAAAAATGTTAAATTAACGAGTGAGACAGATGGTAATGGCTTAACCACTTACAATGTAAGTGTGGAAGGTGCACTTAATAATATTACTAGCATCACTAATAATGAGGGTAAAACCTTAACTATTGGTAATGGCACAACTGGCGTTGATGCAGGTAAAGCAAAAGTTGCAAGTGGATCTAATGTAACGGATATTGCAACCGTTGGGGATATTGTTAATACCATTAATAATGTGAGTTGGGCTATTGCAGGTAATGGTGCAGTAAAAGAGAACATTACCGCGGGAGATCAAGTTAATTTTATTAATGGCAATAATACGGTTGCAGTGGTTACTTCTACCGCAGCAGGTGGTGCAAACGTTACTTATAATGTAGAAGGTGATTTAACCAATATCACCAGCATTAGTAATGGTTCAACCAAAGTTAGCCTTGGCAACAATACGGTGAATGTGAATAACGCTACTATTAGCAATGTGGCAAATGGTACGAATGCAACTGATGCGGTAAATATGCAACAGTTAAATGCAACAAAAGTATCCGTAGAGAAAGGTAACCATACGGTTGTTACAAGCACTACAAATGAGGATGGTTCAACGAAGTATGTTGTGAATGCAAACCACACTGCAGTTACAGCAGGTAATAACGTGAACCTGACAAGTACGACAGATGGCGAAGGTTTAACTACTTACAATGTAAGCGTTGAAGGCGCTTTAACGAATATTAGCAGCATTAGCAACGGCGATACCGTGATTAATTTAGGTGACAAAACGGTTAATGTGAATAATTCAACCATCAGCAATGTAGCGAACGGTACAAATGCAACAGATGCGGTGAATTTACAACAGTTAAACGCAAGTAAAACCTATGTGACACAAGGCAACTACACCACAGTTACCAGTACAACCAACAGTGATGGTGCGTTAAATTACACAGTAAATGCGAACCACACGGTAGTGGAAGCAGGTAAAAATGTGGGCTTAACGAGTAGCACGGATGGTAAAGGCTTAACTACCTATAACATTAGTGTGGAAGGTGAGCTAAGCAATATTACAACTATTACTAATAATCAAGGAAAAACCTTAACCATTGGTAATGGTACAACAGAAGTTCAGCCAAATGGCAAAGCAAAAGTCACTGAAAACTCTAACGTGACAGATATTGCAACTGTTGGGGATATTGTTAATACCATTAATAACGTGAGCTGGGCTGTAGCAGGTAATGGCGATGTTAAAGAGAATATTACTGCGAGTGAAATTGTAAACTTTGTTGATGGTAATAATACGGTTGCTGTTGTAACTGCTGCTGCGAATGGTGGTGCAAACGTTACTTATAATGTAGAAGGTGATTTAACCAATATCACCAGCATTAGTAATGGTTCAACCAAAGTTAGCCTTGGCAACAATACGGTGAATGTGAATAACGCTACTATTAGCAATGTGGCAAATGGTACGAATGCAACTGATGCGGTAAATATGCAACAGTTAAATGCAACAAAAGTATCCGTAGAGCAAGGCAATCATACGGTTGTTACAAGTAGCACAAATACTGATGGTTCAACGAAGTATGTTGTGAATGCAAACCATACTGTAGTTACCGCAGGTAATAACGTGAACCTGACAAGTACGACAGATGGCAAAGGCTTAACTACTTACAATGTAAGCGTTGAGGGTGAGCTAACTAATATCACAAGCATCACTAATGGCAATACGTCGATTAAATTAGGTGATGAAAATGGCAACAATACGGTAAACATTAACAATGCAACTATCAGCAATGTAGCTGCAGGCGTTAATGGTACAGATGCTGTTAATGTTGATCAGCTAGAAAAAGTGAATAGTACTGCTAATGCTGGTTGGAATATTACAACGAATAAAGGTAAAGATAGCTACAATGTGAAACCAAATGCAACGGTTGATCTGCGTAATACAGATGGCAACATTGTGATCAGCCAAGAAAACGGTAACATCACCTTTGGTTTAGCGAATGCGTTGAATAATATCAGCACTATTAGCAATGGTACTGATAACAGTATCCGTTTAGGAGACAACAACAATATCAGCAGCATTATCAGTAATGGTACAACCTTCACCTTTGGCGAAGGGAATACCACGATTAATACCACAAGCGGTAAAGCAGAGCTGGTCAATGGCACGAATGTGACAGATGTTGCAAC
>NZ_SMAM01000019.1:1593-2744 GCF_004346205.1 Bibersteinia trehalosi | reverse complement strand
GAGTAACCCACGGCAACTGCACTTTGACCTTTGAAGGTACCTGCCGCGGCGGCTACCATCGATTTACCCGGGATATAAACCTGTGGTAAGCCTGCCGCTGCGTTCGCACCGGCGATACCTGCACGGAGGTTTCTGTCTACTTTACCAATGTGGTTATGAACATTGCCTAGACCCGCTTTTAATTGATCTACATTCACCGCATCAGTGCCATCAACACCTGGTGCCACGTTTGTGATACGTGCAGCAGAGCCATCTGCTTTCGCCACTCTTACATGACCATCTTCTGTTGCACCAAGCACAGGACCTGTAGAACCACCCACTTGAACTGTGTTGAAGGTTGGGGTCATTGAGGTGGCAATTGCAACATTTGCACCGTTACGGGTGATTTCAATGTTGTTACCCGCATTGATATTTACAGTATTACCCGCGCTGACTTTCGTTGCAGTGCTATCGCTATCTTCTGTGACTTTGCCCGTTGAACCTTCAACCGCTGTTGAATTAACATTCCAGCCAATTGAGTTCAAGGTGTTAGCCAAATCGCCTGCAGTCACAAAGTGATTTGCATTATTCGTATCTGGGCTAACCACTGCACCACTATTTACGTTTGAACCGTCTGGGTTAGCAATGTTGCCATCGGATACGGTTAATGCTGTTTTGTTCACATTGAAGCTGACATCAATCCCACCATTAGCATTTGTGACAACATTCGCTGTTGTACCCACGCCATTGTTGAAGTTCACCACATCACTTGGGGTAATCAAGGTTGTGTTGCCATCACTTAATGTTGTTTTCCAGCCTGCATTGTTAATGGCATTTGCCACATCACCTACTGTTGCTACGCTGCCGTTTGTGCTATCTGCAAATACTGAACCATCTGCCACTGGTGAAATATCACCACTTTTCACCGCAAAGCTGACATTCACGCCATCCACATTGGCTTTCACGCTAGCGCTATCGTTGAAGCTGACGGTTTGGCTGCCTACGGTCGTTGCATTTGCATTGTCGTTGTTACCTGTCAATTTCCATTGAACGCCTGCAATCGTGCTGTTTAATTGGCTGACATTCACTGCGTCTGTTGCATTTGAACCGGCGCCTACATTCGTGATTCGGTTTCCACCCATATCAACCGTTGAGTTTGGTGCGACAGCTAA
>NZ_SMAM01000019.1:0-1497 GCF_004346205.1 Bibersteinia trehalosi | reverse complement strand
AGTTGTATTACCACCCACATTAAGGTCGCCTGTTACATTCGTGTTCACAAAGGTTACATTATCCGTGGTATGGATTTCAAACGTATCACCTGAACCGCTGATCTTAATGTTTTGACCTGCGTTGATACTTACGGTATCACCTGCACTGATGCTTGAATTTTCATTCGCCACATAAGTGGTTTCACCGTTAGTACCCGTTACGTTAGTTGATGCTACACTCCAGCTTATATTGTTAAGCGTATTAACGATATCGCCAACGGTTGCAATATCCGTTGCATTTGAATTGCTTGCAACTTGCGCCTTACCATTTTCTACCGTGGTTTCTCCGTTACCCACAGTTAATGTCGTGTTAGCGTTACTGATGGTTGTGATGTTATTTAAATTCCCTGCTACATTGACAGTATAAGTCGTTAAACCTTCAGCTGTTGTAGTGGTCGTCACATTCACATTATCACCCGCTTCAACTACCGATTTCTCTGCATTTACAACATAAGTCGTTGAACCATCTGCATTAGTGGTTGTAGTTACCGTGGTGAAGTTACCTGCATCAATGTAAGTCTTGCTTGCGTTCAATTGGTCTAAATTCACGGCATCTGTACCATTCACGCCCGCGCTTACATTGCTGATAGTTGCACCATTGACATTCACCGTATTGTTGCCATTGACATCACCTAAAGTAATTTGCGTACCGTTGTTGTTCGCAATTGAAGTAATGTTGGTTAAGGCACCTTCAACGTGATAAGTCACATCCGCACCACCGGTGGTTGCATTCGCAGTCACAACAGCCACCGTGTTAGTACCATTTACAAAATTCACCACTTCACCCGCGGTAATTTTATCTACATTGATACCATTACCTGCAATCGTCCAACTTACGTTGTTAATCGTATTCACAATATCGCCAATGGTTGCCACATCCGTGGTATTTGCACCTGTTGAGATATTTGCTTTACCTTCATCACTCACCGTCGTTGTGCCGTTACCAAAGGTAAAGGTTGTACCGTTGTTATTAATGGTTGTGATGTTATTTAACTCACCCGCAACATTTACAGTATAGGTTGTTAAGCCTTCCGCTGTCGTTGTTGTGGTGATATTGACGTTATCACCCTCAGCGACTACTGTTTTCTCTGCGTTCACAATGTAAGTTGTGCCATTTGCATCGCTGGTTGAAGTCACAGTCGTGAAGTTACCCGCTTTCACGTAAGCTTTGCTTGCATTTAGTTGTGCTAAATTCACCGCATCTGTTGCATTTGTACCATTCGCTACATTGCTAACCGTTGCATTGTTTACGTTAACAGTATTGTTGCCTAAGCTAATGGTTGTGCCTTCGTTGTTGCTGATTGACGTAATGTTCGTTAAGTCGCCCTCAACGTGGTAAGTCACATCCGCACCACCTGTGGTTGCATTTGCAGTCACCACCGCTACGGTGTTGTTGCCGTTTACAAAGTTCACCACTTCGCCCGCAGTAATTTTCTCTACGTCTTCTCCGTTACCTGC
>NZ_SMAM01000018.1:1599-4471 GCF_004346205.1 Bibersteinia trehalosi | reverse complement strand
ACCCTGATGTTGCCCTACTCTCACATGGGGAAACCCCACACTACCATCGGCGTTACTGCGTTTCACTTCTGAGTTCGGTATGGAGTCAGGTGGGACCACAGCACTATGGACATCAGGAAAATCTTCGATGATTTGTCCGTTATATTGTTTGTTCTTTCTTCTTTAAATTTGAAACAAGCTAAATCCTGATTTTTCGTTCTTTGTGCTTTCTATTTCACACGCTTTGTTAATCCCTCAACCGTTCCAGTGTTTTTATTTCATCTAAAACGCTTGAGGTTGTATAGTTAAGCCTCTCGGGCAATTAGTACTGGTTAGCTCAATGTCTCGCAACACTTACACACCCAGCCTATCTACGTCGTAGTCTCCAACAACCCTTACAGACTTTAAGTCTGGGAGAACTCATCTCTTGGCAAGTTTCGTGCTTAGATGCTTTCAGCACTTATCTCTTCCGCACTTAGCTACCCGGCAATGCGTCTGGCGACACAACCGGAACACCAGTGGTGCGTCCACTCCGGTCCTCTCGTACTAGGAGCAGCCCCAACCAATTCTCCAACGCCCACGGCAGATAGGGACCGAACTGTCTCACGACGTTCTAAACCCAGCTCGCGTACCACTTTAAATGGCGAACAGCCATACCCTTGGGACCTACTTCAGCCCCAGGATGTGATGAGCCGACATCGAGGTGCCAAACACCGCCGTCGATATGAACTCTTGGGCGGTATCAGCCTGTTATCCCCGGAGTACCTTTTATCCGTTGAGCGATGGCCCTTCCATTCAGAACCACCGGATCACTATGACCTGCTTTCGCACCTGCTCGACTTGTCTGTCTCGCAGTTAAGCTTGCTTATACCATTGCACTAACCTGACGATGTCCGACCGTCATTAGCAAACCTTCGTGCTCCTCCGTTACTCTTTGGGAGGAGACCGCCCCAGTCAAACTACCCACCAGACACTGTCCGAGACCACGTTTCGTAATCTTCGTTAGAACATCAAACGTTAAAGGGTGGTATTTCAAGGACGACTCCAACAATACTGGCGTATCATCTTCATAGTCTCCCACCTATCCTACACATCAAAATTCAATGTTCAGTGTCAAGCTATAGTAAAGGTTCACGGGGTCTTTCCGTCTAGCCGCGGGTACACCGCATCTTCACGGCGATTTCAATTTCACTGAGTCTCGGGTGGAGACAGCCTGGCCATCATTATGCCATTCGTGCAGGTCGGAACTTACCCGACAAGGAATTTCGCTACCTTAGGACCGTTATAGTTACGGCCGCCGTTTACTGGGGCTTCGATCAGGAGCTTCTCTTTCGATAACACCATCAATTAACCTTCCAGCACCGGGCAGGCATCACACCCTATACGTCCACTTTCGTGTTTGCAGAGTGCTGTGTTTTTAATAAACAGTTGCAGCCAGCTGGTATCTTCGACCGGTTCAACCTTCATCCGCAAGGGACTACAATCTACGCCGGCGCACCTTCTCCCGAAGTTACGGTGCTATTTTGCCTAGTTCCTTCACCCGAGTTCTCTCAAGCGCCTGAGTATTCTCTACCTGACCACCTGTGTCGGTTTATAGTACGGTTTATAATAACCTGAAGCTTAGTGGCTTTTCCTGGAAGCGTGGTATCAGTTACTTCATTTCCGTAGAAACTCGTCATCACTTCTCGGTGTTAATAAGCGTCCGGATTTGCCTAAACGCTCCACCTACCAGCTTAAACAGACATCCAACAGTCTGCTAACCTAACCTTCTCCGTCCCCACATCGCAGTTATTACAAGTACGGGAATATTAACCCGTTTCCCATCGACTACGCTTTTCAGCCTCGCCTTAGGGGCCGACTCACCCTGCCCCGATTAACGTTGGACAGGAACCCTTAGTCTTCCGGCGAACGAGTTTTTCACTCGTTTTATCGTTACTTATGTCAGCATTCGCACTCGTGATACGTCCAGCAAGCCTCTCGACTCACCTTCTTCCGCTTACACGACGCTCCCCTACCCAACAGTGTCTCCACTGATGCCGCAGCTTCGGTGCTATATTTGAGCCCCGTTACATCTTCCGCGCAGGCCGACTCGACTAGTGAGCTATTACGCTTTCTTTAAATGGTGGCTGCTTCTAAGCCAACATCCTAGCTGTCTAAGCCTTCCCACTTCGTTTCCCACTTAATATAGACTTTGGGACCTTAGCTGGCGGTCTGGGTTGTTTCCCTCTCCACGATGGACGTTAGCACCCACCGTGTGTCTCCTGAGTATCACTCTTCGGTATTCGCAGTTTGCATCGGGTTGGTAATCCGGGATGGACCCCTAGCCGAAACAGTGCTCTACCCCCGAAGGTGTCCGCTCAAGGCTCTACCTAAATAGATTTCGGGGAGAACCAGCTATCTCCCGGTTTGATTGGCCTTTCACCCCCAGCCACAAGTCATCCGCTAATTTTTCAACATTAGTCGGTTCGGTCCTCCAGTTAGTGTTACCCAACCTTCAACCTGCCCATGGCTAGATCACCGGGTTTCGGGTCTATACCTTGCAACTACTCGCCCAGTTAAGACTCGGTTTCCCTACGGCTCCCTTATTCAGTTAACCTCGCTACAAAATATAAGTCGCTGACCCATTATACAAAAGGTACGCAGTCACCCTTTCGGGCTCCCACTGCTTGTACGCACAAGGTTTCAGGTTCTATTTCACTCCCCTCGCCGGGGTTCTTTTCGCCTTTCCTTCACAGTACTGGTTCACTATCGGTCAATCAGGAGTATTTAGCCTTGGAGGATGGTCCCCCCATCTTCAAACAGGATATCACGTGTCCCGCCCTACTTGTTGTTAGCCTAGTACCACCAGAATGTTTTCGGATACGGGGCTATCACCCTGTGCCGCTGAGCTTCT
>NZ_SMAM01000017.1 GCF_004346205.1 Bibersteinia trehalosi | reverse complement strand
AATGTGTCTTGGACGGTCGCAGGCAATGGAAGCAATGTCAGCAAAATCAAGGCTGGTGATGTTGTTAATTTTGTAAATGGTAATAATACCGTTGCCGTGGTGAAATTAAATGAAACCACAAATGCAACGGATGTGACTTACCATGTCGAAGGTGATTTAACGAATATCACAAGTATCACTAATGGTAATACTTCTATTAAGTTAGGCGATGCTAACGGCAACAACACCGTGAATATCAACAATGCGACAATCAGCAATGTTGCACCGGGTGTAAACGGCACAGATGCGGTGAATGTAGATCAGCTAGAAAAAGTGAACAGCACGGCAAATGCTGGCTGGAATCTCACGGTGAATACAGGCGAAAACGGCACCAATATTAGCCCGAATGCGACAGTGGATTTACGTAACAGCGATGGCAACATTGTGATTACGAAAGACGCAAATAACGTTACCTTTGACTTAAACAATACCTTAACCATTGGTGGAAAAGGCAAAGATGGCGCAGACGGTAAAGACGGTCAGCTAGGTGTAGCCGGTAAAGATGGTAAAGATGGCGTAACCATTTACGGTAACGGCACGATTGGCATTAACGGTAAAGACGGTATTCCGGGTAAAGATGGCCAACCGGGCATGAATGGTTCTAATGCAACTGTAACAGTAGTTGAAGGCACCCCAGGTATCAACGGCAAAGACGGCGAAACGCTAACACGTGTGGTTTATACCGATGCCAACGGCACAACGCATGAAATTGCTACCTTAGATGACGGCTTGAAATTCAAAGGCGACAAAGGTGAAGTGATTGCGAAGAAACTGGGCGAAACGTTAGAGATTATCGGTAAAGCTAAAGATGATGCCGCTGTAACAGATAAGAACTTACGCGTAGATAGTGAAGGCGGTCAGCTAGTGATCAAGATGGCAAGCGACCTGCGTGACATCAACAATATCACCAGCAGCAATGGCAACACCACGATTACGCTAAGTGATAGCAATGGCAACAACACCGTCAATATCAACAACGCGACAATTAGCAATGTTGCACCGGGTGTAAACGGCACAGATGCAGTGAATGTTGATCAGCTAGAGAAAGTCAATGCCACAGCAAATGCGGGCTGGACGATTACCACAAACGAAGGTAACGCGACTTACAATGTGAAACCAAATGCCACGGTAGATTTACGTAATGCAGATGGCAACATTGTGATTAGCCAAGACAACGGCAACATCACCTTTGACTTAAACAGCACCTTAACTATTGGTGGAAAAGGCAAAGATGGCACAGACGGTAAAGACGGTCAGTTAGGCGTAGCCGGTAAAGATGGCGCAGATGGCGTAACCATCTATGGCAACGGCACAATTGGCATTAACGGTCGTGATGGAGTCGATGGCAAACCAGGTGCGAACGCTTCAGTCACAGTGATTGAAGGCACCCCAGGTATCAACGGCAAAGACGGCGAAACGCTAACCCGTGTGGTTTATACCGATGCCAACGGCACAACGCATGAAATTGCAACCTTAGACGACGGCTTGAAATTCAAAGGCGATAAAGGAGAAGTGATTGCGAAGAAACTGGGCGAAACGTTAGAGATTATCGGTCGTACAGACGTGAATGCGAATGTGACAGATAAAAACTTACGTGTTGATAATGAAGAAGGTAAGTTAGTGCTGAAAATGGCGAAAGAGTTACAAGAAATTAACTCAATTAGCAACAATAACGGCACAACCATCACCTTAGGTGATGCCAATAACAACAACACCGTGAATATCAACAACGCGACAATCAGTAATGTTGCACCGGGTGTAAACGGCACAGATGCAGTGAATGTTGATCAGCTAGAGAAAGTGAACAGCACAGCAAATGCAGGCTGGACGATTACCACAAACGAAGGTAACGCGACTTACAATGTGAAACCAAATGCCACGGTAGATTTACGTAATGCAGATGGCAACATTGTGATTAGCCAAGACAACGGCAACATCACCTTTGACTTAAACAGCACCTTAACCATTGGTGGAAAAGATGGTCAAGATGGTCAAATGGGCGTAGCCGGTAAAGATGGTAAAGATGGCGTAACCATCTATGGCAACGGCACGATTGGCATTAATGGTAAAGACGGTATTCCGGGTAAAGATGGCCAACCGGGCATGAATGGTTCTAATGCAACCGTAACAGTAGTTGAAGGTACCCCAGGTATCAATGGCAAAGACGGCGAAACGCTAACCCGTGTGGTTTATACCGATGCCAACGGCACAACGCATGAAATTGCTACCTTAGATGACGGCTTGAAATTCAAAGGCGACAAAGGTGAAGTGATTGCGAAGAAACTGGGTGAAACGTTAGATATTATCGGTCGTACAGACGTGAATGCGAATGTGACAGATAAGAACTTACGCGTAGATAGTGAAGGTGGTCAGTTAGTGATCAAGATGGCAAGCGATCTGCGAGACATCAACAATATCACCAGCAGCAATGGCAACACCACGATTACGCTAAGTGATAGCAATGGCAACAACACCGTGAATATCAACAATGCGACAATCAGCAATGTTGCACCGGGTGTAAACGGCACAGATGCGGTGAATGTAGATCAGCTAGAAAAAGTGAACAGCACGGCAAATGCAGGCTGGAATCTCACGGTGAATACAGGCGAAAACGGCACCAATATTAGCCCGAATGCGACAGTGGATTTACGTAACAGCGATGGCAACATCGTGATTACGAAAGATGCGAATAACGTTACCTTTGACTTAAACAGCACCTTAACCATTGGTGGAAAAGATGGTCAAGATGGTCAAATGGGCGTAGCCGGTAAAGATGGCGCAGATGGCGTAACCATCTATGGCAACGGCACGATTGGCATTAACGGTCGTGATGGAGTCGATGGCAAACCAGGTGCGAACGCTTCAGTCACAGTGATTGAAGGCACCCCAGGTATCAACGGTAAAGACGGCGAAACGCTAACCCGTGTGGTTTATACCGATGCCAACGGCACAACGCATGAAATTGCTACCTTAGATGACGGCTTGAAATTCAAAGGCGACAAAGGTGAAGTGATTGCGAAGAAACTGGGTGAAACGTTAGAGATTATCGGTCGTACAGCAGAAACTGCGAATGTGACAGATAAAAACTTACGTGTGGATAATGAAAACGGTAAGTTAGTGCTGAAAATGGCGAAAGAGTTACAAGAAATTAACTCAATTAGCAACAATAACGGCACAACCATCACCTTAGGTGATGCCAATAACAACAACACCGTGAATATCAACAACGCGACAATCAGCAATGTTGCACCGGGTGTAAACGGCACAGATGCAGTGAATGTTGATCAGCTAGAGAAAGTCAATGCCACAGCAAATGCAGGCTGGACGATTACCACAAACGAAGGTAACGCGACTTACAATGTGAAACCAAATGCAACAGTGGATTTACGTAATGCAGATGGCAACATTGTGATTAGCCAAGACAACGGTAACATCACCTTTGACTTAAACAGCACCTTAACCATTGGTGGAAAAGATGGTCAAGATGGTCAAATGGGCGTAGCCGGTAAAGATGGCGCAGATGGCGTAACTATCTATGGCAACGGCACGATTGGCATTAACGGTCGTGATGGAGTCGATGGCAAACCAGGTGCGAACGCTTCAGTAACAGTGATTGAAGGCACCCCAGGTATCAACGGTAAAGACGGCGAAACGCTAACCCGTGTGGTTTATACCGATGCCAACGGCACAACGCATGAAATTGCTACCTTAGATGACGGCTTGAAATTCAAAGGCGACACAGGTGAAGTGATTGCGAAGAAACTGGGTGAAACGTTAGAGATTATCGGTCGTACAGACGTGAATGCGAATGTGACAGATAAAAACTTACGTGTTGATAATGAAAACGGTCAGTTAGTGATCAAGATGGCAAGCGATCTGCGAGACATCAACAATATCACCAGCAGCAATGGCAACACCACGATTACGCTAAGTGATAGCAATGGCAACAACACCGTGAATATCAACAACGCGACAATCAGCAATGTTGCACCGGGTGTAAACGGCACAGATGCAGTGAATGTTGATCAACTAGAGAAAGTTAATGCCACCGCAAATGCGGGCTGGACGATTACCACAAACGAAGGTAACGCGACTTACAATGTGAAACCAAATGCAACAGTGGATTTACGTAATGCAGATGGCAACATTGTGATTAGCCAAGACAACGGCAACATCACCTTTGACCTAAACAGCACCTTAACCATTGGTGGAAAAGGCAAAGATGGCGCAGACGGTAAAGACGGTCAGCTAGGTGTAGCCGGTAAAGATGGCGCAGATGGTGTAACCATCTATGGCAACGGCACGATTGGCATTAACGGTCGTGATGGAGTCGATGGCAAACCAGGTGCGAACGCTTCAGTAACAGTGATTGAAGGCACCCCAGGTATCAACGGCAAAGACGGCGAAACGCTAACACGTGTGGTTTATACCGATGCCAACGGCACAACGCATGAAATTGCTACCTTAGATGACGGCTTGAAATTCAAAGGCGACAAAGGTGAAGTGATTGCGAAGAAACTGGGTGAAACGTTAGAGATTATCGGTCGTACAGACGTGAATGCGAATGTGACAGATAAAAACTTACGTGTTGATAATGAAAACGGTCAGTTAGTGATCAAGATGGCAAGCGATCTGCGAGACATCAACAATATCACCAGCAGCAATGGCAACACCACGATTACGCTAAGTGATAGCAATGGCAACAACACCGTGAATATCAACAACGCGACAATCAGCAATGTTGCACCGGGTGTAAATGGCACGGATGCAGTGAATGTTGATCAGCTAGAGAAAGTCAATGCCACAGCAAATGCGGGCTGGTTTATGACGACAAATCACGGTGACAAGTCCTTTAATGTGAAACCGAACGCAAGCGTAGACTTGAGAACGGCAAATAACAATCTTGTTATCACCCAAGAGGATGGCAATATCACCTTTGGCTTGAGCAATAACCTGAACCTAACATCAAACGGCTCAGTCACTATTGGTAATACAACGATTGATAATAGTGGTTTAACCATTAAAGATGGTCCAAGTATTACCGAAAATGGTGTAGATGCCGGTGATAAGAAAGTGACGAATGTTAGCAATGGCACAATCAGCGCAGAGAGCAAAGACGCCATCAACGGCAGCCAGCTCTATGCAGTGAAACAAATCGCAGAAGCCGGCTGGAACTTATCGGTAAATGAGGGAGAAGACGCAGGCAATGTGGCACCGGGGGCAAATGTTGATTTGCGTAATAGCGACGGCAATATCGTGATTAGCAAAGACGCGAATAACGTCACCTTCAATTTAGCGAAAGACATCAAGGTAGATACCTTAAAAGCGAACACAAGCGTCACCGTGGGCAATGACACCGTTCATACTTCAATCATGAACAATGGCATCACAGTGAAAGGTGAAAATAGTACCGTAACCCTAACCGATAAAGGTTTAGATAATGGCGGCAACAAAATCACCAATGTCGCAGCAGGAACGAATGCAACAGACGCAGTGAATGTCAGCCAATTGAACAGCACGATTGCAGGCGTTCAATGGAAACTGACCGGTAACAATGACAATGCAAACGCAACAACCGTAGGCAGCCAAACCGTCAGCTTCAACGACAGCGAATCGGTGAAAGCTAATGTGGATGGCGTGAATGTCAGCTTCAGCGTAAAAGCCGGTGAGCTTGGCAATGAAGCAGGTAAAGTCACCAGCAACAGTACAAATGGTTCCGTTGCGACAGTGAAAAACGTTGCCGATGCGATTAACAACTCAGGCTGGAACATCGCCTTAACAGATGGCAGCAATGAGTTAGTGAAACCAGGC
>NZ_SMAM01000016.1 GCF_004346205.1 Bibersteinia trehalosi | reverse complement strand
ATGAACAAGCAATGTTTCCGCGTTATTTTCAGTAAAACACGCCAACGTTTAGTGGTGGTCTCTGAACTCGCAAAATCAGAAGGTAAATCTAGCGAGCCATCCTCTTTTCCTGTTTTGCCACTTTTTGCCAAAATTCGACCGCTTACCTTTAGCTTATTTTGTGCGCTAGGTTTTGTCACGTTTTCGGATGCGGCATTGGCCGAGACATTAATTATTCGAGCCGATAAATCCGCCCCGAAAAACCAGCAACCCATTATCCTTTCGACCGCCAACGGCATTCCGCAAATCAATATTCAAACCCCAAACGATAAAGGACTTTCCCATAATAAGTATTCGCAATTTGATGTCGCTGAAAAAGGGGCGATTTTAAATAATAGCCGAACAAATACCCAAACTCAGCTTGCGGGGCAGGTGGCGGGTAACCCTTATCTGGCACGCGGTGAGGCGAAGGTGATTTTAAACGAAGTCAATTCTAGCAAGCCTTCGGTCATGAAAGGCTATGTGGAAGTGGCGGGCAAAAAGGCGGAGGTGATTATTGCTAACCCAAGCGGTTTACATTGTGAAGGCTGTGGGATTATCAATTCAGACCGCACCACCTTGACTACGGGCAAACCGCAAATTAAACACGGTCATTTAGACAGTTTTGTGGTGGAAAAAGGTAAGGTGAAGGTTTCGGGCAAGGGGCTGGATAATAGTCGTGTGGATTATACGGAGATTATCAGCCGTCATGTGGAAGCCAATGCGGGCATTTGGTCGAAAAAAGAGACCAACATCATTACAGGCAAAAACACTGTCAAGCGGTCAGATTCCGACAAAAATTTGCAAATTATTCACACAAAGCAAGCGCTTTCAGGGGAGTCAAAACCGCAGGTGGCCATTGATGTGGGCGAACTGGGCGGAATGTACTCGGGCAAAATCCATTTGATTGGCACGGAACAGGGCGTGGGCGTGCGTAACGCAGGACATATTGGGGCAAGCGCTGAGACGCTCACCATCGACAGTCAAGGGCGGATTGTGAATCGCGGCACGCTCAATGCGCAAAAGCCCGTGCAACTGACGGCGCAAAACGGCATTGATAACCAAGGTAAAATTGAAAATAAACAGGGCGATATTCAGCTTAACTCGAAAGCCGATATTCAAAATAGCGGTTCAATTGTGGCAAGAGGCGGCAATATTCAAAAAACTGCCAAAATGCAAATTCAGCAAAGCGGCGAAACGGTAGCGAAGGGGAATATCAGCTACAAAGCAGCAACTATTCACGCCACGAAAGATTCCTTGATTGCCGCAGGTGTTGAGGTAAAAGATACGGAGCGAGGCGAAACCCGTCAGCTAGAAGAGAAATCTGCAAACGGAAAAACCGTTCAATTTAACAGCTCAGGCAAAACCACCACTCAGGGGAAAAATGTTGCCTCTGGCAACATCAGGATCTCTGCTTCAGAAATTGATGCTAACAACAGCCAAAATAACGCTCATTCGATTGAATACAGCGCAAAATCGGGGGATATTCAGGCGAATAACGCCCGTTTAACGGCAGAGCAAATTCATTTAACTACGCCAAACGTACTTTCTACGCAAGGCAGTTTTTTAACCGCAAAAGCAATAAATACCTCACAAACAGTCTTAAATGCACAAAATGCCGTCTGGAAACAAACGGGTGAGCAAGATTTGCAGTTAAACGGAGAGAGAATAAATACACAAAATGGCGAATTTAGCACACAGGGTGATTTTTTCGTAAATGCTCGGCAATTAGACAATAAACAAGGCACGCTAAGCAGTGGAAAATCACTTTATTTGAATTTAAACGGCAATTTAAATTCGGCTGATGGAACATTATTTGCAGGTGAAAATCTCACACTTAATAGCCAACACTTAAATAATGACAATGGTTTAATTTATGCGAAACAAAAAGCCGGAATTACGGTTAAAAATGGCTTGGTAAGTAATAAAAATACTAACGCAGAAGATAAAGGTATTATTGCCGGTGAGGAAGTGTTATTAGAAAGCCAAACGCTGGACAATACAAACGGACAAATCATCAGTAAAAATAGTCGTTTAACCGCTTCTCAAATCAATAATGAAGAAGGAGCTATTCGTGCTGAACAGAAGACAGAGATTAACGCCGACACATTGTTAAACAATAAAGGCATTATTTCTTCGGCTCAAAAAGCGAATTTAACGGTGAGTGAAATTAGTCAGCAAAATGGGACTATTGAGGCTCAAGTATTACAGTTAAATTCAAATCGTCTTGCTTCAACAGAAAATAGTCTTATTTTTGCAGAACAGCTTAATATTACGACTAAAGGCGAACTGAATAATCAAGACAGCCGTATTGTTGCGAAAAAAGGGGCTTATTTAACGACAAACGGAAATGTCAATAATACCAATGGCACTATAGGTAGCCAAACGGCGGATTTATATTTAAATGCTAATCAGCAGCAATTAAATAATACAGAAGGTAAAATTGTTGCCGCTCAACAATTGAATGTAAAAAGTGGCTCATTATCTAATGAGCAGGGTCTTATCACAGCAAATAATATTAGCCTAGATACGGGTAACGGAACATTAAATAATCAAAATACGCTGACGAGCAAAAAAGATAAAGGTATTATCGCTCAGCAACATTTAGCTTTAAATACAAAAGTGCTAGATAACCAGAGGGGTAATATTATCAGCTTTAATAATGCTCAACTCAATACAGCCGAAATAACCAATGATAGCGGGCAAATTCGTATCAGCGGTGATTTTGATATTCAAGCGAAAAATTTATCACAACAAAATGGATTGATTACCGCAGGTAAAATAACGCTTGCTTTATCAGAGCTTAATTCAAGCCAACATAGTGAAATTAGTGCGAATGAAATTACCCTCAATGCCGATAAAGTTATTAATCAAAATAGTCGTTTACAAGCAGAGAAATCATTCACACTAGAAGCTAAACAAGGCATGATTAACCACAATGGTATTATTGCCAGCAAAACAGATTCGCTTTCCATTAACACTCACCAATCCACGCTGGATAATGCTAACGGCACATTATTTGCACAGCACGCATTAACGATTCAAAGCGGTGAGCTGGATAACCGTGCAGGCTTAATTTCTGCCAAACAGACGGAAATTAATACGCAGCAACACCAAATTGATAACCGTAATACGCAGGCTGAAAATAAAGGCATTATTGGCGTAGATAAACTCTCTCTAAATAACCTTTCATCATTGAATAATGAACAAGGGTTTATCCATTCAAATCAACAATTAGCGGCTTCTGTGACTTCAAATATTAATAACCGACAAGGGATTTTAAATAGTTCGGAGAATTTAACGCTTAATGCTGCACAAATTAACAATCAAGCCGGCACAATCAGTGCCAAAACGGCAGAAGTGAATGCAAAAGTGATTGATAATAATGCAGTCAGTGAGGTTGGGTCGTTGATTTTAGGGACAACTCAGCTGGTGTTAAATGCAGAGCAACTAGATAACCAAAACACGAAAAGAAAAACCGCAGATAACGCCCCAACACAAGGTATTCAAGCAGGGGAATTAACGCTCAATGCCAACAGACTGTCTAATCAGCAAGGTGGGATTTATATTGCCGATCTAGCAACAATGACCGTCAATCAAACCTTGAATAATCAACAAGGTGAGATGCTTTCAGATAACGGGCTGATTATCAAAGATAACGGTAATTTAAGCCTTAACAACCAAGATGGCTTAATTCAAGCAAAAAATCAAGTTCACTTAACGGCAAAAACGTTGGAGCAGGAAGGTACAATTAAAACGCAAGGGGATTTAACCGTTCGTTTAAAAGATAGCTTTACCTTAAATAATGCCTTTGAGGTTGGGAATGATCTCGATTTTAGTACGCAAGGCGATTTTACCAATAATGTTGCTTTATTGATTGGTAATCGTGCAACTCTTTCTGCCAATCAAATTATCAATACCGCAAGCGGTGAAATTTCCTCAAAAAACAGCAAATTAACCGCCAATGAAATAACCAATAGAGGTTTAATTGACGGTGAGCAAACCCTACTGAATGCCACCAAAATCACCAATATTGGCACGGGTCGGATTTATGGCGATCATCTTTCATTCAAAGCAAAAAATATCAACAATCTTGCCGAAACGATTGATGGAGAAACAAGTTCTGCCACGATAGCTGCTAGAGAGCGTTTAGATTTTGGCGTGGGCACGCTAACGAATCGCGATCATTCCTTAATTCTCAGTTTAGGTGAAATGGCTGTTGGAGGTGACTTAGATAATGAAGGTTACGCCACTGGCAAGGCTGATTTTATTGATAATGGTAGTGCAACCATTGAAGTTTTAGGCGAGGGGGATATCAATACGGCTCGATTATTGAATCATGATATTCATCTCAAATTAGGCATTGAAAAAAACACAGAAAATATCGAAGAAGCCGCTTTAGAATCTAAACCGACAGAGCGTTATCGCATCGGTACAGAAGCGTATTATAACTGGTCAGGAAGAAACGCATGGATTGCCTTTTATGATAAAAGTAGGCCAACGCTTTATGAAAAACAGTTATATATTTGGAAATATAAAAGGGATACTTATACTCCTTATATTGAGAAACAAGATAGTGCAAAAATCAGTATAGGTGGAAATTTACATCTCAACGGGGATGATCTACATAATAAATATAGCCAATTATTCGTCGGGGGCAAATTATTCTTAGGCGACCAAATGGTTGATAAGCATTTTGATAATACCTCTTTAGTCTCTGGTACGACAACGCTAAGAAATGAAGATTTAGCTAAAATCATCCAAATTGATGAATATGATGGTGAAGCCCAATTTTTGGAACATTATCGAAAGCACGGGAGAAATGGACATAGACATGTCAAAATCGGCGATATGGATCCGAGAAGTTACTATATTACAGACACCTTTAATGTGGTTAAAAACATCATTGGTACTCCTATTTCATCGAATGCCACGGTGGATGAACAGGCCAAGGCGAAAAACGTGCTCTTAGATACCATCAGCATTACAGGGTCTGATACCAACCCAAACAGCGGTACGGTAAATATCAAACTTACGCCAACGATTAGCGAGCAAGATAAAAACAAAATCGTTGATTCAGGGCAGGTTATCGGCAAATTAGATACAACGGTTGAACATTTTGATGCCACAAAACTAGGCGAGTTAGAAATGCCAACCATCAAAACCCATTTAGCCGACATCAATTTACCGCAGGCGAGTTTATACAAAATCAACCCCGAGGCGACCAACGGCTACATCGTGGAAACCGACCCGAAATTTACCGACCGCAAACAATGGCTCAGTTCAGACTATATGTTTGAACAGCTTCGTTATAACCACGACAATGTGCATAAACGCTTGGGCGATGGTTTTTATGAACAGCGTTTGATTAACGAACAAATCAATCAACTCACCGGCAGACGTTTCATTGCAGGTTACACGAATGACTTAGAGCAATACCAAGCCTTGATGAACAGTGGGATAAAATATGCCAAACAGTTTAATCTTGCGGTTGGGGTGGGTTTAACGGCAAAACAGATGTCGGAACTGACTACCGATATGGTTTGGCTGGTCAATAAAGAAATTACCCTTGCTGACGGGCGAAAAGTAACTGCCCTTGTGCCACAGGTTTATTTAGTGGCAAGGAATAGTGATATTACCTCTCGAGGAGCGGTGATTTCGGCAAATCAAATCATCGGCAGTGCGGATAAGATAGAGAACAGCGGGGTGATAGCAGGGTTAGATTTAACCCGTTTACACAGCAACCAGCTAGAGAATCGAGGGGCAGTGTTAGGTAAAAACGTGGATTTATCGGCACAACAAACCTTAATTAACTTAGGTGGTACGATAGGAGCGGTGGATTTTCTTTCCCTTTATGGTGGTAAAGGGGTAGAGATTGCCAGCACCCTAAGCCATTCAGAAAATACAGAAAACACCTTTTTTCGCACGCAATTAGACCGGCTTGCGAGCGTGAAGGTCACTGGTGATAACGGCAGGTTAAACATTCAAAGCGAAAATGATGTGACGGTAAAAGCCGCTTCGCTGAATAGTGCCGGCTCAATAAATATTGGTGCCGAAAAATCCCTCAATATCACGACCCTAAAAACGCAAAACCGAGAGCATTACAACGGCAATGCGGATAACTACTACCGCTTAGACCAAACACAAGAGGTTGGCAATACGATTTCGGCAAAAGGCAATATCCGTGCAGTTAGTGGTGGCGATATGGTGGTTCGCCAGTCTGACATCAGCAGTGAATCGGGCAAAGTGTTGCTCGGCTCACGCCAAGGCGATGTGCGGATTGAGGCAGGCAGAGCGGAAGAGCGATTGGAAACCGCCAGAAAATCGACCAATCGAGGCATGTTCAGTAAAACCACCGACACCAGCCGCTATGCTCATCATATAGATAATGCTGTTGTTAGCCGTGTTGATGGTTTAGATGTAAATATTATTGCACAACAAGGTAATGTCTCGTTAATAGGTACACAAGCGACAGCTAAGCAAGACATTAATGTCACTGCTGGGAAATCGGTATTATTAGATGTAGCGGTGAATTATTCGGAAAGCGAATCTTTCCACGAAAGCAAAAAATCAGGCATTACAGCCAGTGTATCGAAAGGTATGGCATCAATAGGTTATGCTCGCAATAAGAGCCAAATAGATGATGACAACCGACATACCTCTGTGGTGACTTCGATATTAAATGCAGCAACAGGGGATTTAAACATTGTTGCCTTGGAGGGGGATGTGACTGCCAATGCCGCACAGTTGCAATCCGGTAACGATATGCATGTACAAGGCAAAAATGTTTATCTCAATGCCTTAACGGAAAATGAGAGCCGCCATGTTAGCCACTATGCGCGCAGTGCTGGCATTGGGGTAAATATGGCGTATAACCCAAAACAAGTGTTTAAAGATAACTTTGGTGAACAAGCGAATCAAGGTTCAGCGGTTGGGATTGTGGGTAAGATTTTTACCACGGCTGAAGCCGCGGCCAAAACCACAAACCAAGTGTTTACGCCGGGTGGTGTTTATGGGCATTCTCAGCGCAGTCGGCTGGAGAAAGAGGGCACACAAAGCAATGCGGTGGTGAGTACAGTCGATGCGGGCGGGAATTTAAGTATTATCGCCACTCAAGGCGATATTCAAAGCCAAGGTGCACAGTTTTCTGCCAAAGGTAATGGTGAATTTTGGGCGCAAGAAAACGTCAATTTAGACGTTGCGGTTTCAACAAGCGGTCAAAACTCGCAAGAAAAACGCAAAGGGGCGGCGTTCAATTTGGAGAAAGGCAGTGCAGGTGTATATGCTGAACGTGCACTGGGTGATGGAGAGATCCGAACCGAACAGGCTTCGGTGCTCTCTTTTGGCGAAAACCTCAGCCTTCACGCAGAGAAAGGAAATGTCACTCTAAAAGGCACACAAGCGGTTGCCGAAGGCAATGTTAGCCTAAGTGCCGGCAAAGATGTGCGGATAACCACAGCCACCACTCGTACAGCGACGGACGAAAACCGAAGCAGACATGGTATAGGTGAGGCGGTAATTTCAGAAACCGAACGCTTTAATGGCTACCATCGTCAGTTAAGCAGTGAAAACGGAGAGCAAGTGAGTCATCAACAGGCACTGATAGCCAGTTTAAACGACAGCGTCTCTATCAATGCGGGTAATCAAATGCATTCGACAAGCGGTCAGATTTTGGCAAAAAACCGCATAGATGTCAGTGCTGAAGAAGTGACCTTTGACACCGCGCACAATATTGGCAACAGCCAAAGCCATAGTAGTGATTTAAAGATAGGGCAGTTTGCTCGGGTGAGTTCACCAATCATTGATTTAATCCAAACCGTGGAACAGGCGGTGAATAACAAAGCAGCAAGCGACCGAGTGAAAGCAGCACAAACACTGGGTGCAGCAGCGAAAGCGTATAGCACAGCGGCTAACCTCGCCAACGGAGGTGCACTTTTCCGCGTGGAAACGGGCAGTGGTTTTTCGCACAGCCGAGAACGCAATGAAATAAGCAGCCGAGAAAGTGTCGGCAACCAATTGAATGCGCAACATATCAACATTACCAGCCGAAGTGGAGACATCACGGCAACGCACACCGCCTTTACCTCAAAAGACGTAGAAGGCAATCGTTTAAAAGACAGTTCTATCACATTCGACAGTGCGAAAGACCTCAATCTGAATGCAGGGCAAAGCGAATATCAAATGCAAGGCAAACAACAAAGCAGTGGGGTTGAAATAGGCACTGGTGTGGCAGTGGGGGCGCAGACGGGCTGGTATGTTTATGCACAGGCGGGCTTTAGCAATGGTAAACAGTCAGAACATCATTTAACGCATCAAAACAGCCAAATTGACACAGAAACCTTAACTATCAAC
>NZ_SMAM01000015.1 GCF_004346205.1 Bibersteinia trehalosi | reverse complement strand
AGGCTGAAAGGTCTGCCTTTTGTTTTTCTTGCCGTGATTAAGCATTTGCCCGCAAAAGGAATGCAAGCGGTCAAATTCTGATAATCTTTTGCAAGCTATTTTTACAAAATAGTCATTGGTAAAGGTTGAGATACATTCATAAATCAAGGAAAATAACCAATTGTTCTTGCTACGGGCTGTATGTCACGCCCTCTATTTTAGGTACGAAAAAAATAATATGTCATATCCACAAGAAGTTAATAAACGTCGCACTTTTGCGATTATTTCCCACCCCGATGCGGGTAAAACAACCATTACTGAAAAAGTACTTTTATACGGAAATGCGATTCAAAAAGCAGGCTCTGTAAAAGGTAAAGGCTCACAAGCTCACGCTAAATCCGACTGGATGGAAATGGAAAAACAGCGTGGGATTTCCATTACCACTTCTGTGATGCAATTCCCCTATAATGATTGCTTAGTCAATTTGCTGGATACGCCCGGGCACGAAGACTTCTCAGAAGATACATACCGTACACTGACCGCCGTAGATAGCTGTTTGATGGTCATTGACAGTGCAAAAGGGGTTGAAGAACGTACCATTAAATTGATGGAAGTGACCCGTCTGCGAGATACCCCGATTCTTACTTTTATGAACAAGTTGGACCGTGATATTCGTGATCCAATGGAGCTATTAGACGAAGTGGAAAGCGTGCTAAAAATTAAATGTGCGCCGATCACTTGGCCGATTGGCTGTGGCAAATTATTCAAAGGGGTCTATCACATTGCCAAAGATGAAACCTATCTCTACCAAAGCGGACAAGGGCATACTATTCAGGACGTACGAATTGTCAAAGGTTTGAATAGTGCTGAATTAGACGATGCTGTCGGCGGCGATCTTGCCCAACAGCTGCGTGATGAATTAGAACTTGTACTCGGTGCGAGCCACGAATTTGAGCAAGAGGCATTCTTAAAAGGTGAATTAACCCCTGTATTTTTCGGTACTGCACTTGGTAACTTTGGGGTAGATCACTTCCTTGATGGTTTAACCGAATGGGCACCTGCACCACAGCCACGCCAATCTGATGTTCGAGAAGTCTCACCATCTGAGGAAAAATTCAGTGGCTTTGTATTCAAAATTCAAGCAAATATGGATCCAAAACACCGAGATCGTGTTGCTTTTATGCGAGTCGTTTCAGGAAAATATGAAAAAGGCATGAAGCTCAAACACGTCCGCATTGGCAAAGATGTAGTGATTTCCGATGCCTTAACCTTTATGGCGGGCGATCGTTCTCACGCAGAAGAGGCTTACGCAGGTGATATTATCGGTTTACACAATCACGGCACTATTCAAATTGGCGATACTTTCACTCAAGGTGAAACCTTTAAATTCACCGGTATTCCGAACTTCGCTCCAGAGCTATTCCGCCGTATCCGTTTACGCGATCCACTAAAACAGAAGCAGCTGCTCAAGGGCTTGGTACAACTTTCTGAAGAAGGGGCTGTACAGGTTTTTCGCCCATTGCTCAACAACGATTTAATCGTAGGTGCAGTTGGTGTGTTACAGTTTGATGTGGTGGTATCTCGCCTTAAAACGGAATATGGCGTAGAAGCGATTTATGAAACGGTAAATGTCGCAACCGCTCGTTGGGTAGAATGCAGTGATGCGAAAAAATTTGAGGAGTTTAAACGCAAAAATGAAGCGAATTTAGCCTTAGATGGTGGCGATAATCTCACCTACATTGCACCAACAATGGTCAATCTCAATCTCGCTCAAGAGCGTTACCCTGATGTAGTATTCTTTAAAACAAGAGAACATTAATAAAACAAGCGGCTCATTTTTTGCAAAAATTTGCAAAAATTGACCGCTTACATGCATGAGAAAAATTATGACCGACCAACTCTACGGCATTCACGCCGTAAAATCTTTACTTGATAACGCCCCTGAGCGTTTAATTGAAGTATTTGTACTAAAAGGGCGAGAAGATAAACGCCTACTTCCATTACTAAATGAATTACACCGCTTAGGCGTGTCTATTCAACAAGTAAACCGCCAAACGCTGGATAACAAAGCGCAAGGTGAAGTTCATCAAGGGATTATTGCTCGCATCACACCGGCAAAAGAATTAAATGAAAATGATCTTGATGCCATTCTAGATCGTAAAACCCACCCCTTTCTTTTGATCTTAGATGGCGTAACCGATCCACATAATCTTGGCGCATGTTTGCGAACAGCTGATGCAGCAGGAGTTGATGCTGTAATTGTGCCAAAAGACAAATCTGCACAACTGACATCCACCGCTCGCAAAGTTGCTTGTGGTGCAGCAGAAACCGTACCACTGATTCGAGTGACTAACTTGGCTCGTACCATGCGTGAATTACAAGCACGTAATATTTGGATTGTTGGCACGGCAGGAGAAGCATCTTCCAGCTTATATCAAGCTGATTTAAAAGGTGCAATTGCTTTAGTTATGGGGGCAGAAGGGGATGGAATGCGCAGACTCACACGCGAACATTGCGATCAGCTAGTCAGTATTCCAATGGCAGGTTCCGTCTCTTCCCTAAATGTTTCCGTGGCCACAGGCGTATGTTTATTTGAAATTGTACGTCAAAAATCAAATTGCTAATTAAGCGTGGGAGTTCGACTCCCACTATTATTCACCCAATAATGGCAAATAGCGCTCATCCGTCAGTATTTTTAAAAAAGCAACTAAAGCATCAATTTCTTGATCACTTAATGCTCTCCCCTTCAATTTATCCTGTGCCAATGTTGGAAGGTATTCTGGCATTTCCCAAGGTTTTCCGGTTTCTGGGTTTATCTTCCGGGCAGGATTATTAAAGTGATCAAAAAAGAGAACAACCGTTCGTAACTCGTTAAAAACACCATTGTGCATATAAGGTGCGGTAACCGCCACATTACGTAGTGTAGGAACTTTAAATTTACCTTTCTGTGCAACATCACCATTAACCGCGGGGTTATCTAGCAGCCCATTATCAATAAAATCTTTTGGTAAATTATTGTGGGAAATCAAGCGCTTGTTGCTAGGAACCCCAACATTATAATAGCGATAATTACTAAAAGTCTCTTCAGCTTGGTCTGGCAATTCATTTCGCCTATGACAATTACTGCAACTACTATTTGCCTTATCAAAAAACAGTGCTTTTCCCTTCTCCTCTAGCTCACTTAGCTTATACTGCCCACGAAGTGATTTATCGTAATAGCTATCAAAGGGGGCGAGTAATTTTTTCTGTTGCTGAAAAACCGCCAAAGCGTTTTCCATAGCACTATACACTTGCTCATAGCTTTGCCATACAGCAGCGCCATAATGTTGCGAAAATAAATTGACATACATCGGCACTTGCGCCAAGCGTTTTGCTACGCTTAATTTATCAGGCATGCCCATTTCTAATCGATCCAGCGGTGGCATTCCTGCTTGATTTTGCAAATGTTGTGCGCGCCCATCCCAAAATTGACCGCCAATATACTCTTGATTTTTTTCATCAAAATAAAAATCTGGCGAAAACTTGGCATACAACATCGTAGGAGAATTGCGTTTGCCAAAAGAAATTAAATCATCCCCTTGCGAAACCATTTTATTCGCACTCGTTTCTCGTGTATCAACAAAGGCATGATCGGGATTATGGCAACTCGCACAATTCAAATTCCCTTGAAAAGAAAGACTATTATCAAAAAAGAGAATTTGCCCTAATAATGCTTTATCAACCCCCTGTGCTGGCATAATGCGCGGCTCTTTTTCAAGCGCATAAACAGAAAGAGGAAGTAAACAAAACAGCCATTTCCGCATAGTATTTACTCACCAGATAAAAAATATCCCTTTGATTGAGAAAATAAAAAATCAAAGGGGATATAGTCTCGTTTTAAAAAATTACGAACGCTTCATGATCTCAAAAAATTCTGCGTTAGTTTTTGCTACGCTTAATTTATCAATAAGCCATTCCATCGCCGCCACTTCGTCCATAGGATTGATCACCTTACGCAGCATCCACGCATTGCGATGTTCTTCCGGCGACATTAATAAATCATCTTTACGTGTACCCGAGCGATTAAATTCAATTGCAGGGAACACACGACGCTCAGCAATTTTGCGAGAAAGGTGAAGCTCCATATTCCCCGTTCCTTTAAACTCCTCGAAAATCACTTCATCCATTTTGGAACCAGTGTCCACAAGAGCTGTCGCGATAATGGTTAAGCTACCACCTTCTTCAACGTTACGTGCGGCACCAAAGAAACGTTTTGGACGATGTAGCGCATTGGCATCCACACCACCTGAAAGAATTTTACCTGAAGCGGGGGTAACAGTATTGTAAGCACGTGCTAAACGTGTAATAGAGTCTAATAAAATTACCACATCTTTTTTATGCTCAACCAAACGTTTTGCTTTTTCAATTACCATTTCTGCCACTTGCACGTGACGAGTTGCTGGTTCATCAAAGGTTGATGCAATCACTTCGCCTTTTACTGAACGCTGCATTTCCGTTACCTCTTCAGGGCGTTCATCAATCAATAACACGATCAATTCACACTCTGGATAGTTGTGCGTAATGCTTTGAGCGATATTTTGTAGTAAAACTGTTTTACCTGCTTTCGGTGGTGCAACAATCAAACCACGCTGCCCTTTACCAATTGGCGCAGCTAAATCCACGATACGAGCAGTTAAATCTTCTGTTGAACCATTACCACGTTCCATTCGCAAACGGGAATTTGCGTGTAGCGGAGTTAAGTTTTCAAACAGGATTTTACTGCGAGAAACTTCAGGTTTATCATTATTCACCTCATCAACTTTAAGCAGAGCAAAATAGCGTTCACCTTCTTTTGGTGGGCGAATTTTACCTTCAATGCTATCCCCTGTTTGCAAATTAAAACGGCGAATTTGGCTTGGGCTCACATAAATATCATCCGGCCCGGCTAAATAAGAACTATCTGCTGAACGCAAAAAGCCAAAGCCATCTGGCAAAATTTCTAAAACCCCTCCGCCAAAGATATCTTCACCACTTTTAGCATGGTGTTTTAAAATTGCAAAAATAATATCTTGTTTACGCAAACGAGCTAGGTTTTCTAACCCCATTTGCCCCTCTCCGATCGCAACAAGATCAGAAACCGGTGTATTTTTTAATTCTGTAAGATGCATAAATATAGAAATGTTATTTGATTGGAATTCTGACAGGTATTTACCTGAATTGAGATGGCGAAGAATACAGCGATTTTGCGCATTTTGCAAATTATTTCTTGTTTTTGGGCGCTTGTTTGCTGATTTTTATGAAGAGAATAATAAAAGTACTTGCTGACTGGTTGTTTTTTTTTTGTACAATCCACTTGTGTTTTATACACATCTATTTTTGTTTATCTTACAAAAGGAACATTTTATGTCTATCAGAAAAACAACATTAGCTAGTTTGATTTTATTGGGTTTAACCGCGTGTAGTAGTGGTGGTTCGGGCGGAAGCTCAAATAATGTGGCAAAACCGAATACTCAACCGCAAACTACTCAACAGCAAACCGATAAAGCGGCGGCAGAAAAAGCAGCAAAGGATAAAGCGGAAGCAGAGCGTTTAGCCGCAGAAAAAGCAGCGAAAGAGAAAGCGGAAGCGGAACGTTTAGCGGCAGAAAAAGCGGCGAAAGAGAAAGCGGAAGCAGAACGTTTAGCGGCAGAAAAAGTAGCAAAAGAGAAAGCGGAAGCGGAACGTTTAGCGGCAGAAAAAGCGGCTAAAGAGAAAGCGGAAGCGGAACGTTTAGCGGCAGAAAAAGCGGCTAAAGAGAAAGCGGAAGCAGAACGTTTAGCGGCAGAAAAAGCGGCAAAAGAGAAAGCGGAAGCAGAACGTTTAGCGGCAGAAAAAGCGGCTAAAGAGAAAGCGGAAGCAGAACGTTTAGCGGCAGAAAAAGCGGCAAAAGAGAAAGCGGAAGCAGAACGAGAACGTTTAGCGGCAGAAAAAGCGGCTAAAGAGAAAGCGGAAGCAGAACGTTTAGCGGCAGAAAAAGCGGCAAAAGAGAAAGCGGAAGCAGAACGTTTAGCAGCGGAGAAAGCAGAGCAAGAACGTCAAGCGAAAGTGGCTCAATTAAAACCGATTGCGGCAGAAGCAGGATTAGATGAAGAGACAGCAGAGAGTTTAGCTGATCAGAATTCATCAAAAACGCCTGATGAATTTAAGAAGATTACTGAAGATTATAAATTGCAACTTGATATTGCACAGGCTAAAGGTATTTCAAATGGAACACATCCTGTTGGTTTAATTACTAATACTAAAGGATCATCAAGTGTAAGTACCTCTAATGCTCTTACAAGAGCAAACAGAATTCATAAGGTGGTATATAATCAACCGTATTCTGTTGTGATTGCCGATTATTCAGGAAATGTGGCTTATAACAATCAAACAGGACAAATTATCTCAGATAATCGTGCATCATCTATTCAAGTGAGAGGTTTAAAAACAACTGAAGAAGCAATTCCAAACGAAGGGAGAGCAACCTATGTTGGTAAAGCCTTTAATGGCACGATTAAGTCAGAATATGATTGGAATACTCGTGAATCTACGGAGAGTATTATTGAGGGTAAAACAACTTACAATGTAGATTTCAATACCCGTACAGGTTCAGGAAAAATTACCGGTTTAGGAGATGATGTTATCTTAGCACAAGGTGAAATTTCTGGTACAGGTATTACTTCTTCTGCCAGACAAAGCTACCGTACAGGTAATTACAACTTAGACTTCTATGGCAAAGAAGCCCAAGAAATTGGTGGGAAAGTGACTTTAGAAGGTAAAGATACGATCGGTTTCGGCGGCACTCGTGGCGATATCCAAAAATAGTCTTTTCTAACATTCAATGCCGTTTAACGCAAATTAAACGGCATTTATATTGACCGTATCTACCCATTTTCTTTGTCTTTATGAAAAAATATCCCCTTTTATTTTCGCTTTTCAGCCCTTTTTATGGGCGGAAACGGTAATTGAACATAACACCGACCCGATTTCGTTTGAGCGGCAGCCACAAGTGGTTAAATTTAAGCAAAATTTTGCGAAAAAGCCGCAAAAAACGACCGCTTACCAGCCTGCGTATTCATTTAATCAGAATGTTGAACGGCAAATTAACCAAGCGATTCTCAGCCAAGATTGGGCAACGCTTGAACCGCTTTTAAGCCGTTATCCGCAAACCAAAAATTTCGACCCGTTGTTGTGGCACTACGCCCACGCCGCACTTGCCTATGCGAAAAAAGATCATCAAACGGCGATTTTTCACTACCGCCAACTGTTAGCCAAGAACCCAAGTTTGGTTTATCCTCGTTTTGATTTGACGTTGATTTTGGCAGAAGATCAGCAATTTCGTGCGGCAGAAGAAGAATTTCAGCAACTTCAAGCCCATTTACCGCCGGAACTCGCTAAAATTGCCACCAATACAGAAGCCCAAATTGCTGAAAATGAGGCGTGGCAGCCCGATTTTTATCTGCAATATACCCAAACCGATAACGTGAATAATGCCTCATCTTCGCCGATTGTGAATGTGAATGGGCGGATTTTCCATAAAAATGAAGAGAGTTTGCCACAATCGGCAAAAGGTGTGCGTTATGGCTTAGGGTTGAGTAAATTGCACAACGTGAAAGGCAATCATTTTGCCGGTTTAACGCTTAATTATAGTGGGATTTACTATTGGGATAACCGAGATTACCGTGAGCAATCGGTGTTTGTTTCGCCGAGTTATAGCTACCGCACCGCTGCTTACCGGCTGACTTTTTCGCCGTTTATTGAGCAGAATTGGTTAGGAAGTAGCCGCTATAATTACCAATTTGGAGCAACGGTAAATGGGTTACGTTATCTCAATTCACAATGGTTGGTGTCGGGTCGTTTTACCCATTTGCAAAAACGTTATTTTGAGGAACTTACCGCAAGCCGTTATAACAGCTATCAGCACCAACTCGGTGGCGGTGTGCAGTGGCAAGCGGTTAAAAATGGGCGGTTTTTTGCAAATTTAGATGGCATGCGTGAAATTGCACGGGAAAAAGCACAAAGTTCGAATAAATGGCTAGCTCGAGTGGGAGCGGTTTTTCAAGGCGAACGCTGGGCAACACAGGCGAGTATCGGCTTTGGCAAGCGATATTTTGCGGATAAGCACTATTTGTTTGGCTATAAGCGGTTAGACACGGAATATCAAGCCAATTTAGCGGTTTGGAATCGTACTTGGCATTGGCAGGACATTGTGCCTAAGCTAAATTTCCGTTATCAGAAAATTGATAGTAACATACCCGATTTCTATACTCGTCAAAATCAAGAATGGTTTATCACATTAGAAAAACTATTTTAGACCTTGAAAAATCGCAACAAGAGCCTTATCTTGTGGCGATTGTTTTTCTATTGGATACAAAATGAAAAATCAAATACAAGATAATAGCGTGCGCTTAGATAAATGGCTTTGGGCTGCTCGCTTTTATAAAACCCGCAGTTTAGCAAAGGCAATGATTGAAGGGGGAAAGGTTCACTATAATGGACAACGTGCAAAAACCAGCAAAATCGTAGAGATTGGTGCAATCATTAGATTACGCCAAGGTAACGAAGAAAAAGAGGTGGCTGTGGTAGCACTAAGCGATCAACGCCGTGGAGCACCAGAAGCACAGAAACTTTATCGTGAAACTGAACAGAGTATTGAAGCCCGTGAGCAACGTAAAGCAGCAACACTTTCTATGCCCTATTCAGATCATCGCCCAAATAAAAAAGAACGGCGAGATTTACTTAAATTCAAACAGATCAATTCGGATATTTTATGACTTATACGCAAGACAATGACAAACTCTATCGCTACCTATTCCAAAACCGTGCAGTACGTGGCGAATGGGTGCGTTTAAACGACACCTTTACCGAAACACTTAACACCCATCACTACCCAAAAGCAGTGCAAAATTTACTTGGGGAAATGTTGGTAGCAACTAGCCTTCTAACCGCAACTTTAAAATTTGAAGGCACGATTACCGTGCAAATTCAAGGTGATGGTGCGTTAAAAATGGCGGTAGTAAATGGCAATGATAGACAACAACTGCGAGCTTTAGCAAAAGTAGAAGGCGAGATTAGTGATGATGCCACTTTACATCAAATGATCGGCAATGGTGTGTTAGTCATTTCGATCATTCCAGAAGAAGGGGAACGTTATCAAGGTGTAATTGGTTTAGATAAACCAACAATTAGCGAATGTTTAGAAGATTATTTCGCACGTTCTGAACAACTCCAAACGCATTTATTTATTCGCGTAGGGGAATTTGATGGTAAAGCGGTTGCAGGCGGAACATTGTTACAAATTATGCCAGATGGCACTGGTACACCAGAAGATTTTGAACATCTTTCAACCCTAGCAAGCACAATCAAAGAAGATGAACTTTTTGGTTTAACCGCTGAAGAACTGTTACATCGATTATTTCACGAAGAAACCGTTGAAGTTTATCCCGCCCAGCCAACTGAATTTAAATGTGGCTGCTCTCGTGAACGTTCTGGTACAGCAATTATGTTGCTACCAGATTTAGAGGTAGATGCAATGCTTGCTGAAAAAGATGGCGTCATTGATATTCAGTGTGAATGTTGTGGTACGCAGTATTTCTTTGATGAAACTGCTATCGAAGAATTACGTAAAGCTAGAACTTAAATAATATAATTATAACTGCTTTCTACAGCTGTTTTTTATATTTGATATATCATCTACTACCGCTTTGTATTATTCAAATACAAGCGGTTTATTTTCACTAAAAATCTGCAAAGGTGTAGCGGATACGTAGCAGATACAATAAAACATTTCGGATAACCCAAAACATCCATAAGCAAAAAACCCCAAGCCTTGCGACTTGGGGTTCCTTAAATTAAACCCTGATGTTGCCCTACTCTCACATGGGGAAACCCCACACTACCATCGGCGTTA
>NZ_SMAM01000014.1 GCF_004346205.1 Bibersteinia trehalosi | reverse complement strand
AGAACAAAAAAGAACGACGCACTGGAAAATTTATCTTTGCAACAGTGCGTCGTTGCGATGGCGTGCATTATAGAGATTTCAAAATCCTTTGCAAGTGCTTTTTTGCAAAAAATCTAAAAAAAATGACCGCTTGGCGAACTTTTCTTCGTCATGCTGAAATTAACGACTACAGGCGGTTAATTTTTATAAAAATTCTACAAAACGTGATCTATATCACAAAAAACAACATACTGAATTTAAGAACTACTGCTATCATATTGCTCTTTTTATTCTTCTATAATCTCAAAAAAGGAAAAACTATGAGCCAATTAGACGCATTACGCGAAATGACTGTTGTGGTTGCAGATACTGGTGATATTGATGCAATCAAAGCCTATCAACCAGAGGATGCTACAACTAATCCATCTTTAATTCTCAGCGCTTCTGCTTTGCCACAATATGCTCCCTTAATTGATGAAGCCATTGCTTATGCTAAAGCACAAAGTGATGATAAAGCACAACAGCTAATTGATGCAGAAGATAAACTTGCGGTTAATATCGGTTTGGAGATCTTGAAAGTAGTAAAAGGACGCATTTCAACTGAAGTGGATGCTCGTTACTCTTATAATACAGAACAAACTATTGCAAAAGCACGTAAGCTGATCAAACTTTATAATGATGCAGGTATTGCAAATGATCGCATTCTGATCAAAATTGCCTCTACTTGGCAAGGAATTAAGGCTGCTGAGCAACTAGAAAAAGAAGGGATCAACTGTAATTTAACCCTGTTATTCTCCCAAGCACAAGCGCGGGCTTGTGCTGAAGCAGGTGTTTATCTCATTTCACCATTTGTTGGTCGCATTTTAGACTGGTATAAAGCTAATTCAGATAAAAAAGAGTATATGCCGGCGGAAGATCCTGGGGTGATTTCTGTTACATCTATTTATAACTATTATAAACAACACGGTTATAATACTGTTGTGATGGGCGCAAGCTTCCGTAATGTTGGCGAAATTACTGAATTAGCCGGCTGTGACCGTCTCACTATTGCTCCTGCATTATTAAAAGAGTTGCAAGAAGCCAATGCTGAATTACCACGTAAACTGGCTTACAATGGAGAAATTAAAGCGCGCCCAACGCCAATGAGCGAAGCAGAGTTCTACTGGGAACATAACCAAGATCCTATGGCGGTAGAAAAACTTGCAGAAGGTATCCGCAAATTTGCTATTGACCAAGAGAAATTAGAAGCAATGCTTAGTGCAAGATTATAATTTTTCAGCAAATTTCTAATAGAAATGAACCGCTTGTTATGTTACAACAGTCACAACAAGCGGTTCGTTTTTATGTAAATATGACAAAATTACATGGCAGTTGAATTCTGATTAAACCCATCTTTTGGTGTACGCTGATAATCGAGATTTAGCATTTCATTTGCCATAAACCAATTAAGTTCTAGCTCTATTTCGCCTTCTGCAAATGAACCTAATTCATAAGGAGGATACACAAACACAATACCATTCGGGCTAAAATAGAAATTCTCTGAAACACGAAACTCTTCTGGCGTAGTAAAACCATTATATTGTCCATTTTCATCAACACGCTGTTCACGATAAGTCTGCCATAGTAATGCTTTGAGCTTTTCTCTCTGCTTTGTATTAATAAGCTCATTTAAAGTGAGAACTTTTCTTTTATTAATATCAATATTGACATAGTGTGTCATATACATACCATGCGCTCCCCCCATATACTCATCTACCCGCATAGAAAATGAAACAAGATGGTTACGCTGTCCTAAATATTGGCTTTCAAGGGAACTATGCATGCCAATAACGGGAAATTCTTTTATATTTTCGATTAACGTATCATAAACTTGTTGTAGGTGCTGAACTGCCGTTTCTGGGCTAATTTCATCTTGTTTCGACAAAACTTGCTGAGAATTTAGCAGGCCTTCGTTTCCTGCCTCAATGTGCAAGATAAATTGCAAAAATTGAGTCAATAATAGCTGATCAAGCCACTGCACTTTAGTTTTGGGAATAGATGCAAAAACACGTACTTCGCTTGATTCAAGCGAATAATCTTCCTTTTGAGCTTGGGTTAATTCAACATGTTCCGATTTGTTAAACAGAGCCTCAATTTCAACATTTAATGCAGGAAACCGTTTTTTTGCCTGTTCTATTTCTGCTTGAGAAGCCCTCAGCTGACTTTCCAACTGCATAATAGTTTTTTCCGCATCCAACAGCTTTTGCGTGTTGATCTTATCTTCACAGCCTGTTATTAGAATAACAGTGCTTATTAATAATGCGAGGCATGATTTTTTCATAACAGATCCTTTGCAAAAAATTCTAAAAATATAACCGCTTGTTGTAGAAAAATCCCCTATACCGTGTTGCAGTACAGGGGATAGTTATTAATCATCTAAGAAACTACGTAATGTTTCTGAACGGCTTGGATGACGCAGCTTACGTAAGGCTTTCGCCTCAATTTGACGGATACGCTCACGGGTCACATCAAACTGTTTACCGACCTCTTCTAATGTATGGTCTGTATTCATATCAATACCAAAACGCATACGCAAGACTTTTGCCTCTCGTGGAGTCAGCCCTTCTAGGACTTCATTCGTCGCAATACGTAAACTTTCTGCTGTTGCAGAATCCAGAGGCAACTCAAGTGTGCTATCTTCAATAAAATCACCTAAATGTGAATCGTCATCATCACCAACAGGCGTTTCCATAGAAATCGGTTCTTTAGCAATTTTCAGCACTTTACGAATTTTATCTTCTGGCATACCCATTTTTTCTGCCAATTCTTCTGGTGTTGCCTCACGCCCCATCTCTTGTAAGCATTGACGTGAAATACGATTAAGCTTATTAATCGTTTCGATCATATGTACAGGAATACGGATCGTACGTGCTTGATCAGCAATCGAACGTGTGATCGCTTGGCGAATCCACCACGTAGCATAAGTGGAGAATTTATAACCACGGCGATATTCGAATTTATCCACCGCTTTCATTAAACCAATGTTACCTTCTTGGATTAAATCTAAGAACTGTAAGCCGCGATTAGTGTATTTTTTCGCAATAGAGATAACTAAACGCAAGTTTGCTTCTACCATTTCGGTTTTTGCTTTACGCGCTTTTAATTCACCACTAGCAATTCGTCCACCAATTTCACGAATTTGTGCGATTGTTAACCCCGTGTTTTCTTCTAACTTCTGTAAATTAACAATATTATTGCGAATGTTATCCGCATAATCTGCAAGTTTTGGTACACCACCTTTTTTCGCATTAATCGCTTTTTCGATCCATGCATCTGAAGTTTCATTGCCTTGGAATGCTTTCAAGAAATCCGCTTTCTTCATATTCGCATATTCCACTGCATAACGCATAATCTGACGTTCCTGTGCCCGCACTTGCTTCATCATATTCTGCATTGTTTCAACTAAGAGATCGAACTGTTTTGGTACTAGACGGAACTCACGGAAAATATCGGATAGTGCTTGAATCTGGTCTCTTGCTTGCTTTTTATGACGGCCATGTTTTTGAATAGCCGCTAATGCTTTTTCGTGTTGTTCTTTTAATGCATTAAATTTCTCTCGGGCAAGCTCAGGATCGATAGAGTTATCATCCGAAGAATCCGCGGAGCTGTCGCCATCTTCGTCTTCATTTTCATCCTCTACATCAGCCGCTTCAGCTTCTTCATCCGCTAAATCTGCTTCAATATCATCAATTGGCGCGGCTTCTTCTGCATTTGGATCAACAAATGCCGTCACAAGATCTGAAAGACGCATTGTACCTTCTTCAACTTGTGCATAGCGTGCAATCAGCTCGGTTAATGCTTCTGGATATTCTGCAACCGCACATTGAACCTCATTGATCCCTTCTTCAATGCGTTTTGCAATATCAATTTCGCCTTCACGGGTAAGGAGTTCAACAGTACCCATTTCACGCATATACATACGAACAGGATCTGTAGTTCTGCCTAGCTCTGATTCCACCGTAGAAAGCACTTTAGTTGCTTCTTCTACAACATCTTCATCTGCGATATTACCGTTAAGCATTAATTCATCTGCATCAGGAGCTGTTTCTAATACTTTGATCCCCATATCGTTGATCATTTGGATAATATCTTCGATTTGATCCGCATCGACCAACTCTTCTGGTAAATGGTCGTGCACTTCTGAGATAGTCAGATAGCCCTGCTCTCGCCCTGTGGCAATTAGCTGTTCTAGCTGAGATTCTTGTTCTTCAAATTGAGATTGTTGTTCCATAATTCTATCCGTTCTGTGCGAGCAAAAATAAGGTGGGATTATACCACCGCTTTTATTGATATTTGTAAAATTTTACAGGAAATTTACCGCTTGTTATCGGTCTGTTGATAATAACAAAATCAGCTCCTGCTTTTCTTCCACTTCTAAACCTGAACTGCGATCTTTAGCCTGCAAAATATCAATGCGCCGTTTGACTAACTTTTTGTAAAAATAATCCAACGTTTCGGTAAAAGTCTGTTCGATATATTCAGGGCTGACTAAATGATCCCAGTTAGCCAATAATTCAAGGGTACGGTAATCCTGACTGTCGCGCAAATGTTCTAGCAGCCCTCCCATTGTAATTCCTTGGTGCTGACGGCAAATGCTTGCTAGCGACAAGAACAGTGCCATTCCTTTTTCATTTGTCTCCGCAAGAAATGTCATATCTCGCGGAACAAATTCTACTAATTGAGGATTTTGCAACAGCAAAGCAATTAACAAACGCATTGGTGTACGCTCAATCTTTGGTAATGCAACTTGTTTCAATCGCATTTTAGCTGGCTGCTGAGCTGGAAGTATTGTTTCAAGCTGTGACGCGTCGATCACTCCCAATTTCTGCCCCAGCATATCTCGTAAATATAACCGTAACATTTCACCGGGGATGCGTTTAATTAATGGAACAGCAAGACTCGCGAGCTTAGACTTGCCTTCTTTCGAACTTAAATCAACCTGAGTAATCAATGAGTCAAACAAGAAATCGCTAAGTGATTGTGCTGTCTGTAAATAACTTTCAAAGCCATCTTTACCCTGCGAACGCACAAAGGTATCGGGATCTTCCCCGTCTGGTAAAAAGATAAATTTAAGCTGTCTGCCATCGTATAAATAAGGTAAAGCATTTTCCAAAGCGCGCCATGCAGCTTCTCTCCCAGCGCGATCACCATCATAACAGCATATAATCTGTTCTGTGACCCGAAACATTGCTTGAATCTGCTCACCTGTTGTTGCGGTACCGAGTGATGCCACAGCATTATCAATACCAAATTGAGCCAATGCAACAACATCCATATAACCTTCAACAACTAGCAAACTCGTTGGGGTTTCATTGATTTGTAGCACTTGCCACAACCCATATAATTCACTGCCTTTATGGTAAGTTGCAGACTCAGGAGAATTCAGATATTTTGGACGTTCATCACCCAATACTCGACCACCAAAAGCAATCACTCTTCCTCGTCTATCCCGAATGGGGAACATTATCCGATGACGAAAGCGATCATACACTCGCCCATTATCGTTTTTTGATAACATGCCAGTATCAAGTAATTTTTGCACTTCATCTTGATTACGACCAAAATAGCGTAATACGGTATCCATTGAATTCGGCGCGAAGCCTATTTCAAATTTTTCAATGATTTCTGCTGATAAGCCACGTTGAATAAGGTATGACAAGCCGTTTTCATCTTGCGCTAAGACCGCTCGATAAAAAGCAGAGATCTGCTCCATCAATTCATACAAATCGCGCTTAGTTTTAAAACTTACCTGCGCTTTAGCATCCCGAGCATTGAGATTCTCGCGTGGCACTTCAAGATTATGTAATGCGGCAAGTTCCTCTACCGCTTCCGGAAATTCAAGCCGCTCATATTCCATTAAAAATGTAATCGCATTACCATGCGCTCCACAGCCGAAGCAATGGTAAAACTGCTTAGCAGGGCTAACACTAAATGAAGGTGTTTTTTCATGGTGGAAGGGGCAACAGGCTTGATAATTTCGTCCTGCCTTTTTGAGTTTAACTCGGCTGTTAATTAGCTCAACAATATCAGTACGTGCCACAAGATCATCAATAAATGAACGTGGAATAGTGCCTTTCATTGATCCTCCTGTAGCCTAAGAATAAGCGGTTAATTTTGTGAAAAATTTTGCAAATTATTTCCCTAAATAAACCGCTTGAAATCGATATGCTAGAAATGTCAAAACCGTGATCCCCAAAGGTTTCACGGTTTCAACTAAATCGTTATTAACTAATAAATTAGTATAAACGGGTGTTGCGTGCGTTCTCGCGAGCATTACGTTTAGCGTGACGTTTAGCTAAAGATGCTTTCTCACGTTTACGAATTGTAGTCGGTTTTTCGTAGAATTCACGAGCACGAACTTCTGCTAAAAGACCTGCTTTTTCGCAAGAGCGTTTGAAACGACGTAATGCAACGTCAAATGATTCATTTTCACGAACTTTAATTACTGGCATAAGCCATCACCTCAGAAAAAATATTTAAATTAACCGCACAATTAGGTGGCGGCATAGAACTAAAAAAGGTGTCGCATTCTACCGCAGGCTTTTGGGGAAGTAAAGACTTTAATTAAAGGAATTATGTAAATATCTTTTATCCTTTCTGATTGTTAAAAAACTTCTTGCTCCTTTTTTCCTTATGGTATCTGATTTCCAGTGTATAAATAATTAAGAAGATATGCCTATGCCAACGAAACAAATAGCTATCACAAGGAGCATTATTTATTCCACGACGAAGGCTAGGCTAGTGCTTGACATTGATTATATCTCAAGCTAGAATTCTCCGTCCTTTCTTTACTGAAAGGCTTTTTTATTGTTTTTTTATTTTAACTGGAGCTTTTTAATGGCAACTATCAACCAATTAGTACGCAAACCGCGTGTGAAAAAGGTTGTAAAAAGCAACGTTCCTGCATTAGAGGCTTGCCCGCAGAAACGTGGCGTGTGTACTCGTGTGTACACTACAACTCCTAAAAAACCAAACTCTGCATTACGTAAAGTTTGTCGTATCCGTTTAACTAACGGTTTTGAAGTAACTTCTTATATCGGTGGTGAAGGTCACAACCTTCAGGAGCACAGTGTTGTATTAATCCGTGGTGGTCGTGTTAAAGACTTACCAGGTGTGCGCTACCACACTGTACGCGGTGCATTAGACTGCGCTGGCGTGAAAGATCGTAAACAAGGTCGTTCTAAATACGGCGTTAAACGTCCTAAGGCTTAATGGAACTCCGTTAAGTAAGGCCAAACGTCTAATTTAGTCAAACTAATTTAAACCATAAACTCCAGTCAAAAGCATATACTTATGCAAAGATGAGTTTTGGATAACCCTGAAAATTTTTTTATACGGAGAAATTCCCAATGCCACGTCGTCGTCGTATTGAACCTCGCAAGATTCTTCCAGATCCAAAATTCGGATCAGAATTACTTGCAAAATTCATCAACGTTTTAATGGTTGATGGTAAAAAATCTATCGCAGAATCAATCGTTTACGGTGCATTAGAAACTTTAGCACAACGTTCTGGTAAAGAAGCGTTAGAAGCATTTGAAGTAGCACTTGAAAACGTTCGCCCAACTGTAGAAGTTAAATCTCGCCGTGTTGGTGGTTCTACTTACCAAGTACCAGTAGAAGTTCGCCCAGCTCGTCGTAACGCTTTAGCAATGCGTTGGATCGTTGAAGCAGCTCGTAAGCGTGGTGATAAATCAATGGCTTTACGTCTTGCTAATGAATTATCTGATGCAGCAGACAATAAAGGTTCAGCAGTGAAAAAACGTGAAGATGTTCACCGTATGGCTGAAGCTAACAAAGCGTTTGCTCACTTCCGTTGGTAATCGATTTTTGATTTTTGTAGGCTTCATCTCAAAGGTTGCGATGAAGCCTATTAAGTATATAAATTCTAGAGAATTCATTAAAGGTAATAATAATGGCTCGTACAACTCCTATTGAGCGCTATCGTAATATCGGTATCTCAGCTCACATTGACGCAGGTAAAACAACGACCTCTGAACGTATCCTTTTCTATACAGGTAAAAGCCACAAAATCGGTGAAGTACACGATGGCGCGGCAACCATGGACTGGATGGAACAAGAGCAAGAGCGTGGAATCACAATCACCTCAGCAGCAACAACTGCATTCTGGTCTGGCATGTCTAAACAGTTCCCAGAACACCGTATCAACGTTATTGATACTCCAGGACACGTAGACTTCACTATCGAAGTAGAACGTTCAATGCGTGTTCTTGACGGTGCAGTAATGGTTTACTGTTCTGTTGGTGGTGTTCAACCACAATCTGAAACTGTATGGCGTCAAGCTAACAAATACCAAGTACCACGTATTGCGTTCGTAAACAAAATGGACCGTACTGGTGCAAACTTCTTACGTGTTGTTGAGCAAATCAAAACTCGTTTAGGTGGTAACGCAGTTCCTCTACAACTTCCTATCGGTGCAGAAGATAGCTTCACTGGTGTAGTTGACTTAATTAAAATGAAAGCGATCAACTGGAATGAAGCAGACCAAGGTATGACCTTTACTTACGAAGATATTCCAGCAGATATGGTTGAAGCTTGTGAAGAATGGCGTAACAACCTTGTTGAAGCAGCAGCAGAAGCATCTGATGAATTGATGGATAAATTCTTCTCTGGTGAAGAATTAACCGAAGAAGAAATTAAAGGTGCATTACGTCAACGCGTTCTTGCTAATGAAATCATCCCTGTTTGCTGTGGTTCTGCATTCAAAAACAAAGGTGTTCAAGCAATGCTTGATGCTGTAATTGAATACTTACCGGCACCAACTGATATCCCTGCAATCAAAGGTATCAATGAAGATGAAACTGAAGGTGAGCGTCATGCAAGCGATGATGAGCCATTTGCAGCATTAGCATTTAAAATTGCAACTGACCCATTCGTAGGTAACTTAACCTTCTTCCGTGTTTACTCTGGTGTGGTAAACTCTGGTGACACTGTTTATAACTCAGTGAAAATGAAACGTGAACGTTTAGGTCGTATCGTACAGATGCATGCGAATAAACGTGATGAAATCAAAGAAGTTCGTGCAGGTGACATCGCAGCAGCAATCGGCTTAAAAGATGTAGGTACTGGTGATACTTTATGTACCCAAGATGCACCAATTATCCTTGAGCGTATGGAATTCCCAGAGCCAGTAATCTCTGTAGCAGTAGAACCAAAAACTAAAGCTGACCAAGAGAAAATGGGCTTAGCATTAGGTCGTTTAGCACAAGAAGACCCTTCATTCCGTGTTCACACTGATGAAGAATCTGGCGAAACCATCATCTCTGGTATGGGTGAGTTACACTTAGACATCATCGTTGACCGTATGAAACGTGAGTTCAAAGTGGAAGCAAACATCGGTAAACCACAAGTATCTTACCGTGAAACTATCCGTACTCCAGTTAAAGATGTTGAAGGTAAACATGCAAAACAATCTGGTGGTCGTGGTCAATACGGTCACGTTGTGATTGACTTATACCCATTAGATCCTGAAGGTCCAGGTTATGAATTCGTGAACGAAATCAAAGGTGGTGTAATTCCTGGTGAATACATTCCTGCGGTTGATAAAGGTATCCAAGAACAGCTTAAATCTGGCCCATTAGCAGGTTACCCAGTAGTAGATCTTGGTGTTCGTTTACACTTCGGTTCATACCATGATGTGGACTCATCTGAACTTGCGTTCAAACTAGCAGCATCATTGGCATTCAAAGCTGGTTTCGCGAAAGCAAACCCAGTATTACTTGAGCCTATTATGAAAGTGGAAGTAGAAACTCCACCTGAATATGTCGGTGATGTAATCGGTGACTTAAGCCGTCGTCGTGCAATGGTAAACGGTCAAGAAGCAAACGAGTTCGTTGTTAAGATCAATGCAGAAGTTCCGCTTTCAGAAATGTTCGGTTATGCAACAGACTTACGTTCACAAACTCAAGGTCGTGCATCATACTCAATGGAACCATTAAAATACGCTGAAGCTCCTTCAAGCGTTGCTGCAGCGGTTATTGAAGCACGCAAAAAATAATTTTTATCTTTAAACTCCACCGTATATTTTGATACGGTGGGATTTCAACAACAAAGGAAACTTAAAAATGGCAAAAGAACAGTTTAACCGTGGTGATAAAGTCCACGTAAACGTGGGTACAATCGGTCACGTTGACCATGGTAAAAC
>NZ_SMAM01000013.1 GCF_004346205.1 Bibersteinia trehalosi | reverse complement strand
TCTAGGCTAACTTTGGTGCTACCATTGCTGATACTCGTGATATTGGTTAAGTTACCTTCAACGTTAAAGGTCACCTCTGCGCCACCATCTTTCGCCGTCACTAACGCAACGGTATTTGAACCATTAACAAAATTAACCTTATCGCCCGCGCTGATATTCTCTTTAACATCACCGTTACCTGCGATAGCCCAACTTACATTGTTGATGGTCTTCACAATATCGCCAACAGTCGCAATATCACTATCTTTTGAATTGCTATTCACCTTCGCTTTACCATTTTCAACACTGGTTGTACCGTTGCCAATGGTTAAAGTATTACCGTTATTATTAGTAATTGTTGTGATATTGCTTAATTCGCCTTCAACGCTCACGTTATAAGTTGTTAAGCCATTACCACTTGTGCTGGAATTCACTTTTACATTTGTGCCAGCGGTGACTTCTGCTTTCGTTGCATCAACTTTGTAAGTCACAGAACCGTTTGCATGAGTCTCTGAGGTTACCGTTGTGTAATTACCTTCTTTAACAAAGGTTTTCTTACCGGCTTCCATCGCTACCATATACAGTTGTGAGCCATTGATCGCATCGGTTGAGTTTGCCTCAACTCTACCTGCTGCCACATTTTGAATTTGGCGCTCATTGCCTTGAGAGCCCACGCTCACCACACTACTTGGCGTGCTACCGGCAAAATCACCATACGACACACCGTTTACAGTAGCCGAAGAAGTACCAACTGCCGCCGTAGTAGTAGAGCCATTACCCAATGCCACTGCGCCAGCAATATTTGCTACCGCAGTATCACCAATCGCCACTGCATTGGTTTGAGTTGCCGAAGAACTAGTACCTAATGCAATAGCACTTAGCCCAGAAGCTGTTGAATTTGCACCAATTGCACTAGCTTCTTTTGCTTCTGCTTTTGCATGGAAACCAATTGCCATAGAACGGTTATTGTTCGAAATTGAAGAATCACCAATAGCAATTGCAGATTCGCCAGTTGCATTCGCATCAACACCTAATGCCGCAGAACGCACACCACTCGCTGTTGAAGAATCCCCCACAGCGGTTGAGAAATTAGCGGTTGCATTTGTACTTTCACCAATTGCCACGGCACTTTGTGCAGTTGCATTCGCATCATTACCAATAGCCACTGCACTATCTGCTGTAGCCATAGCCCCAGTACCCACCGCTAATGAGCTATTGCCTGAAGCAACGGTATCCGAACCAAATGCCGAGGCATTTTGCGCTGAAGCAGTTGAGTTATAGCCTACAGCACTTGCCTCAGCTCCGCTTGCTTTTGCTAAGCTACCTACAGCAATAGTGTTATTATTGCTAGCAGTTGCGTTATAACCCATTGCACTTGCCGCATAGGCTGTCGCTGTCGCATTAATACCAGCAGCTAAAGCATTTAACATTGTTGCGCCTGCGCTATCGCCCACACCACCTAAATTGCTTTTCTCATCGCCACCTTTATTTGAGCCATTATTCACATGGAAATAATTCTCTGGTGCGGCAACATTAGCTTTTAAATCGTAAGTGTAAGTTACAGTGCCATCTGCGGTGGTTTGAGAGCTAGTATTTACCGTGATAGAACCATCATTAGAAGTAACCACCGTATTATCTGCACTTACCACATAATTAATTGAGCCATTTGCATTAGTGCTAGAGCTTACAGCCGTGTGATTACCTTTTTGTACAAAGGTTTTGCTGGCATTTAACTGTTGTAAGTTCACCGCATCTGTTGCATTAGTGCCGTTCGCCACATTGCTAATGGTTGAATTGCTTACATTAACCGTATTGCCTTCAAGATTAATCACCGTATTGCCATTGCTAATACTGCTAATATTAGTAAGAGCACCTTCCACACTCACATTATAAGTAGTTAAACCATGCCCATCGGTTTGGCTGGTTAAATTAACATTCTTGCCAGCTGCCACCGCTGTATGATTTGCATTCACCACATAAACCGTTGAGCCATTTGTATTTGTGCTGGCGCTTACTGTAGTGTGGTTGCCTTGTTGAACGTAGGTTTTGCTAGCATTAAGCTGGTCAAGATTAACTGCATCTGTGCCATTTACCCCTGCTTTTAAATTGGTTACATGGGTATTATTCATATTAATCCCCGCCGCACTGTTTGACTGCGTAGGATCAATCGTAATGTTATTTAGCACAACATCTGGGTTTAAAGAGTAAGTGATCTGGCGATCTGCCGTTTGGTTAATCACCAAATTTTTACCGGCTAAGAAGGTAACATTATCCCCTGGGGTCACAAGTGTGCTTTGCGCGCTTCCCTCTTGTTTGCCACCATTTACACCGGTCGTTAATTTCCAGCCTGAATCATTAATCGCTTGCGAAATTTGGCTGGCAGTCATTAATTGTTGATCGCGACTATTTGGCACAACGGTAGAACCATTATTAGCAATATTTAACGGCGTAGTATGCACATTAACCGCATAGCTATTATTCGTTTTATTTTCAATGCTAACCGGTACATTATTGCCGGTGGTGTTTAACGTTGCATTATAAGTAATGGTTGTTGGAGTAACCGTTAAATCGTAATTGGTTGAGCCATTCGAATTGGTTGAAGTAGTAATATTTACCGACTTATCTTTTGAGCTTACCGTGGTATGTTTTGCTGCCTCAACAGCCACATAATAGAGCTGTGAGCCATTAATCGCATCGGTTGAGTTAGCATTCACTCTACCCGCTGCCACATTTTGAATTTGGCGGTTATAAGTTGATGTTCCCACAGAAACCACACTGCTTGCGGTTGCGCCCGCAAAGTTACCATAAGTGACACCATTAATTGCTGCATTTGAGGTATTTACCCCAGCAGTTGTTGAAGAGGCATTACCTAACGCCACTGAACCTGCCACGCTAGCTTTAGCTGAATCACCCAATGCTGTGCTGTTTGCTGCTGTAGCAGAGGCATTATTACCTAATGCTGTTGAATTTGCGCCGCTTGCTGTAGTTAAGCTACCTACCGCGGTGGCACGGCTTGCTGTGGCATTAGCAGAATGACCTAAGGCAACCGCATCATAGCCTGAAGCTTTAGAAGCATTACCGAGAGCTAGCGCAGAATCATTGGAAGCATTCGCTTTCGTACCAATTGCCGTTGCATTAGGCGAAGAAGCATTACTGTCTAAACCTATGGCAATAGAAGAATTGCCTGAGGTTTTTGAATTTCTACCTAATGCTAATGAGTTAATTGCACCTGCAGTTGCATTTTCGCCAAGAGCCACAGAATAACCTGCGCTACTGCCAGAAATCGATGCATTGCCACCAATAACAATTGAATTGCCTGAGTTTGTAGCATTAATATGCGCTTTTGTACCAATCACAACAGAATTAGCGCTATTCGCACTTGAGTTTGCCCCAATCACGGTAGTGTTTGCAGCATTAGTTGTGGCATTTGCGCCGGTACCAAATACAATCGCATTTTGACCAGAAGCAGTTGCGTTAGTACCAATTGCGGTACTATCAGAACTACCATTAGATAAAGTATTTGCACCAATTGCAATACTATGGCTGGTTAAAGCATCTGCTGCCGTACCCATTGCAAGTGAACCGCTGCCAGAAGCGATAGAAGCAATACCAATTGCCGCAGCTGCTGTACCATTTGCCACAGTTTTAGTACCAATTGCTAAACCTAATGCACCGCTAGCTACAGATTGTGTACCAATAGCAACTGAACCGGCACCAGAAGCGGAAGTAGGCTGATATTGAACGGGATTACCTGATGTATTATTTACTAAGTTATAACCAGAAATATTTTTAAAAATAGTATTAACTTCCCCAGCATTTAATACACTCGCACTTGTTCCATTTAGATTAGCTTTAGACACAGCATCTAAATCATCGCCACCAATAGAAATTGCAGATGCACCACTTGCTAAAGAGTTAGCGCCTATTGCAGTAGACTGGTCACCCGTTGCATTTGTTTTATAACCAATAGATACTGCTTGATTATTTGTTGCGTTAGCAAGGCTACCTATAGCAACCCCCATATAACCACTTGCATTAGCACCATAACCAAAAGCACTAGCCTCTGCTCCTGCCACAGTATATCCACCTACCGCTGTAGCATTTACATTAGCTGCATTAGCATAAGCCGTATTTGCAGAGCCGATCGCTATTGAACCCGCAGAACTCCCCGCTGTTCCATTCACTGCATAAGCCGCCTCAGCATCCGCTGAATATGCCCCTAAAACGCCCAACCCCACACTACTTAAGATATATGCTGCATGTATAGGTGAAACACGTTCATCGGTTGATGATGACGCTTTGCCTCTATTATGGGCAAGCTCAGAGACCACCACCATTTGTTGTGTCACCTGATTCCAAATTACCTTAAATATTTTATTCATAACCAATCATCCGTTAATTAATATTTACAATATCCATAAAATAAAAAAAACTATATGAAAATTGTATAACTACAAATTATTCTCATATAGTTGCTAAAATTCAGCTACTTATAAAAGCCTCCTTACTTTTATAACTTTTGATATTATACTGTTTAATATTCGTTAAAACAAAATACCTTTTCTAATATCTGCATCAAAATTTATTATCTTTACACAAATTTACTTAAGCTATTTTTTTAATTCCTCTTTTATTAACTATATTCACTATTTATCAATAAGTTATTTAATTTATTATTAAAAATAAATCATTCTTAATAACATTTCCGCATTTTATTTACACTAATTTACTTTTGTGGCTCATTTTGATCTGTTATTTGAATCACCGCCCGCGATTTCTCGTCCATTTGTACCGCAATACGGTGATCCACCACCACATGCATATTAATCGTAATCCCTTCTTCGGGCGTTTCCAGCTGAATCTTTGGAGTGCAAGCGGTTAAAAATAGGCAAAAATTTGCAAAAAGTAAGGCTGCTAAGTGTTTCATTTGTTTCCGTCCAATTTTTTGTACAGTTCATGTTCCAGCCGTTGTTCCAGCTGCGTGCCAGCGTTAATCAACTGCCATAAAGCAAACATATTTTCCTGATGATGGTAATGAATATTTATTTTCTTGTTTTGGTGCTCTACCAATTGGCTGCGTACTTTTGCGTTTAGCTGCATATCGCCATTGGTGGCTAAATTTAGGGTTGCCGAAAATTCATTCAGTAGGCTGTCATTCACAGTGTAAGACAAAATCCGCTCGGTATAGCCCGCTTTTTGAATAGCTTGCATTAATTCTGGGGTAAATTTTAAATGCGATTTGCCACTTTGGCTTATGCTGCCATTGCAAATATAACAAGGTTTACCACTCAGCCAGAAAGGAAATTTGCCATTTATACGCCCAGTTAAGTTAATCTGCTGATATTGTGCAAACTCAAGAATTTTTGCCAAATTAATTTGCGACAAATTAAGCTGCGCCACCTGAGTTTGTGGCAGGGCAAAACGTTCGACATTGAGGCTTCCGTCAAGCAGCTGCATACTAAGTTCGCGCAGTTGTAGCGGTTTACGTGGCGTGTAAGGATAATAGCCCTGCACTTTTGCCGATACATTTGTAATCGGCAAACCAAGGTTTATCTCAGCAATTTTTACCGCCACAGGCTGTTTTAACCCCAGCGCAAACGCTCCCTGCTTAAATTGATAAGGAAGGGAAAATTCAATGCCTTTTAGCTCACCACTGGGCAAAGAAACCGCGCCTTGGCGAATGGCAAAATGCCCCCCAGCTATCAGCCCACGTTTGGCATTCGCACTGAACGCTGTTTCGCCTTTAATACTGCCTTGAGTAATCACCCAATGATGGCGAAATGGAAAAAGCGATTGGAATACATTCGCAGGCTGTTCAGCCCAATAGAGCCGTCCAATCAAATCACTGGCATTTTTCGTTAAATGACGGCGCGCAAACAGACGGATCGGCCCGAGCTTACCGGCATGCAATATACCTTTAAACTTAAGATTTTCCGTTTCGCCGTTAAAACTGAGATCTGCTGTGGGTTGTTCTAATTCCCCGCCGTAATCAAAGGCAATTTTGGGGGCGGCTAGGCGCACGCTGCCGTCTAGCTCAAAGCGTTCATACCAAAATTTAATGGGCTTTTGCAGTGTGAGCTCGGTTTTGGGAATCGTAATACCATTTTGCTTAATTTGCGCCAGCTCGCCTTTAAACTCATTTAATCGAATTAAATTTTTATGCCAGTTACCACGCCCTGCCACATTAAGCCGGCTTTTCAGCGTATTAAATTGTGTGTTGCCCCAAAAGCGCCAATTCCACTGATCTTTTACTGCATTTTTTTCATTCGGGGTTTGAAAAAAGCTTAACGCACCAGCTTTGAAATTTTTTGCATAACCATCTAAGTGAATTTCAATATTTTTAAAATCCGGGCTTTCTCCACGAAAAATCGACTGCAAACGCCCGCTAATGCCATATTTATCCACCCGAATCCCCGCTAATGGAAAGCGTAGATCGTGAATGGTTAAAAAGCGCTCTGTCCCTGTTAAACGCAATAATGCTTTGGGCAAAAATTTAAGCTGGAGATCTTGCCAACTGCCTTGGATATCCAACGGGATAGTGCTGTAGAGAATATAGTCATCGTATTTGATATTACCGGTTATTTGCAAAGGTAGCGAAAGCTTATCTGCTTCAATCCTTCCAGCGAGATTGTTGATCACCACATTACCTTTCCCCTTAGCATTTTGCGAAAGTAAGCTAATACGAACGGCGGTTTCAATGGGTAATAAATCATCTAAGCGAAAACTTTTTGGTGTGAATGTGGCGTTTATAAAAGCACGTAACGGAAATTCAGGAATGAGCTCCCAATCAATTCTTGCTTGTTCAATTTGCAGGTGCTGCGCATTTAGCTTAAAAGGTAAGTGCAGCTGATTTTGTGTGTTGCTTGCCGATTGCAACACTAAATTGCCCTGTAGCGTATCATCTTCTGTTTGCCAGACTAATTGGACATTGCCCTGCTGCAAATCCGGCAAGGCAATCCGTGTTTCGGGCAATTGCCAGCGATATGTCGCGTTTAAATTTAACGGCAGCTGTGTTAAGGAGTCTGCTAGTGTGGCTTGTGCGCTAAGATGGTGCTGCTCGCTATCGGCTAACTGATAATGTGCCTGCAAGCCAAGCTGGTTATGCTGTAATTCAGCCGTAAAATTCAACAAAGCTTGCCCAATGTAAGCGGTCAGTTTTTGCTGGAAAAATGCAAAACGAATTTCACTCGGGCTTGCCAGCAACCCGTGCAAATGTGGGGGTAAATCATCAGGTAAGTTTTTCCAATGTAGTTGTTTTATCGCGGCTTCCCCTTCTGGCAACAAAGCCAGTAGAGAACTTAATGTGGTAGAGGCGTTCTCGCTACTACTCTGCGCATTACGACTAAGCAACATGCTTAAACAGTAGTAATCAATTTCGGCACTTTGTAGCTGAATCTGCTGAGTTTGCCACCATTGCACCTTCAGCTGTGTTGCACTTAACAACGGGCAATGTTGATAATGTAAAGTAAATGAGGGTAATTGCGCTTTTTCTAAATCAGCTTCTAAGCCAAGCGGTGTTTCAATGCGCCATTCTTCGGGCAAAACCAGATTCAGCGCACTGGAAAGTTGGCTACCTGTCATTAACGCCGCACCACTTGCGAGTAAAACCGCAAGTAGTGCCGCCAAAATGAGCAAGGTACGCCGAATAATCATTAGAAAATATTAGTGAGAGGATAAAGCATAGATAAGAAGGTGGCGGCTGTCCACGCCACAGGGTTCTTAATATTTTTGCCCTGTTTGCCAATAAGCAGCCAAGCCAACATGGCTAACACGACAAATTGCAGCGCAAAGAAAGCAAAATAAGGCAAGGTCGCCAATTCTGGCATAATATTGAGTTCTTGGTATAAGACAAAAATCACCCAAATGTAGTTAAAAATCAGCACAATAAGGCTTAGTTGCACCAATAACTTAAAAAAGCCATCTAAGCGACTTTTCGCTAACATCATATACCAACCAAGCAGCAATAAGCCAAGCTGAATCTGAGCAAAATAGTTGCCCCTTACCCAGTTTAATAGCGAGGGTAATTCAACCCAGTAGCAAATGCTGTAAGCCAGTATACCAATCGCGCCTAATGCAAAACCAAGATAACTAAAGATTTTTTGCATTGGTTCATCATCTGGAAAGCGCCAATATAATAAAGGAATAAATAAGGCTGCTAAATTTGCCAGCGATAACAAAATATGTTTTGGGGTAAAAAATGCAGTATAGAGAAAATTCCCCAAGGCAAAAGCGGCTAAAAATGGCAAGACAAATGCCAAGCGCCCTTTTTGCCCTGGGCAGATTTGCCCTTTCCATAGCACCACCAATGCCAGCAATGCCGCAACAAAAAAGGCAATTAAATAAGGAGAAAGGAAAATACTATTCGCGGGCGAACCAATATAATGGGCAAGCATTTGAATAAAGAGCATTAACACTACCGGCAATGCCGCGTGACTCGAAATTTCCCATTTTGAAGGGGTATCATGATCGTGAGACATAGTTTTATTTGAGAAAAAATGATTTTAGAGGCGGATTATGCCATAATACCCGCTCCTTTTTCTATTTTTGGGAAGTTAATTTATGCGAATTTTACATACAATGCTACGTGTGGGGAATTTAGAACGCTCTGTCAAATTCTATACAGAAGTATTAGGTATGCGCTTATTACGTCAAAGCGAGAATACCGAATACAAATACACCCTTGCTTTCTTAGGCTATGGTGATGAGAGCGAAACCGCCGTATTAGAATTGACTTACAACTGGGGCGTTGAAAGCTATGAACTTGGTAATGCTTATGGGCATATTGCGATTGGCGTAGATGATATTTATGCAACCGTAGAAGCAGTGCGCCAAGCGGGCGGTAAGGTTACACGTGAAGCCGGCCCGGTACTAGGCGGCACAACCGTCATCGCATTTGTTGAAGACCCAGATGGTTACAAAATTGAATTTATCGCAAATAAAGATGCTGATAAAGCATTAGGCAACTAATTTTCTTTTTCTGGTAACGGTTTTGCAAGCGGTAAGATTTTTGCCAAATTTTGCAAAACCGTTCTTTTTTTGTTATGACCGAACAAACTGAAACTATTGACTACAATTTACTGAAAAACCGTTTCCGTGGCTATTTGCCCGTGGTGATCGATGTGGAAACCGCGGGGTTAAATGCCGAAACGGACGCGCTACTCGAGCTTGCCGCAATTACACTCAAAATGGATGAAAACGGCTATCTCGTGCAAGACCAACAATATCATAGCCATATCCAGCCATTTGCCGGCGCAAACATTAATCCTGAAGCGTTAAAAATTAATGGGATTAATATTGAAGATCCAACGCGTAATGCTCAGCCTGAAGAGATCGCCATTATTGAAATGTTTAAAATGGTACGTAAAGCGGTGAAAGCCAATGGCTGCCAGCGCGCGGTGATCGTGGCGCATAATGCTGCCTTTGATCAAGGCTTTTTACACGCGGCTGTCAAACGTATCAATGCTAAGCGCGATCCCTTCCACCCTTTCGCTATGTTTGATACCGCAACTCTCGCGGGCTTTATGTATGGACAAACGGTGCTGGTGAAAGCCTGCCAAATGGCAAAAATTCCATTTGACGGTAAACAAGCACATTCCGCTTTATATGACACCGAACGCACTGCCGAACTTTTTTGTGCGATGGTAAACCGTTTAAAAGATTTAGGCGGTTTTCCACTCTCCGTTGAATAACAACAAACCATTTTTTGTATCCATGATAGGCACTCCTCAAAGACGAGTGCCATCAATACTTGTTCGCGATTTCCCCTTTACAACATCACCAAAAGCAAGCCTTCGTTTCTAAATAAGCGCTTGCAATTTCATCTAAATACAGCCATTTCATATCCCTGATAGCCGCTTGCGAAAGCTATACCATCGATACACTACGCGCAAAGGTTTAATTTTCATCTAAAGAACAAAATCCCCTCTTTACATAAGTTTACACAATTAATAGAATAAGAATGATTTTTATTTATTATTTTTTTATAAGGGAGACACTATGTTTAAACTCAAAAGCAGTTTTGTGCTATTGAATATTGCACTACTCAGCGCCTGTACTTCAAATGGTGGTAGTTTTGATGTGCAATCGGTAAAAGTCGAATCGAATAAACCAGACTCACCAAAACCCAGCTTACAAGATGACAATAGTAGCGCAAGACGTACCATAAATAACACCGAAGCCACTGCTTTATTACAACCTGGCTTTGGTTTTTCAGCCAAAATTCCACGCCGTAATCAGCTACCACAAGCTAATGAGAATGCTGCTCCGATAGGGGAAATAACGCCAATTGCCGGAGATCTGACCAAAATTCCGTATGAAGAAGAAGTAAAAGCATACGGTTATGACGATGAGGGGTTTAGCCATACCCATGATGGGCATAATGGACACAATACTCGAGACTTCAAATTTGTTCGTTCTGGTTATGTATTACATTCCGGTGCAAAACCAGAGATTAAGCATAAAGAAGTGCTACGGACAGGTGCTCATGGTTATGTGTACTATTTAGGTACACATCCAGCCAAAGCAATGCCAGCTCAAAAAGCCATTTATAAGGGATATTGGGATTTTACGACCGATGCAAGAAAAGATAGAGATTCTCAATATTTCTCCAATTCAGCAGGGGTAAATATTGGTGCCACACCGGAAAACAGTCGAGACGTGAATCTTGATGATGCTGAAAAACCGATGGGGCATACCGGTGAATTTACCGCTGATTTCTCTAATAAAACGCTAACTGGCACATTGGTGCGCAATGGATACGTTAAACCTCGTACCAACGAACAAAAAATCACACCTCTTTACGATATTAATGCCACTATCCAAGGTAACCGATTTAGTGGTAAAGCCAATGCTAGAAACACTGAAGATCCTTACTTTGGAAAAGATTCTTCTACGCTTGAAGGTGGTTTTTTTGGTGATAATACTCAAGAGCTTGCTGGTAAATTCTTAGCTGATGATAAATCAATATTCGTGGTATTCGCTGGTAAACGCGATGCGCAAGAAAATGACAGCGAGCGCGCCTTTGATGCCTTAAAAGTGAGTTTAAAAGATTTAAGTAAATCAGAAATGGATACTTTCGGCAATGCAACCCATCTGCTGATTAACAATACACAAATTCCTCTGATTGCAGAAGGTAAAAAAAGCTTTGCTGAAATGAAATTTGATGATTTGGTTATGCCCACCGTTGGTGGCAAAACCTATCGCATTTCTGTCTGCTGTAATAATTTAGACTATGTCAAATTTGGTACTTACAGTGAAGAGAATGATAAAGACAGTTCCCATCTTTATTTAGTGGGGGAACGTACTGCAGTAGCAGATCTACCTTCAGGCAAAGCGCAATACCGAGGCACTTGGAATGGTATTATGCGTAGCGAAGCCGGCTCTGCCGGAGCTGAGTCACCAAGCAATAGTGAAAGCGGCACTCGCTCGCTGTTTGATGTAGATTTTGCCAATAAGAAAATCAACGGCAAGTTGATAGCTAATGATGGTGTTGAAGAGCGTCCAATGCTCACCCTTGAAGGCGAAATTAAAGCCAATGGTTTTGCTGGCACAGCTAAAACCAGTGATTCAGGTTTTAATCTTGATCCAAAAAGTACTTGGGGAGGCACCGTCATACATGTTGATAGCCAATTCGAGGGAGCATTCTACGGTAAAAATGCTTTAGAGCTTGGTGGAATTGTGCATGATAGTAACAGCAAGGATAAAGTTAGCATCACCTTTGCTGGCAAACGACAAATTGCAAAATAATAGCGAAAAATGACTGCTTGTTCGCAAGCGGTCTATTTATGCAATAAAAATACGGAATATTTAAGGAGACAATGAGAATGAAAAAAAACTTTGCTTATCACCCATTGAGTGCTGCCATTTTTGCTGCACTTATCTCACCTACGGTGTCTGCCAATACGCAAACAAATACGAATACAGAACGACTTGAACTAGACGAAGTCATTGTAACTGAAAGCCGTTACGCTCACGAACGTCAAAACGAAGTAACTGGCTTGGGGAAAGTAGTGAAAAATTATCACGAAATGAGTAAAAATCAAATTCTTGGTATTCGTGATTTAACTCGCTATGACCCTGGTATTTCGGTGGTGGAACAAGGTCGCGGTGCAAGTAGTGGCTATGCCATTCGAGGTGTAGATAAAAACCGTGTCAGCTTACTTGTTGATGGGCTACCACAAGCGCAGCATTATCATACGCTAGGTTCAGATGCTAATGGTGGTGCAATTAATGAGATTGAGTATGAAAACATTCGTTCAATTGAGTTAAGCAAAGGAGCAAGTTCTGCGGAATATGGCTCTGGTGCGCTAGGTGGTGCTATTGGTTTTCGTACTAAAGATGCGCAGGATATTATTAAAGAGGGGCAGCATTGGGGCTTAGATAGTAAGACCTCTTATGCCAGCAAAAATAGCCATTTTTTACAGTCTATCGCTGCGGCTGGTGAGGCGGGTGGTTTTGAAGCACTTGTTATTGCAACTCACCGACACGGTAAAGAGACCAAAATTCATTCCGAGGCAAATAAATTAAAACATAATATTCGGCGTATAACCGGCTTTGAAAATCGCTACGATCTTTACCCAAATTCCGCACAGAATGCTCCTGGAGGATCTTTTTTTATTGTGGAAGATACTTGCCCAACATTAGATTGTACTCCTCGTGCAAGGGCTAAGTTGAACCGCGATAATTTCCCAGTGAGAACATTTCCGGAATATACGCCTGAAGAGCGCAAACAGCTTGAGCAGATTCCTTATCGCACTGAGCAGCTCTCAGCCCAAGAATATACCGGTAAAGATCGCATTGCACCAAACCCTTTAGATTACAAGAGTAATTCTGTTTTTATGAAGTTTGGCTATCACTTTAACTCGTCTCATTATCTTGGCGCAATCTTAGAAGATACAAAACAACGCTATGATATCCGTGATATGCAAACGCCAGCTTACTATACAAAAGACGATATTAATATCAGGGTAGACAACTTATCACGTAAGAACTCTTCTGTTTATGAAGGGGATAATATTTTAGATGGCTTAGTGTTCGATAGAAGGATCCCTTATGGGTTGCGCTATAGCCATGTGAAGTTTTTTGATGAACGTCACCACAAACGTCGTTTAGGATTTAACTATCAATATACACCAGAGAATAATCGCTGGTTGGATAACATTAAACTCAGTGCGGATAAACAAGATATTGAACTATATAGCCGGCTACATCGCTTACATTGTAGCGATTACCCTGTAGTAGATAAAAACTGTCGTCCGACTTTGGATAAATCTTGGTCGATGTATCGAACTGAGCGTAATAATTACCAAGAAAAGCATCGTGTCATTCATTTAGAATTTGATAAAGCGCTAAATGCTGGTCAAGGCGTATTTAAGCAAACCCACAAACTGAATTTAGGGTTGGGCTTTGATCGATTTAATTCGCTTATGGATCATGGGGATATGACTGCCCAATATACCAAAGGCGGTTATACCAGCTACCGCGGTAGAGGGCGTTTAGATAATCCATATATTTATCGTCGCAATCCACGCAGTATTGAAACGGTATCTTTGTGTAATAATACACACGGCGACATCATAAACTGTGAACCGCGTAAAATTAAAGGCTATAGCCATTTTGTTAGCTTCCGCGATCTAGTGATAAGCGAGTATGTGGATTTGGGATTAGGGGTGCGTTTTGATCAACATCGATTTAAATCTGATGATCCGTGGACACTTAGCCGAACTTATCGAAATTGGTCTTGGAATGGCGGGATTACGCTTAAACCAACAGAGTTTGTATCGCTTTCTTATCGCATTTCAAACGGTTTTAGAGTGCCTGCATTCTATGAACTTTATGGTAAACGTGATCATATTGGGCTTAAAGATAACGAATATGTGCAACGCGAGCAACGTAGCCACCAGTTAGAGCCAGAAAAATCGACTAATCATGAGATTGGAGTTAGCTTTAAAGGTCAATTTGGTTACCTTGATGTGAGCTATTTCCGTAATAACTATAAAAATATGATTGCGACAGCATGTAAAAGAATAATACAAAAATCACACTGTTTCTCTAACTACCATAATATTCAAGATGTAGCACTAAACGGGATAAATTTAGTCGCTAAATTTGACTTACACGGTATTTTATCTATACTGCCAGATGGTTTTTATTCATCAGTTGCTTATAACCGTGTAAAAGTAAAAGAGCGGAAACTAACCGACTCAAGACTCGATAGCGTAAACGATCCTATTCTAGATGCGATTCAGCCAGCACGCTATGTGCTTGGATTCGGCTACGATCACCCAGAAGAAAAATGGGGAATTGGCATTACTACCACCTATTCTAAAGCCAAAAACGCCGATGAGGTGGCAGGCACACGTCATCACGGCATACATCGCGTTGATTTAGGTGGCAAACTGACCGGTTCTTGGTACACCCATGATATTACCGGTTACATCAATTATAAAAACTACACCTTACGTGGAGGAATTTATAATGTGACTAATCGTAAATATTCCACTTGGGAATCAGTGCGCCAATCCGGTGTGAATGCAGTAAACCAAGACCGGGGTAGCAATTACACTCGATTTGCCGCCCCGGGGAGAAATTTCAGTTTAGCATTTGAAATGAAATTCTGATTAAACACAAATAGGCGGGTCATTCACCCGCCAATATTATTTTAGTAATTGGTAAAATACCGATTAAAAATGACCGCTTGCTGAAGCATTGTGATATTCAATAACGGAAAATGCTTAAATTTTACTTTCATTAAATAGCTATTCGCTATATCATTAGCCACTATTTAAAAACACCTCAAACTGACGTCTTTTACGTCAGTTTTTTTACATTTTCTCAACATAGCCCTAGGGGGAAAACAAAAATAAATGGAAAAGTTAGAGCAGAAACCGATTATTGAGCTTCGTTCTATTACCAAGCGTTATGGCGAAAAAACGATTATCGATGGCTTAGATCTCACGATTAATGATGGTGAATTTCTTACCATTCTTGGCCCTTCTGGTTGTGGTAAAACAACCGTACTCCGCCTAATTGCCGGCTTTGAAGAATTAACCGATGGTGCGATTATTCTTGATGGACAAGATGTTTCTGATATTCCAGCAGAACAACGCCCAGTAAATACCGTTTTCCAAAGCTATGCGCTTTTCCCTCATATGACCATTTTTGAAAACGTGGCATTTGGCTTGCGTATGCAAAAAGTACCGAATGATCAAATTAAACCTCGCGTTATGGAAGCATTACGCATGGTACGTTTGGAAGAAATGGCAAACCGTAAACCTTCACAACTTTCTGGTGGTCAGCAGCAACGTATTGCTATTGCCCGAGCCGTGGTTAATCAGCCAAAAGTGTTGTTATTAGATGAATCCCTTTCTGCATTAGATTATAAATTGCGTAAAGAGATGCAACACGAGCTGAAACAACTGCAACGCCAGTTAGGCATTACCTTTATCTTTGTTACCCACGATCAGGAAGAGGCATTAACTATGTCTGATCGGATTATCGTGATGAATAAGGGTAAAGTGCAGCAAGATGGCAGCCCGAAAGAGATTTATGAAGATCCAACCAACTTGTTCGTGGCACGTTTTATCGGTGAAATCAACGTCTTTGATGCAACCGTGATTGAACGTATCGATGAAAAACGTGTAAAAGCGAATGTGGAGGGGCGCATCTGCGAAATCTATACCAAACTTGATGTTCAACCAAGCCAAAAAGTGAAAGTATTGCTTCGTCCAGAAGATATTGTGATTGAAGAATTAGACGAAAACGAAAGTTCAAAAGCGATTATCGGACACGTTAGCGACCGTACTTACAAAGGTATGACACTTGAATCTAATATCGTGTTAGATCACAACCAAATGAAAGTACTGGTCAGCGAGTTCTTCAATGAAGATGATCCGCATATTGATCACTCAGTTGGACAAAAAGTTGCCTTAACATGGCACGAAGGCTGGGAGGTTGTACTCAACGATGAAAATGAGTAGTAACAAATTCCAAAATGTTACTGTCGCCGTGATTTTTGGCTGGTTAATCTTCTTTGTATTAGTACCAAATTTATTGGTCTTTTTTACCAGCTTTATGACCAAAGACAGTAGCAATCTGATTGAATTTACATTCTCGCTAGATAGTTATAAGCGTTTAATTGATCCCCTTTACTCTAAAGTATTGTGGAACTCGCTTTATATGTCGGGGATTGCAACGGTGATTTGCTTAATTATTGGCTATCCATTTGCCTTTATGATTGCCAAAATCCCTGCAAAATATCGCCCATTCTTGCTCTTTTTGGTGGTATTACCGTTCTGGACAAACTCGTTAATCCGTATCTACGGTATGAAGATTTTCCTTGGGGTAAAAGGGCTGCTAAACGAAGCGTTATTGTGGCTTGGTGTCATTGATACACCAATTCGTATTTTAAATACGGAAGTCGCTGTTGTCATTGGCTTAGTCTATATTTTGTTACCATTTATGATTTTGCCACTCTACTCTTCAATTGAAAAAATTGACGGACGCTTATTAGAAGCGGCAAAAGATTTAGGGGCAAATGCCTTCCAGCGTTTTATTAAAGTGATTATTCCTTTAACTATGCCAGGGATCGTTGCCGGTTGCTTGCTCGTATTGCTACCTGCAATGGGAATGTTCTATGTCGCCGACCTTTTAGGTGGTGCGAAAGTATTGCTAGTGGGTAATATCATCAAGAGCGAATTTTTAGTGACTCGCAACTGGCCATTTGGCTCAGCAATTAGTATTGCTTTAACCATTCTCATGGCATTGATGTTATACATTTACTACCGTGCAAATAAATTGATGAATAAAAAGGTGGAGCTAGAGTAATGAGACGTGTATTTAAAAGCCTTTTTATGTTTTTGGTGTACGCTTATTTGTACATTCCAATTATCATCTTGGTGGTAAACTCCTTTAATGCAGACCGTTACGGTTTAAGTTGGAAAGGATTTAGCTGGAACTGGTATGAACGTTTATTTAATAACGCAACGTTAATACAAGCCGCAACGAACTCCATTACCATTGCATTTTTCTCGGCAACGGTAGCAACCATTATCGGGGCATTAACTTCGATTGCACTATACCGCTACCGTTTCCGTGGGAAACAATTTGTCGGTGGTATGTTGTTTATCGTCATGATGTCGCCTGATATTGTAATGGCAGTATCGCTATTAGCGCTATTTATGCTGGTTGGCGTATCGCTTGGTTTCTGGTCATTATTATTGGCACATGTCACGTTCTGTTTGCCATATGTGGTGATAACCGTTTCATCACGTTTAAGCGATTTCGATAGCAAAATGCTTGAAGCGGCAAAAGATTTAGGCGCAAGTGAAACCACGATTTTGCGTAAGATCTTATTACCATTGCTATTACCAGCTATTATTTCTGGTTGGTTACTAAGCTTTACGATTTCTCTTGATGATGTGGTGGTCTCCTCATTTGTAACGAGTGCAAGTTATGAAGTTTTACCGCTGAAGATTTTCTCATTGGTAAAAACAGGGGTGACACCTGAAGTGAATGCGCTTGCTACGATTATGATCATCTTCTCGCTTGCTTTGGTGGTATTAAGCCAGCTCGTACTGCGTAAGAAAGATTAATTAGAACTCAATAACCCGCTCAACAAGCGGGTTATTTTTTGCATTTTTTTGCAAAAATCCTACCGCTTGCTCTGTTCATTTATACAGTTTTCCGCTATGCTTAGCTCCTTTAAATTTTCGGATAAATCTAATGATCGGACGACTACACGGCAAAATTATCGAAAAATCCCCACCTGAGATGGTGCTGGATGTCAATGGCGTAGGCTATGAAGTTTTACTGCCAATGACCAGTTTCTATAATCTTCCCTCACTTAATGAAGAAGTAACCATTTTTACTCATCTTGTTGTGCGCGAAGATGCCCATCTACTCTTTGGCTTTGCACAAAAACAGGATAGAACTCTTTTCCGTGAATTAATAAAAACCAACGGTATAGGCCCTAAACTGGCACTGGCTATTTTATCTGCAATGTCTGTGTCTCAATTTGCTACAGCAATTGAACAAGAAGAGCTGGCAAAACTCACCAAAATCCCAGGGGTGGGTAAAAAAACCGCAGAGCGTTTGCTGGTTGAACTGAAAGGCAAATTCAAAGGAGTATCTCAAAATGATTTCTTTATTGAACAATCAAGCGATCATCTTGTTGCTCAGACAGCCAATAGCCCTGCTGATGAAGCTTGTGACGCCTTAATTGCACTGGGCTATAAACCAAATGACGCCGAAAAAATGATTAAGAAAGTCAATAAAGCTGGCGCGACTGCGGAACAATTAATCCGCGAAGCATTAAAAAATTCGTTATAAATATAAATCATGATTGAAGCCGACCGTATTATTTCCGCCAGTCCGCGAGCGGAAGAAGAAGCTATAGACCGCGCAATTCGTCCAAAGATGCTCAGCGACTACGTTGGACAGCCTTCTGTATGCGAGCAAATGGAGATCTTTATTAAAGCCGCCAAACTCCGAAATGATGCTCTTGATCATCTCTTGATCTTTGGCCCTCCAGGTTTAGGTAAAACCACATTAGCTAATATTGTTGCGAATGAGATGGGCGTAAATATTCGTACCACCTCAGGACCTGTGCTTGAAAAAGCGGGAGATTTAGCTGCAATGCTGACCAATCTCGAACCTTATGATGTGCTGTTTATCGATGAAATTCACCGCCTATCACCAGCAATTGAAGAGGTACTTTACCCTGCAATGGAAGATTATCAGCTTGATATTATGATTGGTGAAGGCCCTGCAGCACGCTCTATTAAACTTGATCTGCCTCCATTTACCTTGGTAGGGGCAACAACTCGCGCAGGCTCACTCACCTCTCCCCTACGAGACCGCTTTGGAATTGTGCAACGATTAGAATTTTATTCTGTAGACGATCTCAGTTCTATTGTTAGTCGTTCTGCAAGCTGTTTAAATCTTAATCTTTCTCCGGAGGGTGCCTACGAAATTGCGCGCCGTTCTCGAGGCACGCCGCGTATTGCAAACCGCTTACTCCGCCGTGTACGAGATTTTGCTGATGTACGTAACAACGGCATCATTTCATCAGATATTGCAAAGCAAGCCCTAGAAATGCTCGATGTGGATAAAGAAGGCTTTGATTTTATGGATAGAAAACTACTTTCAGCCGTTATTGAACGCTTTGATGGTGGGCCGGTCGGTTTAGACAATCTGGCGGCAGCAATCGGTGAAGAACGCGATACCATTGAAGATGTGCTAGAGCCCTATTTAATCCAACAGGGTTTTTTGCAGCGTACTCCACGGGGAAGAATTGCAACTAACCGTACTTATGCTCATTTTGGTTTAACACGAGTTGAATAATGCAATGAAAAAAGAAGAAATACAAAAGCTACAAGATCTTTATAATCAATGGGTTAAGCTGGTACCCGAATTAGAAAAAAGCATAGCGCAATGGCAACAAGCAGAAAGGCTCCTCAAACCACTGTCAGCCTTTTATGCCAGCCCTGCTTGGCGAGAGCTACATGAACATTTTGATGAAATACTCGATACGCAAGGGAATTACAGCATTTTATCAGAAGATGCGTTATGGAATGCCTTAAGTGATCATAAAGCACTCTATGATGAATTAGATGAAATATTGCAAACTAGCTTTTCAAAATACCCAGAATAACCTTTCGCGAAGGCATGTTGATGTTCCTAGAGCATTAGCTTAGGCAAATTTTGTAAAATATTATGAGAAAACAACCGCTTAGCTGCCATAATAAACGGCGGTTAAGCCTTGTTTTCTTGATGATTCCTGTTACTATTTGGTCATTTTTTTAATAAAGGAAGCAACACAATGGAAAACCAATCTGACACGTTTAGCCAAAACATAATAGAATCCAAAGAAAACGACTCCGAAGCAGGGATTAATTTTAATCCCTCACAGGTAAAATACATTTCCCATTCCACCCACAGCGAACCTGCAGTGGTTGAAGCGGCGACACCAGAACCTGTCGAAGCAGAAGAGATCGTGCATCATGTAGAAGGGACAGAATCGGAGAATTCTACCCTTACTTGGCTAGCAGGCACCTTAGCCGCCGCAGGAGGAACAGCATTTGCGGTCAGTACTGCTCAAAGTAGTAAACCTTCCTCCTCGCCTAAAGAGAATAGCGTAAAACCAAATAATTCAGAAACTGTAAAGTCTGCTACCGAACCTACTCCTTCTTCCTCTCCCAATAATTCTCCCGATACTCAGGATACCCTCCCTCCCCAAAACGAGCACAGCTCCAATAAACCTGCTCAACCCGATGGGCAGAGAGAACCTGAAGTACCAAACGAAGTAATGCAGCCTAGCATCATTACCACAAAAATTTATTATCCTAATGGTGATGTTTTAACGCATAAGGGAGAAACGGCGCTGGATCTAGCCAATATTCAATATAAAACCTATAACGCACAAGAATTAGATTCTGCCAATAACGAACAAATTATCTATATTGATAAATCCCATCCAGCCTTTGCCGGTTTACTCGCTGGCGCTGAAGCCTATATTAAGGATTTATCCGATGAGCAAGTTCAACAGGCAATTGCAGACGCTTATCAAATTGATAGCGATGGTGATGGTATCATCGATCTACTTGATCGCTCTCCTAGCATGTGGAATGTCTCTGATCGTGATTTACGCATTTTTTCAACCTTGGCGTATGAATCTAAAAACTCACTCACTGCGGCTTTTAATCAAAATGACACCACATTGATCAAAAAAGAATTAGCTGACGGCTCAATTAAAGTAGGCGATACTGATGTGGCAAACGTTGATTTAGATTTATTAACTCAGCATTGGACACTGTTAAACTTTGGCTCACCGGGCTCTGGCTTACAATATGCCGTATTCGGCAATGGTGCAAAACCAGACGGCAGCTACCAAAATATTATTGTGGCGTTCCGCGGTACAAGCGCATTAAACGATTTAACTGCGGATATAAAAATTTATAACGGCAATGTTCCGACCCAAGCTACATATTTAGATCAACTTGCCGATAGCCTTGCACAGTACCGTGCAGAGAATATTTATGCGACAGGTCATTCTTTAGGTGGTTATTTAGCACAATATTTTTCCACTAAATCGGTGGTAAACAGTCAAGCATTACAAGATAGTTTCAAGCATAGTGCCCTGTTTAATCCTGTCCCCTTACCGAATGAAAAAGCCACGATAGAACTACGCCAATTAAGCGATGATTGGTCAAGAACTGGGGTTGATGGTGAACGCTATAACATTACTAGCTCTTATATTATTAAAGGTGAAATGGTCTATGATGGCGCACCTGATCTTGCTGCTAAAATCTCTAACACCGGGCTATTTGCAACAATTGGTAGCTTAATCGCCGGCTTATTTACCGGCGGTTTGGCTTGGGTTACCGCCGCGGGCTTGATCGGGGGACTAACCGCTGCAAATAAAGATGCTTTAAGCGCATTAGCAAAAGGCTTAGGTGGTTATGAAAACAGTGAAGTAATTGATTTAAATGACGCAAATTCAGATCCGATGACGCTACATAAAATGGTACGCTTTTATGATCAACACGGAGAACTTAAAGCTGCATTTACACAAGGTTATCGTATGGATAATCACTATTTACATGATGATAGCGATACCGATGGTTTAAGCGATTACCAAGAAGCACGAATCGGCACTGATATCCATTTAAAAGATACCGATGGCGACGGCATTGCTGATGCAATTGAAATTAAAGTGAATGCCAATGCCCTAAATAGCGCCGAAACACCTTGGGCAGTAGATTCAGGCGAAACGCACTTCGACACTACCCCAATGTTAGTCACGGCAGAAGTCATTGAAGCAGATGTTAGTACGATCAAAGGGCTAGTATTCACCCCAAGCCAACAAGCTGATGGTGTACTTTATACGGTATCAGAAGTTATTGAATCTCTCCCGAGCATTTTAATCAATGAAGATATTACACATGAGAATAACCTTGCTTGGATTAATGCTACCGAGCATAATGATCTTATTGAAGTCGGCAGTGGCTCTGTCTTAATTAATACTCTTGCTGGCAACGATAGTATCCAGTTTAACTCTCTAAATAATGGCGCGATTGCCTATCTAAACGACTTTGATCCTAGCCAAGATAAGCTACTCTTTGCACAAGATATTTTTGCTGACAGTAGCCAGTTCCAATACGATCAAAATTCTGGGAAATTAAGCTATAGCAATATACACTTTGCGACCTTTGAGCAAGGATTGACGCTAGACATACAACAATTTGAATTAATCTAATTTGCAAATTATTGCCCACAATGCACCGCTTGCATACAAGCGGTGCATTTTTTTCTGGAAATTACAAAATATGTTGTTGGTACCAACTGGCAAGTAACACACCTGCATTTACTGCCACATTCAACCCGCTATTCAATGGGTTGGCAAAAGAGAGCTGCACATTTGTATCTTCACTATATTCAATATCATTTGATACATGCTCAGCCAACACAAACACAACTTTAGCCGCTAATGTTGCTTTTGCCAATGCTGTTGCCTGTTTTTGTTGAGTTAAATGTACAACCTGATAGCCCGCATTACGTAACTGTGTTAAGGCAATTTGCTTATGCTTGGTTTCTAGTGCATGTACAAATTCTAACCCGCCTTCCGCAACACGTGCCGCTGCACTAGAATTCAGCAGATCATTATTTTCAACCACGATACCTTTCACACCATAAAACGCACAGGTACGAATAATACCGCCAATATTTTGAGCATTATTCACACCATCTAGTAACACAAGGCAATCACGCTGACGAGGAATTTGTAAATAACCCTCTAATGAAAATGGCGTGGCCTTTTTCACTAATAAGCAGATGCCACCATGATGCTCGGTTCCCGTTACTCTTGCCATCTCTTCATTATCAACAACATGATAAGCTTTTTTTTGTTCGGCGAGATAGCTCAACAGTGCTCCAGATTTTTTCGCCATCTCCACCGTTGCCCATAGACGAACAATGGTTTCTGGGCGCTGTTGGAACAGCATCAAACATGCGTTTTCACCAAATACTTTCATCTCAGTTGCACGATTATTACGGATTTTTTCTGGCGCTCGTGGTGAAAGAGGGCCTGTTTTTTTCTCCTTAGCTTGCCCACCTTTTACCGAGATTTGAACCGTGCCATTTCTGCCTGCTTTTTGCACTTGAGCCGGATAAATAGTCGTGGCTTTTTCACGTTTTTCTGGCATTCGCGCCGTTTGTGGGCGTGCTTCAGATTTAAATTTCGGGGTGCGTTTTTCTTCTAGCGTTTTAAAACGGGGGGTATTATTTGAGTTAAATTTATTCATAATTGGATCTTTGTGGAAGGTTAAAGTATCAAACGCAAGTGCTTTTTTTACAAAGCTGCTTGATGCTAGCTGGCTTGGGAGTATAGCAGAAAGAGGGCATTTACTGATAGCTGCTTTTGTAAATTTCTCTGCAAATTTCACCGCTTGTTATTCCCTTATTCTTAAACTTTCTCTATAATTCAGCCCTTTATATCGTTCTTTAAAATCTGGTGGAAATATGAATCCAATGTTAAATATCGCTATTCGTGCAGCACGAAAAGCAGGCAATATTATTGCCAAAGGTTATGAACAAGCCCCGCAAGAAACACAAGTTGTTCAAAAAGGTAAAAATGATTATGTAACTGCGGTTGATAAGGCTGCAGAAGAAGCAATTATTGAAGTGATCCGCAAATCTTATCCTGATCACTCAATCATTGCAGAAGAATCGGGCTTAAATGCTGGTGATAATACTGATGTACAATGGATTATCGATCCACTAGATGGTACAACTAACTTTGTAAAACGCCTGCCTCATTTCTGTGTCTCTATTGCTGTACGTGTGAATGGGCGTACAGAAGTAGGTGTTGTCTATGATCCTATCCGTAACGAGCTCTTTACCGCAGTACGTGGAGAAGGGGCTAAACTCAATGAATTCCGTCTGCGTATTGACACTGAACGCCGTGATTTAAATGGCGCAATTCTAGCAACTGGTTTTCCTTTTAAAGCAACACAATACCGTGCTACGCATTTAAATATGGTTGAGGCACTAATGAATAATGGTGTTGCGGATTTCCGCCGTACTGGCTCTGCTGCCTTAGATTTAGCTTATGTGGCAAGTAATCGTGTCGATGGCTATTTTGAAATTGGCATCAAGCCTTGGGATTGTGCCGCAGGCGATCTCATTGCGCGTGAAGCAGGTGCGCTAGTGACCAATTTTGTTGGTGGCACTGACTATTTAACTTCAGGTAACTTAGTAGCTGGTAGCGGCAGAGTTGTAAAAGAAGTCTTAACCAGCATTCAGCCCGTGCTGACAGAAGATCTAAAATAATTCAACATTGATAATGGGCAACATGCCTATTATCAATTGTCCATTTTCAATTAAAGATAAACCTATGCAAAATACCTACCCAATTCTCAGCCAAATTAATTCGCCAGAAGAGTTGCGTTTACTCAGTAAGGATAAACTTAAACCGCTGTGTGATGAATTACGATCTTACTTGCTTGAATCGGTCAGCCAAACAAGTGGGCATTTAGCTTCAGGGCTAGGTGTAGTGGAATTAACTGTTGCCTTGCATTACGTTTATCAAACACCATTTGATCAGCTCATTTGGGACGTTGGGCACCAAGCCTATCCGCATAAAATTTTAACTGGTCGCCGTGAACAAATGCATACCATTCGCCAAAAAAATGGTTTGCACCCTTTCCCATGGCGTGAAGAAAGCCCTTTTGATGTGCTGAGCGTTGGGCATTCCTCCACGTCAATTAGCGCAGGGCTCGGTATTGCTGTTGGTGCAGAAAAAGAAAATGCAGGGCGTAAAACGGTTTGCGTGATTGGCGATGGTGCTATTACCGCGGGTATGGCATTTGAAGCAATCAACCATGCTGGCTCTTTGCATACCGATATGTTAGTCATTTTAAACGACAATGAAATGTCTATTTCGGAAAATGTTGGCGCACTGAATAATCAGCTTTCTCGCTTATTTACAAGCTCTTTATATAACAATTTAAAAGAAAGTGGCAAAAAACTTCTTTCTGGCTTACCCCCGATCAAAGAGTTTGTCTCGCGCACAGAAGAGCAAGTAAAAGGCTTTGTCTCACCAAGCGCCACAATGTTTGAAACGTTGGGCTTTAACTATATTGGGCCAATTGATGGGCATGATTTAGATGAGCTTGTACATACACTCACCAAAATGCGTAACATGCCAGGCCCACAATTTTTGCATATCAAAACTAAAAAAGGCAAAGGTTATCAGCCTGCAGAGCAAGATCCAATTGGTTTCCACGGCGTACCTAAGTTTGATCATACTAGCGGTAAACTACCACAATCTAAATCGGCACCAACATACTCAAATATTTTTGGTGATTGGCTGTGTGAAGTAGCATTACATGATGAAAAACTAATTGGTATAACACCAGCCATGCGCGAAGGCTCAGGTATGGTAGAGTTTTCTAAGCGTTTTCCACAGCAATACTTTGATGTAGCCATTGCTGAACAGCATGCGGTTACCTTTGCGGCAGGCTTAGCTATCGCAGGTTATAAACCAGTGGTCGCCATCTATTCAAGTTTCTTACAACGCGCTTATGATCAACTTATTCACGATGTTGCGATTCAAAATCTGCCTGTGATTTTTGCTATTGACCGCGCCGGCATTGTCGGTGCTGATGGACAAACTCACCAAGGCGCATTTGATCTCAGCTTTATGCGCTGTATTCCTAACATGACGATTATGGCACCTAGCGATGAAAATGAAATGCGTCAAATGCTCTATACCGCATATCAAATGAACACCCCTGTTGCAGTACGTTACCCTCGAGGCAATGCTAAAGGCGTAACATTAGAACCTATGCAGGCACTTGTTATCGGTAAAGGGAGAATCGTCCACCAAGGTCAAAAAGTGGCTGTATTGAATTTTGGAGCGCTCTTAGAGAATGCTCAAAGCGTTGCAGAACAATACAATTATACATTGGTGGATATGCGCTTTGTTAAGCCGCTTGATGAAAGCCTTATCTCTGAGCTTGCTGCAAGCCATGAGCTGTTAGTTACGCTGGAGGAAAATGCAATTCAAGGTGGGGCAGGCTCTGCAGTAAATGAATATTTGCAAAAAATTGGTAAAATTAAACCGCTTGTTATGCTGGGTATTCCTGACTATTTTATTCCACAAGCGACCCAAGCAGAAAGTTATGCTGATTTAGGATTAGATGCCGCAGGCATTGCTCAGAAAATTCAAACAGCACTAGAAGCAGTCAATAATGCAAATTAAATGACATGATCTTTAAAATAAATACTCAAGAAAGTGCGATGAAATACTATTCTTTCTCCATCCATTTTCCGGCTTTTAAATAGCAATAAAGCCCTTGTAATTTACATTACAAGGGCTTTGTATTTCTAGGTTAATTAACCCATACCATATTTTTTCAATTTTTTGCGTAATGTACCGCGGTTAATACCAAGCATTGCTGCTGCACGGGTTTGGTTACCACGAGTATATTGCATTACCATATCCAACATTGGATGCTCAATTTCACAAAGCACCAACTCATATAACTCAGTTGGATCTTCACCACTTAATTGGGCTAAATAGTTTTTTAATGCTTGTTTTACATTATCACGCAGAGGCTTATTTACTTGTTGAGCCTGTGCGTTCAACATTGATACTGTCAATGGGTTTTGTGTAGGTTGTTGTTCTAACATTGTTTTCTATCCAACTTAAGATTTTATAAAATCTTCCAATGCATTTAGCTGTTCTTTCGTCGAGTCTAAGGCATTAAAAGTACGTTTAAAATTTGAGTTCGGTTTAAGTTGTTCCGTATACCAACCAACGTGCTTACGCGCGATTCTAAATCCCTTCTCTTCACCATAAAACAGATGAAGATCTTGAATATGTTTTATCATCAGCTGGCATTTTTCTGCAAATGAGAAAGGAACATACTCTCCTTGTGCAAAATAGTCTGCTATTTCTGAAAATAGCCAAGGACGACCATAGCTACCCCGCCCAATCATTACTGCATCTGCACCTGTATAATCTAATACAAAGCGCGCTTTTTCTGGGCTGTCGATATCGCCATTAGCAATAATCGGGATAGATACGGCTTGCTTAACCATGCGAATACTTTCATATTCAGCTTCACCATTAAACAAGCACGCTTTTGTCCGACCATGAATAGTGAGCGCTTTTACCCCTGCTTGCTCTGCAATTTTTGCAATTTCTAAGCAATTTCGATGCGCTTGATCCCAACCTGTTCGGATTTTTAATGTGACAGGCACATCAACGGCATCTACAACAGCTTCTAAAATCTGTCTAACTAATTCAGGTTCACGCAAAAGGGCAGAGCCTGCCATTTTTTTGTTTACCTTTTTTGCTGGGCAGCCCATATTGATATCAATAATGTCTGCGCCATAGCCCACATTTACTTTAGCTGCCTGTGCCATTTCAGCTGGATCCGAACCGGCAATCTGTACAGCATTAATACCAATTTCATCATGGTGCGCTAAGCGTAAGCGCGATTTTTCGGTATGCCATACATCAGGATTAGTGGACATCATTTCAGAAAAAGTTAAACCTGCGCCAAGCTGACTACACAGCCGCCGAAATGGCTGATCAGTAATGCCTGCCATTGGCGCAAGGCAAATACGGTTTTTTATTTCATACTGCCCGATACGCATACAGCTCCATTGGCGATTTTTAATACAAATTTAACTCATCGAAGTCCCAAATAAAAAGTACGGCTAAAAACCGTACTTCTTCACTATTCCGCCTCATCAGAAAGCGCGAAAATGATTATTCTGCGTTCTGAATCAAGGGCGCGTATAATACGCATTTTTTCACTGTTTGAAAAGTCTATTTTTCAAGCAATTTCTATTTTTTGTAAAAATTTTCTCAAATTAGACCGCTTGTTAGCTTATAAATGCGTCTCTCGGCTTTTATACCATAATTTGCTTAGTACATTTTCAACGCTACTCTCGACCTGTTCACCAACTCGCTGAGCAAGCTTTTTCTTGCGTTGATATTTAATTTCAATAACATCATACGTTGCTATCGCATTGAGAATAAAATCATCGCTCGTATTGATTTCATCAACTAAATTTAGTGCCAAGGCTTGTTGTCCAAACCAATGTTCACCTGTCGCAATTTTTTCAATCTCAAGTTGTGGCCGATGTTCAATAACAAACGTCTTAAACAGAGCGTGAGTCTCTTCCAATTCTTGTTGAAACTTCTGTTTACCTTTCTCTGTATTTTCGCCAACCAAGGTCACCGTGCGTTTATATTCCCCTGCAGTCATCACATCAACATCAATATCATGTTTTTTCAGCAGACGATGAATATTCGGCACTTGGGCGACAACCCCAACAGACCCAATAATTGCAAATGGTGCAGCTACAATTTTATCTGCAACACATGCCATCATGTAGCCGCCACTGGCAGCCACTTTATCTACAGCAATAGTCAAAGGAATTTGTTTTTTCTTCAAACGCTGTAATTGTGATGCCGCTAAGCCATAACCATGCACCACGCCACCAGGGCTTTCTAATTTGAGTAATACACTGTCTTTGGCTGGATTTGCCACACTAAGCACCGCATCAATCTCTTTACGTAAGCTTGCAACATTGCTGGCATGTAGATCCCCATGAAAATTAAGTACAAACAGACGCGATTTTGTATCTTCTGCCAGCTCTAGCCCCTCTTTTAAGCGTTTTTTCTCAGCCTTAGCTTTTTCTTTAGCTGCTTTTTTCTCCAATTTTTCTTGGTGTTTTAATTCAGCTTCACTTAAAAAACTGTGTTTTAACGCTTTTTCTTGCTCAGCAAATTTTTCCGTCAAATTTGTTAATGTAATCGTGCCGTTTTCAGGCTGTTTGCGAGCTTCTAAAATCATCATAACAACAACGGCAATCACACCAAACACCGTTAATAACTCAAGCAAAAAAATGCCATAATTAAGCAAAATTTCTTTCCACATTTACGTGCTCCTTTAATCAATATCCCATTTCAATTGGCAATTCAGCCCGAACCCAACCCTCAAAGCCGCCTTTTACGCTATAGACTTGCTCATACCCTTGCTCAATTAAAAATTGAGCAGTTCCACGACTACTTACACCATGATAACAAAGCACAATCACTGGTTCTTCATAATCGTATTCATCCATAAAGGTACCATAGCTATGATTAGTTAGATGAAAAGCACCTTGAGGTCGGCTATGGCTAAATCGAATTGCATCACGAATATCGGCAAGCACCGTATTATCACGTTGCATCATTTCCCATGCCTGCTGAGGTGTAATTTCAATAAATGTTTCTTCCATAAATAATTTCTTTTAACGATTTCTTAACTCTAAAGTGGCGAAATATAGCATTTCAAACAGAATTGTAAACACTCGTTTCCATTAAGAATGGTTGAAATTTTTACACATCCCTATATAATGCGAACAATTTTCAAATGCGCACATGGGCGTGCTGAAACACCAAACTACGGTGCTTTCAACACGTCCATGATTTGCTTTTCTATTTTTCAATAAGGAACAATTTATGGATCAACTCTTTCAATTTTTACAAAGCTACATTGACTATATTATTCTTGGATTACTCGCCATCATGAGCATTATTTTGTTTGCCAAAGTGATCGAACGCGTGCTGTTTTATAAAAAAGTGGACGCTAAACAATATCAAACATTAGAAGAGCTTGAAATTGATTTGACCCATAACTTAACCACAATCTCAACCATTGGTTCTAATGCGCCTTATATTGGCTTACTCGGTACTGTTATCGGTATTCTTTTAACCTTCTACGAATTAGGACACGCGGGCGGAGATATTGATGCTGCATCTATTATGGTGCACTTATCTCTTGCCTTAAAAGCAACAGCTGTGGGTATTTTAGTCGCTATTCCAGCTATGATGTTCTATAACGGTTTCGGTCGTAAAGTGGAAGAAAACAAACTGAAATGGCAAGCAAATAAAGCTCGTCAATAATGGAGTTTGCCATGAAAAAGTTTGATGAAATCAATATTATCCCTTTTATCGATATTATGCTGGTGCTACTAGCCATTGTACTGATTACGGCTTCCTTTATTTCACAAGGAAAAATCCAAGTCAATGTACCAAAGGCAAGCACCACCCAAGCAATAAAATCCGATGATATGGCTAAATTACTCACCATCACAGCAGATAATGAGTTTTTTTATAATGATAAACCTATAACAAAAGAGTTATTAGCATCAGAAATTGCCACTTGGGATAAAAGTCTCAAAGTGACATTAAAAGTAGATTCTGCTGTTGCTTTTGAAAAATTTGTTGAAATCACAGACCTACTTTCTAGTCATGAAATCAACAATGTTGCTATCGTAACCCAGAAAGAGAGTGCGAAATAAGCCATGCCAAATAAATCTAACTCCCGAATTGGTTTGCTCGGCTCGTTAGCTATCCACAGCTTAATTTTTGGAGGAGTATGGGCGGCCGTACAACACACAAAACCGATGTTACAAGAAGAGGTTACAAGTATTTCAATTGAGCTTATTGCCTCAAGATTGGAACAAGAGCAAGTTGCTGTCGCACCAGAATCAGATAATGTTGTTCCTGAGCCTACTCCTGAACCAGAAAAGGTCGTTGAGCCAGAGCCGGTGGAAGTGCCAGAAGCTATCCCTGTAGTTAAACCAGAACCAAAAGAAAAACCGAAAGAGAAGCCAAAGCCAAAAGAAAAACCCAAAGAGCCAGTGAAAGATAAGCCGAAGGAAAAAGAAAAACCGAAGGAAAAACTTAAAACTGAGCCTAAGAAGGTAGTAAAAGCGCTCGAAACAGGTAAAGAAGCCAAACAGGGTGTGGTCGCTAAAGCAATACCAAATGCATTTCAAGGTAAGAAAAACCAAGCAGGCATTCAGGATGGCGCTGAACTTGGTAATAACACTAAAGTAAACCAAGCAGGCTTGCCAAATGGCAATACGACTCAACCGGGGCAATATAAAATTGCCAATGGCAATGAACATAGTACTTATCGAGCACTATTGCTAAGATCCTTGCAACAACGTGCGAATAGTAGTTACCCTGTGCGCGAAAAAATGATGCGTAAAATGGGAGTAGTTGTTCTCAATTTCTCACTGTCTGCGAATGGGCAAATTAGCAATGTTCAGGTAACAAAATCTTCAGGGAATCAAAACTTAGATAATGCCGCTGTAAAAGCTGCCCAAAATACCAAACCGCCCGCACCGCCGGCGGGGTTCCCTAATGCGATTTCTGTCCCTGTCAGATTTACCATTCAATAATTATAAACCCTTAGCAACACACCATTGCTAAGGGTTTATTTATTTTCAAGCTATCCAAATGCGCTTGTCTAATAGATCGTGACTATGTTTTTTATCCCGCACTGTTTACTGAAAAGGGCAAGCTTGTCAATCTGCTCAATACTTGGTACAAAAGGCTTAAGTCCATTTTCATCGCGCACTCCTTTTGTATGTACCCGAATTATTTTCAATAATACATCTGGATAAGGTTTTAGCAAAACAGCGACTTTTTCAATTAGCTGATAAGCATCATAAAACTGATTAAGATAAACTAAACGCACCTCTTCAATCTTTCCAAGCGGTAACAATTTAGATAAATTTTGCAAATTGCGTGCCAGATTTTCTGGTTTCATATGATTTTTCACCGGTATCATCTGACTTGGTACTTTACCTGCTTGGTTTTTTCGATCAAAACAAAGTGCTTGCAATCCTTCTCCATCGCCTTTTAAATCAAATAAAAACTTATCCGTCACTTCAATCAATGGTGCAATCATGTCATATTCAAAAAAGCCACTGCTATCTAGATAACAAGTTAAACCCTGTTGATGAAGTGTTTTAAATAACGGAATTAGCTTTTTATAGTGAATCGTGGGCTCACCACCGGAAATTGTCACCCCTCGAATAAAAGGTACAGATTCCATTATCTGTTCATACAGATATTGTAAACTCACTAATTTTGCGGTATCGGCATAACGGGGAATCGTTTCCGGATTATGGCAATACAAACAATTCAGCTTGCAACCTTGTAAAAAAATACTGGTGCGATTCCCTCGCCCTTCTACATTGGAAAAAGGAATAATCCGATGCAGTGGCACAAAAATCTCTGAAAGCGCCATAGTAAACTTATACCGCATTCACATTATCATGATCACGCAGTTGGCGATCGAATACTTTGGCACAATCATCTGTTCCTGAGCCATACCATGTCGTATCACGCAATACTGCTTCGCCATTCCGATAGCGTTCAACTTCACTTTTTTTCACTAAATAGCCTGTTACCCTAATCAGATCGGTATTTTTTAGGTATGTTGTAATATAGCGATATCCTTGGGTAAAAGCCCCATCAATAATATCAACAACCGCATCTAAATGTTCTGTATAGGTTTGGTCGAAAGCAAATAAATCTCCCGTTCCAGCAGGAAAATATTTATGAAAGGGGGCAGATTGTTTTAAGTGTGCTAACAAGGTTGGCTCTTCTCCCACTCGAATACGATGGGCGGGTGTATTTAGTTTGTCTTCTGGATGATTATTAGCGCCAACTTGCGCATGCAATAAATATTGATTGTTCGTTCGCTCAACATATAGCCCTATATGCGCATTATTTACTTTTGCTAATTGATCCATAATCAAGGTCGCAATTTCATCCCCTCGCTGACTTTGTCCAAAGGTTTCATTCAGTCCTTCTTGCTTAAGGAGATGATTAACTGCATCGGCAAGCCCAACAATAGCCAGCATACTAGTAAAGTTTTTTCGCTGGATAAAGCCTTCTTTCACAAGAAAACTACTCTCAAAGAAATGGCTTTCTTCCACTAAAAACTTATGTCGCTTATCCATAGTAGAAAGGGCAAGTTTAGCCACTTTTGGTAGCAGTTCATTTACCATTTCATCAACAGTAGTGCAAGCTCGCCCTATCGTACCTAATCGCAACCGAGTTAATGTATAAGCGCCACCGCATTCAGGTAATGCATTATAACAGCTTGCAATACCATACTCTTCGCCTAAATCTTGAATGTAGTAAGCATCATTTGCAAAGGATGGCTTGGAAACCAATAAACAAGCTTTCGCCGCGAGTTCTGCAAATTCCCGTGACGTTTTGGTTTTGTCATAACGAATCGTCATATTCGGTGTTGTATTCTCAAGCTCTATCACGGCTTTTAAAATTAAACGACCGGCTTTGGTGTCGTAAGGCCCGATATTGGCGTGGCAGAAGGAATCAGAAATAGTTTTATCAATATGATTTAAGAAGCGCTTGATTTTAATATAATCTTGCTCTTCATCGGTAATAAAAGGCTCAAGTAATTGATCTAAACATCCGATATAAACAGGGAAAGTAGTGATAGAAGGTACGTGTGAGTAGATTATTAATAAGCCATCTAAGGCTTCGTCTAGGTTAGTAGGTGGTGGTAAATCTAAGAATTGGCAACCTTTTTGCATATACACATTATAATCAGGCAAAATATAACGTGGTCGGTAAATGGCATAACCTTCATTAAGATCACAAATCATCTGATTTTCAATATAGTGCCACTCTTCTTCTGTATAGCCTAATAATTCAATTGGATGAAATAGTCGTTCTGCAATATTACCAATGCTCATCAATTTCTGTTGATAAGTCAAATTTTTCGCTTTTACAACATCAAGAATATCTTGTAATACCGCTTGCATAGTATTCTCCTTAGTTTATGATTTTCAGAAAAGAAGAATTGTAGCCAAGCTGTTAGGAAATTAATGTGAATTAGATCACATTTTCTATTTACAATCTTTTGATTTTTAACTCATGCTAACAAGCGGTCTATTTCATCAAAAAATTTGCAAAAATAAAGAGCAAACAGCCAGCTGTTTGCTCTCACTTCTTATGCTTTGCTAGTCAGTATTACTGCGCACGAATAACTACACGACGGTTCGGTTTTAAGCAATCTTTTAATGCTTGACCAGTTTCGCCTTTACATGCTTTAACTTGGTTAGCTTTACCTTTACCAATCGCTTTAATATTTGCTTTCACGCCTTGCGCTTGTAAATACGCTTTTGCCGTGTTTGCACGCTCTTGAGAAAGTTTCAAGTTATATTGTGCAGAACCTAAACGGTCGGTATAACCTGTAATTGATACATTTTTTGCACCATTTGCTTTAATTTCTTTAGCAACATTATTTAATACAGATTTGCCTTTTGCAGTGAGATTTGATTTATCAAAATCAAATAAGAAATCACCACTTAAGACAAATTCTTTTGCTTTAGCCGGCGCTGGTGCTGCTGGTGCAACTGCTGGCGCAGGAGCAACGGCCGGAGCTGGAGCATCATAATTAATACTTTTTGCGGTAAAACAACCAGCTAAAAGTAAAGTTGCCACTGAAACAGTACTTAATTTAAAGATGTTTTTCATCATGTTAAAAATCCTTCAAAAATAAACTCAGAAGATAAATGTTTTCTTGCAAAAACATGTTAATCCTAAGAGTTTTTTGTTCAAAAAACAATAAGACATAGCCTAATTCTAGTAAAAGGCGACAAGTATGTCGCTTGTCGCCTTAACTTATTAGACTATAAGTGAGAGTCTTAAATTACCATTGGTAACCTACACCCACACCACCAGATAAGTGTCCTTGACTATTTGCAGTACCAGTCATTTTCAGGATTAACTTACCATTGTCACTCGCTCGTGAGTAACCCACGGCAACTGCCGATTCACCACCGTAAGTACCAGCAGAAGCTGCTACCATGGATTTACCTGGGATATAAACCTGTGGTAACGCCATACCTGCCGCAGCATTTGCACCAACACCACGAACACGTTTATCCACTTTGTTAATGTGGTTATGGATATTACCCACAGCACCACGTAACTGCCCTACATTCACTGCATCTGTATCTGCAATGCCTGGTGCAACGTTTGTGATACGTGCTTCCGCTCCACGAGCGCCGACGCTTAATTCTTTCACGCCGTCTTTCGCGGTTGAGCTTCCAAGGGTTACACCTTCTTTACCGCCCACTTGAACTGTGTTGAACGTTGGGGTCATTGAGGTGGCAACTGTGATGTCTGCGCCACTGCGGGTAATTTCTATATTATTACCTGCATTGATATTGACTGTGTTACCTGCCTTCACTTTGGTTGCCGCTTG
>NZ_SMAM01000012.1 GCF_004346205.1 Bibersteinia trehalosi | reverse complement strand
ATTTTAATGCGGAGCGGTAGTTCAGCTGGTTAGAATACCTGCCTGTCACGCAGGGGGTCGCGGGTTCGAGTCCCGTCCGTTCCGCCACTTTATTTCAAAGCGAGTTTCATACTCGCTCTTTTCATAGAAAAAGAAAATCTATCAATAGGGGCGTAGTTCAATTGGTAGAGCACCGGTCTCCAAAACCGGGTGTTGGGAGTTCGAGCCTCTCCGCCCCTGCCATTATTATAAACCGGCTAGTTAAAACTAGCCGGTTTTTTTATATTCCGTTTACCCTAACGGAAGGCTAATCATCAATCTTAAAACGCTTACGCAGCCCTGCTTCATAAAGGGCTTGATTAGCATCTTTTAAGATTTTTCTCTTTTGCTCTGGCGTCATTGTATAAATATACTGACGATGTATAGCACCATATAATTTGAATAAAAATGTTTCATCAGCCTCAATACCTGACTTGATTAGTTCAACGTAAATCGAGTAGGCACCTCTTGCCATGAAATCATTAATTGAGCAAATACCAAGTTTTTTTAGGATTCTCTCAATATTGATATTCAAATTAGGTAGGGCACGAATCAGTTCTCGGCGCTTCAGGCTTGATAACTTTTTCTGTAGTGCAATTTCTTTGAGAGTGGTTTTAACTAAATGAGAATACACCTCCGGATTTAGTAAGATTGATTGAGGTAGATGGTAGAAATTTTTGTTATGAATTCCAAACCTGGCATCATCTAATCGCTCAAGCTGACTGATGAGTTCATTTTCTGATGCATGTTCAGGCATTCTCAGATAGAATTTATCATTCTTGTACAATCCAAAAAGTAAATCATTTTTGAAAATTGCATAGTAAGAAAAGAACGTCTTTACTCTGGTTTCACCAATAATATCTGCGAAGATTTCACGGATGAGCCTCGTTTTCTTGTATATGCTACTCATATTAATCTCCTTATTGGGCAAGGTAACAATGGTGAAGATCCAAGAAAGCTTTCTTGGATTGGATATGATCTCTCAAGCATTTGCTGTGTTGCAATGGCTTTTTTTCATAAAATTTGTGACATAAGTCCAGAATTTACAAAAAATCTTACGATTTGAACATTAAATAACCATTTGTGATTGCTTGATTGGGTAAATGATTCTGCTCTATTTTGCCTTTCGACTACTTTCCGTTTACTATTTTTTATCTACTTTGGAATATAATTGGGTATCAGCATGAAACTAACTGATAAATTACAAGGTTGGCACTATGCTTTAATGTGCTATATGACATGGGGAATGTTTCCGATTTATTGGGCTCCGCTTTATCAATCATCAATGCCGGCAGAGCAACTTCTGGCTCAGCGGGTAATTTGGTCGATGTTATTTGCTATTGTATTGGTAATCGTATTTAGGCAGACTACCGTGGTTTTGAGGGTATTAAAACAGCCAAAAGTACTAGGTATTTTCTTACTTTCAGCCTTTATGATTGGGTTAAATTGGTTGGTTTATTTATGGGCATTAGTCAATCAGCATATTTTAGATGCAAGTTTGGGGTATTTTATCAATCCATTACTGAACGTGTTTGTTGGTCGGCTAGTATTAAAAGAGCGTTTGAATATTACCCAGTTTATTGCCCTATGTTCTGCAACAGTAGGTATTTTATGGCTTGCCATACCAGCAGGGCAGATCCCATGGATCGCTTTAATTCTTGCTGGAAGTTTTGCATTATATGGTTTAATTCGTAAGTTAGCGCCAATGTCTGCATTGTCTGGCTTTACATTAGAAACATTACTTATGTTACCGTTTGCATTGGGTTATCTCTATTTTTGTCATTTGCAAGATGCTTTCGTATTTATAGAATTAACCCCATTGCAAATAACAATATTACTTGGCTCGGGTATTGCTACCGCATTGCCATTAATCTGGTTTGCGACTGCGGCTAAGAAGATCTCTATGTCGTTGCTAGGTATGTTGCAATATATTTCGCCTACGTTACAGTTTTTATGCGGTGTACTATTATTTGGTGAAACGTTATCGACACAGGGTTTGATTGGTTATGCTTTTGTTTGGTTTGGTGTGATTGTTTTTTTAGTTGGGATGCAGAATAAGTGCCGTAGCTGATTATCATCTACATGAATAGATAGCCCGCGCTGTTTTGCAGATTTTTGTGTAAATAAGACCGCTAGTGTCATTCGAGCACGGCTGATAATACCTTACGAAGCCATCGATGAGCGGGGTCTTGCTCTGTGCGTTCGTGCCAAGCCATCATCATGGTGAAATTTTCTACCTCAAGAGGTGGTGGCTGTAGCTGCACATTTGGTAATGTGCGGGCAAGGTGTTCAGGCAGAACGGCTACTAAATCTGAACCCTGCAAAAGTTGGGGGAGAAGTGAAATATGATTTACCGAAACCATCACTTTGCGTTGTCGTCCTAGTTTTTGCAAGGCTAAATCGGTCGCTCCTTTAAATTCACCACCATTATAGGAAAGCATAGCAAAAGGTAATTCACAAAACTGATCCAGTGTAAGCACTACATTTGCCATTGGGTGATTTTTACTCATTACACAAACATAATGTTCTTCATATAGTATGCTTTGATACATATCTTTAGTGAGATGCTGCTGGCTAACTAAGGCAAGATCAATCTTATTTTGCTCAAATAAGGTTTTGATATTTTGCCCTTGTACGGGCAGCAGGGCAACTCGGACATTGGGGGCAAGTCGTCTAAGACGTAAAATTAACGGCAGAGCAATGATCTGTTGCACATAATCCATTGCGGCAATACGTAATGTCATTGAGAGTTTCTCTGGTTCTAGCACAGGTGGTTGTAGCATGGAGTTAATATCTTTCAGCACTTTTTCTGCTATTCGTCCAAGCTGCAATGCTCGTTCCGTTGGCTGCATGCCATGTTGTACTCGTACAAACAGAGGATCGTTAAAACTCTCTCGTAAACGATTTAGAATCCCACTCATTGCTGGTTGAGTAATAGATAGCCGCTTTGCAGCTCTGCTCACATTGCATTCATCAAGCAATACCACAAAGGCTTTCAGTAAATTAAAATCAAGCGTTCTAATATCGTTCATTTTTATATCTCAATATAAGAATTATCAATTTGAAATGATAATATCACTTCTTTATTATCTCCCCAAATATTTCCATAATAAGAAATTTCGCATGGCAAAATTTAGAAAACTCTTTACTCCATTTACTATTAAAAATTTAGATTTGAAAAATCGTGTCGTGATGCCACCAATGTGTCAGTATTCCGCCAAAGATGGCGTGCCAAATGATTGGCATTTTGTGCATTACACCAGCCGTGCTATCGGTGGTGTTGGCTTGATTATTGTGGAAATGACAAACGTGGCACCAAATGGTCGCATCACACCAAATTGTTTGGGATTATGGAATGATGAACAGCAATCTCAATTTAAACGGCTAGTAGATAGCGTTCATGCAAATGGTGCCAAAATTGCGGTACAAATTGCCCACGCTGGCCGTAAGGCACAAGATGAGCCAAATGCGGTTGCACCTTCAGCCATTCACTATGGTGAGTTAGACTATGCAGGGCAAAATCTCATCACACCTCGAGAATTAAGCACTGATGAAGTCAAAGAACTCGTCCAAGCCTTCCAAAACTCGGTAAAACGTGCGGTAGAAGCTGGCTTTGATGCGATTGAACTTCACGCGGCACACGGTTATTTAATCCACCAATTCTATTCGCCAAAATCAAACAAACGTACCGATGAATATGGTCAAGATCCAATGCTTTTTGGTGAACAAGTGACTAAAGCGGCAAAAGCGGTGATGCCAGCTGATATGCCGTTAATTGTGCGTATCTCTGCGCAAGAATACGGCAAAGATGGATTTGATAGTAATTATGGCGTTGAGGTGGCAAAACGATTTGTCGCGGCTGGGGCAGATATTTTAGATGTCAGCGGTGGTGGTGATGGCGTTTTACACGCAGGTAATCACCCAGAATTTTACGCAGGTTATCAAGTTTATCTTGCTGAAAAAGTGAAAAAAGCAACAAACGTGCCTGTTATTGCGGTAGGAATGTTGGATAATCCAGCGGTTGCTGACCACGTATTAGGCTTAGGCAATGCCGACTTGGTGGCGATTGGGCGTGCGTTATTGCGTGACCCTTATTGGGTGTTAAATGCACAATACCAACAAAATGCCGCAGACAGTAAGGAAATGCAATTTGTACCAGCTCAGTACCAACGGGGCTTTATGTAATTTTTAATTTGGAGAACTCAAATGAATTTTTTAAACAAAGAAGACGTACTTAACGCATTCAACTATCGTGCTTCAACCCGTTCTTATGACGGCAGTAAAAAAATCCCTGCTGAGGATATGCACTATATTTTAGAATTAGGTCGCCTCAGCCCAAGTTCAGTCGGTTCTGAGCCTTGGGAATTTATTGTGTTACAAAATCCTGAACTCCGCCAAGCGATTAAACCTTACTGCTGGGGGATTCCAACCATGGAAACGTCTAGCCATATCGTGGTGATTTTAGCGAAGAAAAACGCACGCTATGACAGCGAGTTTTTACGAGAATCTATGCTTAGACGTGGTGTTACCGAAGAGCAAATGCCTGCGGTTATTGAGAAATATCGCAATTTCCAAGTCAATGACAGCAAAGTGGCTGAAAATGAACGCACGCTATTTGACTGGGCAAGTAAACAAACCTACATCGCATTAGGCAATATGATGACAGGGGCGGCAATGATCGGGATTGATAGTTGCCCAATTGAAGGCTTTGATTACGATAAAGTCAATCAAATTCTCTCTGAAGCAGGCTTGTTTGATGCAAACGAGTGGGGTATTTCGGTGATGTGTACCTTCGGTTATCGTGATAAAGAAATCCGTAAAAAAGCCCGTAAGTCATTTGATGAAGTGGTGAAATTTGTAGAATAATTATTCAATCAGACCGCTTGCTTACAAGCGGTTATTTTTGGGTAAAAAATACAAAATAAAGGAGCACCTTTAAATCCTATATATGGTAGTGGCTTTTGCCCCAAATGAGCTATTAAAAATTGCTGTAGAACTCACTTAAAAAAGTGAAGTATTAGTTGAAATTACCTATATTGGCGGGTGCTATCATGTCGCTGTTTTTGGCTTAGTTGATATCGGTTTGGTACAACAGATTGCTTAAATCTCAATGATGTTAACAAGCCAAATCAACAGGTGATTATTAACATTTGAACATTAAGGAGTCTGCGATGAGCTACCCTGTAAAATCCTATGCGGCTTTTTCAGCAACAACGCCTTTGGCACCACATTCATTTGAACGCCGTGAATTACGTGAAGATGATGTGTTAATTGATATTTTATACTGTGGCGTATGCCATTCAGATTTACACACCGCGCGTAATGACTGGGGCTGGACACACACCTATCCTATTGTGCCCGGTCATGAAATCATTGGCAGAGTGGTGAAAGTGGGCAATAAAGCCACTAAATTCGCAGTGGGTGATTTAGTTGGTGTAGGCTGTATGGTAGATTCTTGCAGAGAGTGCTCGCCATGCCAACACGGCTTGGAACAATACTGTGAACAAGGTAATATTGGCACTTATGGTTCAGAGGATCGTTTTGATGGTACGCTGACACAAGGTGGTTACAGTACCAATATTGTGGTAAGCGAAGATTTTGTCTTACACGTATCAGAAAAATTAGATACCAAAGCAGTCGCTCCATTGCTTTGTGCTGGGATCACGACTTATTCGCCGCTTCGTCATTGGAAGGTAAAGGCTGGTGATAAAGTTGCGGTTATTGGCTTGGGTGGTTTGGGACATATGGCAGTAAAATTGGCCAAAGCCATGGGCGCAGAGGTGACCTTATTTACTCGCTCACTGAATAAATCTGATGATGCATTCCGATTAGGAGCAAGCCATGTGGTGCTTTCTACTGACAACGAACAGATGAAAGCAGTACACAATAAATTCAACCTTATTATTGATACTGTGCCATACACCCACGATCTTAAACCTTATATTCCAACCTTGGCTTTAGATGGCACGCTTGTTTTAGTGGGGCTTGTTGGGGAGTTAGAGCAAACTATTAATACTGTTCCGCTGATTTTAGGGCGACGCTCTATAGCAGCTTCAGAGATTGGAGGAATTAAAGAGACTCAAGAAATGTTGGATTTTTGTGCCGAGCATAACATTGTGCCAGATGTTGAAATGATTGATATGCAAAATATCAATGAGGCTTATGAGCGTATGCTTAAATCTGATGTGAAATACCGCTTTGTCATTGATATGGCAAGCCTAAAAGGTTAACTGAAAAATAGGAGATGATTTCACCTATACCTAATTGGTGAGATGTATAAAAACGAGAATGAAATAATCCTATATCTAGTACTTATCTGGTTAGTACGATATAGGATTAAATCAAGTTTATCTCGAAAAAATAGTGCAATTTAAATAGTCACTTTCTGCCCTGATCTGGCGCTCTCAAATGCGGTTTCAATAATTTGTAGCACGAAGGCAGCTTGTTGGGCAGTGACTAATAATGGCTGTTCTCCTCTGATTGCTAGGAAGAGATTATCGTAAAAGTCTTTGTAGCTGGTAGGGGCGTTTGGGTAAGCTTTACGTACCACTTCGCCTGCAATTTCTGTATGCAAAATGCCCCAATCCGATTCGTTTTCGCTATTCCAATCTCCAATAGGCTGAATGCCTTGCGCTAAACGGTTTTCTTGTTGATCTACTTTAGCTTTTACATATGATCCTCGTTTTCCATGCAGTGCAAATGCATTACCTGCCTCACGTACATATTTACCTGCGGCACAAACTACTTTTAAACCACTTTCGTAGTAAAGGTGAATATCAAAATTATCATCGGAAAGCGCATCATCGTGTTGATAGCGAATATCAGCAAACACGGCTTGTGGTTTACCAAATAAATATACCGCCTGATCAATTAAATGTACGCCTAAATCATATACTAGCCCTGTGCCTTGTTCGCCTGTTTCTTTCCACGCTTTAACATTTTTCGTTTTGGTATAGCGGTCAAAGCGAATCTCGCAATCGACAGGCTCACCCAATAAACCTTGCTCCAACAGTATTTGGGCAGTTGCAGGAGCACTATCCCAACGGCGGTTTTGAAACACTGTGAGTAGCACGCCTTGTTTTTTTGCAAGCTCGGCAAGTTCAAACGCTTGTTTAGCTGTTGCTACTAAGGGTTTCTCCACTAGTACGTGCTTGCCAGCAAGCAATGCGGATTGCACCATTTCATAGTGAGTTTGGTTAGGGGTCGTAATGATGACTAGCTCTATTTCAGGTGTAAGCAATGCCGCAAAATCACGTACAATTTCGGCATTGGGGAAAAACTCATGGGCGCGTTCACTGTGACGTTCAAGCACTTTTTTTACTGCAAAACGAGCATCAGTAGCGAGAAAGGGGGTGTGAAAAACTCGGGCTGAATAACCAAAGCCAGCAATGGCAACATTTAGAGTTTGCATAGATTTCTCCAATTAAAACAAGCGGTAGGATTTTAGCGGAATTTTGCAAAAATGTGTTTAAAAGGCGAAGTTTTTATTGATAGCTAGGTTTCGTCTAGCTATAAGTTATGGTGTTTTATGTACGGGATCGCTAAAAGCCCGAGCCGTAATATTTTTATTTTGGCATCAAGCAATCATTACTTTACTGCATGAGTATTACACTTTTAAAACGTCCACCAACGCCCGAAAGAGCGGCGATCCTTGTCGGCGATTAGGATAATAGAGATGATAGCCCTCGTAGCTGATAGCATAATCAGCCAGCACTTCTATCAATTCTCCGCTGTTTAGTTCTTTTGCCACACTGTCTTTCGGTGTCCAATTCAGCCCTTGCCCATTCAAACAAGCATGGTTCATCAAACGGCTGCTCCCCACAATCAAATTACTCTGCGGTTGAATTTTATGCATTTTGCCATCACGCATTTTAAATTCCCATGGCATAATTCCCCCCAATGTCGGCAAACGGAAGCGGATACAGCGATGATTTGCTAAATCATCGGGGTGTTGTGGCATACCGTATTTAGCGAAATAGTCAGGCGAACCCACGACACACATCTGCATTTCATCAGAAATTTTCACCGCAATCATATCTTTTGCCACATCGCTACCTAAACGAATGCCAGCATCAAATCCTTCCGCAACAATATCCACAAATTTATGATCGCTAATCAACTCTAATTCCACTTCGGGATAAGTTTCAATAAAACGTTGAAATTTTTCCCACAATACAAAGATAAAAGCGTGATCGTTGGCATTGATTCGCAACCGCCCTTGCAAGGTATCCCGAAAATGGCTTAAATCGCTTACGCACTGATCAATATCGCCCAGTAATGGCAAAAGTTGCTGATAAAGTTGTTCGCCCGCTTCGGTCGTGGAAGTACTACGAGTGGTGCGATTCAGCAACGTGGTTTTCAGACGTACTTCCAAATTTTTAATCGTATGGCTCAACGCCGAAGCCGACACCCCAAGCAACGCTCCTGCTTTGGTAAAACTCTTATGCTGTGCTACCAATACAAAAGCACGCAGATCGTTAAGGTTTTCCATATTATTTTTCCAATTATTGAATTTAATTCATAAGCCTATCAATTTTACTCTATCTAATCAAAATAATCTTAACGATTTATACTTATTTAAATTCTATCAATCGGCAAATAAAGCCTGCCAGTTAAAAATCGCTGTTAGTGGCTTTATTTGTGGTGTTTTGTATCATCGTAATAATGTAATGATGGAGAATTAAAATGAATTTTTTTGCAAAAACAGCACTCAGTTTAACCGCTTTACTTGGGGCAACAGCACTGTCGGCTAACCCCTTAATTATCTACTTTTCACAGCCTGAAAATTACACCGCTGAGCAACTGGTGGATGGCGTGTCAGGGGCAAGTAAATTGATTAAAGACGGCGAAATGCTTGGGGCGAACGAATATCTTGCCAAAGAGATTCAGAAAACCGCAGGGGGCGAACTGTTCCGCTTGGAAACCGTCAAGCCTTACCCTACCACGCACCAGCCGTTATTGGATTACGCCCAAAACGAACAACGTCAAAACATCAAACCCGAATTAAAAGCCCTGCCGAATTTGGACGGTGTGGATACGGTATTTTTGGTGTATCCGATTTGGTGGTATAAAGCCCCGATGGCGTGGTACAGCCTGCTTGAACAAACCGATTTCAGCGGCAAAACCATTGTGCCAGTTGTCGGACACGGCGGCAGCCGTTTCAGCGGTACGGATCGTGAATTGAAAAAATTAGCCCCGAACGCTATCGTCAAAGACGGTTTTGAAGCCTACCTACACAAAAGCGTGCGTGCCGAACCCCAAGTGGAAGCGAAATTGGCGGCGTTTTTGAAAGAGAATGGGTACGTTAAATAAACGGATCCCCCTCTTTAGTAAAGAGGGGTTAGGGGAGATTTGTGCGATTTTGAAGAGCCTAAAAATCTCCCCCAGCCCCTCTTTTTCAAAGAGGGGAGAAAAATTATGAAGAAAAAATACCTTTTCCAACTCGCCCAAGACCTGATAATGACCGCCGTGTTGCTGTCATTATTCGGCTATCATTTATATGAAGAAATCACCCACGAATGGCTGGGATTGGTGTTTTTCGCTCTGATGATTTCCCATTTAACACTCAATACGTGGTGGCTGAAAAAGCTGTTTACGAGCAAATACAACGGCTATCGAGCCTTTCAAACCACCGTAAATTTTGCCACTTTTTTGCTGTTTTTAACCGCTTGTATCAGCGGTATTTTGCTCTCTAAGCACCTGTTTGCCGAAATGCCGTTCCACCTGACCGACGATTTCACCCGCAAAATCCATATGACCAGCACCCACTGGCTGCAAATTGCTGTCGGCGTGCATTTAGGGCTACATTGGAAAGCGATTACCAACCTATTCGCCAACGCCTACCGTTTGGATCTGGAACACTGGCTGGCGAAATACCTCATCCCCACCTGCTGGACGATTATCGCCGCTTACGGCTTTTGGGTGTTTGCCGAACGGGAACTCTTGCCCTATTTACTGATGCAGGTAGATTTTGCTTATTTTGATTACAACGAATCGCAAGCGGTCTTTTATTTTGATTTTTTTGCAATATTGATTGCAGTGGCTTATGCAACACGGATTGGCGTGTGGGTGGTGTTTTTTCGGTGATTTGATTCGCTTGTAAAAATCTTTCTTGTTATCAATCTATTCGTTACTAACGAACACTAGTATTTGATACTAATGGAAACTATTTACCCGCATTAAACAATAAGAAACAGAAAGATTATTGAATTTAATTCACAAGCCCATCAACTTTCCCCCATCTAATCAAAACAATCTTCACGTTTTATACTTATTCCCAGTCAATCAATCGGGGCAAAGTGCCTCTAACAGGAGAAAACAATGGAAAAAGTGATTTTAAACAATGGCGTAGAAATGCCGATGATTGGGTTTGGGGTGTATCAGGTGTCTGACGATGAAACGGAAAAAGCGGTGTTGCAGGCGTTGCAGGCTGGTTATCGCTTGATTGATACCGCTGCGGTTTATGGCAATGAAGCGGGCGTAGGGCGGGCGATTAAAGCCAGCGGTATTCCCCGTGAAGAGATTTTCGTGACCACCAAACTTTGGATTCAGCGTGAAAACGGCTATGAAGGCACGAAAAAAGCGTTGCAGGATTCCCTTGACCGCTTAGGGTTGGATTATGTGGATCTCTATTTAATGCACCAGCCGTTCGGCGAAGTGTACGAGCAGTGGCGGGCAATGGAAGATCTCTACAAAGCGGGCAAAGCACGGGCGATTGGTGTGAGCAACTTCCATATGGATAGAGTGATGGATTTGGTAACTTGCCGTGAAATTGTGCCAGCGGTCAATCAAATTGAAACGCACCCGTTTTATCAGCGAGAAGCGGAAGTGACGTTCCACAAAGAATTGGGCATTGTGCAACAGGCGTGGGGACCGCTTGCCGAAGGGAAATTTGAGATTTTCAGCAACCCGGTGTTGGGTAAAATTGCCGAAAAACACGGCAAATCGGTGGCACAAGTGGTGCTGCGTTGGCTCAATCAACGGGGCGTGGCGATTATTCCAAAGTCGGTAAAAGCGGAACGCATTGCCGAAAACCGTGCGATTTTGGATTTTACGCTCGATAGCCAAGATCTCGCCGACATTGCCACCCTTAACCGCAATGAGATTATTTTTGATCACCGTGATCCAAAAATGATCAAATGGTTAGCTGAATTTAGAGGATAAAATGATGAAAAAATCTCTTCTTACTACACTTGTTATTGGGCTGTTGGCAACTCAAACCGCTTTTGCCAAAGCACCGTTAATCATCGCCGAACAAGGCAGTTTTGCCGTAGGAGGTACGGTGAAAACCAGCGAGGGCAGCTACACGCCTGTTCCTGCGGAAATTGCCGACAAAAACAGTGCGTCATTTTGGGACGCTTATGGGGCAAGCGTGAAAGCGGGCGGAATGACCTTGCACGGCGACCACGCTTCTATTTTTTATCAAATCCCTGATAAAGCAAAATCAACACCGCTTGTCTTTTTACACGGCTATGGTGGCTCAATTCGCACTTGGCAAACCACACCAGATGGGCGGGAAGGCTTTGATACGCTCTTTTTACGCAAAGGCTACCCGATCTATTTGGTCGATCAGCCAAGAAGTGGGCAGGCGGGCAAAAGCACCGAAAAAGCCGAAATGGGTGCAGTGCCTGATGAGCAATTTTGGTATGCCCAATTCCGTATCGGCGTTTATCCCGAAATGAATAAAGGCGTGGCATTCCCTGCGGACAAAGCGGCACAGGAACAATTTTTCCGCTCAATGACCCCGGCCACAGGGGCGTTTAATGTGAGCGTGATTACCGACAGTATGGCGAAATTGTTTGAAAAAACAGGCGACGGCGTGTTCGTTACCCATTCCGCAGGCGGGGTCATCGGCTGGACAACGGCAATGGCAAGCGACAAAGTGAAAGGCATTGTGGCGATGGAACCGGGCAATTTTCCTTTCCCCGAAGGCGAAGTACCTTCCGCATTAAGCAGCAAATTCGGCGATGTCAGCCCGATGAGCGTGCCGTTTGAACAGTTCAAAAAACTCACGCAGATCCCGATAGTGATCTACTTCGGCGATTTTATCCCCGAACAATTAGACGGCACACAGGGCGGCGAACAGTGGTTTATCCGCAAAAAGCTGGCGGAACAGTGGGCGGAAACGGTGAATAAACACGGCGGCAAAGCCGAAGTGATCCACCTACCGAAAATCGGCATTAAAGGCAACACCCATTTTCCGTTTTCCGACTTAAATAACACCGAAGTGGCGGACGAAATGGCAAGATGGCTGAAAGCCAACGGTTTGGATAAATAACGGTGCAAGAGGTCAGATTTTGCCGTTTTTTTGCAGGATTTGATCGCTTGATTGTTGAATTTAATTCACAAGCTCATCAATTTTACCCTATCTAATCAAAATAATCTTTTTTCTTTATACTGCTTTGCATTAAATCAATTCAGCTATGCAACAGGAGAAAACGATGAAAAAATCTTTCCGTAAAACCTTATTCGCAACCCTTTTGGTTTCATTCTTATCAGGAGGCGTGATGGCAGCCGATTACAAACAAAATCCATTCACATTAACTTATGATAATGCGATTACCGAAAATGTCGCAGGGCAAGTGAACATTCAACCCGTAAAATACACACAGAAACAAACGGGGATTGAAGTCGCGGCGAATGTTTACACCCCTGCCGATTTTGATCCGAATAAAAAATACCCGACGATTGTCGTCGCTCACCCCAACGGCGGAGTAAAAGAGCAAGTGGCCGGCTTGTATGCTCAAAAACTGGCGGAGCAAGGCTATATTACGATTGCCTTTGACGCCGCTTATCAAGGCGGAAGCGGCGGTGAGCCTCGCTATACCGACAAGCCGCAAAACCGCATTGAAGATATTCGTGCGGCGGCAGATTTTATTTCGCTATTCAAAGGGGCGGATACCGAACATTTAGGTTTATTGGGCATTTGCGGTGGCGGCGGTTATTCCATTAAAGCGGCACAAACGGACAAACGCTTCAAATCCGTTGCAACCATTTCTATGTTCAACACCGGTGATGCGCGCCGTAACGGTTTTATGCGTAGCCAAGTCGATACCATTCAACAACGCCTTGCGGACGCCGCAGCAGCACGCTTGAAAGAAACGGAAACCGGCGAAGTGGCTTACACCCCGGCCTTCGGTAGCGGTTTAACGCCTGAACAGGTGGCGGCTTTGCCGTATGATATGTATCGTCAAGGTTACGAATACTATGCCCAAACCCACGCACACCCTAATTCGCAAACCAATAGCACGGTCAGCTCGCTTTTAGATTTAATGGAATTTGATGTTAATACCAATGTGGAGTTGATCAATCAGCCGTTGCTGATGATTGCAGGCGAAAAAGCCGATAGTTTGTATATGACCGAAGAAGTGTTCGCCAATGCAAGCGGTACGCAAAACAAAGAATTGTTCAAAGTGCCGAATGCGACTCACATTGAAACCTATTGGAACCCCGAATATGTAAAACAGATTTCCGAAAAATTAACCGAATTTTTCGGGAAAAATCTATAAGGATGATCGCTGATGAAAAGATTATTTTTGACAACCGCCCTGATCGGGGCGGTGGCTTCCCCCGTATTTGCCGATGACGCACAGACATATCATCACTACGAAAATTATCAATGGAATACTGCCCCTGCCGAGCATTTTTCAGGTCAGGCACGCTTTACCCGATTGCCAAGTCCTGAAAACAGTCAAGACGGTTACGCTATTGTGGAATTTCAGCCCAATACCATTACCGACTGGCACACCCACTCACAGGGGCAATATTTGATCGTTACCGAAGGCGAAGGCTACACTCAGGAATGGGGTAAACCCGTTCAACACATCAAAAAAGGCGATGTAGTTTGGTGTCCGCCGAATGTGAAACATTGGCACGGTGCAACGCCGTTTAGCCGAATGAGCCACATCGCTATCGCCCCGAATGCCAAAGAGAATAAAGCGACTTGGCTGGAAAAAGTGGAACGAGAGCCGCTTGAAGTGCAAGATTTGCAAAAAATCAGCCAAAATACACCGCTTGCGGAAGGTCAATTAGCCATGGTCAAAATTGCTTATTTCACCGCACAGGGTAAATTAGAACCGTTGAAAAAGGAACTGATCGAGGCCTTAGAACAAGGTTTAACCGTGAGTGAAATCAGCGAAGTCTTTACCCATCAATACGCCTATGCAGGCTTTCCCCGTGCGTTAAACGGGCTTTTGACTTTCCAAAATTTGCTCAAAGAGAGAGCGGAAAAAGGCATTAAAGATGAGCAAGGGAAGCCTGCTACCCCAACGAACGGGCAAGACCACTATACAAACGGCACAAAAATGCTAGGCTTGCTTTCAGGCAATACGCCAGCAGAAACTTTATGGGGGGCGGACGGTGTGGACTACGCATTAAAAGCCCATTTATTCGGCTATCTGTTCAGCCGGGATAATCTCAGCCCGTTAAATCGTGAGTTGATCAGCGTCGGGACTTTAATGGCATTAGGCGGGCAGGAAGCCCAAATGCGTTCGCACATCAACATCAGCCATCGTTTAGGCTTGCCGAAAAGCGAGCTGCAACGGATTGTGGATTTTGTAGCAACGCAAAATAGCGAATTGGGCAAATCGGCACAGCAAGTGTTGAATGCGAATGTGAAATAAAGAAGTAAGGGAAAACAAGCGGTCGGATTTTGCCGTTTTTTTGCAAAAATTGACCGCTTGATTATTGAATTTAATTCACAAGCCTATCAATTTTACCCTATCTAATCAAAATAATCTCTTTTCATTATAATGTGTGCATTACTTAATCAATGTTGGAGTTCACTATGTTGAAAAAATTATCCCTTTCGCTTTTAACCCTTTCTCTTTTCTCTCCGCTTGCCCAAGCGGAAATTCAGGCAGGTTCGGGCATTGCCGTGGTGCAAACCGAACAAGGTATGCTACAAGGCTATATTCAAGACGGCATTTTGACTTACAAAGGCATTCCCTATGCCACAGCACAGCGTTTTATGCCACCGCAAAAAGTGGAAAAATGGGACGGCACACGCCTAGCCATTCGCTATGGCAACATCTGCCCACAAAATGCGATGAACCCGATGAACACTTTTCTGTTTTCGGGCGGACAATTTTCTCAGAGCGATGAATGCCAAAATCTGAATGTTTGGACACCCGCTATTCACGATGGCAAAAAACGCCCTGTAATGGTGTGGTTGCACGGTGGTGGTTTCCAAGCAGGCAGTGCGGTGGAAAACGATACTTATCACGGAGAGAATTTGGCTCGCAGTCAAGATGTGGTTGTGGTTTCTGTTAATCACCGCCTGAATGTGATGGGGCATTTGGATCTGTCGGCATATGGCGAACAGTATAAACACTCGGCAAATTTAGGCGTGCAAGATCTGGTGGCATCGCTGGAATGGGTGAGAGCCAACATCGCTCAATTTGGGGGCGATCCTGAAAACATCACCATTTTTGGCGAAAGCGGTGGCGGTGCAAAAGTGCTTACCCTAATGGCAACCCCATCAGCACAGGGCTTATTCCATAAAGCGATTGTGCAAAGCGGGGCGGTAGAAGGAATGGGGGCAACGCTACCTAATCAACAAGCCAGCCGTCGTGTGGCAGAACTTACCTTGCAAAATTTAGGCATTGCGAGTAATGAGTTAGAAAAACTCAACAATATCCCCTTTGATGAGTTAGAAAAAGCATCTAATCAAGCATTGAAACAAACTGCCGAAGAGCAAAAAATTCCAGCCTTGCGTGGTAGTGGCTATTCGCTTTCGTGGTCGCCTATTTTGGATAACGGCTATATTCCACAACAACCCGTAGGCGAACAATATCCTGCGATGGCAAAAGAGATTCCGCTGTTGATCGGCTCAAATTTCAGTGAATGGGAGAGTTTTCCGTTGCAACTGGATTTTGGCAAAAGCCTAGCGGATAACCGCAACACTTGGACAAACGAACAAATCCAGCAGAAATTAAACGCCCGCTTTGGCAAAAAATCCGCTGACATTCAAACCGCATTTAAACAAACCTACCCAACACGCAATGTGGCTGATGTGTTGTATGCGGATACTTTTTTACGCTTGCCGGCGATTAAAACCGCTCGCTTAAAAGCCGATCAAAAAGGGGCAAATGTGTATCACTACCTGTTTAGCTGGGACACTCCTGTCATGGACGGTATTCCAATGAGTTATCACACCGCAGAAATTCCGTTTGTGTTCAACAACATTGAAAAAGCCCAATTTGCCACAGGTGGCGGCAAGCAAGCGAAAAAACTCGCCCAAACAATGAGTACCGCTTGGGCAAACTTCGCTAAAACAGGTAATCCAAATGGTGGCGATTTACCGCAATGGGACGCTTATAACCGTGAAGGTGGGGCAACCATGATTTTTGATAATCACATCAAACAAGTTCATCACCACGATGAGGCCTTGTTAAAACTGCTTGCACCGAATGCCAAGTTTTAAATATGGTAAACAAAGGTAGGCAATTATGCCTACCTTGTTCATAATGTCACACTACTGTAAATAATTATCCTTGCAAATTTCTCAACGTTTGCATTGCTAATGTCGCTTTTTCATAAAGCACAAAAATATGGTCGTGATAATTCCCTGCGACCACATTACAGCTAATGCCAACCTTGCCCAAAGCGGTGGCAAAAGCCGCAGTTAGCCCAACGGCGGCAAGATCAGAATGTACGGTCAAACTAATCCACGCACATTTAAACTGAGCTTGCAAGCCATATTCCGCCACCGCTTACGGATTGGGGGCTTCCGAAGATATTTTGGGCGAGCTGATGAAACCCTACAAACGTGAAAATCTGATTATTTCGACGAAATTCACCCCGCAGTTAGCACAAATGTACGATAACTCGGTGGAAAAAATGGCGGCGGCAAGTATGACCCGCTTCAATACCGATTATCTGGATATTTACTGGATTCACAACCCGATTGAGTACGAACGTTGGGTGGCCGGGCTGATTCCGCCTAATCTAGCCAGTAAAAATCGAAAAGCTAAAATATTGACCATTTGATATACATTTGATATACATTTGATATACATTTGATATATTTATCCCCCTTATTCTGGAGAAAAATGATGTTAACACTCTACACCGTCGCCGGCGGCGGCAAAATTCGCAGTGCATCGCCATTTGCGTGGAAAGCAGAAGCATTATTGCGTTTGGCCGGCGTGCCGTTTGAGAAAGAAATCGCAGGCGATTTCAGCCAAATGCCGAAAGGCAAAGTGCCCGTGTTGAAAGACGGCGATGAACTGATTGCCGACAGCCACGTTATCGCCGAGCATTTGCAGACGAAATACGGCTTGAATTTAGACCGCGCTTTAACGGCGGAACAAAAAGCGGTCGGACACGCTTTCGCCCGTATGGCGGAAGAACATTTGTACTGGGCGGGCGTATACAACCGCTTTATCGACCCCATCGGCAAGCCGTTTATCATGACGGCGATGTTTGACGGTATGCCAGCGGAACAAGCCGAAGCGATTTTTGCCGCATTACAAGAAAAATCACTCAACCAACTGAAAGGACACGGCATCGGCTTACACAGCCAGTCAGATGTCTATCGCTTCGCCATGCAGGATTTAGATGCAATCAGCGATTATCTGGGTGAAAAAGCCTATCTGTTCGGCGATGAAATCAGCTCGGCCGATGTGGCTGTCGTTCCTGTCGTAGCAGGCTTGATTTTCACTCCGATCGATACCGAAATCGCCGAATATGCCCGCTCAAAAACGAATTTGGCGGCATATGCGGAGCGTTTTGATCAAGCGGTTTTCGGCGGCTGATTTTCAGCTTTTGGCCGAATACAAAGCAATAAAAATACTTCCGCCAGCATAATCAATAAAGCAAAAGAGCGGTCGTTTTTTCGGGAGATTTTGCAAAATTTTGATAAAAAACCACCGCTTGCACGCCGCAAAAGCAAAGGCCGTCTGAAAAATCAATTTCAAACGGCCTTTTGTTTTTTGCAAGCGGTTATATTTTCGGTGAAAGTGGCGGTGGAGCAAAAGTGCTTACCCTAATGGCAACTCCTGCGGCACAAGGCTTGTTCCATAAAGCGATTGTGCAAAGCGGTGCGGTGGAGAAAATGGGTATGACATTAACCAGTCGTGAGGCAAGCCGTAAAGTAGCAGAGTTTACCTTTGAAAATTTAGGCATTACAGATGTAGCCAAATTGGCAGACTTTACCCCTGATCAAATTAATGCAGCAACCGATAAAGCCCTAAAACAGACCGCTGAAGCCTTACAGCTTGAAGGATTACAAGGCGGAATTAACTTGCAATGGGCGCCAACCTTAGACGGCAGTTACATTCCAGAACAACCTGTGGGCGAAAAATACCCTGAAATGGCGAAAAACATTCCGTTACTGGTCGGTTCAAACTTAACTGAATGGATGAGTTTCCCATTGCAATTAGACGTAGCGAAATACCAAAACGACAACCGCAATACTTGGACGGACGAGCAAAAACAGCAAAAATTAACCGAACGATTTGGCGATAAAACCGCAGACATTGTGGCAGCATTCAAACAGGCTTATCCAGATCGTAATATCGCTGATGCGCTTTATGTGGATACCTTTTTGCGTACCCCTGCGTTAAAAACCGCCCGTTTGAAAGCGGATCAACAAACCGCTCCGGTGTATAACTATGTGTTCAGTTGGGATACGCCTGTGTTTAATGGCATTCCAATGAGCTACCACACCGCTGAAATTGCTTTTGTATTCAATAACATAGACAAAACGCAACAAGCCACAGGTGGCGGTGAACAAGCCAAAAAACTCGCCGAAACGATGAGTACCGCTTGGGCAAACTTCGCTAAAACAGGTAATCCAAATGGTGGCGATTTACCGCAATGGGACGCTTATAACCGTGAAGGTGGGGCAACCATGATTTTTGATAATCACATCAAACAAGTTCATCACCACGATGAAGCCTTGTTAAAACTGCTTGCACCGAATGCCAAGTTTTAAATATGGTAAACAAAGGTAGGCAATTATGCCTACCTTGTTCATAATTAGAGATCTCAATGAAAATTTCTGGCACAGTGGAAAAATTGAGTCGGTAAAGAAAGAAATTTGGCTTGAACAACGATTTAACAGCTTGTTTGGGCATATCAATTCCAAGCGGTTAAATCTTGGTAAAATTTTACAAAATTTTCACCGCTTGCATGCTTTGTTTATTCATAAACACCGTTTACTAGAAGCTCAGCGAGTGCTTCAGCTTCAATATTGCCAAAATAGTGTTTTATATCAATTTGTTGGAATACATTGAGTACCGCATTTTTTTCATATTTTACGTTTGTAAGAGCGAGCTCTAAGTCATTAATTTCACCCATTCCAAAAAAATCACCGTAAATTCGAATGGCTTTAATGTACCCTTGTTCAACATTTAATTTATATTCTACTAATCCTGCTGGGAATTTCTGTGCATATTCAAGGCTAAATTCTGGTGATTTACCATAATTCCAATCCCAGTTCGCAAATCGTTCTTTACGTAGTTGATGTACTTTTTGCCAATCATCATCGGTGAGTACATATTCTCTAATATCTTGGCGATTTTCGACACCAAAAATTTGGAGCAGTAGATGGTCACGAAATTCAAATGTATTTAACGATTGGTACTCTGGTGCTAGGTAGGGCTTGATATTGGTAACCCGTTTACGGATAGATTGGATACCGTGTGATTCAATTTTTTCTTTGCGGGGCTTGAGTGCGCGAGTCACTTCTTCCAAATCAGAATCGAATAAGATTGTGCCGTGCGCTGTCATGCGATTGCCTTTGGCATACATGGCATTGCCTGAGAATTTTTTTCCGTCAATGAGTAAATCGTTACGGCCTTGTAACGAGGCTCCTGTTGCACCGAGCTGATGCAATGCTTTAATGACGGGCTGGGTGAAACCAGCAAAATCGCCAATTGAGCCGTCATTATCTTTAATGAAACAGAAATTGAGGTTACCCAAATCGTGATATACCGCACCACCGCCAGACATTCGGCGGACAACTTGGATATTTTTTTCATCTAGATAGGGTTGATTCACCTCGGCAACAGTGTTTTGGTGTCGCCCAACGATAATAGAAGGGGCGTTGATATAGAACAGTAAAATAGGCTCATCGACTAAACGGTTTTCTACCAGATATGTTTCAAGCGCGATATTGAGTGAGGCATCGGTAATGCCGCTGTTACCACTGACAAAGTACATAGCTTTTCTCCTTTAGGTCTTTAAATGAAACTAGCTAACCACACTCTAAATTTTAGCCCCCAATAGCTAGTATAGCCTGTAGTGTGGTTGATGATTTTACCGTCTTTAATAATTAAAATAGTTGGCGTGGCTTGAATATCCCAAGCGCGCGAAAATTCTCCTGTTGGATCATTTAAACTCGCAAAAGTGTAGCCATTATGGCTGAGATAGTGTTGTACTTCTTGGTCGTTACCTGATTTTAATGCAACACCTAATACCGCTAATCCCTCTTCGGAAAATTGTTGAATAGTCGGTGAAACAAATTCACAAAAATGACACCAACTTCCCCAGAAATAGAGCAACATAGGTTTGTCATGGCTAAGTTGAGCAATTACTTTAGGCTGTTGTTGGATATCGTATTGCACCTGCTGCTCAAATTGAGCGGGTGCGCTTGGTTTACGATACCAGTCCATCATGATGCTCATAATGATAAACAGGCTACCAAAAAGAAAAATATTTTTGATAAAGGTGATGATTAGCGAGTTTTTCTTACTCATTTTTCTTTCTCTATTTGGGCATAACAAGCGGCGCCACGTGCAAGCATTCTTAATTGTGTTACTACGCGCTGTTTTAATTGTTGCCGTTCATTGCTATTCATATCTAATGCATGTGAACCAGCAGTAAATACCAAGGTGACAAGCCCATCAGCCTCAACATAGGCAAGTTCGCGGCTCACTTTATTTTTGCTTTGAATATATTCTGCTAGTTCAGCGACAAAATGCTGAATTTCTCGGCTGGCTGCGGTACGGAATGCTTGAGAAGTGCCAGAACTTTCACGTAGCAGCAAGCGGAACATATTTGGGCGTTCTTCGATGAACTCAAAGAAGGTTTCCACCGAAATGACCACCACGCTACCGCCTTCTTCCAAACGCTTGCGGGCTTGGCGCATGAGCTGACGTAGAATCAAACCAGATTCATCCACCATGGCTAAACCCAGTTCATCCATGTCTTTAAAGTGGCGATAGAATGAGGTTGGTGCAATGCCCGCTTCCCGAGCGACTTCTCGCAAACTTAAATTTGAGAAACTTTTTTCAGCAGAAAGTTGATTAAATGCGGCATCAACCAATGCTCGACGGGTTTTTTCTTTTTGTACAGCTCGAATTCCAATGCTCATTGTGCCTCTTCCATAATACGTTGAACCTCTTTTGCTAAACGTTCGTAACGGACACGTAATGGTGAACCAGGACGGTAAATTAAACCAATCGCACGGTAAGGCTCCGGCTCGTTAAAGTGAATATACTGTACGTTTTCCGTGTGTGAGATTTTAGTGGCAAGCTCAGGAATAAATGCTATACCAGAGTTAGCCGCAACCATGTGGCGCAGTGTTTCAATACTATTTGCTTTAAAGTGTTCGTTCTCTTTTGCGCCAACCGATAAGCAATAATCCATAGTTTGTGTTTTTAAGCAGTGTCCGTCATCTAACATCAACATTTCTTTATCGCGTAATTGGTGTAAATTAAGTTGCGATTGGTTTGCCCACTCATGTTGTTTAGAAACACCTAATAACATTTTTTCGCGGAAAAGGGGAATTTCAATAAACGCTTCGCTCTCTTTACCGAGTGCTAGGATTCCGCAGTCAAGTTGCCCAGATTCAAGCTGTTCAATGAGCGTGTGCGTTTGCAGCTCGTAAATATAGAGCTCCAGCTCAGGGAAACTTTTTTGCAAGATTGGTAGAATAATTGGCGAGAGGTATGGGCCTAACGTCGGAATAATTCCGATATGTAGTGGGCCAGACATCTCTTTGCCCTGATTGCTCGCCATCTCTTTGAGAATTTTGACTTCACGCAAGACTACTTTCGCTTGTTCTACTAACATTAAACCTGCCTGGGTGAATAGCACCTTACGGCTAGTGCGCTCTAATAAGATAGTACCAAGTTCATCTTCAAGCTTACGGATTTGCCCGCTCAGTGTTGGTTGGCTCACATTGCAGAGATCGGCAGCTTTGCGGAAATGTTTTACATCAGCAAGGGCGATTAAATACTCTAAATCTCGGATATTCATCGTTTTCTGTCCTGTAAAGAATAATTTGCCGATTATGGCATATTTTAAACAGAATTACTCGTTTTTGATTTTGCTAGAAATAGGCTAAACTTAACGATATTTTGAATGATATTTACCTTCTAGCTGCCTATCGTGGCAGAACAGAAGGTAGAAGGAAAAATTATGCAATCTCTCACTCCATTCCATACGTTTCATTTACCTGTTAAAGCTCGTCAGATTATTGATATTCACTCCGCAGCACAGTGGTTTGATGAGTGGCAAAAAGCTTATCGAGCCGGATTGCCCATTCTAATGCTTGGGCAGGGTAGTAATGTACTGTTTTTAGAAGACTTTGATGGTGTCGTTTTACGTAATCAGCTCAAAGGTATTGAGCATCAACAAGATGAGCATTTTCACTATCTCTATGTGAAAGGTGGTGAAAATTGGCACGAATTAGTGCAGTGGACATTAGCGCAACATATTCCGGGTTTAGAAAATCTTGCATTGATTCCGGGTTGTGTGGGATCGGCTCCTATCCAAAATATAGGGGCTTATGGCGTTGAATTTGAAAAAGCATGTGATTTTGTTGAAATACTCAATCTACATACTGGAGAAATCTCCCGTCTGACGCGAGCGCAGTGCCAATTTGGTTATCGGGAAAGTATTTTTAAGCATCAATATAAAGATAGCTATGCGATTATTGCGGTAGGGTTGAAATTAGCCAAAGCGTGGCAACCTGTGCTGACTTATGGCTCTTTAACTCAATTTGATCCGCAGACTGTGACTGCGCAACAGATTTTCAATGAAGTTTGCGCTGTGCGTGCGGCCAAGCTACCTAATCCTGATGAATTTGGTAACGCAGGGAGCTTTTTTAAAAATCCTGTGGTCGATTTTGCAAAATTTGCGCAAATTCAGACCGCTTACCCCAATATACCGCACTATCCACAAGCTAATGGTTCAGTTAAAGTTCCTGCTGGTTGGCTGATTGATCAGTGTAACTTAAAAGGTTTCCAGCTTGGCGGGGCAGCAGTGCATACTCAGCAAGCATTGGTACTAATCAATAAAGAAAATGCGCTAGGTCGTGATGTGCTTGCCTTAGCTAAAGAAGTTCGCCGTCAGGTGCGAGAAAAATTTGCTATTGAAATTCACCCTGAAGTACGCTTTATGGGGCGCCATGGCGAAGTGGATAGTGAGCAGGTAACGCGATGAATTTACTTAATCAAGCTTATCTCCAAAAGACCTTGCCATATGGTGAAGTTGTCGTATTTGATGAAATTAATTCAACGAATGAGTACCTACTCAATCATTGTAATGAATTGCGCTGCGGTTCAGTCTGCCTTGCAGAAACCCAAACGGCTGGACGTGGGCGGCGAGGGCGACAATGGTATTCGCCAGTGGGACAAAATCTCTATTTCTCCATGCTATGGAAGTACTCACTACCGCAAAATGAACAGCTTTCTTCACTTAGCCTTGTCGTTGCCTTGGTAATTGCGGAAACATTTAATGAGCTTGGAGTAGCAGATATTCAAATTAAATGGCCAAATGATATTTACTATCAAGGCAAAAAGGCAGGGGGGATTTTAATTGAGAGCAAGGTGGATCGTAGCGGTATTGCGATTGTGATCGGCATCGGCTTGAATTTAGCTATGAACGCTATTGATCCCGCTATTGTGAATCAACCGTGGGCAGATTTAGCGAAATATCATTTTGATCGCAATGAATTAGCGGCAATGCTTGCTAAGCGCCTACAGCAAATGCTAAACGAGTTTCCACAAGTGCCGCTTGGCAATTATTTAACGCGCTGGAGACAATTTGACTGTTTTTATCAACAACCGGTTAAACTCGTGACAGCAGTTGCTGAAATCCACGGTATTGCACAAGGAATTAATGCAAATGGTGAGCTACTGCTTGAGAGTGAAGGCAAAGTACAAGCTTTTGCCATTGGAGAAATATCACTACGAAGTGATAAATAGCAAGGTTAGCTAGGAGGCAAGAGCGCCTCCTAATTTTTTTGCTTATTCTAAATTCTGAATTTGCTCACGCATTTGTTCAATCAGCACTTTTAACTCAACCGCTGAGTTAGTAATCTCTGCATTAATTGATTTGGAAGCGAGGGTATTTGATTCACGATTTAATTCTTGCATCATAAAATCTAATTTACGTCCAACTGCACCACCTTTTTTCAGAATAGACATCGTTTCTTTCACGTGCAATTGGAGGCGATCTAACTCTTCAGCCACATCCACTTTCTGGGCTAAGAGCACCATTTCTTGCTCTAAACGACTAGGGTCTAATTGCAAATTCAGCTCCTCAAAGCGTTGTTGTAAGCGATCTTTTTGCCATTGTAGCACTTCCGGCATTTGCGCTTGTACTTTAGCCGCTTCGTGAGCGATAGCGCTTAAACGTTGCTCAATTAGATTTTGCAGATTTTCACCTTCTCTCGCACGCATAGCGATGAAATCTTGCAGAATTTGCTCAAAGCTTTCCAGTAAATCTTTACCGATTTGGTCGAGATCTTGTTGCTGAGAATCAACCACACCAGGGAAACGTAATAGATCGACAAGGTTAATCTCGCCTTCATTCGCTGTTTCTTTTAGCCATTGGAGCGATTGAATAACTTGTTTAGCATACTCTTGATTAAGGGATAAGCCATTGTTTTGATTATTATTTAATTCGATGCGCAAACTACATTCTACTTTACCGCGAGTGAGTGCTGCCCGTAGGCGTTCACGCAAGCTCATTTCTAAATGGCGGAATGATTCTGGCAGGCGAAAGTAGGTCTCTAAAAAACGTTGATTAACGGAACGCATTTCCCATACGGCGTTACCCCACTCTTTTTTAAGCTCTAGGTGGGCAAAAGCTGTCATACTGTAAATCATTGTACTCTCTCATTTTGTTACAAAATTCGGATATATTGTACTAAAATAGCCGTTGTTTTAATAGCAAGAAAAGGAGAAGCCATGCGCCCGAATAACCGTGAAAATCATCAAACCCGTTCTGTTACGATTACACGTAACTATACTCGCTATGCTGAAGGCTCAGTGTTAATTGAGTTTGGTGAAACCAAAGTGCTGTGTAATGCGACAATAGAAGATAAAGTGCCACCATTTTTAAAAGGTAAAGGGCAAGGTTGGGTAACGGCTGAATATGGCATGTTGCCACGCGCAACACATAGCCGTACCCAGCGTGAAGCAGCAAAAGGCAAACAGACTGGACGAACCATGGAAATTCAACGTTTGATTGCCCGTTCACTACGCGCAGTGGTGGACTTAGCAAAACTTGGCGAACGTACGATTACGGTTGATTGTGATGTGATTCAAGCCGATGGTGGTACTCGTACAGCTTCGATCACTGGCGCATGTGTTGCGTTACATGATGCATTAAATAGTTTAGTTGAAAAAGGCGCATTGAGCGAAAGCCCAATGAAAGGTTTGGTTGCCGCAATTTCAGTAGGGATTGTGGAAGATACCCCCATATGTGATTTGGAATATGTTGAAGATTCCAATGCGGAAACCGATATGAATGTGGTGATGGTCGAAGATGGTCGCTTCGTTGAAGTACAAGGTACGGCAGAAGGAGAACCATTTAGCCACAATGAATTGTTAGTCCTATTAGATTTGGCAAAACAGGGCTGTGAGCAGTTATTCGCAGCACAGCGAGCAGCATTAGCTTAATTAAGTATTTGAGCAAGCGGTCTATTTTGCAGAAAATATTGCAAAATGGACCGCTTGGCTTTAGTAGCGTGCGACATATTGCAGAGATTATCGGCTATTGAACAGAACTTGTTTGGCATTTATCAAGATCTGCATCTGAAATAGTGAAAAATGGCAGCGCTTTCTTTATACTAATGGGTTCATTTATTCCAATCGTTAGATGCAATGCGTGGTCTTATTTTCTCATCTGGTATTTTAAACATTCCGCATCTTGCCGCTTTTTTACCTGAAAGTGAGCTGTTGCCTTATGCTCGGTTTCGGCATCAAGCAGTCGAGTGTGTCTATGGCTGGGGATTAAAACCTACGTCATTAAAAGCACGTAATTATGCCACGCAGCATAATCTGCCTTATATCGCCTTAGAAGACGGTTTTTTACGTTCAACTGGACTTGGCGTAGAAGGCTATCCACCTTTTTCGATGGTAGTGGACGATCTCGGTATTTATTATGATACTCGCCAGCCATCTCGTTTAGAACAGCTGATTTTAGCGGCGGATCAGCCTGCTGAATTGTTGCAGCAGGCGAGCCTTGCTTTGGCTCAAATCCGTCAATTTCGTCTTTCCAAATATAATCATGCGCCTGATTTTGCTCAATCGGTTTCTGCTGAACACCCGATCGTGCTGGTGCTCGATCAGACTTTTGGGGATATGGCGGTGCAATGTGGGCAGGCTGATGCCGCTTGCTTTGAACAAATGTTACACGCTGCTATAGCGGAGAATCCTCATGCTGAGATTTGGGTGAAGACTCATCCAGATGTGATTTCAGGCAAGAAAAAAGGCTATCTTACCCAGATAGCGAAGGGAGAAAATGTTCGTCTTTTGGCACAAGATTGCAATCCGTTATCGCTATTAGCGCAGGCGGAAAAAGTCTATTGTGTGACATCGCAAATGGGTTTTGAGGCATTGATGCTTGGTAAAACAGTGGTGACATTTGGTGTGCCTTGGTTTGCAGGGTGGGGAATAAGCGATGATCGCCATCCTAATGTCACAGTATTACAAACTAATGGACGGCGGGCTGAGCGTACCTTCTTGCAGCTATTTGCCGCGGCTTATTTGCAGTATAGCCGCTATATTGATCCTAATCGTGGTACAAGTGGCTCTATTTTTGATGTGATTGATTATCTGCATCGCGCTCGCCAGTTTGGCGAACGTGTGCGTGGGACACTTTATTGCGTGGGAATGTCGCTATGGAAACGAGCAGTAATCAAGCCATTCTTTCGTTTTCCTCAGTGTCGGGTTATTTTCACCTCGCTTGCCCATTTGCAAAAAAACGTGAAAAAACAACCGCTTGCTAAAGATGCTAAATTATTAATTTGGAGTAATGGCAAGCCCGAGGTATTAGCATTTGCTCAACAATATCAGTTACCAATTCTACGAATGGAAGATGGCTTTATTCGTTCAGTAGGGCTTGGTTCAAATTTGGTTGCGCCACTTTCACTGGTGACAGATGATCTTGGTATCTATTTTAATGCACAAATGCCTTCGCGTTTAGAGTATATCTTGCAAAATCAGCAGTTTTCTAAGAGCGATTTAGCCCGAGCTAGCGCATTACGCCAGCAGTTGATTCAAGCAAATATTGGCAAATATAACGTAGGAAGTGGTGGTTTTTCACTTAATGCGCAGGGAAAAAGAACGTTATTAGTGCCTGGGCAGGTAGAAGACGATGCCTCAATTCGCTCTGGCTCACCCGTGATTAAGCGTAATTTAGATCTGCTAAAAGCGGTGCGTGCACAGAATCCAGATGCTTATATTCTCTATAAACCGCACCCTGATGTAGTCAGTGGTAATCGTATTGGAAAAATTGATGCGCAAGTGGCTCTGCAATATGCGAATGAAATTGTTGAAAATGCGAATATTCTTGATTGCATTATGCAGGTTGATGAAGTCCATACTATGACTTCTCTTGCTGGTTTTGAAGCACTTTTACGTGGCAAAGTTGTCCACTGCTATGGTCTGCCGTTTTATTCAAATTGGGGATTGACGATAGATCAGTTACAATTGCCAAGACGAAGCCGATTACTTACGCTAATAGAATTATTAGCGGCGGTATTAATTTATTATCCGTTGTATGTTTCGCCCGCAAATGGGCAGTTTATCAATGCAGAAATGGCGATAGCGATCCTAAAACAGCAGAAGGCCAAGCAAGAGAGCGATGGTTTGAATCGTTCTTGGTTGGCAAAGCAGTGGGGAAAAGTTATCCATCTATGTCGAGCATTATTTTAAGTGTGGAAATATGATTAACCATTATTTAGATGACCTGGTCACTTCATCAAAACGCATTCTTTTGCTCCAAGGGCCAATAGGAGCGTTTTTCTATGAATTTTCGAAATGGTTACAAGCTCAACAACGCACAGTATTTAAAATAAATTTTAATGCTGGCGATGAGCGTTTTTATCCTGCAGGCTCTCATACTATTGCATATCGCAATACACTTGGGGAATTTGCAGATTTTTTATATGAATTTTGCCAATGTGAGCAGATTGACAGCTTGGTTTGTTTTGGTGATAACCGTAAATATCACAAAATAGCCAAACAAGTTGCTGATCAGCTTGGGTTAGCATTTTGGGTATTTGAAGAAGGCTATTTTCGTCCTGATTATATTACGCTTGAGAAATCAGGGGTGAATGCTTTTTCGCCGATTCCAAGAACGGCAGACTATTTCCTTGCCATTGAGCCAGAATTAACTGAAATTGAAAAGCCTGAGCGAGTTTCCAAAGGCTTTTTCCCAATGGCAAAACGAGCAATTCAATACTATTTCAGTGGCTATTTTTGCCGTTGGAAGTACCCACATTATCAGCATCATCGTTTTTTGAATGTGGGTTACTACATTAAATTATGGGGCATTTCATTGGTAAAACGCTTTTGTTATGCGATTCATGATCGCAATTTTGCTAAGCGAGTGGAAGCTGGCGAATTTGGGGAATTTTTTATTGTGCCATTGCAGGTTTATGATGACAGCCAAGTTGTTGTGCATAGTGATTATCCCAGCGTTGAGGCTTTTTTAAGTGAGGTGCTAGAGTCATTTAGTCGTTTTGCCCCTGAGCACTGTAATTTAATTATTAAGCATCATCCAATGGATCGCGGTTTTTTAGATTATGCAGAGATCATTGCGCAATTTGAGCAGCGTTATCCAAATTTGCAAGGGCGTGTGTTTTATATTCATGATGTACCAATGCCTGTATTTTTACGTCACGGTAAAGGAATGGTTACACTCAACAGTACCAGTGGGATTTCCGGCTTATTGCATTCGATGCCGGTGATGACGCTAGGTCGAGCTAACTACGATTTTGTAGGGCTAACGCATCAGGGGGATTTAGATAGCTTTTGGCAGAATCCACAAGCGCCTGATCGCAAAGTTTTTGAAAATTATCACCGCTTCCATTTAAATCGTACCCAAATTAATGGCAATTTTTATAATCGCACTATTTTGCGTTTTCCATATAATCAAGCGGTAGCCACCCAAAGTTATGAGAAGAACTAATGCCTGAATTACCTGAAGTTGAAACGAGTGTCCGTGGTGTCACCCCATATCTTGTTGGGCAGACAATTAAGCAGGTGGTGATTCGCCAGCCTAAGCTACGTTGGCAAGTCAGCCCTGAATTAGCTGCAATGCAGGGGGCAACGATTACCCATATTGATCGGCGCGCAAAATACTTAATTATTCGCACCGATAAGGGAGATATCATTGTGCATTTAGGTATGTCAGGATCGCTAGGCATTTTAACGCAGCAAAACGATCTGGGGGTGGGGAAACATGATCATATTGATCTGGTTACCCAAAATGGCACTATCTTGCGCTATAACGATCCAAGAAAATTTGGGGCTTGGCTTTGGGCAAAAAACGCAGAAGAGTTAGAGATTATTCAGCGATTGGGGGTTGAGCCGCTTTCCGATAACTTTGATGGCGAGCATCTCTATCAACTTAGTCGTAATAAAACGGTCGCAGTTAAAAATTTCATTATGAATAATGCGGTAGTTGTTGGTGTGGGAAATATCTACGCCAGCGAGAGTTTATTTATGGCAGGGATTCACCCTGAACTTGCTGCGCAAAATCTTACTAAAAAACAGTGTGCGAGGTTGGCTACTGTAATCAAAGAAGTACTGACAAAATCTATTATTCAAGGCGGTACAACGCTAAAAGATTTTATCCAACCTGATGGCAAACCGGGCTATTTTGCCCAAGTCTTGCAAGTGTATGGACGAAAAGGTGAGGAATGCCGAGATTGTGGTAGTGAAATTCAGGCTAAAGTTATCGGGCAACGAAATAGCTTTTTCTGCCCTAAATGCCAAAAGCTGCCTCGCTGAGTGAAAACAAGCGGTCATTTTTCTGACAAATTTTGCAAAAGATAAAATAAAGGGGACTGAAAAGCGCTTTCAGTCCCCTTTTTGCTATTAACGATTAACTTAGAACGTTAAGCCTAAGTTTGCTTTCCAACCAAACATATTGGCAGATTTCGCACGATCATAATCAAGATTTGCTGAAGCAAACCAATTTTTATAGTGTAGTTTTAAACCCACTTCACTATTTAATTGGTGATCGCGTTTTACACCGAGATAGTTGTGTAATGTGTTTCCAGCGATATAGCTGGTAATATTAGTGTCTTTCCCTCCCACTCTATGCAAATAGTTGAATCCGACATATGGAGAAATACTGCCTTGCTCAAACTGGAATGTGCGTTGTAGTTTTACACTTGGTACAAGATTGACATCGTTGTAACGCACAGCTGCAGTTTTGCTGGCAAGTTCTCCACGTTCATTGAGGCTATCCATTTTAGTTTGTAACCATTGTATACCAAGGCTTGGCTCAATTACCCATTGATTTGGTGTGAATTGGTAGCCCAGGCGAATTTCTCCACCTAACGTTGCGCCATGATTTTTTGCACTACCAAGTTGGTAGCTACCAAAGTGGCGTGTTTGTTGATATTTTTGGCGAGCAAATTGTAGTGCAGCTTCGCTAAACCAAGCATCGTTTAATGCATAACGGAGCCCCAGATTCAATGCAGTTTGTTTTAAGGTCGCTTGGGCAAATGGCTTGTTCAAGCGGTCTTTTTGTTGTGATAGCATTGCGCTCAATACTACCTTATCTGCTGGCTTATGGCTTAAGCCTAATTGTGACTGGTTATGTTTTACGGCTGTCTTATGTTTAGCTGAGTCAGATTGCTTCTGGTATAAGTGTCCTGCCCAGACAGTTGTTTTTTGCGGTGTGTGATATGCCGTAAATAAATTTTGTTGGGTTTGATTTAAACCCTTCGCATTTTGACTACGTAACAGCTCAATACTATCTGCATAGATATTGTTGGATACCGCATAATGTAAGTTATCTAGTTTGTGCTGCTCTAATGCCGCTTGTAGCCAATCGTTGTATAAACCACGGCGGTATGCGATAGGTGCCGTTCTTAATGCATTTAAAACCGCAAGCCCAGCTTGGCCTGTTGCATTAGCATTAGCATCGCTAATTGGTTTATTGCTGTTTACTTTTGCGATGATCTCGGTGTCTTTAAAATAAAGATCTTGCATTAAGCCACGTTTATTTAGATTTGCATTTGCAACTAATTTTTTAAAGCCGCCTTGGTAAGTTGCTTTGTCTTTTAGTTGAACGACGGTGGCTGACGTGTCTCCAACTTTGCTCTGTTCTGTTAATTTATCGGCAATTTTGAGCGAGCCAGCTAAATTCACATTTGCTTGTCCTGTAGCAATAAGACCATTGTGACTTAATACTTCGAGTTGGCTTGCTACTGTTGAGTGGTAGTGTTGCCCAATTTGAGTTTGATCTACGGCCAGAATAGCATTGTTACTGATTTTTTGTGCGACTGTTTTGCCTTTAAGTGCAAGTTTGCCTTGCTCAATGGCAAGATCAGCAAAGTGATTTTCACCATTTAAGCTAAGCGATTTGTCTCCTTTTTTGGTAAATTTAAATTGGCTGGAGAATGGGTTGTGCCACTGGTCATTACGTGTCATAGTCACTGTTTCATCACCTAAAAATTGGCTTGGTCCATTAACGGCATTTTTTAGATTAACAAGTCCCCAACCATAGACATCATCTACCCCTTTTTCGCCTAAGTCAGTGGCTGTAGTCAATAATGTATCGCGGATTTGAGTTGGAGTGAGATAATCAAAACGCTCTTTGACAACACCTAATGAGCCAGTAACAACAGGTGACGCCAGTGAGGTGCCTTTTGATTTTGAGAGCCCATATACGGTTGTATCATTTTCACCAGCTTCAGCATTGAGCACATCTAAATTACCTGGAGCGGAAATACACCAATTTTTACTCACCCCACAGCGGTTAGAATATTCAGTAATTTCTCGTTTATTATCAACCGATGCGACCGCAATGAAATGTCTTTCCAGCTCTGGAATATAACGAGGCAACATTGCTACAATACCAGGGTGGGGGGAGCTTTCATTACCGTTTGCAAACACGAGTAAAGTGTCACGGTTTTTAGCATTTATTAAAGCTTGAACAAGCGGATTTTTTTTATCTTTTGTGACCGCTTGATAGAAATGATCGATATCCTCTATATTTTTACTAATTGGATCTGCATTCCAGCTATTGTTTATGGCAAGTAAATTTTTTTCAGTTAATTTATTAAGCGCGGTAGCTAATTCTATGCGCTGGAAAGCACTTTTTGCGTTTGTACCAAGTAAGGAATCAGATTTTGCTAGCTTATCGAAGTCAGGTGCCTTATCTCCTTCTTCTTCCTCTTCTTCTTCGTCGTCAGCATCGTTTAGTACTTCTTCCAGAGTACGATTGCGAGTATTCGTTGCGATATAGAGCTCAGCATCTTTCGCTACTCCACCTTTAAAACCTGTTTGCTCATCTGTTTTTGCACCAATCAAGCCTGATACACCTAAACCATGCGTTTCAAATCCCATCATGAAACCCAGTTCACCGTTTTTCACGGTAATTTGAAAATCTGGTTGGCGATAGTTAGGATCGTAGGTATTCAGTTTGCCTTCCGGAGAGGTTAGCTGAAAAGTAGAAATGTGAAGTTTATCACTGTGAAGTGGATGTTCTGGAACAAAACCACCATCGACTACCCCTAATTTAACGCCTTTTCCGCTATACTTTGCACTCAGGTTATCGGAGAGTTGAATAATTGGTTGCGGGTTGTTTGTAGTTGTAGCTTTAGCGGCATAAGTTGGCGCTAAAACAGCCGAAATAGCCATTGCAATTAGGCTTTTACTAAAATAACATTTTGTTTTAGACATTATATTCTCCTTTAAAAAAACGGCGGCTATACTATTCTTTTGCAACAAAAAATGCAAATTAATTCCATTTTTAATGGTTTTTTGTAAAGTATATGCGGTGATATGGTTATGGATAACACAAAAAGTTAAATGATATGTTAAAAAAAATATTAATTATCTGCGGCGTTGCTACATTAATGCTACTTGGTTCGTTAGGCTATATATGGCAAAAGCTCAATAGCATTGCGCTACGTCCACTACACATCAATGCCGAACAACTATTTGTTTTGGAAAAAGGAACCAATGGCAATAAGCTTATTGAGCAGTTGGTAACTGAAGGTATTATGGCTGAGGATGAGCAGCGTTTTATTTCTCTTCTTTTACGTGTTTACCCCGAATTCGCGAAGTTCAAAGCAGGTGTCTATTCATTCGAAAATGTTTCTAATGTAAAAGATCTGCTACAAAAGATTAGTAGTGGTAAGGAGATAAAACTCAATATCCAGTTTATTGAAGGGAAAACATTTACTGTTTGGCGTGAGCAATTAAAGCAAGCAAAATATCTTAATCAAACTCTTGCGGATAAAAGTGAAACAGAAATAGCAAAAGTATTAGGCATTCCTCATGACAAATTAGAAGGCTGGTTTGCTCCTGATACCTATAGCTATGTGCCATATTCCGACGATATTGATGTGCTAAAACGTGCTTATCAAAAACAGCAGAAAGATTTAGATGACGCTTGGCAAAAAAGGGCGGAAAATCTACCGCTTGCTAATCCTTATGAGATGTTAATTCTGGCATCGATTGTGGAAAAAGAAACAGGGATTGCTAAAGAGCGACCGCAAGTCGCTTCGGTGTTTATCAATCGCTTAAACAAAAAAATGCTATTACAGACTGATCCCACCATTTTATATGGCAAATGTGGTTGTTATGATCAGAAAATCTATAAATCAGATATTAATAGGCCAACGCCCTACAATACTTATGTGATTACAGGTTTACCGCCAACGCCGATCGCAATGCCAAGCTTGGCTTCTATCAAAGCGGTTGCTCAGCCAGATAATACCGCTTATCTTTATTTTGTAGCAGATGGTTCGGGTGGACACAAATTCAGTCGCACATTAGAAGAACATAATAGAGCCGTTATCGAATGGCGTAAGATTGAGCAAGGAAGAAAATAGATGAAAAGTAAATTTATTGTCATTGAAGGGCTAGAAGGCGCAGGTAAAAGTAATGCTCAGCGAGTTGTATGTGAGACGTTACGCTCACATGGAATTGAATTTATTACCACTCGTGAACCGGGTGGTACACCGATTGCGGAAACCCTACGTACATTATGGAAAGAGGGGGTTAATGGAGAGACGACAACGGATAAAGCCGAAGTGCTGATGATGTATGCAGCTCGTACACAACTTGTTGAAACTATTATCCAGCCAGCCCTTGCTAGCGGAAAATGGGTAGTAGGGGATCGCCACGATCTTTCCAGCCAAGCCTACCAAGGTGGCGGACGTGGGCTTGTGGATTTGGTTGGAACCATCGGCAAAGCAATTTTGGGTGATTTTGAGCCTGATCTCACTCTCTATTTAGATTTGGATCCTGCCATTGGCTTAGAACGCGCCAAAGGGCGTGGGGCGTTAGATCGCATCGAACAGCAACATATCGACTTTTTCCACCGCACGCGTGAGCGTTACCTTGCATTAACCCAAAACAACCCAAAAGCAGTGATTATCAATGCTGAACAGCCGATTGAAAAAGTCTCGAGCGATATTCAACAAGCGGTCGAAAATTTCTTAAAATTTGCAAAATAGGAGCTCAAAATGAAAAAATGGCTTACGTTCTTATTATTAACCCCTGCTTTAACAGGATGTAGCACACTCTTAACCTTAGATAGCAAAGAGCCTTATAGTGGCACTAAACAAAATATTGAAATTTGGGATACCTGCTCTGGTGGACCAGGCTGTATGGGTGTAGTCATTTTACGACCACTCTCTATTATCGATTTTCCACTCAGCCTTGTGGGCGACACACTGATGTTACCGATTAAAGGTATTCAAAATTTAGCTGATGAAAACAGCGATTGATAAACAATATAGGGGCAAATAATCATTTGCCCCTACGGATAATGAAGAAGACAAAATGCAACTCTATCCTTGGCACACTCAAATCTACTCCCAACTCACCCACACTTTTTTAAACGGGCGGGGGCATCATGCTTTATTGTTTAAAACTGAAGCGGGGCTAGGGACGGAAAATTTCATTCGCCATTTTGCTCATTGGCTGTTTTGTCTGGAAAAGCAAGGAGCAGAGCCGTGTGGGCAGTGTAAAAGCTGTTTGCTTTGGGCGAGTAGCAACCACCCCGACTTTCATTTGATTGAGTCGATTGAGAATAAAGATATTGGTGTTGAGCAAATTCGTGAATTGACAGCCAAGTTGCAACAATTTGCACAGCAAGGAGGCAATACCGTTGTTTACTTGAAAAATGCTGAGAGATTGACGGAATCTGCTGCAAATGCGTTACTCAAAACATTAGAAGAGCCTCCAGCCAATGTTTATTTCTTATTAGAAGCACCATTGCAAGCGCCAATGCTTGCTACAATTCAAAGCCGTTGCCAAACATGGCTGATTAATGCGCCAAATGAAACACAAGCTTTTGATTGGTTACAGGCCAAATTCCCAACTCATAGCTTAGAAGAGTTGGAAATTGCCTTGCGTTTAAACCATAATCGCCCATTGTTTTGCAAAATTTTCTTAGAAAATGACCGCTTGCCAGTGCGAAAAGCTTTTTTGCAGAATTTCTGGCGCTTTTTTAAAAGCCGGGATGTTTGGTTGTTGTATGCCGAATTCTCTAAGGAAAAAGATGAAGTATTACAGCAGCTTGAGTGGCTAGAGAGCTTTTTTGCCGATAGTTTAAAAGCGAAGTTGAATATTGCTGTAGGCTGGATGAATCCCGATTTGTATAACGGCATTAGCCTATTTAGCCAAGCATTATCCGCTAATCAATTAGTGCTAGGGTATCAGCTGATTCAGCAATGCCAACAGGATTTACAATGCATCAATGCCGTAAATGTGGAGTTAATGTTGCTAGATTGCTTAACTAAATTGGTGACAGACATTTTTGAAAACTAAAGGTAATTTAATATGAATTATCCCATCTCTAGAAATTTAAATAAAAATCTTGGGTAAGTGCTTTGAAAGCTGCACTGTATTGATGAGTATGATCATAAATATCTAGTTGATGTATTTGACAAGCGCTCTGATTGCGGCTAAAAGTTGCAACAATGCGTTTTACTGATTTGCCGGTCTTTGTGGCAATTTGCCATTGCTCCACACAATATAAGCCGAGTAAAGAGGATTGGGAGATTAGCTTTTCTGCCATATCAGCGGGCAGAATAAAGCTAATTTTACCCAGTGGGTTAAGCTGCTGTGCGGCAATTTTCAGCCAAGCAAAATGTGAACCGGCAACCGCTCTTGCGAGATTTCGCTCAGCCGTTTTCGCGCTTAGACTATGCTCAAAATAAGGTGGATTTGCCACAATGAGGTCAAATTTTTGTTCTGAAGCAAACGTGAGAATATCTTGCTGTTGTATGCAAATACGTGGGGAAAATGCAGAGTTTTGGGCATTTTCGACCGCTTGTTGAAAGGCATTGGGCTCAATTTCGAGCGCAGTAATCCATGCATTTGAACGTTGGGCAAGCATAATCGCGACCAGCCCTGTACCTGTCCCTAAGTCTAAAATCGTATTCGCATTGTGAATGTCTGCAATGCTGCCTAATAGAATGCCGTCTGTATTGACTTTCATCGCACATTTATCGTGTGCGATAAAAAATTGTTTAAATTGAAAGCCGCTTGGTTTCATCGCTATTTTCTTAACTTAACCGTTTCAATTGCGTGATTTTCACCCTTATGCAATATGAGATTCGCTCGTTCACGGCTGGGGAGAATATTTTGGCGTAGGTTTAAGCCATTGATTTCATCCCAGATACTCGAAGCGGTTTCAATTGCCTCTTTTTCCGATAACTTCGAATAATGATGGAAATAGGAATTCGGATCAGAAAATGCGCCTCGGCGGAATTTTAAAAAGCGGTTGATATACCATTGTTTTAATAATTCTTCATCAGCATCAACGTAAATGGAGAAATCCACAAAATCCGAAATAAAAACATTATGGGGGCTAGCAGGGTAGTTCATACCGCTTTGTAGTACATTTAAACCTTCTAAAATGACAATATCGGGCTGATCTACGGTGGTAAATTGATTTGGAATAATATCGTAGGTTAAATGCGAATAAATCGGGGCTTGCACATTGTGCTTGCCCGATTTTATATCTGAGACAAATTGTACTAAACGATGAATATCGTAAGACTCTGGAAAGCCTTTACGTTTTAACAAATCTTTTTCTTTTAAGGTGGCAAGTGGGTAAAGAAACCCATCTGTAGTGATTAAATCAACTTGTCTCGTGGTTGGATATTGTGAAAGTAGTGCCTGTAGTATTCGGGCGGAGGTGCTTTTCCCAACGGATACACTCCCCGCAATACTAATGATATAGGGAACTTTTGGTGCTTGAACGTCTAAAAATTTATGTAATACTTCCTGACGTTTGAGGTTTTCTTCTATATAGTAATTGATTAAGCGGGCTAGTGGCAGGTAAATAGTGCTCACTTCGTCTAAGGATAAGTCTTCATTAAAGCCAAGCAAGGGTTTTAAATCTTGTTCGGTCAATGTTAAAGGCATGGATTTACGCAAATCAGCCCATTGAGTTCGGTCAAAGGTTAAAAATGGCGTAATTGCGGTAGCTTTTTGTTTAGACATTCCGATTTCTCTTAACAAATGATCAGCGTAATCTGCTGAAGTAGATGGGAAATATACAATATAAATGCCACTTTTGGGGTATTTATTAAAGTAAAAATCGAAAAATACTTAAAAAAACAGCAACTTGCGCGTTTTATCAGCGAAAAAACGGATTTTCTAAATTTTTTGAAAAAAATGCTTGCAAGCTTTTCGGAAATCCCTATAATGCGCATCACTTGCTTACGACAACGCAACGCCGACTTAGCTCAGTAGGTAGAGCAACTGACTTGTAATCAGTAGGTCACCAGTTCGATTCCGGTAGTCGGCACCATTACTGCTTAAGTAAACAAGATTTCAATTAAATGTGGTGGGGTTCCCGAGCGGCCAAAGGGGGCAGACTGTAAATCTGTTGGCTCAGCCTTCGAAGGTTCGAATCCTTCTCCCACCACCATTCCTGTTTAGTTGAAACTGCTTTAATGGGACAGACGAATTTAGAACAGCGGGCATCGTATAATGGCTATTACCTTAGCCTTCCAAGCTAATGATGCGGGTTCGATTCCCGCTGCCCGCTCCAAGCGCTGATATAGCTCAGTTGGTAGAGCGCACCCTTGGTAAGGGTGAGGTCGGCGGTTCAAATCCGCCTATCAGCACCACTTTTCCTTTCTATATTCTTCTTTTCCGAATTTTATTATCAATTTCTACATTAGGTTAATGTGGTAGTGGTAACGTACCATCGTAACCTTAGTTTTGTTTAAAGGAAACTTAAAAATGGCAAAAGAACAGTTTAACCGTGGTGATAAAGTCCACGTAAACGTGGGTACAATCGGTCACGTTGACCATGGTAAAACCACTTTAACAGCAGCAATTACTACCGTTTTAGCAAAACACTTCGGTGGTTCAGCTCGTGCATTCGACCAAATCGACAATGCACCAGAAGAAAAAGCGCGTGGTATCACCATCAACACTTCACACGTTGAATACGAAACCGCAACTCGTCACTATGCACACGTTGACTGCCCAGGACACGCGGACTATGTGAAAAACATGATCACTGGTGCAGCACAAATGGACGGCGCTATCTTAGTAGTAGCAGCAACAGACGGTCCTATGCCACAAACTCGTGAGCACATCTTATTAGGTCGCCAAGTAGGTGT
>NZ_SMAM01000011.1 GCF_004346205.1 Bibersteinia trehalosi | reverse complement strand
CCATTATTCGTCGTGACATTCCAACCCGCATTGGCCGTTGCATTCACTTTTTCCAACTGACCAACATTCACCGCATCCGTTAAATTTACACCCGCAGCGACATTAGTAATGGTTGCACCGCCAACATCAACGGTTTTATTCCCATTTTGATTATCTAATTTAATCGTTGTCCCGTTGTTGGTGATGCTACTGATATTGGTAAGATCACCTTCTACTTTAACCGTATAGTTGGTTAAACCTTTACCATCAGTTTCAGTGGTCACATTGACATTATTACCCGCTTTTACTACGGATTTTTCAGCATTTACCGTATAAACCGTGCCATTGGCATCTGATGTACTGGTAACTGTGGTGTAATTGCCTGCTTTAACTACTGATTTGCTGGCATTTAATTGTTGCAGATTCACCGCATCTGTTGCGTTTGTACCATTTGCAACATTGGTGACTTTATTTCCTCCATTATTTAAACCCGTTTCAGTTAGGCTGATGATTGTAGTGCCATTGGTAATCATCATACCATCCTTATTGATAACAGTTTTATCATTATCAGATATACCAAAACTAGCATTCTCTAAAGCGGTTAAATTTTTCGATAATTTTACCGTTAATGTATCTTGACCATTTGAAACAACCCCGATATTGTTATCAGTGAGTTTAGTTTTATCTGTCACGCCACCAATCACTTTAGTTTCTTGTTGATTGAGGCGAACAAATTTATTTGTTGTATCTACTGCAACATCACCACTAAAACTTAAGCCAGCCTTATTAATTGCTGATGCTACTTGCTCGGCTGTCGCAAAATTATCTCCATTAATTTGAGCCATTACCGTACCATCAGATACCACTGTTAAATTTGATTTATTCACAGAATATTTAACAGTTGAAGTTTTGCCTGTAGAGTCTACGGTAACATTTGCTGTAGTGCCTATACCGCTGGCAAAATTTACCTCATCACTGCTATTAACGACATCTTTCTCAACTCCATTTTCTTGAATATACCAAGTACTACTTGCAACTGCTTTAGATACTGCTGCTTTTAGCTGTGCAACATTCACTGCATCGCTATCTTCTGCGCCTGCTGCAAGATGGGTAATTTGGCGTCTTACCGAACTTGATCCAACGCTCACCGCACCAGTAGTTGCAATAGTTGCATTAATTGCTTCTTTTTGGTTTTGACTAGCCGTTTCGGGATAATATGGTTTAGTGGTTGATGTATGACCAGTTGCCGAACCGCCCGCATGACGGTCAGAGATACTGCCGGAACCTAATGCTACACCACCATCTACAGTTGAGTTGGCAAGATGCCCTAACACCGTTGAATTTTCACGGCTAGCTGTAGCACGCTCTCCCATTACCACACTATATTGGCTAGTATTTGTACCAGTTGCATTTGTTCCTATAATAATTTGTGAAACTTGATTACCATCCGCTTTGGCTCCATAACCCAATACGATGGATTTATCACCTACTGCGCTAGAATTCGTCCCCATAACAATTTGGTTACCTTGGGTACCATTAGCTTTAGCATCTTTACCAATAGCAATATTATTAGTACCTGTCGTTGCAGCATTTGAACCAATAGCAATTGAGTCTACCTGATTACCTGTAGTATTTGACTTATAACCGATAGAAATTGCTCGTGTGCCCGTTGCTTCTGCGCCTTCGCCAATAGAAACTGAAGAGCCATTCCCTGCCCCTCCACTGCCATCAGAATTTGTAATTTTCGCCCCATTACCTAACGCGATACCACCATAGGTTGATTCAACTTTTGCACCTGTACCAATCGCATAAGCATTACCTTGTACACCACTTGTGATCACTGCTCCATCGCCAATTGCGATCGAAGAACCATTTACAGCCTCAGTTTTTGCCCCTTTACCAATCACGATACTATTGCTACCGCGGGTTACATTGGCTGCAGAACCAAAAGCTATATTATCAGTTCCAGCAGCTTGCTCTATATTTGCAGAAACACCGATTGCTGTGTTATTAGCCTTTAATGCTTTTGCTTTAGTGCCAATAGCAATAGTGTCATCGCCATCAGTTCTAGCAGCTGTACCAACAGCAATGGCTCGGGTGCCATTAGCTTGAGTTTTAGTCTCTTCTACTTTAGCAGTATCTGCATTACCAATAGCAACCGCATACTCTCCATTAGCTGTAGCACTTTTTCCGATTGCTGATGAATTTTTGCCGTTTGCTGTTGCATCGTCACCCATAGAAGTAGAATATTCACCAATCGCTTTTGCAGCATGACCAACGGCTGTCGTATTACGATATTTTGCATTAGCTAATGCGCCAACAGCCGTAGCTTCAATATTTTTATAAGGGTCAATGCCTTCTGCTTGCCCATCTTTCAAGATACTAGATGTTTGTCCTCCATCACCAGCTGTTGCCGCAACACCTAATGCAGTTGAACCTTTACTTAAAGCTTGGCTATGTACACCAACAACGGTTGCACCATTACCACTTGCCGCTGATGGTCGATACCATTCTGCATCGGGTTCTTTACTTGGATTAAATCCACCTGCTATTTTATAGCCTGCTTCATTATTTCCTTCCGCTGCCCAAGTTTGGCGACTTTCCCATGTATAACCCGAATCATCTCCACCAATGGCTGTTGAGCCTGTTCCCATTGCATAGCTATCATTACCAATCGCTGTCGCTTGGCGATTATAAGCTGCGGCACGTGACCCTAATGCAACAGTTTGGTCACCACGAGCAATAGCTTGAAAACCTATTGCAATTGCGCCTGCATTGACAGAATTTCGAGAGTTAAATACTCTGTTAGCTGTTTGCACATCATGTACAGCCTGGGAGTTCGTTCCGATAGCAATAGAGTCATGCCCATAAGCATAGGCATAAGTCCCCAAAGACACTGTATTATTACGATTATTAGTACTTGCATTAGCAGGTTTTTGCTTATTATAAGCATTTAATTTATTTTCATTTGGGTCGGACGATTCGCCTATATAACCATCTGCACGTTGTTTACCTGAATTATCGCCAACGTTAATAGAATTTGTTCCATCTGTTGCTGACGTTCCCTGATCTATTGAATATCCATTTGTATTAGCAATTGAAACTGCTGCATCTGCCATTGGGATAGAAGAAAGTAACAATAATGTTATAAATTTCAATTTAAAAACATTTTCCAATAATGCAGATTTATTTGAGCAAGTATCTGCAACCATTGATACTGAAGATTTACTCTTACCATAGGTTGTTGCCAACTCAGAGACAACAACCCATTTATTGGTAGAATTACTCCAAACAACTTTAAAAATTTTGTTCATAGCCGACATACCTATATATGTAACATTCCAACCTCATTCCTAAACCCTAAAAAAATAGGCAATCAATAGATTGCCCAAAGGGTATTATGAATAAGACTTTAATTATTTTTTGATTTAGCAAAATAACAACTTAAAATTCTGCTAAATCTTATTTAGCATAAAAAAAAAAAAAAAAACGCAACCAAATAATTGTAAAGATATGTCAACAAATGATAAATAACTATAAAAACAATGAGTTATTATCTAGTAATAAATAAATATTTTGAGAAAAAACAATATAACGCAGTTTTTATTGAAATCAGAATAAATAAAAGCCCGCTTAGCGGGCTTACTGTAAACAAGCTTAATGTTTGGCTTGGACAAATAAACAAAAATCAGATAAATGCCTACTTACACTTAACTCATTATTTTTGCTGCAATTTGATAATACACCTCACCACATTTGCCTAGATCTTCTACACTCACACATTCATTTACTTTATGAATAGTAGCATTGAGTGGTCCAAACTCTACCACTTCCGCTCCCATTAAGGCGATAAAGCGTGCATCTGATGTACCACCGCCCGTATCCAATCTAGGGGTAATTTTCGTGATATTTTCTACCGCTTGTTGTGCAACTTCCACCAATTTTCCTTTAGCCGTTAAGAACGGTTTACCCGATAAATTCCAGCTAATGCGATGTTTTAAGCCGTGCTTTTGCAGCATTTTTGTCACTGTATTTTTGATGAATTCATCACTTACTTCGGTGCAATAGCGCAAGTTAAATTGCACATAAAGCTCACCTGGAATCACGTTATTACTTCCCGTCCCCGCCTTGATATTGGCAATCTGTAAGCTTGTTGGGGGGAAGAAATCATTGCCGTTATCCCATTGGTAAGTGGTTAACTCCGTTAAAAATGGCATCGCTTTGTGAACAGGGTTTTCTGCCAAATGCGGATAAGCAACATGCCCTTGTATGCCTTCAATATAAAGTTCACCAGTTATAGAGCCTCGACGACCATTTTTAATCACGTCACCCAATTGCTTACTACTTGACGGCTCGCCTACAACACAGTAATCAATTCGTTCATTGCGTGCCATTAAAGTTTCCACTACACGCACTGTACCATCTTTTGCTGCTGCTTCTTCATCTGAGGTAATGAGTAAAGCAATTTTTCCTTTATGATCAGGATTATTTTTCACAAATTGCTCACAAGCCACGACCATTGCCGCTAATGAGCCTTTCATATCTGCCGCCCCTCGACCATAAAGCATCCCATCCACAATTTGTGCGGAAAAAGGCGGATATTGCCACGCATGCTCATCCCCTGTTGGCACAACATCAGTATGTCCTGCAAAGGCTAAACATTCGCCCTCACCATGGGTTGCCCAAAGATTTAACGTGTCATTAAACGGCAACCATTCAATCTGAAAACCAACCGCCTGTAAGCGTTCGGCAATCACTTGCTGGCAACCTTGATCATCAGGGCTAATAGAAGGGCGTTGAATAAGGGCTTGGGCGAGTTGAGTAATTTGAGTTTGCATAAAATCTTTTACATAGGTGTTATCAGAAGATAAGTCTGATTCTACCGCATTTTGCTGTAAAAATTTGATTTTAAGCTTAAAATATCATTTTTTAGTCTTATGATTACTCGGAAGTTTTATGATAGAACGCGTTTCATTACACCTACTCTTAATAAGTTTTCTAAAATTCTTAGGCCTAGGCATGGTTGCAGCTATTCCATTTCTCGCTGTTTACTGTGATCTTTTTATTCTGCAAACTGATTTACAGACACAAAGTGAACAATCCATTGTGGAATACACTCAAAGCCTATTTTTGCTCATTATGATTGGGCTATTTGCGCGAAATGCTGCGAGCTATCCACAATATCGTAGTGGTTTTGTCCTGATTGCAGGCTTTTTATTGTGTATGTTTATCCGTGAAATGGATCAATATTTAGATGCGATTATGCATAGTATCTGGGTTTATCCTGCATTAATCGTTGCTTTCAGCTGTGTATTTTATGCACTCTTTCGTCGTCAGCAAGCAACTGCCGGTTTACTCTATTTTGTACAACACCGTGCCTATCTCATCTTTGTTGTGGGTTTAGTCATTCTACTTGTCACATCACGTTTATTAGGCAGTGGCTTTTTATGGAAAATGGCGATGGGTGAACATTACCTACGCGCAGTGAAACATATTATTGAAGAGTGTGGTGAATTGCTCGGCTATAGCTTTATGCTATTAGGAACTCTTACATTTTCGCTGACATTAGCAAAACCTACCGACGAACAAGCGGGTAGGAATCGCTAAAAATTTGCAAAATTTCTTAAAAAATTAACCGCTTACTTAGGCTATTTATGTCTCTAGAAAACCTACTCCTATGGCGGAGGTTTATCTCTACTCTCGCCTACTTTGCCATGCAAAGTGTGTTTTTCATTTACCTTCAACAGAAAGGATTAAGCAATGCCGAAATTGCTTTTTCACTTTCTGTGCTATTTTTCTGCAGTTATGCTCTTGCCATTTTTGCAGGCATTTTAGGCGACCGATTCGGTTTAGCTAAAATGATGTTGCTTGGCTGCCTACTCGATGTCTGTGCCTATGGCTTATTTCTCTCTGCGGATAATTACATGGCATTGATTGGTGCTACCATCTGTTTTGGCTGTGGCAGTTGTCTTTTTTCGACTAACGCAAGAGCATGCTTGCTAGCTCTTGGTGGCGATGATTACAGTAGCAAAACCCGTTTGCAAGGTAAATTTTTAAGGGTAACTAGCATGTCTTCTATGGCAGCACCATTGCTTGCTATTCCATTTATTCAATTTGAATGGATTAATGCGCTTATTTGGTGCTGTTTTTTGCTTGAAGCTACGCTTTTTGCCTTTATGGTGAAACCTTTTTATCAGGTTGAAAATGTGACCCATTTAGTTAAATTCCGTTGGGGACAAATTCGTGAAATCATTACCAAAGAATTTCTGTTTGTACATTTAATGCTCTTTATGCCAATTAGCATTGCAACTTCATTCTTTGTGATTTTCCCTTACCTTTTTGATAATAAACTGGGTATGCCTGAGCAAATTCCTGTAGCATTATTTATTAATGGGCTAATGACGGTATCATTGCAATCCTATTTTTCTCGCAAAATTAATCTCACACCAAAACAAACAGCATGGATTAGCCCGTTATTGGCCATCGGAATTACCGTCCCTTGGTTTATGACTTTGCAAAATGTATCGATCTTCTCGGCATATGCCTATTTAGTGATTTTTACCTTAATTGAAATTTATGCCCTAACCGCTATGGCAAACTTGCTGGTGAAATTTGATAATGGTAAAAATCGTGGATTTATTTTTGGTTCATCACGTTTGATACAGTCAGTTTTGACAATGATTGTGATGAATTTGATACCAATATTTTTCTTAGTTTAGGAATAAGGAACCATTGAGTATAGTATGAAGATTCAGTTTACAAACCAACGAAACACCGCGCGTGTTTTAGATCTCTCCTCTCCCAAAATTATGGGGATTTTAAATTTCACGCCTGATTCGTTTTCTGATAGTGGGCAATTTTTTACACTCGATAAAGCCTTATTCCAAGTGGAGAAAATGCTCAATGACGGAGCGGATATTATCGACATTGGAGGCGAATCCACCCGCCCAAATGCAGAAATTATCACACTAGACGAAGAGCTAAACCGAGTTGTACCTTTGGTAGAAGCTGTTCGTCAACGTTTTGATTGCTTAATTTCCATTGATAGCTCTAAAGCAGAAGTATTTCGTCAATCCGCCCTTGCTGGTGCAGATATTTTAAATGATATTCGTGCCTTAACAGAGCCAAATGCGTTAGATACAGCAGCTGAACTCCGCTTGCCTATATGCATTATGCATATGCAAGGCTCTCCACAAACTATGCAACAGCAACCTGATTATGACGATGTGGTAGAGGAAGTCGGCGATTTTCTGAATCAGCGAATTTTTGCCTGCTTAACCGCTGGTATTCCGAAAGAATATATTATTCTCGACCCAGGATTTGGCTTTGGTAAAACCGTGCAACATAACTATCAGCTATTAAAACATCTCAATGTATTTGCCCAATCAGGTTATCCCGTATTAGCTGGCCTTTCACGCAAATCAATGATTGGAGCAGTACTTGATAAGCCCGTCGATCAACGTCTCATCGGCAGCGTTGCTGGAGCTTTACTTGCTGTACAAAATGGCGCAAAAATTTTGCGTGTGCACGATGTCGCAGAGACTGTTGATGCAGTGAAGATTTGGCAGGCAATGATAGAAGCCTGATAATGGCACAACAATACCTAATCTGGATCTTTCAATATCACAATAAAAATAGGATTAATCATGACAACTATCTTTGGCATAAAAAATTGCGACACCGTAAAAAAAGCCATCAAATGGCTCAATGAAAACCATCTCAATCCACAACTACATGACTATCGTGTTGATGGGCTCGACCCGCAATGGCTAACAGAGATGGTGGAAAAATTTGGTTGGGAAATCTTAGTAAATAAAAAAAGTACAACTTGGCGAGGGTTAGATGAAGCAATCAAGCAGAATCTTGATAAAGCCTTAGCATTACAAGTACTACAAGAAAATCCAACCTTAATTAAACGCCCAATCGTTATTAGCGGCAACATCGCGCTGATTGGCTTTAATGAAAACGAATATAAACAAGCATTTGGCAAATAATCCGGTTGCTATTTTAAGCATAAATCGGTAGCCTAATAATCAAATTTCTTACAATTACAACAGGAAAGCAAACAATGACAAAACCAATGAATTTTGTGATGATTTCGCCACATTTTCCGACAAACTTTGAAACCTTTGCGGTTCGTTTGAAGGAAAAAGGCTTCAACACATTAGGGATTGCAGACACTCCATATGAAATGTTGAGTGAAAATCTTCGTCGCAATCTAACTGAATATTATCGTGTAGATAATATGGAAGATTATGAGCAAGTGTATCGGGCAGTGGCTTACTTTGCGCATAAATATGGTCGCATTGATCGCATTGAATCTCACAATGAATACTGGCTAGAACTTGATGCTGCATTGCGTACTGATTTCAATGTATTTGGTTACAAGAACGAGGATATGCTCGCCATTAAAACCAAAGCACAGATGAAAGAAGTGTTTCGCAAAGCGGGCTTAAAAGTGGCACAGGGTCAAGTATTCCACTCTGACGACGAAGCACGTAAATTAGCCAAAAAATACGGCTTCCCAATTATCATCAAGCCAAATTCAGGTGTGGGTGCATCTGATACCTACAAAATTAAATCTAACAAAGAATTAGAAGATTTCTTTGGTTATAAAACCGCTGGCGTGGAATACATTATGGAAGAGTTTATTGAAGGCGATATTGTAACCTTTGATGGCTTAACCGATAAAGACGGCAATATCGTGTTCCATTCTAGCCTTGAATACTCGGAAGTTGTGCTAGAAACCGTTGAAAAAGACAACGATATGTTCTACTACATTCCACGAGAAATTAAAGCAGATTTAATCAAACTCGGTAAAAAATGTGTGGACGCATTCAAAGTGCGTGAACGTTTCTTCCACTTTGAATTTTTCCGTGTGAAAAAAACGGGCGAGTTAATGCCACTTGAAATTAACTGCCGTCCACCGGGTGGCTTAACCATTGATATGTGGAACTATGCGAATGATTGCGATGTATTTGCTGAATTTGCCAATATCGTCAAAGAAAACAAATTCCACACCGAAATCACACACCCTTGGAATGTGGTGTATATCTCTCGTAAAGCAAATAAAAACTATGCGCACAGCATTGAGCAAGTGTGTGAAAAATATCGTGATAACATCATCAGCGTACAACACGTTCCGGGTGTATTCGCCAAAATTATGGGTGAACACGGTATTTTAGCTCGTACTGAAACGATGGAGCAATTGCGAGAAATTGCGGCGTTTGCACAGCAAAAACAGTAAGCGGTCAAATTTCAACAAAAATTTGCAAATTGTAGGGGCGGACCGATGTGTCCGCCCAAATGAATCTCATCGGAATATCAGGGCGAATACATCGGTTCGCCCCTACATTTAATCCATAGGAAAACAACAAAATGCACTTTGAAAGAAGAAGTCAATGGAGCGGCGAATTAGGTCGTGAAATGTATTTCAATGTTTACGGTCATGCAGGTAAACCTGTGATCGTCTTCCCATCATCAGGCGGAAACCAAAATGAATACGGTAATTTTGGTATGATTGAGGCCTGTAAATCCTTTATTGAGCGTGGCTTAATTAAATTCTACACCCCAGATTCTTACGATGCAGAATCTTGGCTTTCTAAACACAAATCAGGGCATGATATGGCACTGGCTCACGACGCCTACGACCGTTATATCATCAATGAACTTGTGCCGCTAATTCGCCACGAATCACAATGGGGCGGAGCGATGATTGCCACAGGTTGCAGTATGGGGGCATATCACACAATCAATTTTGCCCTTCGTCACCCTGATTTGTTTGATACTGCAATTGCGTTAAGCGGTGTCTATGATGCTCGTTTCTTCACTGGCGAATACTATGGTGATCCTGCTGTGTACCATAATTCTCCGATTGATTATTTGTGGAATACCCACGATAACTGGTTCTTAGAACGTTATCGCCAAAATCACTACATTATTGCCGTTGGTCAAGGGGCTTGGGAAGAGCAACACGTTGCTGATACTCGTCGTTTACAAGATGCATTTAATGCGAAAAGCGTGGAAGCCTGGTTTGACTATTGGGGACACGATGTTGATCACGACTGGCCTGCTTGGCGTGAACAAATGCCATATTTCTTAGGCAAATTAGAAGAGCAAGGGCTTATCTAACTTTATACAACTTAATACTTCAAGGCTGGATTAGACAATAACTAAATTCAGCTTTTTTTATACCCAAATCAACAAAGCACTTGGCATAAAGCTAAACTAAAGAGACGTACTAAAAGAAGAAATAAATGGTGGGTCATGAAGGATTCGAACCTTCGACCAACGGATTAAAAGTCCGCTGCTCTACCGACTGAGCTAATGACCCGAAAAGAAGATAAATTGAATGGTGGGTCATGAAGGATTCGAACCTTCGACCAACGGATTAAAAGTCCGCTGCTCTACCGACTGAGCTAATGACCCACAAAAGTGATATACGAAATTAAATGGTGGGTCATGAAGGATTCGAACCTTCGACCAACGGATTAAAAGTCCGCTGCTCTACCGACTGAGCTAATGACCCTTAATTTGCGTAACAGGGGCGCATTTTACGCAGATTCAGAATGAAATCAACCGTTTTTTGCAAAATCTCTTCTAGTTGGATAGTTTGCAAGCGATTTTCTATCAACAAATAGCAAAGCGGTCGATTTTGCATCATTTTTTACAGAATCGACCGCTTGTATATTCAAATAAAAATTACGCTTTCGCTTTTTCTGCAGCTTTAACGATTACCGCAAATGCACCAGCTTTTAATGAAGCTCCACCAACTAACGCTCCATCAATATCAGGTTGAGTGAATAATTCCGCAGCATTCGCATCATTTACCGAACCACCGTATTGAATAATCACTTGCTCTGCTACAGCTTGCGATTTCGCCGCAATGTGACCACGAATAAATGCATGAACAGCTTGTGCTTGTGCCGGAGTGGCTGATTTACCCGTACCAATAGCCCAAACAGGTTCGTAAGCAATCACTGCGCCGTTGAACGCTTCTACACCAAGACTATTGATTACTGCATCAATTTGACGCGCGCACACTGCTTGTGTCTGACCTGCCTCATTTTCTGCTTCAGTTTCACCAATACAAAGTACAGGCACCAAACCTGCATCTTTTAATGCTTTGAATTTTTGAGCAACAAATTCATCGCTCTCTTTATGATAAGTGCGACGTTCTGAGTGTCCGATGATGATATATTTCGCACCGAACTCTTTGAGCATTTCAGTTGAAATGTCACCCGTAAATGCGCCTTTCACATTCACATCAACATTTTGTGCACCTAATGCGATCGCAGAACCAGCTAATGCAGCTTCCGCTTCTGCTAAATACATTACTGGTGGTGCAATCGCTACACCACAACCAGTAACCCCAGCGAGTTCGGCGTTTAATTCCGCAATTAAATTTTTAGTGAACGCCTTGTCACCATTTAATTTCCAGTTACCCATTACAAGTGGACGACGAGCCATTTTAAGTTCTCCTCAAATTGAAAGTAAAAATAAACGAGCGAACTATAGCAAATTTTACGAAATTTGTTGCAGTTTTATCACTTTATTTGATCTAAGTGCTAGAATATACGCTTTTGTAATTCCTTATTCCTCATGAACTTACACTATCTTTTAGGCGAGCCGCAGCAACACGCCAGATTAAAAGCTGAATGTGCTGATTTTATTGTGCGGGAAAACCTTGGCTATGAACTAACAGGCGAAGGCGAATTTGTCGCAGTTAAAGTGCGCAAGACAGACGCAAATACGCTTTTTGTAGGTGAAAAACTTGCCGAGTTTGCAGGTATTTCCATTAAAAATATGAGCTATGCAGGTCTAAAAGACCGTAAAGCAATTACAGAACAATGGTTTTGCTTACATCTTGCTGGCAAAGACACGCCTAATTTCAGCCAATTTCAACTTGAAGGCGTAGAAATTTTAGAAGTGACCCGCCACAATCGTAAAATCCGCACGGGCAGTTTAGACGGCAACGAGTTTGAGATTTTACTGCGTGATGCGGTAGAAACAGATGAACTTATACAGCGCTTAACACACTTACAAGCGGTCGGTTTTCCCAATTATTTTACCGAACAACGTTTCGGACGAGACGGACATAATTTAACCGCTGCTCTGCGTTGGGCAAAGGGTGAAATTAAAGTAAAAGATCGCAAAAAACGCAGTTTCTACCTTTCTGCTGCCCGTTCAGAAGTGTTTAATTTGGTCGTATCTGAGCGTATTGCACAAGGTTTAACAGAAAAAGTATTAGAAAACGATGCCCTACAACTGGCTGGCTCAAATAGCTATTTTATTGCTAAAAGTGAAGAGATTGATGAGCTACACAAGCGATTACAATCAGGCGATATTTTGCTAACCGCACCACTGATTGGTGAAGAGAGTTTATCAAAAACCTGTTGTGAACAAGAACAAAAGATCATTGAACAGCACCAATCTTTGCTAGATTTGATGAAACAAGAACGGATGAAATCTGCTCGCCGAGCAATGTTCACCAAGCCGCAAAATCTACAATGGCAATTTAAACCTGAAGGTTTGTGGCTGACATTTTATTTAGGCAGTGGAAGCTATGCCACAGGGCTAATTCGGGAGTTAGTAAAGGTGAGTGAATAGTAATCTCACTCGCATATGGCTTGCTACTGACTTTATTCTTATCGAGAAAGTGCCTCAAGAAAAGTCGAAAATACACTATAGAGATTTTAACCAAACAACAAATAACCCCCATATGAACATACTTATTAGCAACGATGATGGCGTACATGCCCAAGGCATTCAAACGCTAGCAGCAACCTTACGAACCGCAGGACATAATGTTACCTTAATCGCACCAGATCGAAATCGTAGCGCAGCTTCCAGCTGTTTAACGCTCACCGAGCCGCTACGTGTGGCAAAATTAGCCAACGGTGACTATTCGCTCATTGCTGGCACGCCGGCCGACTGTGTGCATCTCGCCTTGAATGGCTTATTTGATACCCCTTTTGATTTGGTTGTTTCAGGTATTAATCACGGTGCAAATTTAGGCGACGATGTCGTCTATTCCGGTACAGTCGCTGCCGCTCTTGAAGGTCGCCATTTACCATTACCATCCATCGCAGTCTCTTTGGTTGGTCAAAATGGCGCGGGGCATCTAAGTGGTGAAAACTATTTTGAAACTGCAGCACAAGTAGTGCTGGATTTATTGCCCAAAGTACAATCGCCCGCAATCCCAACACATCAAGTTTTAAATGTGAATGTCCCTAATATCCCCTACGCGGAACTACAAGGCATCCAAATCACACGCTTAGGCAACCGCTCGCCTGCGGCAGAAATTATTAAACAGCAAGATCCGCGAGGCTCAACAATTTATTGGATCGGTGCAAATGGTGCAGCCATTGAACGTGATGAAGGCACTGATTTTTATGCTATTGAGCATAACTTTGTTTCCGTTACACCTATTCAAGCGGATATGACAGCACACCAAACCATTTTAAATTTAAAAGAGAGTTTTTGATGAAACTATTTGGCGCAATTTATGACAAAACAATGCTTTGGTCTAAGCACCGCCATGCAGCTTTCTGGCTAAGCTTTGTAAGTTTTATTGAATCGATCTTTTTCCCCGTTCCTGCTGACGTAATGCTTGCACCAATGGCAATGAGTAAGCCCCAAATGGCGATCCGCTATGCCATTTATACAACTGTTGCATCTGTGCTTGGTGGTATGATTGGTTATGCTATTGGCTACTTTGCCTTTGATTGGGTTAAAGATATTATCAATGCATGGGGACAACAAGCAAATTTTGATAAAGCTATACATTGGTTTGAAACTTGGGGAATTTTGGTTGTTTTTCTTGCGGGGTTCTCGCCAATTCCATTTAAAGTGTTTACAATCTGTGCAGGCGTAATGCAAATGGCATTTCTACCTTTTGTCTTAACTGCCGCCATTTCCCGTTTTGCCCGTTTCTATTTAGTGGCAAAACTATTTGCTTGGGGTGGAGTAAAGTACGCAGAAAAAATCCGCCGTTCTATCGAATTAATTGGTTGGGCAACTGTAGCATTCGCTATACTCGCCTACATAGTTTATAACTTATTAAAATAAAAGGTGCACTATTATGAAAAAATCGCTTTTCTTACTTTCTTTCATTGCTATTGCTATCACCGGTTGTACAAATAACACCAGCAGTGAAACAACTAATGCTGAAATTACAGATGCTTCAACCGCGTGGCAAACTGAAGTTCAGCCAACTCAAATGCCAGCATCTATGGGGCAACCAACTTACCAAGCACCAACATACTCCGCACCACAACCTGTTGCCACTTCATACGGCAGTAACACATTCAATACGGAAGTCGTTGGTAGCTGCCAAGTCGTGCGAGATGGCGCAAATAAACCAATTTACAGCCAAATCACTAAAGGCTGCTATAGCGATAGTAGCTACACTGTTGGTCAGTTCGACACACTCTATCTGATTGGCTATCTAACTGGCACAAGCGCCGAACAAATTGCTGCACTCAATAACATTAGCACTACAACTAAATTAAAAGTAGGTAGTGTATTGCGAGTCAGATAATTGTACTGAATAACAGAAGTAAGATGGCTCTAGCTGCTGTTGATATTTTATCAATATCAGCCAAGGGCATCTTGCTTTTCTATTTTTATTTTTAAGGATTTTAATATGAAACACGCCTTTTTCCTGTTGCCATTAAGCGCTCTGGTGCTAACAGCATGTGGCTCCAACACCCCTGCACCAGTAGTAAATGCAAGTGATGCAGAACTACCACCTGGCGTAATGCAGCCAGTTGCTAATACAGGAGCAATAGATAGTGGCAGCTATGGCTGGCAAACTGATATTCAACCAACAGAAATGCCGAGCAGCATGAATACACCTACCTATTCTGTGCCACAACCTATTACTCAACAGCCAACTTATACGGCTCCACAACCATTACCTACTCCGGTTGAAACTAAGACACCTCCTGTTGCCAAACCAACGGCAAAAGCTACAGTAAAAAAAGTTTCGCAAGATTTCACTATCCCGCGCGATGAAAATAATAAGCCTATCTATAATCAAATTGATAAAGGCTTTTATAATGGTGACACCTACACCGTACGCCAAGGTGATACGATGTTCTTAATCGCCTATATTGCTGGCAAAGATGTTACCGAAATCGCTGCACTAAACAATATGAGTGAGCCCTATCAACTACGTGTTGGACAAACCTTAAAATTGGGAAATACTAGTGCTCAAACAAATAACAGCGTTGTCTCGGTTCCTGCGCCAGCCCCTACGGCAGTGCCAAAACCAGCAGAGCCAGAAGTAACCTACACCAGTGCTCCAAATGGCACTGCCTATGGCTCTGATGGCTCGGTCACCGGCCCTGTTAAAGCTTCTAGTAGCACTGCTGCACCACAACGACCAACGGTGACTGCAACAGCAGCACCAGCAGTAACAGCCACAACGGCAAGTACAGCTCCTCGCATTAGCGCAACAACAGCCAATACAGCGCCAATAACTTCATCAATTAAATGGCAATGGCCAACTGATGGGCGTGTTATTTCTGGTTTCTCTAACTCTGAAGCGGGTAATAAAGGCTTAGATATCGCCGGCACTAAAGGACAAGCCGTGAAAGCAGCTGCAGCAGGTAAAGTAGTTTATGCAGGCAATGCCTTACAAGGCTATGGTAATTTAATCATCATCAAGCATAATGACGATTTTTTAAGTGCTTATGCACATAACGACACTATAAAAGTCAAAGAACAGCAAAGCGTAAAAGCAGGCCAAACCATTGCCACCCTTGGTAGCACCGGCACAAATAGTAATAAATTACACTTTGAAATTCGTTATCACGGTAAATCAGTTGATCCTGCGCGCTACCTACCAAAACGCTAAGGACTCATTTATGCGTAAAATTTTGTTCATTTTGACTTTAGCCAGCTTAGTCACTGCCTGTTCTGCAAACTCAGGGGAAACAGCTATTTTAGGCTCAGATCGCGATGCACACGGCTGTATTTCATCGGCTGGTTATCGTTATTCGATGATTAAACAAAATTGCATTCAGCCCTTTGCTATAGCGGATATTAAGCTTACCGATCCGAATGACAATACGCTTGCTCTTTATGTCATCTTGTCTGAAGACCGCCAAAAAGCTGAAATTTTTTCAGCCAGTAAGACGAAGAGTACGCTATTTGAGGCAGTTAAAGGTGGTTATGTGTCACAAGACGGCAAAGTTCGTTTAATCAACCAGCGGCAGATCTGGAAAATAACGAAATAGTTTTGCCCCCAAATCCTAAAGCAAGCGGTTGTTTTTTATAGGAATTTTACAAATGCTTCGTTGTAATTGGGTAGGAAATGATCCTCTCTATATCCACTATCATGATAACGAGTGGGGTATCCCTGAAAAAGATAGCCGGAAACTATTTGAACTCCTCTGCTTAGAAAGCCAGCAAGCAGGGCTGGCTTGGATTACTGTGCTCAGAAAACGTGAAAATTACCGCCAAGCATTTTATCAGTTTGATCCAGATAAGATTGCTAAAATGACGGAGCATGATCTTGATCTTTTAATGCTCAATTGCGGTTTAATCCGTCACCGTGCAAAACTGGCTGCTATCATTAAAAACGCACAGGCTTATCTAGCTATGCAAACCGCAGGTGAAGATTTCAGCCAATTTGTTTGGGCATTTGTCGCAAATCAACCACAAATTAATCACGTGCAAGCTACCGCACCAGCAAAAACAGAGGCATCAATTGCTATGTCAAAAGCGCTCAAGAAAAAAGGCTTTTCTTTTGTCGGAGCAACCACTTGCTACGCCTTTATGCAAGCGGCTGGACTCGTAGATGATCACCATAATGATTGCCCATGTAAGACAAAGGATATTGCAAAAAAATGACGCGTTTCGACCGCTTGCATATTATTTTGGCCCACAATAATGAGCCGATCCCTACAGAATTTGAAAACTACGCTAAACCAACACAGCACAGCGAACTATCAAGCCGCCAAATACAAAAATGGAAAAGTCGCCGACTCGCACATTTTCTGCTGCATCAATGTATGGCGCAGCACGGATTAGATGATGCACTCTTAGCAAAGATACAAGAAACACCGAGTGGCAGACCTTATGTTCCCCATCCACATGTTGATTTTAATATCAGTCACTCTGGTGATTGGGTAGCAGTGATTTTCCGTTATAGCCAATCTCAGAATGCGGTTGGCATCGATATTGAACAGCCACAAAAAACGCGGCGCTACCAAGCGCTTCTTGAGTATTATGCGAGTACACAAGAAATTGCAGAGCTTAGTGATATGCGTTATTTACCTCAGCTCACAACCTGCGAGCAACGCTTTTATTTAACCTGGTGTCTACGTGAAGCCATTTTAAAAGCGCAGGGGATAGGAATTGCCAAGCTTTCTGAGGTTTACCACAATATTAGCCAGCAGCGTATTGAATCGATACATTGCCCTAAAGGAAAACTCTTTTTCTTCTATCAACTACCATGCTATTTAGCCTACTTTAGCGAACAAGGCCAAATGGCAGAATTAACACAATGGAAAAATGGACAGCTCCATAAGCTCGAACTTGAGCCGATTATTTATCAGGTAAATTAATTTATGCACTTCCCCCAACACCATTCTCGCTTTGCCAAGCTAATTTCTGAAGCATTTCAATGGATTTTAAATATCTCTCTGCTTGTTTCAGGTATATTATTAGGTTATTCGCTGTTTGCTGAATCCTATTCTTTGTATGCCTTACTACTCAATCACAGCGATAAATTCCAAGTGGTCGAAAAAATTGTGGTTTTCTTCCTCTACTTTGAATTTCTTGCCCTCATTGTGCAGTATTTCAAATACAATTATCACTTTCCGCTGCGCTATTTCCTCTATATTGGAATTACCGCTATGGTACGTTTAATTATTGTCGATCATTCCAATGCCCTGCATACTTTATTATTTGCATTAGCAATCCTAGTAATGATCATCGCGCTCTATATCGTTCATTCAGATCGATTGCGTAAAAGTTAAGGAGAATCGAATTTATGACTCAAATCCATCAATTTCAGCAAAAAGACGTAGAAATGCTCCACGAAGAAACACTGTATAAAGGACATTTTCATCTGAAAAAAATCACCTTTCGACATAAATTATTCAAAGGCGGCGTAAGTGACAAAGTCACACGTGAACTGATGGTTAAAGGCGAGGCTGCCGCGCTGATTGCCTACGATCCAAAATTAGACAAAGTCGTATTAGTTGAACAATTTCGCATAGGGGCGCTAGATCCAAATAGTGAACGTTCACCGTGGTTGGTTGAATTAGTTGCCGGAATGATCGAAGAGGGGCAAAGTGCAGCAGAGGTAGCAATTCGTGAGGCTGAGGAAGAAGCTGGTTTACGAGTTGAGCAGGTAACTCATGCATTAAGTGTATGGAATAGCCCTGGCGGAACTTCTGAGCGCTTACATATTTTCTTAGGCTTGGTTGATAGCGCTCAAGTTGGCGGAATCTATGGCTTAGATGAAGAGGATGAAGAGATGCTAGTTCATGTCGTTGAGCGAGAACAAGCATACCAATGGGTCTGCGAAGGCAAGATAGATAATGTGATCACTGTAATTGGTTTACAGTGGCTGGAACTCAATCGACACAAATACCAATAAGCAACAAGCGGTTGATTTTGTAAAAATTTTTGCAAAATCAACCGCTTGCTCATAAATTGGAAGCCAGCTCTTACTTCACACTAGCTAATAATTCGCCCATTCGGGTTACTTCACCTGCTTGCAAATGTTCGGCAAGAACAACCCTACTTTTAGGGAAAAGGTTAATCACTGTTGAACCTAGGCGGAATGCACTCATCTCTTCCCCTTTCTTCAAACGAATGACATTCTCCCCCTCATCTGGGTAATCATACACTTTCACCTCGCTCGATCTTGGAGGGTTCACTACACCTGCCCAGACAGTACTCATACTTGCCGTAATCGTTGCCCCCACTAGAATTTGCACCATGGTGCCAAATTCTGTCTCAAATACACAGATCAAGCGTTCATTACGTGCAAATAAATTTGGCACATGTTCCGCAAGAAATGGATTAACCGAGAAAAGCTCTCCAGGAACGTAAATCATTTTACGTAAGATGCCATCACACGGCATATGTACACGATGATAATCTCTTGGCGAGAGATAGGTGGTAATAAAATCACCATCTTTGAATTTTTCTGCCAGCTCAACATCATTAGCTAGTAAAGTTTCAAGCGTAAAATGATGCCCTTTGGCTTGAATTAAACGATTGTCTTCGATGCGTCCTACTTCACTAACACGTCCGTCAGCGGGTAAACAAAGTACATTTTCACCTGATACAATTGGGCGAGCCCCCATTTTTAATGGGCGAATAAAAAATTCATTAAAGCTCTTATAATCTGATGGGCTGCTTTTTTCAGCCTCGGTGAAATTCACGTTATATACTTTAGCAAAGAGCTTAATAATAAAGTGAGTCACCGCCCCCCACTCTTTTTCTGCCAACCAGCCAGCCACTCGAGTTAGCCCTAGCTGTGGCATTAGGTATTGAAAAGCAATTTTGGCACGCTGTGCGTAACTTGGACGTGGGTATGCATTTAATGACATAAATAAAACCTTGTTCTTGTTAAATCCAACGGTTAAGTATAACAAAAACAAGGTTAAACTGCATTACTCTAATACAAGGCGATCGCGGTTCTTATCTAGTGTTGCTTTACCAATACCAGAAACTTCTGTGAGCTGTTCAAGGCTAATAAAATTGCCATTTTTCTCGCGATATTCTACTATCGCTTGCGCTTTTTTCGCACCAATACCGACTAATTTATCTTGAATTTCAGCCGCCGTTGCTGTATTCAGATTAACTAAATTGACATTCTGTACCTGAGCCTGCGCAACTTGCTCAATAGCAACCGGTTCAGTATGTGTTGCTTCACGTTGCGTTTGTGCTAAAGCAGATAGCGTACAAAATGCCACAAGGGAAGAAAGCGCAATACGCAGATATTTTTTCATAAGATATTCCTCTTAGCTGGGTTAAAACTAAGCGCCACCTTAAAACTGAAAAAATAGTGCTGCAATGGGCTTATGTTATTTTTGGGATATAGATCGAGAAAAGCAAAAAATTGCCTAGACATGCAGCATAAATTTTGCCAAACGGGCTCTTTTGTAAAAAAATGTAGAAAAACAACCGCTTGTCGAAAAAGGGCGTGCTGATAGTTTAGAAATCCTTTAGAATAAGCCGTTTTTTTGAATAACTTGCAGACAACGACTATGACTCAAAATAATTTGCGTAAAGAGCCGACCTTTGGTCAGCCCTCACAACCCGCTAATTTAGATCACAACCCTGTAGCTGAAGCAGCAGAAAAAGCCAGTATTAACCAACCTGTCGCATTTTCAATGCACTCTAAACAGTCTCCTGGGCACACTTTTACGCCATTAGTAAAACGTTCTGAAGCAGAACAGGCTGCTATTTCTGCCGCAGCTACAGCTGCAAAAGAAGCCCTTGCCAAAAATACTACAGAAAAAAGCATACCAACGGCTACTTCGAATAACGCAAAAGTTGCCCCTACATTGGGCTTTGCCTTTACACCAGTGGAAAAAGATGCAAACGCGACTGCAGCGAACAGCAAACCATTAAACACAGAATCCCTAACAACTCATCAACCCCAAACCGAGTCGAAAAAAATGGAACAAACTTCTCAACAAAACCATGAGCATGAAAAAGAAGCGAATAATTTAGAACGCGTTATTCCTAGCCAAGCACAAACAGCACCGAAAAAACCATCATTGGCCGAAAAAGTACCATCGAAATACCGCCGTTTACTTTTAGTTGCGTTGCTGGCATTAGCACTGATTTTGGTTTTCTTCTTGTTAAAACCAAAAACACCACAAAGTGTTGAAGATCTGCAAGCACAAGGCTCAAGTTTGCCAATTGAATTCCGCCCTGTGGATGAAGAAGAAGCTAAACGTGCTGAGGAAGAAGCGCGAGCATTACAGCAACGACTTGAAGCAGAAAAACAAGCTCAAGCAAACAGTGAAGCTGCATCCAGCATCACAGAACAAACTGAGACTGCGACAACAGAAACACCGGTGCAATCTGAAGTTTCACAAGAACTCGCGCTAACTACGGCAACAGAAACAGCTGCATTAAAACCGGCAGTAACCAGTGCACCTGCTGAAGTGACTGTGAGCAAACCAAATGCCCATAGCAGTGTGATTCATCAACCAGAAGTGGTGAAAGCGGAACCAGCAAAACCGGCTAAAAGTTTAAAACCGGCTACCGCAAATACTAAAGCGGATTCAATAAAAACACAAAGTCACACGGTTAAAACAAAATCTGACACAGCTACCAACAAACCGGCTACAGTAGCTACACCAGCCACTAGCAATGCAGTAAGTAGCAAAACTATTACCGTACAAAAAGGTGTGTCACTATTCCAAAACTTCCGTGATAATGGTTTAGGTGCGAATTTGCCAGAACTCAATAAAATGACCAAGTTAAATGGTGCAACTAGCCGTTTAAGTCCAGGTCAAAAAATCACTGTTCGCTTAGATAAAAATAATCGTATCGTTGAGATGAATATTGGCAGTGGTAAGTACATTCGCCAAGCTGACGGTAATTATATTTATCGATAATTTCATACCAAGAGCAACGCATTGCGTTGCTCTTTTTGCCTAAAGGAAGGATAAAATGCAAAAAGTTATTTCGCTTGCAATTTTTTCAGTATTTTTAACCGCTTGTATGCCACCGCCATTAACCGCTCCTATTGAACAAATACAAACGATTGAACCGCCCAAACAGCTCATTGCAACCAAGAAAAAAGTAACCAGCACAGTAAAAAACAGAACGGTGCTCTACCAGTGTAGTAAAAATAAAACAGTTCGGGTAACCAAGGCAGCAAATAGTAAAAAAAGCCAATATATTAGTGTCACGTTCAATCAAACCACGCATCGGTTATCCTCGGCGCTCACCCGTAACAACAGCAAAAAATATAGCAATATCCGTTGGATTTGGAGTGAAGATTTTAACGGTAAGGGTACATTGCGCGATAAAAACGGTAAAATTCTTGCGCAAAACTGTGTAAAGAAATAGGAGCTCATTGATGAATATTCTAGTTATTGCCCCCTCTTGGGTTGGTGATATGATGATGTCGCACTCGCTCTATCAACAACTCAAACAGAACTATCTCGATTGCGAAATTGATGTGATGGCGCCTGATTGGTGTCGTCCATTACTTTCTCGTATGCCTGAAATACGCAAAGCAATTTCTATGCCAATTGGACACGGCGCATTTCGCCTGTGCAAGCGGTATCAATTAGGCAAAAATTTGCAAAATCAGTATGACCTCGCCATTGTCTTGCCTAATTCGCTTAAATCGGCATTTATCCCTTTCTTTGCCAAAATCAAACAGCGCCGTGGTTGGAAAGGCGAGATGCGTTTTGGTTTTTTAAACGATATTCGCCATAATAAAAATGACTACCCCAAAATGGTGCAACGTTATGTGGCTCTAGCGTTTGACAAGGGGCAAATTCCTAGCGCAGAAAACCTGCCTATTTCCTGCCCTTATCTCAAGGTAGAGAACTCACAAGTTGAACAGACTCTGCAGCATTTTAAGAAACAGCTTGCTTATGCTGAAAACCGTCCAGCTATCGGATTCTGCCCAGGAGCAGAATTTGGTCCGGCAAAACGTTATCCTCACTATCACTACGCTAAAGTCGCAGAAAAATTGATTGAACAGGGCTATAGCATACGCCTATTTGGATCGAAAAAAGATGAAGCCGTAGGCGAAGCAATTCGCTCTGCTTTACCCGAGGATTTACAACGCTACTGTTTAAATTTAGCTGGGCAAACAGATTTAAATCAGGCTGTTGATTTGATTTCAGATTGCGTTGCTGTGGTATCTAACGACAGCGGTTTAATGCACATTGCTGCAGCATTAAATCGCCCATTGGTAGCGCTTTACGGCCCGACAAGCCCACAATATACGCCTCCACTTTCTAAGAAAGCAGTGATTATCCGTTTAATTGAAGGTGGCTTAATCAAAATCCGCAAAGGCGAAAGTGCCGAAGGTTACCATCAAAGTTTGATTGATATTCAACCAGAGATGGTCTTAGCAAAATTAACAGAATTATTGAAATAAGGATTTATTATGACCCAATTTATGACTACCCACTTTCCACATCGTCGTATGCGTCGTTTACGCAAGCATGAATTTAGCCGTCGTTTAGTGGCGGAAAATACATTAACCGCTGCAGATCTTATCTATCCTGTTTTCATTATTGAAGGCGAAAATCAACGTGTAAAAGTGCCATCAATGCCAAATGTAGAGCGCTTAACAATTGATCAGCTTTTAATTGAAGCAGAATTATTAGTTAAATACGGCGTGCCCGCCGTGGCATTATTCCCTGTGATCGGTGAAGCAAAAAAATCACTAATGGCAGAAGAAGCCTATAATCCTAATGGTTTAGCACAACGCGCAGTACGTGCTTTAAAAGAAAAATTTGGTGAGAAATTAGGCGTAATTACTGATGTGGCTCTCGACCCATTCACTACTCACGGGCAAGACGGCATTATAGATAACGAAGGTTATGTCCTAAATGATGTGACAACTGAAGTGCTGGTGAAACAAGCACTTTCACACGCGCAAGCAGGGGCAGATATTGTTGCCCCAAGTGATATGATGGATGGCCGTATCGGTGCAATTCGTACCGCCTTGGAAGCAAATGGTTTCATTAATACACAAATTATGGCCTATTCGGCCAAATATGCTTCTAACTACTACGGCCCATTCCGTGATGCAGTTGGTTCAGCCGGCAATTTAAAAGGCGGAAATAAATTCACCTATCAGCTTGACCCTGCAAATGGTAATGAAGGGCTACACGAAGTGGCGCTGGATATTCAAGAAGGGGCAGATATGGTGATGGTCAAACCGGGTATGCCGTATTTAGATATGGTTTGGCGTGTAAAAGAAACCTTTGGTGTGCCAACCTTTGCCTACCAAGTCTCAGGTGAATACGCAATGCATATGGCTGCTATTCAAAACGGCTGGCTGAAAGAGAAAGAGTGTATTATGGAAAGCCTACTTTGCTTTAAACGAGCAGGGGCTGATGGTATTCTCACTTATTTTGCCAAACAAGTCGGTGAATGGCTTTATCAAGAAAATCATCAAAAATAGGAGGGTGATATGCGGGTTACCAGTGCTGCAATTCAAAATGGCTCATTTGCGGATAAATATGGCAAACGAGGGACGCAATTTAGTCCAAATGGTATGCCAACTTATTCTATTCCATTTGAAATTCAAGATGCGCCTTTAGGGACAAAATCCTTTGCTGTTGTACTAGAGGATAAAGATGCAATTACTGCCAGTGGTTTTGTTTTGGTGCATTGGCTTATCGCCGATCTTAAGCGCACCAGCCTTGCCGAAAATGAAAGCCTCACTGCGACAGACTTTGTACAAGGTGCAAATAGCTGGGCAAGTGTCCTAGGCAAATTTGAGCTTGATGAAGCATCAAGCTATGGAGGAATGGCGCCGCCAAACTGTGAACACCGTTATGAATTAATTGTGTACGCACTAGATTGTGATTTGCAACTCAAAAAAGGTTTTCGCTTTAATGATCTGCATTTTGCCATGCAGGGACACATTCTTGCCCAAGCCAGCGTCATGGGCAAATACGATGTATAATGTAGATATTGAGTAATCCTTGACGAAAAGCGGCGAAATCTGTACCATTTTGCCGTTTTTTACTTTGGAGATCACACTTTGGACAGTCACAGTCGATACTTATCAGTTTGCTAACCCGCCTTGTCCAATTCTCCACCGACAATGCGTCGGTTCCTGTTTGTATCTTTTTGTTCCTTCGTTTATCTCTCCCTTTTTCTTGGAGAATACAATGATCAGAGCTTTTTCGTTGCAAAACGACCGTCTTATCAATGTCGATGAAACCGCTCAAGAACAGCTTAATGATGCTATTTGGATTGATTTAATCGATCCTAGTGATGAAGAGCGTTCGGTGCTGGAACATCGTCTAGACCAAACCCTTGCTGAAGAACATGAATTAGAAGATTTGGAAGCATCTGCGCGTTTCTTTGAAGATGAAGACGGCTTGCACATGCACTCCTTTTTCTACTGTTTAGACGATGAAGACTATCCCGATATCGCCACTGTCGGTTTTACGATTCGAGATGGGCGCTTATTTACCATTCGTGAGCGCGATTTACCTGCTTTTCGTCTCTATCGTATGCGCTCACGTCGAGCAAAATTAATTGACGGTAATGCATATGAATTGTTGCTCGATTTGTTTGAGACCAAGATTGAGCAGCTTGCCGATGTCATTGAAAATATCTATGCCGATTTAGAGAAATTGAGCCGAGTCATTCTAAATGAGCCGGATGAGAACGAGCAAAATAAAAACAACAACCGCCTCAATGATGCGCTTTCTGATCTCACCGAATTAGAGGATGCAAGCTCCAAAGTTCGCCAATGCTTAATGGATACGCAGCGAGCCTTAGGCTTTTTACTGCGTAAAACTCGCTTGCCAAATAATCAGCTTGAACAAGCGCGCGATATTATGCGAGATGTAGAGTCTCTCCAGCCACATAACGAATCACTGTTCCAAAAAGTGAATTTCTTAATGCAAGCAGCAATGGGTTTTATCAACATTGAGCAGAACCGCATTATGAAAGTATTCTCTTTGGTATCGGTGATGTTCCTGCCAGCGACGCTGATCTCATCAATTTATGGGATGAACTTTGAATTTATGCCCGAACTTGGCTTTAAATTTGGTTATCCAATGGCGCTGGGTTTAATGTTATTGGTCGCAACCAGCCCATATATCTACTTTAAACGCAAAGGGTGGTTATAGCTTTTAAAAAAAACCAGATAGTAGTTTACTACTATCTGGTTTTTTTAATATTCATCTTTGGATAATAATGCCAACAATACATTTATACTTATTAAGCCTATTCCAAGATAAAGAATAATATCAATATCAAAATAATCTAATAAAAACCCAACAATAAATAACGTAATTGCCGTAATAATTCTTAACAAGCTATTTAACACCATATTGTATTTCGACCTAAATCTGTTCTTAAGATCTGACTGTAACTCAGCACCTAATACAATAGAGATATATCTAATAGAGAACATCATAAAGCACAGTCCCGCAATATAAACCACCGGCATAGAATAATAAACAGCGAGAATTAAAATAATTAAATTAAGAATAGAGCCAACATGTAAATTAAATTTTGATATTTTGATTTTTCTTTCCACTGCTTGACCTGCAACAGATTGAGCCAACATTAATAAGCATAAAATTAAACCTAACCAATAATTATTTTTAGCAATAAGCTCGAAATCATAAACCATCACTTGCCAATATTGAATAATAACTTGGAAAAAAAGACCATATGAAACATAAGATAAGATAGATCTACCATGTTTACTAATTTTTCTAAAAATTAACCTTATCTCTTTTTTATCTATCAACTTTCTCGAACTATTATACTCTTCTCCGCGAGGGAGATAATATAGAGAGAAAACAAATAAACACAGCATCAATAAGGATGTATATAGGAATGATGCTTGGCTAAAGAAATAATATAAAACTCCACCAATTAAAGATGCAAGAGACATTCCAATAAAAGTCCATTTATTTAATTTTCCAAACATACCATCTAATTCATTTGTCTTATCCTCTCGTTTAAATTGCTCCACTAAATAACCACTAGAATTATTCTGAATCATACAAAGAGATATGCCATTAAGAAACTCTGCAAGATAAAACAGACTTAAACTAGAATATATGCCACCAAGATAAAATAAATATAACCATATAAATGAGAAAAATATTGCTATCGTATGAATATTTTTCCTATTTACCCTATCAGATATTATCCCAATAAAAAGTCCAAATACTAATATAATTACTGCCTGCATGCTTTTTATCATACCGATATGATATAATTCTACCCCACTATCTATCATATAAATGGTGGATGTAGCACCAATCAACATACGTATGGAAGATAGGGATGCAATACTGCTTATAATCCTTTCATATTTTTTCACGATCTTCCCCTAGAACAGATACATTTATCATTTTTTAATATAGTACGAGTTTCCTAGTTTTAATGTCTTATTTATGAAGACCCACCACCTTATTGACGCCAATTAGCGAGCCATAATCTTTAAAAAAACTTAACAATCTCATTCACCAACATAGCTCCTATGATGAAACGCCTTATTTTAGTTAAGCAAGCTGTCTCTCTAAGAAACAGATGAATAATAAAATCAATCAAGAATGATTTTCAATGGCAAAATAAAATTTCTTGAGAAAGATTCTTATGTGATAAGATACAAATTTACTCTGATTATCAACGCTATGGACACATTAAAACCTCTTATTCATATCCTTCCCCCACAGCTTGCCAACCAGATTGCTGCAGGCGAGGTGGTGGAACGCCCTGCGTCCGTGGTTAAAGAGTTAGTGGAAAATAGCCTTGATGCAGGGGCAAATCGTATTCAGATTGATATTGAAAAAGGTGGCTCACAGCTTATTCGTATTCGAGACAATGGCTGTGGTATTGGGAAACAAGATTTAAGCCTCGCGCTCGCTCGCCACGCCACCAGTAAAATTAGCAGTTTAGAAGATTTAGAGACGATTTTAAGCCTCGGTTTTCGGGGTGAAGCCTTAGCTAGTATCAGCTCGGTTTCTCGTTTAACCCTAACCTCTCGTCCAGAATACCAAGCAGAAGCATGGCAAGCTTATGCTCAGGGGCGGGAAATGGCTGTAGAAATCAAGCCTGCGTCTCACCCTGTTGGCACAACCATTGAAGTTGCTAATCTATTTTTTAACACTCCTGCTAGACGCAAATTTTTACGTACCGACAAAACCGAGTTTACCCATATTGATGAAGTTGTCCGCCGTATCGCTCTTGCCAAGCCCACCGTGAGCTTTATTCTTACCCATAACGGTAAAACCGTCCGCCATTACAAAGCTGTGGTAGAAAACAATGCTGAACAACAACAAAAACGCATTGCAGCCATTTGTGGTGAAGAATTTGTTCGTCATGCCGTGCATATTGATTGGCAACATGATGATTTGCATTTATACGGTTGGGTGGGTTCACCCGCATTAGCAAGAACGCAAAGCGATCTCTGTTACAGCTACGTAAACGGACGGATGATGAGAGATAAAACCATTAACCATGCAATTCGCCAAGCCTATGGTGAATTAATTAGCAAGGAGAGCTACCCTGCTTTTGTGCTATTTTTAGATCTCGATCCGAGCTTTGTGGATGTGAATGTTCATCCTGCCAAACATGAAGTACGTTTTCATCAGGGGCGATTAGTTCACGATTTTATCTATCAAGGCGTACTGAATGCTCTGCAAAGCCAACCAAATTTACCCTTGCAAAATTCTGCATTAAATGAACCGCTTGCAGATTACCAAGCAGAAACCAACCGCATTGCCTCTGGACAAAATATTTTCCGCCAAGCAGCCCCACTGGATGCAGCCATACCAAGTGTACGTCAATCTTATACCCTAACCCCACGTACAGCACATTACCATTCACCGGCTCGCCATGCTCCGGAAAAAATTCAGCCTCGTGCGCAGAAAATTTATACTGAGTTGCTGAAACCAAATACAGCGAACATGCCGGTGTTTACCGCCCCTACACCCAAACCAGCAACAACAGCCGCCCCTGAGCCAGAAATAAAAAACAGCGGCTATTTACAAGCACTCGCGTTAGTGCAAGACCAAGCGCTGCTCTGTAAACAAGGCAATGATTTCTGTCTTATTTCCATGCAGAAGCTGGCTCGGCTTAAACTGCGTTATCAGCTTGATCGTACTGAATCACAAGCGCTGCTCATTCCATTAAACTTGAGCCTAGACGAAATACAAACACAGCAATGGCAGCAACTTGAAAGCGCATTCCTCGCACTGGGTTTCCAAATGCAAAGTAAACAGTGGCAAGGGCAAACCCGTTTAAGCATATTACAAGTGCCAGCTTGCTTACGTGAGCAAAATCTGCAACGTCTAATCTATGCAGCAATTAACCAGCAAGCGCTAGATTTAGCCGAATTTTTTGCAAAAAATGTGGAAATTTCAACCGCTTGCAGTTTAACTGAAGGGGTTGCTCTGCTGGCGGAAATTGAGCGCCTTGCGCCTCATCAAACAGAGGTGAATCGCTTGAAAATTGTGATCGACTTCACAGATTATCTATCCCAATTATAAAAAATGCGACTTATTCCACATTTTTGCATTTTATCTGCTGAAAAATCTTAATAAAACAGTACATTATTTCTCGTTCTTTTTAATTTTTCGGATACTGATTATGAGTGACAGTTACCAATGGCAAACAGATGCCGACACTGTCCGCCTGTTACAAATCACCGACTCGCACCTATTTTCCGACGATCATGGCGAATTGCTCGGTGTGAATACGAATGATAGTTTTCAAGCGGTATTAAATGAAATTAATGAGTCGTCTTTCGATTATGATCTTGTACTCGCTACAGGCGACTTAGTGCAAGATCATAACCGTGAGGCGTATCACCGTTTCGGACAAATGGTCAAAACATTGGAGAAACCTCTTTTTTGGCTTGAGGGGAATCACGATACACAGCCACAAATGGGCAAAGCATTGTCTATTTACCAGCAAATCCAACCGCATAAACATATTTTGGCTGGGCAACATTGGCAAATCATTTTGCTAGACAGCCATATTGAAAACCTACCCCGTGGTGAGCTTAATCGTACCCAGCTGGATTTTCTGACTCAAATGTTAGCCCGCTATCCTGAGCGCTACACGCTGATCGCATTGCACCATAATATTTTGCCAACTCATAGCGCTTGGCTTGATCAACATAGTCTGCGCAATAGCGAGGAATTGGCAGAAGTGCTATTTCCATTTAAACAAGTAAAAGCTTTAATTCACGGACATATTCACCAAGAGGTAGATGCCATTTGGAAAGGGTATCGCGTGTTTGCAACCCCTTCTACTTGTATTCAATTTAAGCCAAATTGCCAACATTTCACGCTTGATCTCCTGCCCCAAGGCTGGCGGGAACTCACTCTGCTGCCTAACGGACAAATTGAAACAACTATCAAGCGGTTAAAAACAAATGAATTTTTACCAGATTTTCAATCGAATGGTTACTAAGGGCAGTCTCTTCAAATGCATTGGTGAAAACAACAATTCTTTTCCCTTACTGGCGAAGACTAACGCCAGTTAAAACTCTCACCTACCCGAAAATTTTCTTGCCTCCCCTCTTTTCTAATGCAGAGAAATTTAGTATCTTGCCTGTTTTCCACCATTTTGAGGTTACTATGGCAAACACAAACGCAATTGCAAATGTCGCAAAGTTGATTCGTGAAAACGATATCAAATTTGTACTACTTAAATTTACCGATATTAAAGGTAAAGAACACGGCGTGTCTCTCCCCGTTTCATTGATTGCTGATGATTTAGAAGATTTATTTGAAGACGGTAAAATGTTCGATGGCTCATCGGTCGAAGGTTGGAAAACCATCAACAAAGCCGATATGCTTTTAATGCCCATTCCCGAAACCGCTGTGCTCGACCCCTTCTCTCAAATTCCTACCTTAATTCTCCGCTGTAGTATCTTCGAACCAAGCACAATGCAAAGCTATGATCGTGACCCACGTTCTATCGCAATTAGAGCTGAAAACTATCTTAAATCTACAGGCATTGCTGATAGCGTGCTTTTCGGGCCGGAACCTGAATTTTTCTTGTTCGATGATGTACGCTTTGGCGTAGGAATGAATGGCAATGCTTATGAAGTGGATGATATCGAAGCGGCATGGAATACCAATAAACGCTATGAAGGTGGCAACAATGGCTATCGCCCACTCAAAAAAGGCGGTTACTGTGCCGTTGCCCCAAATGACACCGCTCATGATATTCGCTCAGAAATGTGCTTAATTATGGAAGAGCTAGGCTTAGTAATTGAAGCCCATCACCACGAAGTGGCAACCGCAGGGCAAAATGAAATCGCTTGTCGTTTCAATACACTCACCTTAAAAGCGGACGAAACCCAGATCTATAAGTATGTGGTACAAAATGTGGCAGTAGAACACGGTAAAACAGCTTGCTTTATGCCAAAACCAATCACAGGCGACAACGGCTCTGGTATGCACTGCAATATGTCTCTCTCCAAAGATGGGAAAAACGTCTTTATGGGCGACAAATACGCAGGGCTTTCAGAAACCGCACTCTATTACATTGGCGGTATTATCAAGCATGCCAAAGCATTAAACGCCTTCACCAACCCAAGTACTAACTCATATAAACGCTTAGTGCCGGGATTTGAAGCGCCCGTATTACTCGCCTATTCTGCGAGTAACCGTTCGGCCTCTATTCGTATTCCTGCGGTAACTAGCCCGAAAGCGACCCGTGTAGAAGCACGTTTCCCTGACCCACTTGCTAACCCTTATTTAGCTTTTGCCGCATTATTAATGGCAGGTCTTGACGGTGTGCTAAATAAAATCCACCCTGGGGACGCAATGGATAAAAACTTGTACGACTTACCACCTGAAGAGTTAAAAGATATTCCAACCGTAGCCGGCTCATTAGAAGAAGCATTAAACGCACTGGAACAAGATTTTGAATTCTTAACTAAAGGCGGTGTATTTGCGAAAGACTTTATTGAAGCTTATATTGGCGTAAAACGTAAAGAAGTCGAACGTTTAAATACCACCCCACACCCTGTGGAATTTGAAATGTATTACGCTTAATCGAAAAACAAAACCCCGATTTATCTCGGGGTTTATTTTTAAGATTAAGGATTACGCTTAAACTTACTAAAATCTGGTGCACGTTTTTCGTTGAACGCGTTGCGACCTTCTTGTCCTTCTTCGGTCATATAGAACAACATCGTTGCATTGCCCGCCAACTCTTGTAATCCTGCCTGACCATCGCAATCTGCATTTAATGCCGCTTTTAAGCAACGCAACGCAATTGGGCTATTACGTAACATTTCACGACACCAATGCACGGTTTCACGCTCTAATTCCGCATAAGGTACAACGTGGTTCACTAAGCCCATATCTAATGCTTCTTGGGCATTGTATTGACGGCATAAGAACCAAATTTCACGGGCTTTTTTCTGCCCAACAAGGCGAGCCATATAGCTTGCACCCCAGCCACCATCAAATGACCCCACTTTCGGGCCAGTTTGACCAAAAATCGCATTATCTGCGGCAATGGTTAAATCACAAAGCATATGCAGAACATGTCCGCCACCGATAGCATAACCTGCTACCATTGCCACCACTGGTTTTGGACAAGTGCGAATATCACGTTGGAAGTCCAACACATTTAAATGATGTACGCCATTTTCATCTTTATAACCACCGTAATCGCCACGAATTTTCTGATCGCCACCTGAACAGAATGCTTTTTCGCCTTGACCGGTTAAAACGATCACGCCAATTTTTTCATCAAAACGTGCATCAGAAAACGCATTGATCATCTCTTTTACGGTTTGTGGACGAAACGCATTACGTACTTCTGGGCGGTTAATGGTGATTTTGGCAATACCATCAGCGGATTTATGGTACAAAATATCGGTGTAGCCTTCGCTATGATCCACCCACTCAATCGGGGCGTATAACGCATCATCATTTGGATTTCGCATTTTTTATTCCTTCCAAGTATTTCAATTAAAAACAAGCGCTCGAATTATAACGAAAATTTGCAAAAAAATCCGAAAAACCACCGCTTGCAAAAACCACAACAAAACTTATAATCAATGATTATTTTCTTCACAGGATAACCAATGACTAATACACTTCTAGCAAGCAAAGCCTAGTTTAACCTCTTCCCCCAATCAAGTCTCTGGGGAAATTTCTTCACCCCAAAAACAAGTTAAATCCAAACAGCGAGTTGCCGATCACGGCGAAGTCTTCACCAATGAGCGTGAAGTTAATGCCATGCTGGATTTAGTCAAAGCCCAAACCGAACGCATTGATGCGACCTTTTTAGAGCCTGCTTGCGGTTCAGGGAATTTCCTTGCTGAGATCTTACATCGTAAGCTCACCATTGCCGAAAAATACAAAAAAATCCAACTGGATTACGAACGCAATGCTGTGCTTGCGGTGGCAAGCCTTTACGGTATTGAGCTGCTTGCCGATAACGTAGAAGAGTGCCGTAAACGCCTGCTAACGATTTTCAGTGAACACTATCAAACCCTTTTTCCGAAAACCTTTCAACAGAAATGCCTAAACGCCGTTGAACATATTCTGAGTAAAAACATTGTCTGCGGTGATGCCCTTTCAATGCAAACCAACGATGGTCGCCCACTCTGTTTTACCGAATGGAAAATTTCCAACGGAAATTTTATTCAACGCCACGATTTTATCTATCACGATTTAGTACATAACCTCAGCGATTTGCCACTTTTCTCTGATGATGGCGAAGAAGCCTTTATTCCCCAAGCCCACCGTTCTTATCCACGCATTCACTTTCTGGAGCTAGGCAATGACTGATTTAGCACAACTCAACTACAACCCCGATGTTTTAAGCTGTTTAGCGAATTTATCCAACGATGAAGTCTTCACCCCGCCTGATGTAGTGAATCAAATGTTAGACAGATTGCCTGAACGGCTATGGAGCGATCCAAATGCCAAATTTTTAGATCCTGTGAGTAAATCGGGGGTGTTCCTGCGTGAAATCGCCAAGCGGCTCATTAAAGGCTTAGAACCGCAAATCCCCGATCTGCAAACACGGCTCAACCATATTTTCAGCCAACAGCTCTACGGCATTGCGATTACCGAACTCACTGCTCTACTCTCACGCCGTAGCCTTTATTGTGCGAAAAAAGCCAATGGGGAGTATTCCATTTGTACTGTGTTTGAGACGGAAGAGGGGAACATTTTCAAGCCCAAAGCAGAACATAAATGGGAAGGCGGAAAATGTAGCGAATGCGGTGCAGCACAAGCGGTGTACGACCGCTTTGATCATCAAGAAAATCACGCCTATGCGTTTATTCATCAACAAGCAAGAAAAGAATTAGGATTAGAAACAATGAAATTTGATGTGATTACCGGCAACCCGCCGTATCAGTTGAGAACAGGGGATCAGACTGCCCAAGCTCTACCTATCTATCACAAATTTATTTTACAAGCCAAGAAATTAAAGCCTGATTACCTTGTGATGATTACCCCATCTCGGTGGTTTGCTGGTGAAATGGGCTTAAACGATTTCCGTGAGGAAATGCTAAATGATCAGAATTTACAAGAAATTCACGATTTTCCTGATGCAACAGATGTATTTCCTGGTGTTTCCATTGAAGGTGGTGTGAATTATTTTCTCTGGAACAAGAATCATAAAGATAAATGTGATGTTTTCAGTTATGAAAATGGTAAATGTATTTCTGTAATGAATAGAAAATTACTTGAAGATGGCTCAGATGTTTTTATTAGACATAATGAGGCTGTATCCATTTATCAGAAAGTAAGAAAATTCAATGAGGAAAATTTCAGTGATTTAGTAAGCGTTGTATCACCATTTGGCCTTCCTACATCTTTCAAAAAATATAAAAAAGCAGAATATAAAAATGCAGTTAAATTATACGGTACAAAATTTGTTGGTTATATGGACAGAGAAGATATTGAAAATGGATTTGATTTAATAGATAAATATAAAGTTTATATTACCTCTGCTTATGGTGCTGGAAAAACTTACCCACAACAAGTATTAAACAAACCTTTTGTTGGCAAACCAAATTCTTGTAGTACACAAACTTATCTTGTTATTAATCCAACTAATAATGAAATAGAATGTGAAAATATAATAACTTACATTCAAACGAGATTTTTTAGATTTCTTGTTTCATTACGAAAGAATACTCAACACTGTAATAGAAGTGTTTATCAATTTGTTCCACAACAAGACTTCTCAAAACCTTGGACAGATGAAGAACTGTATCAAAAATATGGATTAAGCGAAGATGAGATCGCTTTTATTGAAAAAATGGTAAGACCTGATGGAGTTGGAAGATGAGTAACCCCATTCACAATTATTCAAGTCTAAAAACTTTTGATATTAAAAAAGATCTTTTTGACCAAGATTTTCAGAAGGAAATTTGTGCAGATGAACGTTTTGTACCATTTTCTTGTATCAAAATTGATAAGCCAGAGCAATTATTCTCTTTCTTTGAAAAAGTTTATAACTTAGAAACAGCAGGAGAAGAGTTTTTCTATCGTGGGCAATCCAATTCCGATTGGCTTTTAGTAAGCACATTGGAAAGAGAAATTGATGGGAAAATATCAATTGATGACGCAAAGGTAAAGATTTTTTCCAGTTTCTTTAAAAAACTGCGTGGCAATTTAATAGATCAATCATTACTTAAAATTACTCATACTGAACACGAAAGAGAACTTTGGGCAATTGGTAGACACTACGATCTGAAAACACCTTATTTAGATTGGAGTAAATCAATTTATGTTGCTTTATTTATGGCAAATTCCGAACCTAAAAAACCTAAGGAAACTTCAGAATATTCTGCATTATTTATGGTAAATGCTAATTATTTTCCTGAATATCACGGAATAATGGAAAGATTTTGGTTCACACCCAAGACAGATTATTACGGAAGAATCACTGCTCAGAAAGGTTATTTAAGTGAATACACTATTCGTGACTATATAAGAAAAGCGATTGAACATTTTGATAAAATCAAAAATGAAAAACATCAATTTGCTTTCAAAATTTATATAAAAAATGAATTAAGAACTGAAATTCTTAATTACTTAAACCACATAGGAATAAATTACAGTTCTATGTATCCTGACTTATTAGGCGTGGTTAAATCTGTAAATAATGAATTAACTGAACTACTAATTCAGCGTTCAAAGTGATTTTACAAACGATAATTTTCCGAAAAAATTTTGCAAATTCACAATTATTCTTGTGGCTTCGCCACAATTAAATCTCCCCCTGCCCCTCTTTTTCAAAGAGGGGAGTTTATACAAAGCGTGAATAATGCTCTATGCATTTATAAAGAAATGAATGATCGTCCCCTCTTTGAAAAAGAGGGGATAAGAGGGGAGATTTTGCAAGCGGTAATTTCCCTCAAAAATTTTACCAAACCCGATGAATTTGTAGGGACACGACGCTTCGTGTCCATTTATGAACATTGTTTATGGACACCAAGCGTGGCGTCCCTACAATTTTAATTAAATCAACAGGACTTTTTTATGACCGACCAACAACCCCAAAATAATTTATTAAATCCACTTCATCAACCGAAAATCTATGCCTATTCCGACCGTGCGTTTCCGAATTGTTTGAAAATCGGTTTTACCTCTCGCACGGTGGAGGAGCGTATGCGTGAGCATTATCCGACTAAAACGCCGGAACAGACGTGGAAAGTGGAATTAGATGAGACGGCAATTCGGGATAATGGCTCGCTGTTTTCCGATCACGATGTGCATCGGGTGCTGAAAAAGCACGGTGTGGAGCAAGTTAATGGTGAATGGTTTAAATGTAGTTTAAACGATGTACGGGCGGCGTTGTTGGAAGTGAAAAGCGGGGTGAAAAACAGCGAAAAACGCACGCAGTCGTTCGGTATGCGTCCTGAACAGGCAGAAGCGGTGGCAAAAACCCGTGCTTATTTTGAGAGCTTTAACCGCGATCCGTTAAATAAAGGTAAAACGCCGCACTTTTTATGGAATGCAAAAATGCGTTTTGGTAAAACCTTTGCCAGCTATCAACTGGCAAAAGCCATGGGTTGGAACAAAATCTTGATTTTGACTTTTAAACCAGCGGTGCAAGATGCGTGGCAAGAAGATCTGCAAGACCATATTGATTTTCAAGGCTGGCAATTTATCGCCAAAGATACCGAAAATGTGGCAGAGATTTTGCAGAAAATGTTGCAAAATTGCCCGCTTGCCCTTGTAATCTCACAATTCATCTCCATATCGGGGCGGTTATTCATTCAATAAAAGGAAACATTATGTCTTTAAACTTAGACTCAGTGAAATTAGACAGCGTAGAAGCCAAAGGCGGTTACGGTGTAGGTTTACAAATTGGTCAGCAGTTGATCGGTAGCGGCTTAGATGTTGAGCCAAATGCAGTGGTAAAAGGGATTTTAGATGTGCTAAACCAAAATGAACCTGCGCTAGACATTAACGAAGTGACTAAGGCACTACAAGAACTATCTGCACGAGCAGAAGCAGAGCAACGCAAAGCTTTTGAAGCCTTAGAAGCAGAAGGTAAGGCGTTTTTAGAAGAAAATAAAAAAGCCAAAGGCGTGCAAGTGACTGAAAGCGGTTTACAGTATGAAATCTTAACTGAAGGCACTGGAGCAAAACCTGCGAAAACCGATAAAGTGCGTGTACACTACACAGGTTCTTTAATTGATGGTACAGTATTTGATAGCTCAGTAAAACGTGGCACACCAGCAGAATTCCCTGTAACAGGCGTAATCGCAGGTTGGGTTGAAGCATTGCAAATGATGTCTGTTGGCTCGAAATGGCGTTTAACTATTCCACACAACCTTGCTTACGGTGAACGTGGTGCTGGGGCATCAATTCCACCATTCAGCACATTAATCTTTGAAGTCGAATTATTAGAAATTTTATAGTCCTTCCCAGACGCGAGAGTATTTACAATCTCTCGCGTTTTGCCATCTTAGTATCATCTCTATTTCAGTGATACAACTTTCTATTTTTGAATGCTAAGCGAACAACAAAAAAGCCTTGAACTATTGAAATTCAAGGCTTTATCGGTCTCTATCGGACTTGTTTGGATTGTGATTTGGTGGAGCTGGCGGACATTGAAAAATCTGCTTAGCCCTTATAAATCAAGCATTCAGCAAAAATAGAAAACCTAAAAAGTTACATCAAGGTTACAAGGGATCTATTAAGCGGATATTATTGATCTTTTTCGGACGGTAATTCAACTCCCTTTTGAGGAGCTGAATTTAGACTAAATTCAGCAAAATTTAGTGTAAACATAAGGGCGATAGCTCGCTCTATATGTTTCAGATTACGCCAGTTCTGAGATAAGTTCTGGTTTGTAGATAGTCACTCAATATAATTTTTTTATTTGTGATGTTGTTTAAAAGTGTGGGAATGATAGGAATTTAGGAACAAAATCAAAAAACACTTTAAATTCAATAGGTTATATTGGTAAATCGTTCCTTTGGGTACAGGAACATTTCCTATTTACTCAGGAACGGATTTTTTGGATTTTTTGGCATTTAGGAACAAAAAGGCATAATTTAGGAACAATTTTTAATATATAGGAACGTTGAGAAATGATAACTTATTGATATATCTATATTTATTTATCTTTGTTCCTAAGTTCCTATTCTTCCTATCAATCTATACAAGTTTATTATTTCTTTGTTGAAGTGCGTAAAAAAAGCAAGCTATTGATAGCTTGCCTTTTGTGATTATTCTTCTTCGTCTGCCATAATCGGGACGATTTTATAGCCCCTGATCTTCTTTCCGCCGGTCATTTTCTTTGGGATATGGTGCATAAATTCGTAGCCTTTTTCAGGTTTTACCTGCTTATGCAAAATACCGCTGTTATGAAGGATCGTGCAAACTATATTGGTTGGATATTCTTTTAAGCACTCACGGAAAGCTTGACCATAAATGAAGAAATGTTCCGGCGTTGGTGGTGACTGGTTAGCCAGTATACGAAAGCCATAAACATTATTAGGGGTTCGCTGTTCTGGATTGAACGGAAATTCAATAAAGGCGGCTTCGTGTTTTACCAGCCAATCCATCATCGTTTCGATAATTTTCGTTTCTTCCCTTGTGGCTTCGCCGTAAATTTCCTTCCAACTGTTGAAATTTTTGAGCATTGCTTGACTGTTTTCTTCTTCTGTCCAGCCCGTCCAGTTTTTAGCAAGTTGTAGGGCGGTTTCCAGCGCAGCAAATCGGTCGCCAGCCACTCGTTGAACTTGCCCACTCATATTTTCGGTTAAATTTAGCCATTTTTTACGGATAGCTTTATAGGTGCTTTTGACTAATTCGCCATTTTCAGCCAAAAAAGCGATCCACACTCTGCCCACTGTGCCAAAATGGTGTTGCACGGCTTCGTTTAAGTGGTCGGCGTGGGCTTTGGCGTTAGGGAATTGATGAAAATGTGTTGGTTCGTGCATTGGTACGTTCAATAAGCGCACTAACTGCCCCGTATGCACTTTTACGCCTTGCATACTTAGCTGTTTTTCTAAATCCTTTTCACCGGTGGAAAGTGCGGTGATTTTCCAGCGGTTTACTTTGCGGTTTCCGCCCTCTTTTTTGCCCTGCATTTTGCCGGTTTCATTGAAGAGGTCGTAAGCAATAGTTTCAAGGTTCTTTGGGTCTTTGGCTTGCCCGATTTCGTCAAGGGTAATAAAGCCGTCATTGCGTGCTTCTGCTTCCTGCTGAATAGCGTAGGCGGTGCTGTTCCACGTTTTTACCAATTGCCGGCTGTCGCCGTAAACGCTGTTGGCTAAATGTAGCGTTGTACTTTTGCCTTTTGTACTCAGTTCATACAAATGCACGCCGAAAGAGGAAAGCCCCAATATCGCCAACATTGGGGCAGTTAAAGCGGTGGCAATGCCTAGCATCATTGACTGATTGCCTCGAACATTATCGGCGATTTCTGCCTGCCAGCTTTCCAGTGTGCCTTTACTGGTGTAGCCTAAGTTATCCATTGTCTTTTTAGTAAAGTAAACTGGGCTTTTCGGTTCGCCGATCATTTCGCCATTCGGTAAAATGTACGCTCCATTTTGCCAACCGGCAAGGGCGGTAATTTTCCAGTTGCTCGGCACGGTTTTACTCATCATATGGAAATGCTCGGCAAGCTTGCCGGTTAAGCCTGCCGATTGGCTCATTTGTAAGCCGTTGGCTTTGAGCTGTTTCCAGCCTGCTTCTGAACCAAAATCAGCAAAATGTACCGCTTCTAAACGTGGTTCTTTTTCATCGGCATTTTGCCAGCGGAAAAGGTAGTAGTATTCGCCTTGGCTGTCTTTACCCTTGCCGGCAAGCTCTAAATCATTGCAGATCCACGCTGTTTTCTCGCTCAACACTTCGCCTGTGTCTTTATCAATTTTGGGCGTGATGAAATACAAGCCGTTAAGCTGTTCATCGCACCGGCTTTCAATATAAGGCTGTTTTTTCGGGGCGTTTTCGGCGTTTTTTGCTGCCAGCATTTCAGCTAACTGCTGGCTTTCTCGGTCGGTTCTGAGCCGTTGAATATAGTCGCTTACATTCTCTTGCTCATAGCCCAGATGATCGGTAAACAGCACTGTTTCAAGCGGTGAATTTTGGGCGATATTGTGCAAAAGGGCGGTTTTCTGGGTCTCGGAAAGTTTGCCAAATTGGCAAAAGCGGATCACTTTCTGCGTATTGGTGAGTTTTAGGCGGTGGACTTCGTTTAGTTGTTCCGTGCCTAAAACTAGCGGCAGGCGTTTACGGTCTGCGCCGATTGCCTGCGTTAAAAGTTGCCATTCTTCGCCGTATGCTTGCTTTTCCTGCTTGTTGTAGCCTAGTGCATTCCACGCTCTCGAACCTACTAGGCAGATAATTTCGCTAATTCCGTCTTTGGGCTGGTTATCGTAAAAAGGGGCATTTTGCATTCTTCAATCCTTTAAAATCTTTTCGCTAATTTGATGAACGGGCGAAAATTTCGCCCGTTGTTTTGCTATGGTTTTTGCTGATTTATCGCTGTTTCCGGCGTGCTTGTTTTTGCCGTTTTCGGGCCAATTTCACGCTTTTATTAGCCCGTTTGCGCCGGTGTTGGGCGATGAACTCCGCATAGGTTGGTATATGCAGCCCGTTTAGTTCTTGCTGAATTTCTGCAAATGTTTCTTTGTCGGTTTCTGCAAAAAATTCAATCTCGGTGCCGTCCGGCAAGGTGATGCGGTGGGTTAGCATAAATCCCCCTTATTCCGTACTGTGCCGTTTAGGTCTAATTTGCCATATTTACCACTTCGAATTTCGTCTTCCAGTAGTGAAAATTGTTTCTCTGCAAACAGCAAATAGAGTTTGCTCATTTCGGCTAAGCGTTCAATAAGGTGCCCCTTGCCCTCTTCAAGTGCGCCTATTTCTAATAGATTAGGGATCGCTTTCAGGGTTTCGAACATACAAGAAACTGCTGTGAATTTATCTTCAAGCGTCTCTCGGCTTTCAATGCAAATTAAATCGCTGAATTTGTCTTTTGCGTAAAATGGTAAGTTGTTCCATCTTTCCAGCTCTGCCTTTTTGACGGCCAGTTTCTCTCTTAATACTCGTGCTTCTTCTTTGTCTTGAGCCATTGCCTTTTCAACCAATTTTCTTGTTTGAACAAAACGCATATAAGCATCTTTAACCGGTGCGAAAAATGCTTCTTTCTCTGCTTCTGTGCCGTTGTTATTTATTAGGGTTTGCAGTTGCTCGGCGGTTTTAGAAAAATCTCCTTGTTGTCTAGCAAATTCGATCATTCTTTTTCCGCCCTCGCTAAATTCCTGCAAATTAGCGATAATTTCTTGCCAGTTTCTAAGGTTAGTTTGTGGTGTTGTGTTATTCATTTTCGCCCCCTGTGATAATGCCCATTTCGGTTAATTCTGCGTTTTTTTCGGTACTGCCTACGGTGAGTTTGATCAGGTTTAAGCAGTGCAACATCAGCGATTTTTCGCCCTTCTCGGCGTGCTGTTCGGCTTGTTCGAGATAAAAGCGGATTTCGCTCAGCTCTTGGGTGTAGTCTTGGCAATTAAGCATAGCGCACCCCCTTGCAAGCGGTGGTATTTGCCTGTTTTTGTGCAAGAAAAGCGGACGGGTAGCGGGCAACGCAAACGGCATTTTGTGAAAGGCCGAGTTTTTGCCGTGCTTCGGCTTCGGAATTGGCTTGAATTGTGTAGGTTGGCTTTCTGCCGGTGTAGAATTTAAAAAGCATTTTGATAGCTCCGTGTAAGTTTTAGGGGCTATCGCTTCACTTTCCACAGTGATTGGGCGATAGCGTGTAACGGGGTGGAAAGCTGTGATACACGGAACACAGTCAAGGGCGTAACCTTGCCCGCTACACGCTACCATAGAGGAACACGCCATTATTAGGCGTTCTTTGGGTGTGCGTGTGCTACGAACAAAAAAAGCACGGTTGAATGGCGTGCTACTGTTCGCCGTGTAAATTTTCGAGCTTCCACACTCGGCTTCTGATTTTGCAAAAGCAGGAATAGCATACGGCGAATAGTTCGGCGTTGTCAAGTGGCTAAATGTAAATTGTTGCGATTTTGGCAAAAATTGGGTATATTTCGCCTGTATTTTCAAGGTTGAGTTCATTTTTTAGTTCTCTTCGTGATGTAAAACGGTTTGCAGTGGGTCAAAAATTCTGCAAGCCGTTTTTTTGTGTCTATTTTCCGGCGGTGAGCTGTTGCCATTGCAAAATAGCATTGATAAGTGGTGGTAAACCATTCAAAAGCAAATAAAGCACGATTACCCCTAAAATTGCCCATAGAAAGCGATTTACTTTGGGTGATTTGTCCATTAGTTCCAGCATTTTGATAAATTCCTTATTGGGGTTGAATTGCATTGGTTTGCCCTGTTTAGTTCGGGCGTAGGCTTTCACGCCGTGCTACTCGTTCTGCCGGTGTCATTTTTTCCGGCGGTAAGCCTTTGGGCGCAAATAAATCTTGCTGTGTGCCTTTTAGCTCTTTCAGTCGCTGATCGTTGTCTTTCGGCTGAATTTTTCCCTCCTTGATTAGCTCTTTTTCCGGTTTTTCCCAGCGGTTCGCCTCTTCGCAATCGACATAAACGGCTCGCTTGATGTTGGTGATTTGCCCCACAAAGTCGGCTTTTAATTGCCCACAATGCGGGCAATTTAGGCTTGCCTGCACAGTTAAAAGCGTGGGGCGTTCACTGGTGCGGATACGGCAAGAATGCCCGCAAAATGGGCAATGAATAGAAAGTGCCATTAGTTGATCTCCTGTTGTTGCGTTTGGGCTAAAAAGGCTTGCACTTCGGCGGTGATGTAGCGTGTGGTGCGGTTGATTTTGATTGCCTTTGGAAATTTGCCCGCCTTTTCCCAGCGGTGCAGTGTGGCTTTATCGATATTGAGCAACGCACAAATTTCTTTGGGTGCGGCGTAGGTTGAGAGTGTGATAGTTGATTGCATAGATCCCCCGTTGCATTGGTTGAATACGGTTGCATTCGTTGCAGATTGTCGGGGGGGGATTTTGGTGGGTTTAGGTGTGATGTATTTGGAAATTTCCAATTTTTACTTGGAAATTTCCAAAAATGCTAGGCTTTTGAGAACCAGTTAGAAAGCGTTACACTTGAAGGGAATTTGAAATTTTTTTCTGTTTCGAACTCTGGATTTTCTCGCCTAAATTTTGCTATTTTTTGCCCTAGTTTGCCAGTGTTTAAAGCGTTTTTGGCTTCGTTTGGCGTTGATATGCCATAGTCCATATAGAGCAATGCACGAATAAAGTTTATTTGGTTTTCTTGGATTGTTTGGCTTGGCTCTTTCTTATTTCCTATCTCTTCCATTATTTTTATCTCATCTCCACCTTTACCAGAAATAAAATCATTTAAATGTTCAGATAGAATAAATAAATCTTTTGGTTCTAAATAACTGTTTCTACCTACTTTAAAATCATTGACTTTGAGATAAAATCTCATTCTCGAATTTGTTTCTGGGTGCTTGGCTGAAAATAACTGATTAGCAAAATTCAAACAAATTCCTTTTTCTATAATCTCTTCTTCAATATCTATACTATTCCATATACCGCTATAAATTGAAATTAAGCCTCTATAAGTGGTGAACTCATCAAAAGATAATTTAGAAAATATATGTTTTATTTCAAACTCTGATTTATCGGCATTTTCTTCTAACTCAATCTCTTCATTTGTGTTTATAGTAAGTGTTGGTTTTTCTATTATCGTATATTCTCCTTTTGTAAATTTATGTTTCCCTATCTGAAAGTCATCATTTCCATTCTTACTAATATAAACACTTAGTTCTAACCTTCCTATATACCAAAAATGCAATAAATCCGCTATTTCTAACTCTTCGCCGGTTAATTTCTGAATGCGTTTGATCGCTTGTTCTAGTGTGTACCATTTTCGGGGCGGTAAGCTGTATTTCTTATCTGTCATTTTTTTTCTCTCTTGGGGCATTGGGTTATAAATCATCTAAGCTAACTTCAATAAAATCGGGGTTTGATTGACGCTTTTCGGCAATTTTATTTAGTTCTATGTCTTCTTCCTGCTCTTGCAAAGGCGGATATGTTGAAGGGGTCATATTTCACTCATTTGATAGTTGCAAATGATTGCATTATAAGACTTTAAGCGATTTTTGAAAGGTTGTAAGAGGCTAAAAAATGCAAAAGCCCGCAAGGTTGCGGGCTTGGGGCTAGAAAAAATCAATCGTGCCTTGCTGGCTTTCTGGTTTTTCCGGTGGTTTGGGTTCACCTTCTGCGGTAAGGATTTTATAGGCTTCCGGCTCGTCAATTTCGCCATCATCTAAGAGTGCCAGCACAAAATTGACTTTCTCGGTGAAGCTTTTATTTTTGGCTTGTTCAATATGATTTTGCATTATTCGACAATCTCTATATTTTCAATTAAACAACAAGCATTTAAATCCTCGATAAGATAATCGACATTGAGGGAATAGAATGTTTGCATTTGGTCTTTTTGAGAGTAATCAATTACATAACGGCGAATATTCCCTAAGTGAATATACATCGCTAAATTGTCTAATCTTGTAATTAAAATCGCATTGCTCGGGAAATAAGGAATGCTAATTGCTTTTAGTCCGCCTTTGGTTTTTTGACATAAGGTTAATAAATCGGCCAGATTTTCGCTTAAATCATTATGTTCAAGTTGAATAATCTCTTCGCCGACAATTTCCCGTCCGCAAATGGCTATCATATCTCCGCCCATCGCATAAGCAGGGCTGATTTTGCTTAATCCTTGCTTAATTAGGGCGTTTAGGCTTTTGTATTCTTGCCCTTCGCCTACGGTTGCACCGTTGATTACGGCTTGCGGTTTGCCTTCTCGGATTTTTGGTAACCAGCCCTTTTTAACGTCTTGGGCAAGGGGATTTTGCTCAGCGTTTGAGGTGCTTGCACGGCTTTTCCCATTTAAACCAACCATTAGCAAGCCTTTTAGCAGATTATCATCTAATAGCTGATTTAGCCGCTCTTCAAGGCTGTTTTCAAGATTGTAAGCGTCAATTTGGCTGTAAGAAATAAAGCTGTCGATGTTGATCTGTTCGCATTGATAGCGTTGCACCGGTGCAAGGGCATTTTTCGCTTCTCGCTCTGTGTAGTCGGTGTTGGTTGTTCCCGGAATAGGTGTGTAAAGGCCAATTGCGTTCCCTTGCGGATATTTAGTTCTAACAAGGTTTAATAATTTAAATAGGCGGTTTTTCTGTAAGCGGTCTAATAGTTTCGCTTCTTCTTCCGGATTATCATCAAAATAGGCAATATCGCCTTTCGGATTAAGTTTTAATGCGTGGGCAAATTGAAATAAGTGCATTGATTTTTCCTTATAATTCATTAATAAGATCAGCTAAGCCTTTTGGCTGTTCTTGGTGGTTTTCTGCGTGTTTTTTTGCAGGTGTCTTAGGCATAAATTCATTTAGTTGTTCTGAATGAATTTTCCATTCTTCGGCAATTGTTCCATCTGTCGGAATAGCGTCTAATACTTTTTCAGAAAGATATTCTAGGATCGCTTGCTCTTCGGTTTTTGTAGATAAAGCAGGATTTTGTTTAAAATGCCCGCTGTACCTTAATAGAGTGAAAATTTCTTGCCATTTTCCCCTAGTTTCTTCTATTAAATCCGTGAATTGTTTTTCTGCCGATTTAATAAAAATCGAGGTGCGTTCTCTTTTTAATTCGGTTTGAGTTTGGAATAATGTTTCTTGGGTGTCATAGCGTTTATTTTCTAAATCTACAATTAAGGCTTGATAATATTCAATCCGTGCTTTTAATCCGCTGTCTTTATTTTTCAGCTCGACATATTCATCGGCGGAAAGCGTGCTGACATCGGTTAATTTCGCCTTTTGGTTTTGTAGGAATTCTGCCCGTTCATTTTCTAATGCCTCTAAAATCGCTTTGGCTTTGTCTAGTTCGGCTTGCACGGCTATCACGGCTTTTTCTTGTTCGTGGAATTTGGCTTTTTGTTCGTTAAATTTTTCAAGTGTCATAGGTTGCCCTTATTGATTGCGGTTTTTGGTAATTTGTTCGGTTATCCATTGCTGAATTTCACTTTCCAGCCATACTTTGCTGTTTGCACCGATGCTGATATTTTGGGGAAAATCGCCGGCCTTCATCTTGCGGTAAATTTGCGTCTCTGAAAGCGTTGTGACGGTAGAAACTTCCTCAATTTTCATAAATCGCTGTTTGGGTGGGTGTTGCTCCATTTTTGATTTACTCCGTTAAAAATTGCTCTGGCGTGCAGTGGCTTGCCATTGGTTGAAAGAATAAATCATTGTGGATTTTTGGCTATTTGTTGGGAGTGTGGGGCGATTTTTCACATATCCGGCGGTAAAATTTGGAGGATTTGGGGAATGGTAAGCGGGCGATTTTGCCGGAAATTCTGCAAAAATCAGCGGTTCTGTCATTGCTCTGCAATCAGTGGGGGGCGGTTTAATGTTTTTTCTGCGTAGGATTGCAAAAATTTGCGTAGAAATGCGTAAAGAAAACGCCATTATCTACACAAAACCAGCCTTTATAGGGCAAGGCTGGTTGGTATTTTCGCATTTGCGTAGAAAGCTCTAAATTAAGTGTGCGGGCGTGGTGGGGGATAGACGGCACGGGCTGGGGGAAAGGTAGAAAAACCAGCCGGACAATAAAAAGGGACGTTTTACCGCCCCTTGCTATGTAGTCTATGCCTTTTTGCACTGTTCCACAAAATCCCCCCACATTTGCATAACCTCACGCCGCATTTGCAAATAATCGGAATGGTTGTAACGCTGGCTGGTATTATTGCCAACGGTATGAGCAAGACAAGTTTCGGCAATTTGGAAATCTATGCCTTGATCGGCTAAATAAGTGCGTGCCATTGCTCTCAAGCCGTGTGCTGTCAATTTCCCCTTGTAGCCGTTGCGTTTTAGCACACTGTTCGCCGTTTGACTGTTGCACGGCGCATCATCTTGCAACCGGTGGGCGAAAACGTGCCGCTTGTGTCCGTTGTGCTGTCTCATCACATCAAGCACGGCCAGCGCTTGCGTAGAGAGCGGTACAGTATGCGATCGGGGCTTTTTGAGCGTGCATTTCATCTTTTCAGCCGGCAAATGCAAAAGCCGGTTTTCCCAATCAATTTCACTCCATTCAACCGAAACCGCTTCGGCTGGACGTAGCATCGTGAGCATTTGCCACTCTACGAGTAATTTTGCTGTGATGAAATTATTCGCACGGCTTAAACAGCGGAACAGCTCCGGCAATTCTTCGGCTTTAATCGTTGGATTGTGCGTGTCTGGTTTGCGTGGAAATGTCTTCCGCAAATCCTGTAAATGGTTATGCGGTAAAAGGCCTAAGCTAACCGCTTTATTCAGCATATCCACTAAGCGACCGATCACCTTCTCCACTGTGTCGCCCTTGACTTCGTAAAGGGGCAAAAAATGATTTACCAGTTCCAGCATTGCTAAATCTTTCAGCGGTTTATTGCCAAAATACGGGAATAGGTGCTTATTCAATCGCCCCCATTCTTTCCGCATTGTGCTTTCGCTGTTTTCCAGCGTGGCGATTTTAAGCCGTTTCCACTGTGCGGCAAATTCTGCCAGTGTGATTGACTGCCTCGCCTGTTCTTTAGCCTGCTGTTCCGCATATTCAAACGGATCTATGCCTTGCGCCAAAATCTGATTATAAGAACGTGCAATATCTCGGGCTTGGGCAAGGGATAAATGCGGGTGTTCGCCGATTTTCTTCTTAATCCGCTTTTTGGTAATTGGGTGGGAATAGAGATAGACGAAAGAACGCACCGCTGGGCGAACGAACAAGTAAAGATTGTTCCCATCGCTGTACGGTGTCGCTTTTGGTTTGATTGTTTTCAGTTGGGTTTCGGTGAGAGGTTTTACAAATTTTGCCATTTGTCATCAATCCTTAAAGATAAAGGGTTTAAGCGATTGATGTAACTTTTTGCAGGCTCTTTTTTGTTGAGGTTACATCAAAGTTACATCGTTTTATTGACAATCTGCAACGAATGCAACCTTATGCAACATCTGCACCTTTAAAATACTAATAAAATCAATGATTTGCAACCAATGCAACCTATTGCAATTTATCAGTGGTGGAGCTGGCGGGAGTTGAACCCGCGTCCGAAATTACTCCATCTTCAGCACTACACGTTTAGTTTGTCTTTCATTTCACCTAAACACGCCGACAAACAGGCTAAATTTAGGCTAGTTTGATTCCATTTAATGCTTCGATCCTCAAACGGCGGCTTCCACACGATCTCGTTTTGGGTGACTTACCGAACTCCCCGTCTTACGAGCGGAAGCTGGGGCGGTAAGGCTTTAAGGCAGGTTATTAAGCTGCTAAAGCGTATTGTTCGTCGTTTGCGACTATTATTTTGCGGTTTGTTTACGAGGCCTACCGCACCTCGACGTGCACCTTGGACTTCGCTAATCCCGTCGAATCCAGAATCAGCCCCAAAATTAGGACAATTCTATGATAAATAACCCTATTTTGCAAAATTTTTTCATTTTTAGACCGCTTGTACAGCCATACTAGCATGAATATCGATTATACCGCCCATAAAAAAACGGAGAGCCAAGGCTCTCCGTTTTCGCTTATTTATCTTCTTTTGGCGAGATTACCATTGATAACCTACACCAACAGAACCACCAAAGTCTCCACGGGTATTCGCATTACCTTGTAGTTTCAAGATAACTTTACCGTTGTCGCTT
>NZ_SMAM01000010.1 GCF_004346205.1 Bibersteinia trehalosi | reverse complement strand
ACAACTTTAACCGGTGGCAACACCACAGTGAATTTGGGCAATGGTACGGTAAATGTAAACAACAGTACGATTTCTCATGTTGCACCAGGTGTGAACGGCACGGATGCGGTAAATGTTGATCAGCTAGAAAAAGTGAATGCAACAGCAAATGCGGGCTGGACAATCAGCACCAATACTGGTGATAAATCTTATGTGGTGAAACCAAATGCAACGGTTGATCTGCGCAATGCAGATGGCAACATTGTGATCAGCCAAGAAAACGGTAACATCACCTTTGGTTTGAATAGCACTTTATCTGTTGGTGGTAAAGATGGCAAAGATGGTCAAATCAGCGCGAAAGGTGCAGATGGCAAAGATGGTGTAAGCATTTACGGTAACGGCACTATTGGCATCAACGGCAAGGATAGTGTGAATGCCTCAATGACCGTTGCAGAAGGTAAACATGGCTTAGATGGTAAAGACGGCGAGACAATGACTCGTGTGGTTTATACCGATGCCAACGGCACAACCCATGAGATTGCCACCCTAGATGATGGCTTGAAATTCAAAGGTGATACCGGCAATGAAATTGCGAAAAAACTGGGCGAAACCTTAGAAATTCTTGGTAGAGCATCGGTAAATGCGGCAGTGACAGATAAAAACCTGCGTATTGACAATGAAAATGGTGTATTGGTCGTTAGAATGGCAAGAGAGTTACAAGAAATTAACTCAATTTCTAATAATAACGGCACAACGATTACCTTAGGGGATGCAGATAATCGCAATGTTGTGAATGTTAATAATGCGACTGTAACAAATGTTGCGAATGCAACTAACGCAACAGACGCTGTGAATTTACAACAACTAAATGCGAGCAGAACTGCAGTGGAAAATGGTAACCATGTTCGTGTGAGTACTACAACTAATGCAGATGGCTCAACTAACTATATTGTGAATGCAAACCATACCGCAGTTGAAGCAGGAAACAATGTAAATTTAGCAAGTAGCACAGATGGTAATGGCTTAACAACTTACAATGTAAGTGTAGAAGGCGATTTAACCAATATTACTTCTATTAGCAATGCTAATACGACAATTAGCTTAGGCAATAACTCTGTTGATGTTGGTGGCGCTACTATTACCAATGTCTCTAATGCAACTAACGGTACAGATGCTGTAAATCTGAACCAATTAAATGCAAGTAGAAGTTATGTCCAAGCGGGCAATTATACGAGTGTGACTTCGACAACTAATACAGACGGCTCAACAACTTACACGGTAAATGCTGAGAAATCTGTAGTAGAAGCAGGTACAAACGTTAATGTGGCAACGACAACTAGTGGTGATGGCTTAACAACTTACAAAGTAAGTGTAGAAGGTGATTTAAGCAATATCAGCTCAATTAGCAATGGCAATACCAGCATTTCATTAAATGACGGGACTATCAATGTTAATAATGCAACGATTACAAATGTGAAAGCAGGCGTAAATGGCACTGATGCTGTGAATGTTGATCAGCTAGAAAAAGTAAATGCTACTGCTAATGCAGGTTGGAATATCACGACTAATAATGCAACTGATAGTCATAATGTGAAACCAAATACCGCTGTTGATTTAAACAATGGTGATGGCAATATTGTTATTACTCAAAATGCGGGTAACATCACATTTGATCTCGCATCTAATTTGACTAATATTTCTAATATTGGCAATGGTAACGGCACTAATATTAGCTTGAATGATGGCGATATTAGCGTAAATAACGCAACTATCAGCAATGTAGCAAATGGTACCAATGCATCAGATGCGGTGAACCTCTCCCAGTTAAAAGCGAGTAGATCTGGCGTTGAAGCGGGTAACTACACTACAGTGACAAGCACAACCAATGCAGATGGTTCAACGGTCTATACCGTGAATGCAGAGAAAACAGTTGTTGAAGCTGGCAATAATATTGCAATAACGAGTACCACAACTGCGAAAGGCTTAACCACTTATACTGTTGGTGTAACAACAGGGGATATTTCTCCTACTACTAATGGTTCAGTGATAGCGAATACCACTAATGGTAATATCGCTACAGTTGGCGATATTGCTAATGCAATTAACAACTCCGGTTGGAATATTGCATTAACTGATGGTAGCAGTGAGTTGATTAATCCAGGCGATATGGTGAATTTTGTGAATGGTTCAGGTACAACTGCTACTGTAAACAAAAATAACCGTGGAGGTGTGGACATCAGCTTTAACGTGAATACTGCAAATGCACCAACCATCAATCAAAATGGCTCTGTTGCAATGCCGGCAGATGGTAGTGGTTACGTGAATGCAACGACTTTAGCCCAAACCGTTAATAGCATTGCATGGAATGTAAATTCTACTGTGGTTGAAGGCTCAACAGGTAAAGTGACAGAAGGTAGCGATACGACTGCAAGTCAAGTAAAAGCGGGTAATACCGTTAATGTGAATGCAGGTAACAATATCGAAATCACCCGTAATGGCAATAATATTGCAATTGCAACCTCTATGGATCCTGTATTTAATACGGTTCAAATTGGTGGTAATAATGGTGTTAAATTGTCTGTGAATACCGCAGAAGATGGGGTTAAAGAGCTAAGTGTTGGCACAATAGATGCTCCAACCCGCATTACTAATGTGGCGCCAGGACAAAATGGCACAGATGCAGTGAACGTGAACCAGTTAAAAGGTGCGATAGGCAATGTTAATAATCATATTAACAAAGTAGATAAAAACTTACGTGCGGGTATTGCAGGAGCAACCGCAACAGCAGGTTTATATCATGCAACTTTACCTGGTAAGTCTATGGTGTCTGCGGGGGCTGGTACTTTCAAAGGCGAAAGTGCACTAGCGGTGGGTTATTCTCGCCTATCTGATAATGGTAAGATTGGTGTGAAATTCTCACTGAATACAAACACCCGAGGCGATACTGGTGCCGCGGCAAGCGTGGGTTATCAGTGGTAATCTAACTTAAGCGTAATCGCAAATTTTGAACTAAAACCCTATGTAGTCTCTGCATAGGGTTTTGCATTTTTTTGTTGAAAACGTGGCGCTTGTTTGCCCTATATTTCTAGTGCGAATTCAAGTAGAATAGACTCAATTTTTTATGAAGAAGGAATGATAATGTCCACTCAATTTGTATATACGATGCACCGTGTCGGCAAAGTTGTGCCACCGAAGCGTCATATTCTTAAAGATATTTCCCTGAGCTTTTTCCCTGGTGCAAAAATCGGGGTACTAGGCTTAAATGGTGCGGGTAAATCTACTTTGCTCCGCATTATGGCGGGTGTGGATAAAGAGTTTGAAGGTGAAGCTCGCCCACAACCAGGGATTAAAATTGGCTATTTGCCACAAGAGCCGAAATTAGAACCGCAACAAACCGTGCGTGAAGCGGTGGAAGAAGCCGTGGCAGAAGTAAAAAACGCCTTAACCCAGTTAGATGAAGTTTATGCACTTTATGCAGATCCGGATGCGGATTTTGATAAACTCGCCTCAAAACAAGCTGAATTAGAAGCGATTATTCAAGCGCATGATGGGCATAATCTACAAAACCAATTAGAGCGTGCAGCAGATGCACTGCGTTTACCAGATTGGGATGCGAAAATTGAACATTTATCAGGGGGCGAACGTCGCCGAGTGGCACTTTGCCGTCTGTTGCTGGAAAAACCGGATATGTTATTGTTAGACGAACCAACCAACCACTTAGATGCGGAATCCGTGGCGTGGTTGGAGCGTTTCCTCCACGACTACGAAGGCACTGTAGTGGCAATTACCCACGACCGTTACTTCTTAGACAACGTTGCCGGCTGGATCTTGGAACTTGACCGTGGTGAAGGTATTCCTTGGGAAGGCAACTACTCTTCTTGGTTAGAGCAGAAAGAAAAACGTCTTGCTCAAGAGCAAGCCGCAGAATCAGCTCGCCAAAAATCGATTGAGAAAGAGTTGGAATGGGTACGTCAAAATCCAAAAGGTCGCCAAGCGAAAAGTAAAGCGCGTATGGCACGTTTTGAAGAGCTTAACAGTGGCGAATACCAAAAACGTAACGAAACCAACGAACTCTTTATTCCACCAGGTCCACGCTTAGGGGATAAAGTGATTGAAGTGCAAAATCTGACTAAATCTTACGGTGATCGCACATTAATTGATAATCTCTCGTTCAGTATTCCAAAAGGTGCAATTGTCGGGATTATCGGGGCGAATGGTGCAGGTAAATCTACGCTCTTCCGTATGCTTTCTGGACAAGAACAGCCAGATAGCGGTTCAATCACGATGGGAGAAACGGTAGTGCTTGCGTCTGTGGATCAGTTCCGTGATGCTATGGACGATAAGAAAACCGTGTGGGAAGAAGTGTCTAATGGGCAAGATATGTTGGCGATTGGTAACTTTGAGATCCCAAGCCGTGCTTATGTAGGGCGTTTCAATTTTAAAGGTGTAGATCAGCAAAAACGAGTAGGGGAATTGTCTGGTGGTGAACGTGGTCGTTTACACTTAGCGAAACTTTTACAACGTGGTGGTAATGTGCTGTTATTGGACGAACCGACCAATGATTTAGACGTGGAAACCTTGCGTGCATTGGAAAATGCGATTTTAGAGTTCCCTGGTTGTGCAATGGTGATCTCGCACGACCGCTGGTTCTTAGACCGTATCGCTACCCATATTTTAGATTACGGCGATGAAGGCAAAGTCACGTTCTACGAAGGTAACTTCTCCGACTACGAAGAGTGGAAAAAGAAAACCTTTGGTGCAGAAGCCACTCAACCTCATCGTATGAAATATAAACGTATTGCGAAGTAAATTATCTTTTGGGCGTATAGCATACGCCCACATCTCAATAAGGAAACAAAATGGAAACTATCGACAAAATCAAAAAACAAATTAGCGAAAATCCAATTCTGCTTTATATGAAAGGTTCGCCAAAATTCCCATCTTGCGGATTCTCTGCTCGTGCAGTGGAAGCGGTAATTAACTGCCAAGTGCCTTTCGGCTATGTGGATATTTTAACTAACCCTGATATTCGTGCAGAATTACCAAAATTCGCAAACTGGCCAACATTCCCACAATTATGGGTGGAAGGCGAATTAATTGGTGGTTGTGATATCGTGTTAGAAATGGCACAGAAAGGTGAATTACAGGCGTTGCTAAAAGAAGTAGCAGAACGTCATCCTGCATAATCATGCAATAAAAAACGGTGCGAATGCACCGTTTTTTGTTTTAAGCTTTTACTGAATAGACTTTAAATTTACCTGTTTTGGCTAATACTTCAAATTTGCCGAATGCCTGTTCGAGCAAATCGGGATAAGGTAAAAATGCATTGGCAACAATGCGTAATTCTCCACCTTTATTTAAGTGTGATTTTGCATTTTTGATCAGATTTTCCACCGCTTGATAGGCTGTATCAATGCCGTCGTGGAATGGCGGGTTAGAAACGATAAGATCAAAACGTTCTTCAATATGTGAAAAAACATCGCTGGCTAATACTTCGCCGGCTAGACTATTTTCGTTTAATGTACGTAGTGAAGACGTTAATGCCATTGCGTGAATATCGCTCATGGTGAGCTTGATTTTGGGAAATTGCTGTTTGAGGCTTGCCCCTATCACACCTGCACCACAGCCAAGATCGAGTACTTTGCCTTTTAAACCATCTGCTTTATGAAAAGTAGAAAGCAATAATTTTGTGCCGCCATCCAACTCCGCTGAGCTAAACACTGCAGGCAGTGCAAACACGGTTAAATCCTGTAAGCGGTAAGATTTCCAGAATTTTTTGCAATCAAAAGTAGGTACGTTTTCCAATTTAAAATGGTATAGCCCACAACGACGAGCTGAATCAATTTTGGCAATCTCGCCAAATGGCTCAAGCATTTTTTCGACTGAACGTACACCAGCACGATTTTCACCGACAATTAACATCTCTTGCCCAACAGCAGTGCGAGAAAGCCATTGCAATAATTGATATTGGCATTCTTGTTTGTTTTTTGTCCAATAAAAAACGGCTAAATCTGCGGATATTTCGCAGTCCAAGCCAAAATGTACATTGGCGCGAGAACGGGTAAAATCAAAGTAGCTACTAAATACAGATACGTTTAGGGTGTGTTTGAGCTGCGAGGCAAAATCATCATATACGCCACCAAAGAGCAAGACCGATTTGTTTTTAAAGAGCGCTAGATGGCGCTCTAATACTTCACTTTCTAGGGATAACATTATTTTCTCGATTGATATAATAAGAGTTTGTTTGAGATTGGAGATTTGACAGCGCTTGCCTCTTTTGAAAAGAGTAAAGATAAACACTGGCTACGTCACCTCTCACTTTTGTGTTAATAGACGATAACAAAACGTTTCCGCATTTTAGCGAATTTTGCTACTATCTCACACCTATTTTTCATTAAAGCTTGCACTTGTTGATATAACGATAAATAACTACTAATGAACCGCCGAGATTTACTCTTACATCAAATGCAAATTCCTCAATGGGTATTGCGCAAGCCACAAGTCTTAAAAGGCGATGCACAAATTCGTTTAGAGCAACAGATTAAGCTTGTGGTAGTGTGTGATGAAGATTACCGCCAAAGCCAATTATTTTCAGATATTTTGCTTGCCCTGAATTTGAATAACAATGAGTATCAGTGGTTAAGTTTAGAGCAAGCTTTACGTTTGACTATTTCCCACTCACCTCTTATTTGGTTAATCTCACCTCAAGAGCAAGCGGATGAATTTGTCAAAAAATTTGCAAATTCAACTGCTTGGCGACATTCGAGTTGGCAGATGCTTAGCCAAGCTCAAACTAAACGTCAATTATGGCAACAAATGTTGCAACACTTTCCAGATATAGAGGATGTAGAGGTTTGAACTGACCAAACTCCATTATGATGGAATTGGTAAGCAAGGAAATACCTGCCTATGTACTACAAAGTGGGCAGTTAAATATGACTCTTTGCTTGAATGGTCTGATTTATTTTGCGATCATACTAGGGCGTGTTGATGTTTCAAATGAAGTAGCGTTGTCGCGTAAAAATGACACAATCAAGGAAGAAAATGTAGTGAATGGTGTCCCCTTTACAAATTTTCTGACGCTGAGAGTGTTATTTTTAAGTACAACCCTGTGGGCCTTGGCGGATTTTTTCCGTCACTGCGTTAAAAAATGTTTGTTTAGCCCACTAGACTTCACATTTTTTGCCTTGTTACGGCAAAAATCTGCTGAAGCCGCGACTCCATTTGAAACATCAACACGCCCTACTTGCTTACGAAATTGACTCACTTGAAAGCAATTTTAGATTTTCCCGCTTAACCCAAGAGTGATTGAATGATTGAACCTTTTCAACCCTGTGATTTAGAGCGCCTGTTTGCAATTGAGCAGGCGGCTCACCTAGTGCCATGGACAAAAGGTACTTTGTTAAATAGCCAAGGTGATAAATATCTCAATTTAAAATTGAGCGAACATAACGAAATTATCGGCTTTGCGATTAGCCAAATTATTTTAGATGAAGCAACCTTATTTAATATTGCAATAGATCCTAATTATCAGGGAAAAGGCTATGGCAAGCGGCTGCTTTCTGAGCTTATTTTGCAATTAAAAGACAAAGGCGTGGCAACGCTATGGTTGGAGGTGCGAGAAAGCAATCCAGCCCGCCAACTTTATGATTCTCTTGGCTTTAATGAAGTGGATATTCGCAAAAATTACTATCCAACGCCTGATGGTGGGCGTGAAAATGCCGTGGTAATGGCTCTGTATCTGTAATTGAACGTAGGGGCGTATCGCATACGCCCCTAGATTTTTTAGGAAAAATAACTTTATGAACCCAATTTTAATTTTTGAAGAATTAGATCTTTCTCCCGAATTGCTCAGAGCAATTAAAGAAAAAGGCTATAAACGCCCCACTGCCATTCAAGCTGATGTGATCCCAAATGCCTTAGATGGTACCGATATTTTGGGCTCAGCCCCAACAGGTACAGGCAAAACCGCTGCGTTTTTATTGCCGGCATTGCAACACCTATTGGATTTCCCTCGCCGCAAACCAGGCCCGCCACGCATTTTGGTTTTAACGCCCACTCGTGAGCTGGCGATGCAAGTGGCAGAGCAAGCAGAAGAACTCGCCAAATTCACCAATTTGAGTATTGCAACCATTACAGGTGGCGTTGCCTATCAAAATCACGGTGAAGTCTTTAATACTAATCAAGATCTGGTAGTCGCAACCCCAGGTAGATTATTGCAATACATTAAAGAAGAAAATTTTGACTGCCGTTCAGTAGAAGTACTGATTTTTGATGAAGCAGACCGAATGTTGCAAATGGGCTATGGGCAAGATGCCGAAACCATTGCCGCTGAAACGCGTTGGCGTAAACATACTTGGTTATTTTCAGCGACTCTTGAAGGCGAATTACTCACCGATTTTGCCGAGCGTATTTTAGAAAATCCCGTGCAAATTGATGCAGAACCAAGCCGTCGTGAACGTAAAAAAATCAATCAATGGTATTATCACGCAGATAACCTTGAACATAAAACCAAGTTACTGGCTCGTTTAGTCAGCAATTTTGAGATTGAAAAAGCGGTGGTGTTTGTGCGTAAACGTGAAACCGTACGAGAGTTGAGCGAAACATTGCGTAAACGTGGTATTCGTTCTACCTATTTAGAGGGAGAAATGGCTCAAACACAACGTAATCAGGCGATTGAGCGGTTAAAATCGGGTGTCGTGAATGTGCTAGTGGCAACCGATGTTGCAGCTCGTGGTATTGATATTGATGATGTGGATTTTGTCATCAATTTTGATTTGCCATACAGTGCGGATACCTATCTACACCGCATTGGGCGTACCGCACGAGCGGGCAAAAAAGGCTCGGCGGTCAGTTTAGTGGAAGCCCACGATTATAAATTGCTTGGTAAAATTAAACGTTATACCGAAGAGCCATTAAAACCACGCACTATTGAAGGGCTTGAACCACGCACCAAAGCACCAAAAGATGGTGAAATTCCGACCGTGAGCAAAAAAGAAAAAGCGCGGGTGAAAAAGAAAAAAGAAGAGAAAAAAGCACTTGATAAGAAAAAAGTGAAAGCTCGGCATAAAGATACTAAAAATATCGGTAAACGTAGAAAACCAAGCTCGGAAAAATTGGCTTAATATCGTAAGTAAACCAGTATTTGATTAATACTGGTTTATTCATTTGGGAGAAATAAGTGAAATTAGCTGTGATTCTACCTGTTTACAATGCCGAAGCATATTTAGCGGAATGTTTACAGTCCTTGTTAGCTCAAAGTCTGACAGATTTTTGTATTCTTGCGATTAATGATGCCTCTACCGATCGCAGTGGTGAAATTTTAGAAGCCTTTGCACAACAAGATCAGCGTTTGCGGGTGTACCATTTAGAGAAAAATAGCGGTGATCCTATAGCAACCCAACTTGCTTTTAATTTACTTAATTATATGCAGGTGAAGTATGTAGCAAGGATGATATTTGCTTGGCATATCGCTTTGAAGCACAAGTTCGTTATTTAGATGAACACCCAGATATTGATGTAGTTGGGGCAAACATGCTAACAATAGATCAATCAGGGATTGGTTTAGATAAAACGGATGCACCATTAACAGATTCAGATATTAAGGCAAACTTAGTTTTAGCGAGAGTCAATATCTTTAACCCAACAGCAATGTGGCGACATGCCACGATTAAACCATTAAATTGGCGTTATAATACCACTGAAACAGCTTGTGATTATGGTATGTGGGTACATTTGGCAATATGTGGTAAACGCTTCGCGAATTTGCCTGAACCATTGGTGAAATATCGTTTGCACGATAACCAAGAAAGCCATAAGTTAGAAAAAGTGAAAAAATCTGTTCAGCAGAGCTTAAGCCGTTATTTCAGAGTACTTTATCCCACATTAACAGCACAGGAAATTCAGCTTTTAACCAGTATTTTTAATGGCAGCTCAGTTATGCTAACGATTCCTCAATATCTTGATGCGCTTAATTTGCTTACCAAGGCTATTCAATTTAGCACGCCAGTTTTAGGCGAAAATCGGACTAAAATCATAGAATACATGAAAGAGCGAAGGGGCTTAATTCGCCAGAGTTTAGAACGTGCAGGCGTGAAGTTGTAAGGCTTCTTCTTGAGAAAAACTGCTAAATTCTCTACAATATCAGCTTTTGTTCAAGGACATCTCAATGTCGCAAATTAAGTTAATTGTTGGGCTGGGGAATCCCGGTGCGAAATATGAAGGCACTCGCCACAATGCGGGCGAATGGCTGATTAATGAAATCGCCCGAATGTATAACGTCAGCCTTAAAGAAGAGCCAAAATACTTTGGCAAAACAGCCAAAATTAGCACGCCACAGGGCGAGGTGCGTTTGCTTGTGCCAACGACTTTTATGAATTTAAGCGGTAAAGCGGTTGGGGCATTGGCAAACTTTTTCCGTATTCAACCTGAAGAAATTTTAGTGGCACACGATGAACTCGATTTACCTGCTGGGGCAGTGAAAATCAAACAAGGTGGCGGACACGGTGGGCACAACGGCTTGAAAGATATTGTGGCGTGTTTAGGCAATAAAAATACCTTTTATCGTGTGCGTATTGGCATCGGACACCCTGGTTCAAAAGATCTAGTTTCGGGGTATGTCTTGGGCAAGCCATCCCCCGAAGATCAACGCCTACTAGATAGCGTGATTGACGAAGCCGCACGCTGTGTGGACATTCTATTTAAAGATGGCATGGTGAAAGCGACAAATCGCTTAAATGCGTTTAAGGCGTAGCACCTATTATTGTAGGGGCGGACCGATGTGTCCGCCCTAAAACATATCATCGGGCAATTAGGGCGTACGCAGTACGCCCCTATAAGCGGTGAATTTTGATAAATTTTTTGCAAAGATTTTTAATAAAAGGAACATTATATGGGATTTAAATGCGGTATCGTAGGTTTACCTAATGTCGGGAAATCTACGCTTTTTAATGCGTTAACTAAGGCAGGGATTGAAGCGGCGAACTATCCATTTTGTACGATTGAACCGAATACAGGTGTCGTACCAATGCCAGATCCACGTTTAGATGCGTTGGCGGAAATTGTCAAACCTGAGCGAGTGTTGCCAACCACTATGGAATTTGTGGATATTGCAGGTTTAGTGGCTGGGGCAAGTAAAGGCGAAGGCTTAGGTAATAAATTCTTAGGCAACATTCGTGAAACCGATGCAATTGGACATGTTGTACGCTGCTTTGAGAATGATGATATTGTGCACGTTGCAGGCAAAATTTCTCCGCTTGATGATATTGAAACGATCAATACCGAGCTGGCACTGGCAGACTTGGAAAGCTGTGAACGTGCCATTCAGCGTTTGCAAAAACGTGCGAAAGGCGGCGATAAAGAAGCGAAATTTGAATTGGCTATTATGGAGAAAATTCTGCCAACCCTTGAAAATGGCGGAATGATTCGCTCTGTGGCGTTAGATAAAGAAGAGTTGCACGCGATCAAAGGTTATAACTTCTTGACCTTAAAACCAACCATGTACATCGCAAACGTAAACGAAGACGGTTTTGAAAATAACCCTTATTTGGATCAAGTGCGTGAATTTGCGGCAAAAGAAGGTTCGGTCGTCGTGCCAGTATGTGCCGCGATTGAAGCGGAAATTGCGGAATTAGACGATGACGAAAAAACCGAGTTTTTACAAGATTTAGGCATTGAAGAACCGGGCTTAAATCGTGTCATTCGTGCAGGTTATGCGTTGCTTAATCTGCAAACCTATTTCACCGCAGGGGTAAAAGAAGTACGTGCGTGGACAGTCTCTGTGGGTGCAACCGCACCAAAAGCGGCAGCCGTAATCCACACCGACTTTGAAAAAGGCTTTATCCGCGCCGAAGTGATTGCTTATGATGATTTCATTCAATACAAAGGCGAAAACGGGGCAAAAGAAGCAGGCAAATGGCGTTTAGAAGGGAAAGATTACATCGTCCAAGATGGCGATGTGATGCACTTCCGTTTTAATGTTTAAAGAAAAAATGGATTAGCCAGTTGGCTAATCCATTTTTTATACAATTAAGGCAATAAAGAAAATCAACACGATAGCAAATTCTAATATTCCCACCTGCTTAATATTCAATTTTTTCTTAGGCACAATAATGGCTCGGATAAGCCCGATTAAATAAGCAAAAGCAATATTGTATGCGCCATAAAAAGCATAAATCAACCCTAATATAAGATGTGAGGCGTAGCTTAACTTTGTATATAGCGGATTTTTTCTCTCACGTGCGACACTTTTTACATAAAATGTCGTTGCAATAAAAAACAGAGTAGGGTGGAGTAGTATTGCAAAATGATATTGTGCAGTGGCAAGGTAAAAGGCTGCCATACCGATCACCCCAAAGGTTAAAATGCCAGCAATATCATTGAGCAAATTGCGTTCGTCTTTCTGCTTCGCATAGTGAATTTGAATGAATGCAAGCGGTAAAATCGGCAAAGAAAATTGCAAAATGGATAAGTCGTTTAGCAACAGCGGGAAAGCAAATACTAAGCTGATCGCAAAGTAGATTTTTGCCCATTTTTTCTGCCGTTCATTATTTTTCTTGCTAAAAATCCCAAAAAATGGATAGGAAAATAGGTATAAAAACAGCCAGCTTGTGCCTAGCCAAAAATGTGCTAAGACAAACCGGCTTTCAAAAATCGCATAGAGATATGGCACAAATGCCATCACTAATGCGCCATGTTGATTAGATATAATCGGTTTGTCTTTCATTGGTATTACCTTCAGTAAGTGGAATTAGGTGATATATTGTTCCAAATCCACCACTTGATCGCAACTTTTCTCAATTAAATCAGGATCGTGGCTAACTAAAATCAGCCCACAATCTCGTGCTCGGCACTGCTCAATTAAAAGTGAGATTACCTCTTGCTGGGTAATCGGATCTAAACGAGAAGTAACTTCATCGGCAAACAGTAAAACAGGGTTGAGTAACAACGCACGCAAAATTGCCACACGTTGCAATTCCCCGCCCGAAACACTCTCCGCCGTGCGGTTTAGAATCTCAGGGTTGAGCGAAAGTTGAGCCAATAAGCTTGGTGTTTGGCTGCGATCTAATTGGTGGTAATCAATCACATCGTCTAGCAGTTGTTGCAAGCTCACATTAGGGGCAAACGCCTCAGGTGGATCTTGATAGAGTTTTAGCACTTGGTGTTTTTTATGGGTTTGCGAATGCCAAATCACCTCTCCCGATTGTGGTTTGAGTAAGCCACACAGCACATCAGCAAGCGTGCTTTTGCCAATACCACTGCGTCCGACAATCCCCAGCACTTCGCCTTTATGTAGCGTAAAGGAAAGATGGCTAAATAGCGTGCGTTTGCCCCGTGCCACACTGAGATTTTGAACTGAAACAAGCGGTGCAGTTGGGTGATTTTTTTGCCTATCTTGCCAATGTTTTGGATCGGCATTGATTAAGGCTTGGGTGTAAGGGTGTTGGGGGCGAGAAAGTAACTGTGTTGCACGCCCTTTTTCCACTAATTTGCCCTTTTTCATCACAAAAATATAGCCGCCAAGTTCGCAGGCGACATCAATATCGTGTGTGATGGTGAGTAAGCCACCGCCTTGCTGATAAGCCTGTTTGAGTAGCGCAATCACGTCGGCTTTGCTGTTTGGATCAAGCCCTTTGGTCGGCTCATCGGCGAGCAGAATTTTCCCCCCAGCGGCGGTTGCTATCGCAAAGCTCGCTCGTTGTGCCATACCGCCAGACAGTTGATGTGGATAGCGAGTTTGTGCTTCTTTCAAGCCAAGTTGAGTCAGATATTGAATACTGGACTGTTTGGCAGACAGACTCTCTTGCTGTGCCACAAAATGATAACTTTCCCATAGCTGTTGATTGATTGCCATCAATGGATCGAGCGAACGGCGTGGTTCTTGGGGAAGCATCACCAGCGTTTTACCCCAAAGCAGTTGCAAGCGGTCGCTTTCGGTAGTGATATTGCAATTTTCTACCGAAATTTCACCGCTTGCTTTTAAGCCATCGGGCAAGGCGCCCATAATCGCTTGAATAAGCAAACTTTTACCTGAACCTGTTTCGCCTAAAATGGTGATATTTTGCCCAGCGTTCAATTGCAAACTGATGGGTTCAACAAGTTCCAAGCCTTGTGTGGTTTGAACAGAAAGATTTTTGGTGTGTAGTAATGTCATTTTTGTAATAGCTATTTTGCCTTATTTGTGGATGCGAGCATCGCGTCCCTACATCTGAGCTTAAATAATGCTCGTATGTAGGGTCGCCACGCTGGCGACCGCTAAAATCATTTACGATAATATCAATTTTGTGAATGTGAGTTGTGCATTTCTATATGGTTTATTTAATCTTCCCCGCCAACAACTGCAAACTGAGTACTAATAAAAATACGGCGGCAACAGGCTGCAAGAAAATCAAGGGGGCTTGATAGTAGTAAGGGAAAAGTTCCGTCATCATTAGCCCAAGTTCCGCTGTTGGTGGGCGTAATCCGACACTGACAAAGCCAAGTGTTGCAAGGGCTAAAATCGCATTACCGATAGAAAAAGCGGTTAAGGTTGCCACCAATGGGAGCAAGCGGGGTAAAAGATGGCGTTTTATGCAATACCATAACGGCATACCCATTAAGCGAGAAGATTCCAACTCAGCACTGCTGGCAATGGTGGCGGTGATCGCACGAATAACACGGAAAAATTCTACCCACATTACCAACGAAATACCGAGATAAAGTGTCCAGAATGATCCTGGTGAAAGCGCTGCAAACAACAAAATTAACAGTAATCCTGGTAATGCCATAATTAAATCGCATAAAAAACTGAACACTCGATCAATCCAAGAGCCAAATAAGCCAGCCAAAATCCCCGTTGCAAGCCCAGTGAGCAACGCACAGGCAACACTAAATAACGATAAACCAAATGAGAGACGAATAGCAGAAGCAAGGCGTGCGAGCATATCTCGTCCTAAATGATCGGTGCCAAACCAGCTTTCGCTGTCTGGGGTAGCTAAAATGTTGCCGAGATCTTGAAAACCAATATCAGCAGGGTAAAAATAAGGCTGTAAAAAAGCAAAGCAGAGTAATAACGCTAAGATAAATGCCCCTGCCCATTGTCCGATGGTGAATTTATTCACGATTTCCCTCCCGAATGCGTGGGTCAATCCAAGCGGATAGGAGATCGGCAATCATATTAAGCACGACAAATAATCCCCCCATCACCAGTGCCGTGCCTTGAATGACGGGCACATCACGAGCAATAATGGCGTGCACGAGAGCGTGTCCGCTTCCTGGCCAAGCAAAGAGACTTTCTACGATCACAACTCCCTCAATTAAGTAGATCAACTGCACGCTATGATACGCAATCACTGGCACGGCAATATTGCGAATACTGTGTCGCACAAAGGTTTGCCAACGGCTTAATCCTTTTAAGCGTGCAAATTGGTAATATTCCGATTGCATAACCTGTACCATTGCTTGGCGAGTAACTCGCACTGAAACGGCACTGAGCCCAATTGCCAGCGTTAAGGCAGGCAAAATAAAGTGTTGCCAACTGCCATATCCGCCAGAGGGCAGCCAACGTAGCTGCACGGAAAAAAGTGCAATTAGCCCAATAGCGATAATAAAAGCAGGGACGGAGCGAAAGAGACTGCTAAATACTAGTGTTAAGCGGTCAAAAATGCCGTTGGGTTTACGAGCTGCCAGCACGCCGAGTGTTGGGCCAATCAACACGGCAAGGACTAATGCGACAATTGCCAGCCCCAGCGTATGCCCAAATTGATGCTGTAACTCTTCCCAAACGGGATCACCGCTCACCAGTGATTTACCTAAATTAAATTGCGCTAAATCACCCAGCCAAGAGAAATAGGTTTGCCACCAAGGTAGATCTAAACCAAGCTCAGCACGCACGGCTTCCGCAGCCGCAGAATCCGCTTGATCGTAGCCATAGCGGCTGGCAGCTATGCGATATGCCATATCCCCCGAGAGCTGGCGAGTGAGCATAAAGGTTAATGTGCCGACTGACCAAATCACTAGCAGGATTTGGGTAAGACGGCGCAAGAGAATGTGAAACAAAATAATGCTCCTGATGATTTATCGTTGTATTGATTTTAATGATTTTTGGGCGAACACATCGGTTCGCCCCTACGTTAGATTTTTTCTCTTTTTATTCAGGACAGGGATAAACCCTATTCCTACGATGATTTAAATCATCGTCCTCTATTTCGCCAATTTTTCTAAAAAGAAATGTCTTTCAAACGGATCAAGCGTGATGTTTTGTACACCTTTATGTGCCACCACATTTTGCTGATAATAGACCACAGGAATAATCGGCAATTCATCATTGATAATTTGGCTGATTTGCTGTTTTAACGCTTTGGCTTTTTCAGGACTGCGTTCAGTTTCTAATGCTTTTACTGCGTTATCCAACTCACTATTTTGCCAGTTCATTACGCCCCAATCGCTACCGCCATTGGCAATATCTTGGGCAATGATGGCAAAGGGATCTAAGGTTTTACCGTAGTTAAAGGCATAGAGTGCCATTTCTAGGCTACCATCTTGATGGCCAGCGGGGATTTCGCTGAAATTCCCAACGGAAACATTCACATTCACTCCAATTTGTTTCCATTGTGCTTGCAAAATGGTGGCGATAATCGGCAGTTCTGGGCGGTCAGAAAAGGTGCGCAAGGTAAAGCTAAACGGCTTACCATCTTTGGTGAGATTGCCTTGTGCATCAAATTCATACCCGTAAGCGGTGAGATTTTGCTTAATTTTTGCAATATCTACTGCTGGGATTTCGCTTTGAACTCGCCATTCTTCAAAGCCTTTCGGCAGAAGCTGATCGGCAATGCCATCTTCAATTTTTAAAACTTGCTCGGCAATCGCTTTACGGTTAATCGCTTGTGATAGGGCTTGGCGAATCGCAATATCGTTAAAAAAGGGCTTTGCCACGTCCATTTTTAATTGAATGGTACGCGCAATAGAGCCACTAATGACTTGCAGATTCGGATCGTTTTTTAAACGTTCCACACTTGCCGTATCAAGATTAAACACTAATGATGAAGCATCGCTTTGTGCCATCAATGAACGAGTTTCACTACGGCTGCTGGCTAAATAGTTGGCTTGTAATAGCAGTGGTTTTTCTCCCCAATAGGCATCAAAACGTTGAGCGGAAAGTTTTTGCGGTGCTTGAATTTGCACGGGTTTAAATGCACCTGTGCCGATAAGTTCAACGACATTGCCTTCATTGTTATAGCTTTCAGGGGCAAGAATAATCGTAGAGTAGTGGGTTAAAAATGATGGAAATGGCTCAAAGGCTTTGCTTAGCTCAATTTCTACCTTGTCATTGTTGGCACGAATTTCGCTGATGAAAGCATTCGCTAGCACACCGGGTTTAGATTTTGCAATGTTTAGGCTATTTACCACCGCTTGCACATCAAGCGATTTACCATTGTGGAATGACACATTTTCACGCAGGCTAAATGTCCAGATTTTGCCTGACTCATCGCTGTGCCATTCGGTGGCAAGCGCTGGAATGAGATTACCTTGTTGATCCGCCTCTACCAATGTTTCCGCTAAGTTCATACGCTGAAAAATGACGCCTGACTGGTTCGGCTCAAGGTTGCCGATTTCCCAAGGGGCGACAATAGTTGCAAGTGTAAGCTCATTATTTTGTGTTGGTGAAGCGGTTTGTGATTCTGCTTGCACGATGGTAGTTTGTGCCGTTTGTTGATCGCAAGCGCTTAAAAGTAGGCTAGAAAATATAAATGGGAATAGAATTTTTTGCATAATAAATCCCTAGTCAAAAAGTGGGTTATTGGAAAAGTGCGTATTGTGCCACAAAATCCATAAAAAAATAGTGGGTAGAAATAATAAATATAAAAAATTTATGGGATTTAACTAAATTAGGTGGGATAGCCCACCTAAATAATTATACCGAGAAGGGATATTTGATCGCTGGGTGGCTTTGATAACCTTCCACTTCAAAGTCATCGAGAGTGACCCAAGTTTCAAGATCTTCTAAACTTTTGATGTCGGGGTTGATCGTTAATTTTGGTGCAACAAACGGCTCGCGTTTTAGCTGTACATCACGCATCAAGTCTAATTGATCCTCATAAATGTGTGCGTTAACAATTTTGTGGAAAGCCAAGCCTGCTTTATGTCCAGTGATTTGTGCCATTAATGCGAGGAAAGTGTAGCATTGAATCATATTCCAGTTTAAGCCAAGTGGTACATCAGCAGAACGTTGTGTGCTATTTAAGTAGAGTGTACCGTCTAATAATGAAAAGTGATGGCTATGTAAGCAAGGACGTAAACACCCCATATGAAATGCACCTGGGTGATAGAAGGTATAAATTTCGCCACGGTTATCCACGCCACGCTTAAGATCATCGACAATTTGACGAAGTAAATCGATATTGCCGCTACCGTCTGCTTTAGGGAAATTTCTCCCTACTGCACCATAAACTAAGCCCATATCGTCTTCGCCTTTACGATGTGGATTTGCAAGCCAAGCGTGGTTTTCGTTTGCATTGGCATCCCACGATTTTGTACCAAGCGCGCGGAAATCTGCCGCATTATCGTAACCGCGAATATAACCGAGCAATTCGGCAATTGCGGCTTTCCAATAGCTTTTTCGGGTGGTCACTAATGGGAATTCACCGTTGGCAACATCGTAGGTTAAATCCGCATTAATAACGGTTAAACAACGTTTACCGGTGCGTTCGTTTTCAACCCATTTACCTTGTTCAACGATGCGTTGGCAGAGAGAGAGATACTGTTTCATGCGCTTTCCTTAAAATTTTGCGTAATAGGGAACATTTGCTAGAATTGTAACAAATTTTCATTGAGGATGAGGAGTATCAAATGAAAAGAGTGATGAAATCTTGTTTTTTAGTCGGGGTTGGTATCTGGCTGGCGGGCTGCTATTCATCATCGAATAGCTGGAATCGTATGGATCCGCAGCAGATTGACCAGAAATCTTATGCAATTGCATATGCAGGTACAGCGCAAGCTTATGAAGATAGAGTAAATGGTAGTTACGATATTGATTCGTACATTCGTGGTGTGGATGATTATTTTAATAATCGTAATAGTCTGCCAATTGAGCAAATTCGCGGTAGTTTAATGAACCGTTTTTTAGATCATAATATCTATGCATATTATAGTGGTATCATTGATGCAAATTCTTTTCAATCAAAAGCAAATTATCTGAGCCCAAAATGCTGGAAATTGATTGATACGCAAAGCGCTACTCAAGGTATTCATGATGCGATGCTTGATCTACAAAAAGGCAGCGTGCGGAATGATAACTATATTAAGCAAGGTGCTGATTTAATTTTGCATGAATGCGTTGAAAAAGTTGAAGAAGAAAATAAAGCAGCAGCGCAACAAAAAGCAAAATAGAGCAAATTCGCATCTAGGCTTTTTATTGGCTATTGTTGAATAGCCATTTTTTGCTGCTTGGGATTGCAAAAAGGCAACTATCTCTTTAAACTTTCCGACCAATTTTTTTCAAAAAGTACTTTTAATATGAGTGAAACGTTAGACACGCTTTCTTTGGGGCTGCAGCTTAAAAACGCCCGTGAAGCCCTTAATCTTTCAATTGATGATGTGGCACACAAAACAAACCTGAAAAAGAGCCATATTGAGTCGTTAGAAAACGATATTTTTATTTTGGCTAATGTGCCTCCTGCTTTTGTGAGAGGCTATGTACGTAAATATGTTAGCTTTCTACGTTTGCCAGAAAGTTTGATTCAGCAAGCAAATTACGGTGAAGTGACAATCCCTAAAGAGGTGAAAAAAGCAGCGCCGATTAAGGTTTCGAACAACCATAAGTCGCAAAGCCGTTGGGTCAAATGGCTTACGGGTTTGATCTTATTATGTGCTATTGGTATGACACTCGCTTGGTGGTGGCAAGAGCATAAAAAAGATGAGCTAAGCCGTGATTCACTAGTCAGTTCAAGTGAAGTTGCTGCAAATCAAACACTACCAGCACTTGAAACAACGTCAAATAGTGGTACAGAAATCCACTTGGCAAGTAATCATGAGGAGTTGGCATTAGCCGCACCAGCTGAAAATACGCAGGAGGGTGTAGAGCTAGAACATAGCAGTGAAACACCAACACCAGATCAAACTGTGCAAGAAATGTCGCAAGCGGTAGATAATCGTCAAGAAAATGCAAATTCAATGCCTCTTGAAACAGCCGCGGCTATTTTAGCCGAGCAGCAAGAAACCGTGGCTGAAGAGCCTGTGCCTGCTGTGAGTAACGATGAATTACGCATTGAAATTACAGGTGGGCAAAGCTGGATTACGGTACGTACCCCGAAAAGTAAAAAAAGCCTAGCCGAGAAGCTTTATAATTCAGGCGATGTGCTGGCGTTTAATAACAATGAACAATATCGTTTGACTATTGGCGCGCCAGCAAATGTGAAAATCTACTACAAGGGTGAGCAGGTACCGTTAAAAGTAGATGGTCGTGTTGCACGAATTAAACTACCACAATAATGGATTAAACATGTTAAAAGAAGCGCCGATTAAACGTCGTGAATCGACAAAAATTTGGGTAGGCAATGTGCCAGTGGGAGGAGATGCTCCGATCGCAGTACAATCCATGACTAATACACGCACTACGGATGTTGAAGCCACTGTGGCACAAATTAAATCTCTTGAACGTGTTGGTGCAGATATTGTTCGTGTTTCGGTGCCGACAATGGATGCCGCTGAAGCGTTCAAGTTGATCAAACAGCAAGTGACTGTGCCGTTGGTTGCCGATATCCATTTCGATTATCGTATAGCCTTAAAAGTAGCGGAATATGGGGTAGATTGCTTGCGAATTAACCCTGGTAATATCGGTAAGGAAGAACGAATTCGAGCAGTGGTAGATTGTGCTCGGGATAAAAATATTCCAATCCGTATTGGCGTTAATGCGGGCTCGCTTGAGAGAGATATTCAAGAAAAATATGGAGAACCAACGCCAGAAGCTTTACTTGAAAGTGCTTTGCGCCATGTTGAGATCTTAGATAGATTGAATTTCGATCAATTTAAAGTGAGTGTAAAGGCATCTGATGTTTTTTTAGCGGTGGAAAGTTACCGATTATTAGCCAAAGCGATCAAACAACCTTTACATTTAGGGATTACAGAAGCTGGCGGAGCAAGAGCAGGAGCGGTTAAATCTGCAATTGGCTTAGGTCTATTATTATCCGAAGGGATTGGAGATACGTTGCGGATCTCATTAGCAGCAGATCCTGTGGAAGAGATCAAAGTGGGCTTTGATATTTTGAAATCACTGCGCATTCGTTCGCGTGGGATTAACTTTATCGCATGTCCAACTTGCTCACGCCAAGAGTTCGATGTTATTGGCACTGTAAATGCCTTAGAGCAACGCTTAGAAGATATTATTACGCCAATGGATGTTTCAATTATTGGCTGTGTCGTAAATGGCCCAGGTGAGGCATTAGTGTCTGATTTAGGGGTAACTGGTTCAAACAAAATGAGCGGCTTTTATCTAGATGGCGTACGCCAGAAAGAGCGCTTTGATAATGACCAGCTTATTGACCAACTTGAGGCAAAAATTCGGGCGAGAGTGGCACAACAGACACAACGTATTGATATTGCACAGGTTTAAACTGTAGGGGCGAATTACATTCGTCCCCAAAAAATTATTAATGGGCGAATGTAATTCGCCCATTAACGACATTCATATTGGATCAAGCGATCAAATTCATTAAAATTTTTACAAAATCAGGATAAATTTAATGTCAAAAACTATTCAAGCTATTCGAGGAATGAATGACTTTTCTCCAAGCGAAACTCCATTATGGCAATGGGTAGAAAATACCATTCGTGAAACTTTTTCTAGTTACGGCTATTCGGAAGTTCGCACTCCAATTTTAGAAAGTACGTCATTGTTTGAACGTGGCGTGGGGGAAGCAACGGATATTGTTGAAAAAGAGATGTTTACTTTCTCGCGTGATGACAATAATGAAGGGAAAATGACCTTACGCCCAGAAGGAACGGCAGGTTGTGTACGTGCAGCGATTGAACATGGCTGGATTTACAATCAGGAACAGCGTTTATGGTATATTGGCCCGATGTTTCGTTATGAGCGTCCGCAGAAAGGACGTTATCGTCAATTCCATCAAGCTGGAGTAGAGATCTTTGGTATCGCATCAGCTCAAGCCGATGCGGAATTAATTTTGCTCACTGCCCGTTTATGGGAAAAACTAGGGATTCGCGAACATGTGACTCTGCAAATTAACTCAATTGGAGGGCAAGAGGTTCGTCAGAAATATCGTGATGCTTTAGTCGCATTCCTTGAAAATCACCGCGAGGTGTTAAGACAAGATCCCGATAGTGAGCGCCGTTTAATTTCTAACCCGCTACGCATTTTAGATACTAAAAACCAAGCGCTACAAGAAGTGTTAAATAACGCACCGAAATTACATGATTTCTTAGATGAAGAATCAAAAGCGCACTTTACAGAGCTTTGTATGATCCTAGATCAAATGGGAATTGCTTACGAAGTAAACCAAAAATTAGTACGTGGTTTAGATTATTACAACAAAACCGTTTTTGAATGGGTAACTAGCGCATTAGGTGCACAAGGCACAGTTTGTGGTGGTGGTCGTTATGATGGTTTAGTCGCTCAACTTGGCGGGCATGCCACAGAAGGGGTTGGTTTTGCAATGGGCTTAGAGCGCTTAGTGTTACTGGTGCAAGAAGTGAATCCAGCGATTGAGCTTGCACGTACCGTTGATGTTTATCTCGTGCATATGGGCGAGGGAACGACCGCTGCTGCTTTCCGCTTAGCAGAAATGCTACGTTCTGCTTTGCCGCAACTGCGAGTGATGATGCATGCGAGCGGTGGTAATTTCAAAAAGCAATTTAAGCGAGCGGATAAATCAGGCGCAAAAATTGCATTGGTGTTAGGTGAAAGCGAAGTGCAAGCAAACCAAGTGGTTGTGAAAGATTTATTGGCGGGGGCTGAGCAAATTGTTATTGCACAGACAGATTTGGTTGCAGAGTTACAGAAGTATTTTTAATTTGTAAGGGCAAATGCAATTTGCCCTTATTCTCTTTCAAATAAGGATCATTCAATGAGCGATTATTTAAATAAAACAGAAGAACAGCAATTTGAAGAGGCGAAAAGCTGGTTGAAACAAAATGGTATGCCTATTTTAATGGCAATAATTTTAGCTTTAGCTGCTTCAGCTGGTTGGAATTTTTGGAAAAATCATCAAGTTGAAGTGGCGCAAAAAACCTCTGCAAGCTATCAGCAAGTAATGGAAAGTTATTTGCAAAATCCAGAGAAAAATACACCGCTTGTTGAGAAATTTATTGCAGATAATCAAGCTACAAGCTATGCCGTTTTTGCTCAATTAGAACAAGCTAAACAATTAGTGGATAAGCAAGATTTTGCTGTAGCGAAAAATGTATTAAACCAAGCTATTGGTAATACAGACGATGCAACATTGAAAAATGTTATTCGTTTTCGTTTGGCAGCGGTTGAATTCCAGCTTCAGCAATTTGATGCAGCGTTAGCGACATTAGCTAAAATTCAAGATAACGCGTGGGATTTGCGTAAACAGGTATTTGTTGGAGACATTTTAGCAGCCAAAGGGGATAAAGAAGCGGCAAAGAGTGCTTATGAACAAGCAAAAGCAAGTGCACCAGAAAATGAGCATATGTTAATTGATATTCGCTTGAATAATTTATAGTGCATTAGATGAGCTGAGTCTATTGCTAATTCATTTAAATTTTTTGCAGGTTATAAATGTGATATGTATCACAGAATATGGATTTAAATTTAATTAGAATAGGCTTATTTTTAATCCCTTGGGAGGCAATATGGATTTTTCAAAGTTAGCTGAAAAAACAATACAAGAGCTGTTTGGTGGATGGAAATGGTGGGAAGCAACTTTCTTGATTTTCTGTATCGTTGCCATTATTTGGGGCGGTATATATGATATTCAAACCAACGGAATGAACGCCAAAGCGCCTGTTATTGGCATGATTTCTGGTGTATCGGGCATCATTTGTAATGTCTTTATCAGTAAAGGGAAAATTAGTAACTATTTTTTCGGTTTGATCTTTGCTTATAGCTACTTCTATTTAGCTTTAGCGAATAATTTTTTAGGGGAAATGAATACGACACTCTATGTGTATATTCCCGCGCAGTTTATAGGCTACTTTTTGTGGACTCAAAATATGCAAAATGATAATGGTGCTGAGGCAGTTATAGCAAAGGCGTTAGATCTTAAAGGTTGGATTGCACTCATTACATTTTTGTTGCTAGGGACACTCTCCTTTGTGCAATTACTTAATCATTTTGGTGGTAGCTCAACTGGCTTAGATGGATTAACAACCATTATTGTGGTTGCCGCCCAAGCTTTAATGGTATTGCGCTACCGTGAACAATGGTTACTCTGGATTGCCCTTAATATCATTTCAATTGCGCTATGGGCGGATAGTCCGGCTGTTTATACAATGTATGCAGCATTCCTACTTAACTCAATTTATGGTTATTACAACTGGACAAAATTAAAAGTCAATTAATAATTTTACTTATAAATCAATGGTTGAGGGTTCTCAACCATTGATTTTTCCGTTATGCTTCCCTGCAATTTTTTTAGCTGAATAGATCATTTTGCAACTCTCACTACCGATCCACCAAATTGATGATGAAACCCTAGAAAACTTCTGTGCAGAGAATGGTGCTGCATTGCTGGATTCGCTACGTCAAAATTTTGATGTAGTACGCCAGCCGTTTTTCTATGTTTGGGGTGCTAAAAGTAGTGGTAAAAGCCATCTGCTAAAAGCGCTTACGCACTATTATTTGCTAAATGATCGCCTAGCTAGTTATATCCCGTTAGAAAAGCTAGCCTATTTTTCACCAGCGGTCTTAGATAATGCAGATAAATTAGATGTAATTTGCTTGGATGATATTCAATATGTTGTAGGCGATCCAGAGTGGGAACAGGCGATTTTTAATTTAATTAATCAATTACGTGAGCAACATGGGTTATTTAGCCAAACGAAAAAAACCTTGCTACTCATTAGTGCAGACTGCTCACCCCAACAGCTTAAATTAAGTCGTGATCGAGAAGATCTACGTTCGCGTTTAAGTTGGGGGGAGGTTCACCATCTAGGCGATCTTAAAGATGAACAAAAACGCGAAATTTTGCGGCGAACCGCTTACGATAAAGGCTTAGAATTAACGGATGAAGTAGCGAATTTTTTACTGAAACGCCTAGATCGAGATCTTTCTGTATTAAAAGAAAAACTAGAACGTTTAGATCAAGCTTCATTACAGGCACAGCGAAAATTAACCCTGCCTTTCGTCAAAGATGTATTAGGATTATAACAATGAGCAGTAATAATCAATTATCCTTAGTTAATATTGCCTGTGAACGAGGTGAAACGCGTCTGTTTGAAGGTTGTCATTTAACCGTGGAAAGTGGGCAATGGTGGCAAATCGAAGGGCATAATGGTATTGGCAAAACAAGTTTATTACGCATTTTGGCTGGGTTAGCAACTGCGGCAGAAGGCGAAGTGCTATGGAATGGAGCGCCAATTTTACAACAGCGAGACGAGTATTATGCTCACCTATTCTATTTAGGACATTTTGCAGGAATTAAGCCGGAATTGACCGCTTGGGAAAATTTACGTTACTACCAAAAAATTCAAGGTTTGCCGCAAGATGATGATATGCTCTGGCATGCCTTAGCAAAAGTAGGGTTAGTTGGTCGTGAAGATTTACCTTGCTCTTACCTTTCAGCAGGGCAACATAGACGTGTTGCACTGGCAAAATTATGGCTAACTGATGCTACATTATGGATTTTAGATGAGCCATTTACTGCTATCGATAAAAAAGGGGTCGTAGAGTTGATTTCACATATCGAACAGCATTGTGAGCAAGGAGGAATGTGCATTTTTACTAGCCACCAAACTGCGCAGAGCCAAAAAGTTCAATTACTATCGCTTGACCTATTTAAGGTATAAAACGCATGATTTTACTAACTATAATTCAAAGAGAACTGACAGTTGCGTTTCGTAAGCCTGCGGAAATTTTAAATCCGCTATGGTTCTTTCTTATTGTGATTACGATGTTTCCGTTATTGATGGGGCCTAATCCAGAATTATTGAGCAAAATTGCTTCGGGTACTGCATGGGTAGCTGCGGTATTGTCTGCATTGCTTTCTTTTGAAAGATTATTTCGTGATGATTATTTAGATGGTTCGCTTGAGCAGCTCATGTTATTACCTACGGGCTTACCACAAGTCGCGTTAGCAAAAGTAATTGCACATTGGCTACTGACGGGGCTACCTTTAATCTTGTTATCGCCAATTACAGCCATCTTGCTTTCACTTGAGATTGAAGTATGGTTCGCGTTAGTTTTGACTTTATTGGTTGGTACGCCAATTTTAAGTTGTTTAGGTGCTATTGGTGTGGCATTAACTGTGGGACTACGTAAAGGTGGAACACTATTAAGTTTATTAATTTTGCCGCTATTTTTACCTGTGTTAATTTTTGCTGCTAGTGTGTTAGAAGCAGCGAGTTTAAATTTAGGTTACAGTGGGCAATTAGCAATTATGGGAGCCATACTTGCTTTGTCTCTCACTTTTTCACCATTTGCTATTGCAGGTGCACTCCGTGTGAGTATGCAATAGCAAGCGGTTATTTTTAACAAAAAATTTACAAAATAGATTTTTTATAGTTTAATGAGGTTCTTATGTGGAAGTGGTTACACCCTTATGCCAAGTCGGAAACCCAGTATCAATTGCTAGGGAAAATCCAACCAGTATTAGGCGTGATTGCATTGTTGATGCTGAGTATTGCTTTTCTTTGGGGTTTGGCTTTTGCGCCAAAAGATTATCAGCAGGGCGATAGCTATCGAATTATTTTTATCCATGTACCGGCAGCAATTTGGTCTATGGGAGTTTATGGCTCTATGGCAGTTGCTGCACTTGTTGCATTAGTTTGGCAAATTCGCCAAGCAAGTTTGGCCATGATTTCTATGGCTCCGATTGGTGCTACCTTTGCGTTTATTTCGCTTGCCACAGGGGCGATTTGGGGTAAACCAATGTGGGGAACATGGTGGGTATGGGATGCTCGTTTAACTTCGGCTTTGGTGCTTTTCTTCCTGTATCTAGGTGTGATGGCTTTGTATTCAGCGTTTCAAGATCGTAATATTGGAGCAAAAGCGGCAGGGATTTTGTCTATCGTAGGCGTTATTAATCTCCCGATTATTCATTTCTCGGTTGAGTGGTGGAATACATTACATCAAGGTGCGACCATTACCAAATTTGATAAACCGTCTATGGCGGTTGAGATGCTAATTCCATTACTATTAGCCATTTTGGGCTCAATGATTTTTATGCTTTGGTTTAGTATTTTGCGTTATCGTGTCGCATTATTAAAAGATGAGCATAAACGTCCTTGGGTAAAAGCGTTAGCTCAAGCAGCATAAGGAGCAAGAATGAAATTTCAGTTTGATTCAATCAGTGATTTTTTCGCAATGGGGGGCTATGGCTTTTATGTATGGCTTGCCTATGGTATTACTTTTGCTGCAATGGGCTTATTAATTTGGCAAAGTAAACGTGAATTGCAACAAACATTAAAAATTGCCAAGAAATCGTTGGCGAGAGAGAAGATTGCTAAACAGCAATCGTAAAAGATACGGTGCAATCTGCCAATGTGCGGATTGTGCCGTTTTTGTAATTAGAACGTTAATTATTTAGGAGGCGTTATGTCATCGACCAATCCATTACAAGAGTGGAATGCTCCTATCAGAAATGGGCTAATACTTGTTGCTGATATTATTCTGTTTTTTGTGTTGCTTAATACATTGCCTTTTGCTCCAGAAGCAAATAAAGGCTTAGCATTATTAGCATTCGTTGCTGTATTGTGGTTAACCGAGGCTATACACGTCACAATCACTGCACTAATTATCCCTCTATTAGCTGTTTGCTTAGGTCTTGTAAGTTCTAAAGATGCTCTAGCAAGTTTTGCCGATCCTACAATCTTTTTATTTTTTGGTGGTTTTGCGTTAGCAACGGCATTGCATGTACAAAAACTCGACAGAATGATTGCAAATGCCATTATGCGTTTAGCAATGGGTAAGCTTTCTTTAGCGGTTTTATATTTGATGGCAGTGACAGCTATTTTGTCTATGTGGATTAGTAATACTGCGACTGCAGCAATGATGTTGCCATTAGCAATGGGAATTTTAAGCAAAATGGATCAAGAAAAAGAGCATAATACTTATGTGTTTGTGCTACTTGGTATTGCTTATAGTGCCAGTATTGGGGGAATGGGCACATTGGTTGGAAGTCCACCAAATGCAATTGTTGCCTCGAATTTACATTTAACCTTTTCCGACTGGTTAGGCTATGGCTTACCTGTTATGCTCATTTTGTTACCTATTGTATTTGGTACTATATACATTGTATTTAAGCCAAATCTTAATAGCCGCTTTAGTTTTGAATTTGAGCAGATTGAGTTTAATACTCAACGCGTCATCACTCTCGCTATTTTCTTGTTTATTGCTGTGTGCTGGGTGTTTAGTTCAAAAATAAACCCCATTTTATCAGCTGTATTTGGCGTAAAGAGTATTGGTGCATTTGATAGTATTGTTGCAATTCTTGCTGCGGTATTACTCTGCATTGCGCGTGTCGTAGATTGGGAACAAATTCAAAGAAATACTGAATGGGGCGTTCTTTTTCTCTTTGGTGGTGGCTTAACTCTCAGTGCTGTATTAGGTAAAACGGGGGCAAGCAAAGTCATGGCAGATGGTTTAGTTGCCGTGATTGAAGGTGGCCATTACTATATTATTGGTTTATTGGTTGCAGCATTTATTGTGTTCTTGACGGAATTTACTTCAAATACGGCTAGTGCTGCATTGCTTGTTCCTATTTTTATTTCAATTGCAGAAGCTTTAGGTATGCCACCAATTGGGCTTGCTTTAATTATTGGTTTAGGTGCTTCTTGTGCCTTTATGTTGCCTGTTGCAACTCCGCCAAATGCAATTGTTTTTGGTACTGGTCAGGTAAAACAGCGTGAAATGATTAAGGCTGGTATTTGGCTGAACTTAATTTGCATTTTGGTTATTGCGACTTATGGCTATTTATTCTGGATTTAAATTTCTGGATTTATTTTTTCTAATAAAAAAATTGGAAAAAAACGCAATAATTTGATCTAGTTTCATTCAGAACGGGCAGAAACTGTTATAATCCGCCCGTTTTATTTTCAATCTTAATGAGGAACATACTATGTCCGTAATCAAAATGGCTGATCTTGACCTCGCAGGCAAGCGTCTTTTTATCCGTGCAGATCTTAACGTACCGGTAAAAGATGGTGTAGTCACATCTGATGCGCGTATCCGTGCAACTATTCCTACCTTAAAGCTGGCTCTTCAAAAAGGTGCGAAAGTGATGGTTACTTCTCACTTAGGTCGTCCAACTGAAGGCGTGTTTGAAGAGAAAGACTCATTACAACCAGTGGTGGATTATTTAAACAAAGCATTAGATGTACCAGTACGTTTAGTGCGTGATTACTTAGACGGCGTAGAAGTCAACGAAAATGAAATCGTCGTATTAGAAAATGTGCGTATTAACAAAGGCGAGAAGAAAAACGACCCTGAGTTAGGTAAAAAATACGCAGCACTTTGTGATGTATTTGTGATGGACGCATTTGGTACCGCACACCGTGCGCAAGCATCAACTTACGGTGTTGCAGAATATGCACCAGTTGCTTGTGCTGGTCCCTTATTAGCAGCAGAATTAGACGCGCTTGGCAAAGCATTAAAAGAGCCACAACGCCCAATGCTTGCGATTGTAGGTGGTTCAAAAGTTTCTACTAAATTAACGGTTTTAGACAGCCTTTCAAAAATCGCTGACCAACTTATCGTGGGCGGTGGTATCGCAAATACCTTCATTGCAGCTGAAGGCAACAACGTGGGTAAATCTTTATACGAAGCAGATTTAATCCCAGAAGCACAGCGTTTATCAAAAGCAACCAACATTCCTGTGCCAGTTGATGTGCGTGTGGGTAAAGAATTTTCTGAAACAGCACCAGCTGAACACAAAGCAGTTAATGCTGTCGCCGAAGATGATTCTATTTTTGATATTGGCGATCAATCCGCTGAGCAACTCGCTGAAATTATCCGCAATGCAAAAACCATTCTTTGGAATGGTCCTGTGGGTGTATTTGAGTTCCCGAACTTCCGCAAAGGAACAGAAGTAGTCGCTCAAGCGATTGTTGATGCAACGGCAAATGGCGCATTCTCTATCGCAGGTGGCGGTGATACCCTTGCAGCAATTGATATGTTTGGTATCAAAGATAAAATTTCCTACATCTCAACTGGTGGTGGTGCATTCTTAGAATTTGTAGAAGGCAAAGTGTTACCAGCGGTGGAAATTTTAGAAAAACGTGCAAATGGTTAATTAATAATCCCTCTCCCTGTGGGGAGAGGGTGGAGAAAATCCAAAGGATTTTCGGAGGGAGAGGGGTAACACGCGGTTAAATTTATGCAGAAATCTGCAACCCTCTCTCTGATTTTCGCAAAGACATTGCTTTGCTCAAATCTGTCTCTCTCCCTTGAAGGGAGAGAGTTAATTACAAAAGGAAAATTAAAATGGCTAAATTATTAGACTTAGTGCCAGCAGGCGTATTAGTAGGCGATGATGTACAGAAAGTTTTCGCTTATGCAAAAGAACACAACTTTGCAATCCCAGCAGTAAACTGTGTGGGGACAGACTCTGTAAATGCAGTGTTAGAAACTGCAGCACGTGTTAAAGCACCTGTGATTATCCAATTCTCAAATGGTGGTGCACAATTCTATGCAGGTAAAGGTATTAAGCCAACTAGCGGTGCTCGTCCAGATGTATTAGGGGCAATCGCAGGTGCTCGTCATGTTCACACTCTTGCTAAAGAGTATGGCGTGCCTGTAATTCTTCATACCGACCACGCAGCGAAAAAATTACTTCCTTGGATCGATGGTTTATTAGATGCGAGCGAAGCGGAATTTGCCGCAACTGGTCGTCCACTCTTCTCTTCACATATGATTGACCTTTCAGAAGAACCAATCGAAGAGAATATGGAAATCTGTAAAGGTTACCTTGCTCGCATGGAAAAAATGGGTATGACTTTGGAAATTGAAATCGGGATCACCGGTGGTGAGGAAGATGGCGTAGATAACTCAGATGTTGATGAAGCACGCCTATATACCCAGCCAAGCGAAGTGTTATTCGTTTACGACAGCCTAAGCCCAATCAGTAAACGTTTCACTATCGCAGCAGCATTTGGTAACGTACACGGTGTTTACAAACCAGGTAATGTGAAATTAAAACCATCTATCTTAGGCGATTCACAAAAATTCGTTTCTGCTGAACGTGGTTTACCACACAACGCATTAGATTTCGTATTCCACGGTGGTTCTGGTTCTAGCCGTGAAGAGATCCGTGAAGCAATCAGCTACGGTGCAATCAAAATGAACATTGATACTGATACTCAATGGGCATCTTGGAAAGGTATTTTAGACTTCTACAATGCGAATAAAGACTATTTACAAGGTCAATTAGGTAACCCAGAAGGCCCTGATTCACCGAACAAAAAATACTACGATCCACGTGTATGGTTACGCAAAATGGAAGAGTCCATGTCTAAACGTTTAGAACAATCTTTTGAAGATCTAAACTGTATTGATGTGCTATAACCGATTTGGCAGATTTCTGCCACAAACTGACCGCTTGTAAAAGCGGTCTTTTATCATCTGAAATCACAGAGGACAAAACTATGAAAACACTAAAAATAACTTCTCTTGCCGTCATTTCTGCTTTAGCTTTAGCAGGCTGTTCATCGTCAAATATGACGGATGATGCACGTTTGCAACAGCATGCTGTATTAGGTGTTAACTGGATGCAGGATTCAGGCGAGTATCAAGCACTTGCTTATCAAGCATTTAATACTGCAAAAGTTGCTTTTGATAATGCTAAAGTGAAAAAAGGCAAGAAAAAAGCGGTAGCCGTAGATTTAGATGAAACAATGGTAGATAACAGCGCTTATGCGGGGTGGCAAATTAAAAATAACCAACCATTTGGTTCAGAAACTTGGACGCAATGGGTTAATGCCCGTCAAACGTTAGCAATTGCTGGTGCGGTAGAGTTTAATAACTACGTAAATAGCCATGGTGGAAAAGTATTCTATGTCTCTAACCGCAAAGATAGTACTGAAAAAGCGGGAACGATTGATGATATGAATAAACTAGGTTTCAAGGGGGTTAGTGAAGAAACCTTATATCTGAAAAAAGATAAATCTGCTAAGCAGGCACGTTTTGATGAAATTGAGAAACAAGGCTACGAAATCGTACTTTATGTGGGCGATAACTTAGATGATTTTGGTAATGAAGTGTATGGTAAAGTAAATGCAGAGCGTAGAGCGTTCGCAGATAAAAATAGCAAATTATTCGGTACAAAATTCATTGTATTACCAAACCCTAACTATGGTGGCTGGGAAGGCGGCATCGCAGAAAATTACTGGGGATTAGATGCCAAAGGTAAATCTGAAGCACGTCACCGTATTATTCGTGCTTGGGAAGGCAAATAATCGTTAAGCAGACAAAGCCCTATCGCCAGATGGGGCTTTTAACTTATAATAGACTTAAACTTATTTATCTTCATAAAATATGCCACTACTTGAAGTTCGCAATCTCAATAAACGTTTTACTGACCGTATCTCCCTTTTTCGTAAACAAGATTTTTATGCAGTCAAAAATGTCTCTTTTAGCCTAAATTACCAAGAGACGCTTGCTGTTATTGGCGATAATGGTGCAGGGAAATCAACTTTAGTAAAGATGATAGCTGGGATTGTTGAACCAACAGCAGGCGAGATGTTATTGAAGAATATGGCATTGACATACGGTGATTATAAAACGCGTGCTAAGCATATTCGCATGATTTTTCAAGATCCCAATGACGCTTTTGATCCAAACTTAAATATAGGACAAATTCTAGAACTCCCTCTAAAGCTGGCAACCCAGTTGAATGAAGAAGAACGTAATCAACGTATTTTTCAGACATTAAAATTGGTTGGGCTGTATCCTGAACATTCACTTATTCCTATTTTTGATGCATCAAATAGTCAAAAACAGCGTGTTGCATTGGCGAGAGCGCTTATTTTACATCCCGATATCATTATTGTAGATGACACTTTAACGGCATTAGATTTTTCTGTAAAAAGCCAATTGACTAATCTACTGTTATCATTACAGGAACGGTTGGGGCTTTCCTACCTTTATGTCGGTCAAAATCTTGGCTTAATTAAACATTTGTCGGATAAATTAATGGTGATGGATCGTGGGGAAGTTGTAGAGTATGGCAAAACTAAGGATATTTTACTTAATCCGCAGCACCCATTGACAATGAGATTGATTGAAAGCCATTTTGGTAAAAGCTTAACGGAAGAGGCTTGGGCAAGTTAAACGTTTGACATAGACTCTGAACGGCCATGATTATTTTACGATGGAGAGAAAAATGAAACTAATTGAGGCGATTTCACAACGCAAAACGATCAAAATGTTTAATAATCGCGTTAAAATTCCGCGTAAGGAATTAGAAGAAATGCTCACGCTTGCTCAATTAGCGCCAAGTAAAGCGAATTTACAGCCATGGCGATTTGTCGTGGTGGATGATAGTGAACAAAAAGCGAAATTACTGGATAAAGTCGCCTTTAATGGGCCACCTTGTGAAAGTGCTGCTGCGTTAATTATGGTATTAGCTGATTTACACTATGAGCTATTGCTGGAGGATATTTTAGATAATTCCATTCAACAGGGCTGTTTGCACGAGAATTTTAAACAAAATTCTTATAATTTCCTGCTCAGTATGCATCAGCAATTAAGTGAGCAAGACATTCGAGACCAAGTATTTACAGATACCTCACTTGCCGCTATGCAACTCATGCTGGTAGCCAAAGATAAGGGCTATGATACTCACGCTATCGGTATTTACGATAAACAAGCTGTGCTAACCACTTTAGACATTGATAGCAAGCGTTATGCCCCTGTGATGCTCATTGCTATGGGGAAAGCCGCAGTGCCAGCAATTCCAAGTGCTAGATTACCGTTGGCCTACACGGTTTCGTGGAATGATGGTAAAGGCTTTAAAAAATAGTTTTAGAAATGATAACAAGCGGGTAAATAGTGAGTTAATTTTGCACAAATAATCATTTACTCTTTCTGCATTACAAACAACGCCCATGTTCAAAATGCGTTATGTTTTATGCTAAAATTTGCCCTCTGTTATTTATTGTTATCGGAAAGCTATGTCCCAATCAGAAACTCAACTTAATCAAAATCTCTTTAGCAAAATTATCTTTGCCAGCCGTTGGCTACAATTACCTATTTACCTTGGTTTGATTGTGGTGCAAGGCGTTTATGCTTATAAATTTGTTAAATCGCTTTGGCACCTGATTGTCAATTTGAATCAAATGGATTCTGACACCATCATGTTAGCCGTATTGAATTTGATTGATGTCGTTATGATTGCTAACTTGCTCGTAATGGTTGTAGTAGGCGGGTATGAAACCTTTGTGTCTAAATTGAATGTGGATAACCACCCAGATCAGCCAGAATGGCTAGATCACGTTAATGCGACAATTTTGAAGGTGAAACTTTCAATGGCAATTATCAGTATTTCTTCAATTCATTTATTACAGACATTTATTAACGCAAACAAGCTTTCGCAAACGCAAATGATGTGGGAAGTGATCATTCACATGGCATTTGTCATTTCTGCGATTGCAATGGCGTATATTGATAAAATGCTTAACAGTGTTGCTAACCATCATTGATGGCTATCAGATTAATTAACGGCAGATTTTGCAAAAAAACGTTAAAATCTGCCCGCTTGTTTGATTACAAAGGAACAAATTATGAAACATTATGACTACATCGCCATCGGTGGCGGCAGCGGCGGTATCGCCTCAATCAACCGTGCAGCAAGCTATGGTAAAAAATGTGCGATTATTGAAGCAAAACATTTAGGGGGCACTTGTGTGAACGTTGGCTGTGTGCCGAAAAAAGTGATGTTCTACGGCGCACAAATTAGCGAAGCAATCCATCGCTATTCACCTGATTACGGCTTTGATCTAGAGGTGAAAAACTTTGATTTCGAGAAACTTGTAGAGAGCCGCCAAGCTTATATCGGGCGTATTCATACCTCTTACGGCAATGTGCTAGGTAAAAATAATGTTGAAGTTTTAAACGGCTTCGCTCGTTTTAAAGATGCGAAAACCATTGAAGTAGAATATGCAGACGGTAAAAAAGAACTGGTTACTGCAGATCATATTTTGATTGCCACAGGGGGCAGACCAAGTCGTCCAGCAATCAAAGGAGCAGAGTATGGTATTGATTCCGATGGTGTCTTTGCCCTAAATACCTTACCGAAAAGCGTTGCCATTGTCGGGGCGGGTTATATTGCCGTTGAACTTGCAGGGGTGCTCAATAGTTTTGGGGTAGAAACCCATTTATTTGTGCGCCAGCATGCACCATTGCGTAATCAAGATCCGTTAATTGTAGAAACTTTATTAGAAGTGTTAGCACAAGATGGCATCACCTTACATACTCACGCCATTCCGCAAGAAATCGATAAAAATGCAGATGGTAGCGTCACGGTGAAATTAGAAGATGGGCGCAGCCAAACCGTTGAAACCTTAATTTGGGCAATTGGACGTGAACCTGCGACTGATGTGATCAACTTGGTCGTTACAGGTGTAGAAACCAATGCTCGAGGTTATATTAAAGTAGATAAATTCCAAAACACCAATGTGCCAAATATCTATGCGGTAGGTGATATTATTGAAGGCGGTATTGAACTCACCCCTGTTGCCGTTGCCGCAGGCAGACGCTTATCTGAACGTTTATTCAACAATAAACCGAACGAGCATTTAGATTACAATCTTGTACCAACCGTGATTTTCAGCCACCCACCTATTGGCACAGTCGGCTTAACGGAACCACAGGCGATTGAGCAATACGGTGCAGAGAATGTGAAAGTGTATAAATCATCATTCACCGCAATGTACACCGCGGTAACCCAACACCGTCAACCGTGCAAAATGAAATTAGTCTGCGTCGGTGAAGATGAAAAAGTTGTTGGATTACACGGAATTGGCTTTGGCGTAGACGAAATGATCCAAGGCTTTGCTGTGGCAATCAAAATGGGCGCAACCAAAGCTGATTTTGATAATACTGTGGCAATCCACCCAACCGGCTCGGAAGAGTTTGTGACAATGCGTTAATTTGCAAATTTTTGATAAAAATAAACCGCTTGTAATGTTATGTTGCAAGCGGTTTATTTTTGCCAAAAATCTACAAAATTACTCAATCCCAGCAATCTTATGCGTTTGAATACTCAACTGCCATTTCGGTTTATTTAGGCGTTGATTTAATAAGCCTAGCTGGGTAATAGTTTCAAGCATATTCATCACACCATCTTTTTCACAAGGGGAAAGATAGTAGCGTTCGGCTTTTATGGTGTTTTCAATTTGCTCACAAAAATCGAGTACATCATCGTCCACCACAATTCGCACTTCATTCGCATAGGGAATATGGTGTTTAAGATAGTTTTTCTGATACAGTCGTTTGGGGCTAGTGGCGATGTAATCAATTTGCAACGGCACAGGTTTTAAGCCGTTGGTTTCAATTGCAATAAAATAGCCTTCGGCTTTGAGTTGATTAAGCAGAATTTCCAAATCGGGTTGGATAGTTGGCTCGCCTCCTGTGATAATGATATTTTTAGCGGTGAAATTCCGCACGGTTTGCATAATTTCATCAAGGCTTTTCATCTCAAATTGGTTGTAATTGGTATCGCACCAAGGGCAAGCGAGGTTGCATTTGCCAAAACGGATAAAAATGCTCGGCATGCCTGTGTTAAAGCCTTCACCTTGAAGGGTTTCAAAGATTTCTACAATTCGGTATTGGGGAGTATTCATGTCAGAGGATAATTAGTTGATTGATGTAGGGGCGGCCGATGAGTCCGCCCATTTAATTCATTGAGCATTGGGGCGGACACATCGGTCCGCCCCTACACAAAATATAATGCGATAAAAATTATTCTGAGTACTCACAATACGACGTAGGTGTCTCCCACAACCGAATCAAACTCACAGGCAATCCCGCTTGGCTTAATTTATCAAACATATACTTCGCCATATTTTCAGCAGTGGTGCGCATAGGAATACCGTAGTTTTTGGATTTCAGATCGGTAAGGAGCTTTGCCACTTGGCATTCACGTTCAGAGGTGGAATCATAGATAAAAGCGTGATCCATCTGATCTAAAATTTCTCTTTTCACAATGGCTTTGAGATCAGAAAAATCAATCACCATACCGTTTTTAGCACCGCTTTCAATCAGCTCGCCACACACTTCTACTTGTAATTTATAGGTATGACCATGAAGGTTTTGGCATTTACCATCGTGTCCATCAAGCATATGTGCCATGTCAAAACTAAATTCTTTAGCGATTTTATGCATTGTTTTGCTCCTTTTCGGCAAGATATTCGTTTAAGCCTTTTTCACGCAATATGCAACTTGGACAAGTATGGCAGCCGCCCTCTACGCCTAAATAGCAAGTGTGAGTATGCTCACGAATATAATCAAAAGCACCAAGCTCATCGGCTAATGCCCACGTCTCTTTTTTGGTGAGATACATCAATGGCGTGCGAATGTTGAAGTTGTAATCCATCGCTAAATTGAGTGTTACATTCATTGATTTGATGAATACATCTCGGCAGTCAGGGTAGCCACTAAAATCAGTTTCACATACCCCCGTAAAAATAGTTTGAATGCCTTGGCCTTTGGCATAAATTGCCGTGTAGAGTAGAAACAAGGCATTGCGACCATCAACAAACGTATTTGGTGTATTGCCTTCTTGCTTGATTTCAGATTCAGACATCAACGCATTACTTGTAATAGCTTTGATCACGGAAGTATCAATTAAAGTCTGTTTAATGCCGAGATCTTGTGCTATCCATTTTGCTTTTTCTAGCTCAATAGCGTGGCGTTGCCCATATTGAAAGGTGATGACTTCAACATTCTCTTTGCCGAATTCGTGAATTGCCTGAAATAGACAGGTAGTTGAATCTTGGCCGCCGGAAAAAATCACGACAGCCTTTTTAGGTTTGTTCATATTGTTCCTTAGTTTTTTAGCGTGGGAGGTTTTCGAACCACAGAGTAAAAAAGAGGTGGATTATACAGCAAGCGGTAAAATTTAGGGAATTTTTTGCATAATTTTTATTTTATTTCATTCTGAAATGAAAATATTTTATTTTATTTTCATTTTGTGATCTAGATCGCATTTTTATTTTTTTATTTACGCTATCATGCCCACCGTTACATTAAGTAACCTATCTAATCTATCAAATCGGAGGTCGTTATGATCGAATCTATTACCAAAGGAGCCGAGTGGTTCATCGGTCTATTCCAAAAAGGCGGTGAGGTGTTTGTCGGTATGGTGACTGGCATTTTGCCATTATTGATTTCATTGTTAGTTGTGATGAATGCACTTATTTATTTTATAGGGCAAGAGCGTATTGAACGCTTGGCACAACGCAGTTCAGGCAATCCCTTCTCCCGTTATTTTTTATTACCGTTAATTGGTACTTTCGTATTTTGTAATCCAATGACATTAAGTTTAGGTCGCTTTTTACCAGAACGTTATAAACCAAGTTATTATGCGGCGGCCTCTTATAGTTGCCACTCAATGAACGGTTTATTTCCCCATATCAATCCAGGTGAGCTTTTTGTTTATTTAGGTATTGCGCAAGGCTTAACCACGCTTGGTTTGCCACTCGGCCCATTAGCCGTCAGCTACTTCTTAGTGGGTTTATTTACCAACTTCTTCCGTGGTTGGATAACCGATTTTACAACGAAGATTTTTGAAAAACGAATGGGTATTCAATTAGAACGAGAAGTTCATCTTGCAAAATAAAAGCAGAATGAAAAAATAGGAGCAAGCTATGAGTAAAGTAATTTATATTGAAAAAGGCAATGGCGGTTGGGGCGGTCCTCTTTCTATCCCTGTGGTTGAAGGGAAAAAAATTGTATATGTAACAGGGGGAACGCGCCCTGCAATCGTTGATCGCTTAGTAGAACTCACTGGCTGGGAAGCTGTAGACGGTTTTAAAGATGGCGAACCTCCACAAGAAGAGATCGGGGTGGCCATTATTGATTGTGGCGGCGTGTTACGCTGTGGGCTTTATCCAAAACGCCGTATTCCCACAATCAACATTCATACCACAGGGAAATCTGGCCCGTTAGCACAGTTTATTGTGGAAGATATTTATGTTTCTGCAGTAAAACCAAACAATATTCATGTAAAAGATGATGATGTGCAAGCGGTGCAATCTACAGAAAATTCTGCAAAAAATAGTGAAAATCCGACCGCTTACCGTGAGTATGACAGTAGCAAAAAAATCACCGAACAGAGTGACGGTCTGCTGGCAAAAATCGGCACAGGTATGGGATCAGTCGTTGCGGTGTTTTACCAAGCAGGGCGTGAAACCATTGAAACAGTATTAAAAACCATTTTGCCATTTATGGCGTTTGTATCAGCCCTGATCGGGATCATTATGGCATCAGGTATTGGAGACTTAATTGCACATGCATTAACGCCGTTAGCAACCAATCCACTCGGTTTAGTGACTCTTGCGTTAATTTGTTCTTTCCCATTGCTTTCACCATTCTTAGGCCCTGGTGCTGTCATTGCACAAGTGATTGGCGTATTAGTTGGGGTACAGATAGGGTTAGGTAATATTCCGCCGCATTTGGCACTACCAGCACTTTTTGCCATCAATGCGCAAGCGGCCTGTGATTTTATCCCCGTTGGTTTATCTATGGCAGAAGCCAAACAAGATACGGTGCGTGTTGGGGTGCCATCTGTATTAGTCAGCCGCTTCTTAACAGGTGCGCCGACTGTATTAGTGGCGTGGTTAGTGTCTGGTTTCATCTATTCATAAGGAAAAACAATGAGCGTTATTTATCAAGTGGTCGTGGAGCAAATTGGCGATTTTGCCCAAGATGCATTGCAAGACAATATGTTGATTATGTTTAAAAGTGGCGCACCAGCAGATGTTGTGGATTACTGCTTTGTGCATAGCCATGATGATTTAAAACAACCTCTTGCCGTAGGGGGGGAATTACAGATTAACGCCAAGCGTTATCCTATTACCGCCGTAGGGGAGGTCGCCTCAGAAAACTTAGCTCAACTTGGGCATATTACACTGTTTTTTGATGGGGCAAGCGAAGCACAATTTCCAGGTTCTATTCACTTACAGGGCGATGTGCCAAATGAAATTAGCGTAGGCAGTGAGTTTGTCTTTTTAAATAATTAAGAGGGATTTTAAAATGAAAAAAGTAGCAGTTGTTGTTGGTGGTGGTCAAACCTTAGGGGCTTTTTTAAGTGAAGGACTTGCTGACAGTGGTTATCGGGTTGTGGTGGCAGACTTAAATGGTGAAAATGCACAGGCGGTTGCGGGCATTATTAATGGCAAATATGGTGCAGAAAATGCGATTGGCGTACAAGTCGATGCAACCAATGAGACCAGCGTGGAAGCGATGGCAAAAGCCACTGATGAGGCATTTGGACGTGTAGATTTAGTGGTATATAGTGCAGGGACAGCCAAAGCAGCCAAAATCACAGATTTTGATTTGAAAGATTTTGATTTATCTGTGAAAGTGAATTTAACTGGCTATTTCCTTTCTGCCAAACATTTTTCTCGATTAATGATCCGAGATGGTATTAAAGGGCGCATTATCCAAATTAACTCCAAATCAGGTAAAGTGGGGAGTAAGCATAATTCAGGATATAGTGCGGCAAAATTTGGCGGAGTTGGCTTAACTCAATCGTTAGCCCTTGATTTAGCAGAGCACGGTATCACCGTACATTCATTAATGTTAGGTAATTTACTTAAATCGCCAATGTTCCAATCATTGATTCCACAATACGCCAAAAAATTGGGTATTCCTGAAAGCGAAGTGGAGCAGGTTTATATTGATAAAGTCCCATTAAAACGAGGATGTGATTACCAAGATGTATTAAATGTGCTTCGCTTCTATGCCAGCGAGCAAGCCGCGTATTGCACAGGACAATCCATCAATATTACTGGTGGGCAGGTAATGTTCTAATGACATAGAGGGGGTGAAACCCCCTCTATGATTGACGGTTAAGGAGAAAAAATGAGTTCTACTGCTATCTTGATCGGCTTTGCCGTCTGTATGTGGTTATTGCAGATTTTACTTGGTTGGCGACAAATTCGTTTATTTAATCAGGCTTATGCAGAGATTGCCAAAAAGGGTAAAGTGGTGGTTGGCAGAAATGAGGGGCGTTTTACGCCCAAAGCCGTGATCGTCTTAGCCGTGGATAATCACAATCTTGTACAAGAGTGCTTAACTATGCAGGGCTTTTCTGTTTTTGCCAAACCGGCTTTTTCCACTGTTTTAACGGGTAAATCGCTAACAGAAATTCAGCCTGAACAAGCCTTTCCCAATAATAAAGCGCTACAAAATGCACTAAAAATTGCATTAATTCGCTAAATTTTGAATCAAATCACATCTTTTTTGCTAAAAAAGTGTCATAATTCGCAAGGAAAATAGTATGCAAATAAAAGCTGTTATTTTTGATATGGACGGTGTCATTATTGATTCTGAGCCGATGTGGGCTGAAGCACAAATAAAAACATTGCATGCTTTTGGGCAACAAATCACCGAACAAGATTGTGAGCATTTAACACGTGGTAAACGTATCGACCAAATTGCGCATATCTGGATTGAACGTTACCAATTAAATGCCAATGCAGAAGAAGTGGCTAATCAAATTTTGCGCTATGCTTACGAGGCGATTTTAGCGCAAGGTTGTGCGATGGAAGGGCTTTATCCCTTACTGGATTTATTACAAAAACAGAACATTCCGCTCGCACTGGCGACCTCTTCGGCCCCGATGATTATTGAAGCGGTATTTAACAAACTGAATCTTTGGGATTATTTTCGTGTGCAATGCAGTGCAAATGATGAAGCTTATGGCAAACCTCACCCAGCGGTTTATTTAACGGCAGTGCAAAAGCTGAATGTGAATATCAATGATTGTTTAGTCATTGAAGACAGTGTCACCGGCTTAATTGCTGCGAAAGCAGCGGGGTTACAAACCGTGATTGTTAATCCAAATTATGCCGATCCTCGTTTTAGTTTGGCTGATAAACGAGTAGATTCCTTATCAAAACTAATGGCAACATTTTCATACTGAATAATCTTTTAACAGTAGGAAAAGCAATGAAACCCATTGAACGCCAAAAACAGATTTTAGATTACCTCAGTCAGCACGGTAGAACCGATGTGGAAGTATTGGCTGAATACTTTAAATTAACTGGGGCAACCATTCGTAAAGATCTCACCGTGCTAGAACAGCAAAATAAAGTGTTACGCACTTACGGAAGCGTTGTCATTTTGCAAGATGAAGTATTTGATGCCAGTATTGATCAAAAAAATCATATCAATTTGCTTCAAAAACAAAAGATAGGGCAAAAAGCCAGTGAACTAATTAATGATGGCGATTCCATTATTATGGATGCAGGTAGCACCGTATTACAAATGATTCCGCATTTGGTTAAATTTGATAATTTAACCGTGATGACAAATAGTTTGCATATTATCAATGGTATTACTCAACTGAAAAAAAATTACAATTTAATGATTTCAGGTGGTACTTATCGTGAACGCTCCGCTTCATTTCATGGTTATTTTGCCGAATCGGCTTTTAATGATTCTACCTTTGACACGTTATTTATTGGCACTGATGGTTTTGATCTAGAAGTTGGCTTAACCACGTTTAATGAAATCTATGGGGTAAGTTCCGCTATGTGCCGTGCAGCAAAGAAAATTGTGGTACTTGCCGATTCCACCAAATTTGGACGTAAAAGCCCAAATATCGTCTGTGGTTTGGAAAAAATTGATGTGGTGATTAGCGATAGCCAGCTTTCAGAAGAAATGAAAGAAAGAATTGAACAGAAAGGCATTCAAGTTATTATAGTATAAAGAATAAGCGATAGGGGTTATGCATCCTATCGCTTGTTTTTATCAATTTTTACACATCTCCACAAAATAACGATGAAAACGTAGATCATCACTCACTTCGGGGTGAAATGAGATGCCGATTTGGTTTTTGCATTTTACACCGACAATGTTACCGCTTACTTCTGCCAAAATCTCCACGCCTTCACCGATGCTTTCCACATAGGGGGCGCGGATAAACGGCAGAGGAATTTTGCCGATATGTTTTACTTCACTTTCAGTGAGAAATGAGCCTAATTGGCGACCATACGCATTGCGTTTAACGGTGACAGGTAAAGTGGCAAAATGTTGCTTGTCATCATTGGCAAGTTTTTCTGCAAGTAGAATTAACCCTGCGCAAGTCCCTAGTGTGGGTAAGCCGTTCAAGATTTTTTGGCGAAGTGGTTCAAATAGTCCTAATTCACGCAGTAATTTCCCCTGAACCGTAGATTCTCCTCCGGGTAAGATTAAACCTTCAAAATCTTGATTTAAATCCGCGAGTTGACGAATCTCTACACTTTCCACACCTAATTGTTCAAGTTTATCAGCGTGTTCGGCAAATGCCCCTTGCAAAGCAAGAATCGCAATTTTCATTAAATACCTCGTGCCGCCATTAGCAATTCAATTTCTTGCTCGTTAATCCCTACCATTGCTTCACCTAAATCTTCGGAAAGCTCAGCAAGCAATTTGGCATCGTTATAGTTAGTCACTGCTTGCACAATCGCGCGTGCACGTTTCGCTGGATTACCTGATTTAAAAATCCCTGAACCAACAAACACCCCTTCCGCTCCTAATTGCATCATCAATGCCGCATCGGCAGGGGTTGCCACACCACCCGCAGCAAAAGTGACCACTGGTAATTTTTTGTGTTGATGCACATATTGAATTAAATCAAACGGCACTTGTAATTCTTTTGCAGCGTGATACAGCTCATCAGTAGAAAGTGATGCCACACGCGCAATTTCCTGTTTCATTTTGCGTAAGTGTCGCACCGCTTGTACCACATCGCCAGTTCCCGGTTCCCCCTTACTGCGGATCATTGCCGCCCCTTCATTGATACGACGCAACGCCTCTCCCAAATCTTTTGCACCACACACAAACGGCACATCAAATGCACGTTTGTTGATATGGAATGTATCGTCCGCAGGGGAAAGCACCTCACTTTCATCAATATAATCAATTTCAATCGCTTGCAAAATTTGCGCTTCGGTAAAATGCCCGATACGCACTTTCGCCATCACTGGAATAGAAACCGCCTCTTGAATACTTTTGATCATCTTAGGATCACTCATACGAGACACGCCACCTGCTGCACGAATATCCGCAGGAATTTTTTCTAACGCCATCACCGCACAAGCCCCCGCTTCTTCGGCAATACGAGCTTGCTCTGGTGTGGTAACGTCCATAATCACGCCGCCTTTTAACATTTGTGCCAGTTGTTTGTTGAGATCATAACGGTGAGTCATTGTTATTTGTTCCTTTTGTTCATAAAAAATTAGGGGCATTGTAAATTTATCTGAACTGATTAAAATAGCCATTTTTCACTCTTTTAATCAGTTCAGAATGGTTACCTATACTTTCCAAAAAAACAATATTCCTCTCTATGAACAACTTTACTGCTTCATCAAACAGGATATTGAAAAAGGCGGCATTATTGCTGGTGAAAAATTGCCGTCTAAACGGGCTTTTGCTAAGCATTTAGGTATTTCGGTGATGACTGTAGAAACTGCCTATCAGCAATTGGTGGCAGAAGGGTATTTGAGTGCAAAAGCAAAGCAAGGATTTTTTGTCAATCCACTTAATTTACCCAAAACAAGTACAAGCAGGTCAGTTTTCCCTGAAACAAGCGGTTCAAAACCGATAGAAAATAGCAAAAAATGGCAAGCAGATCTCACAAACAGCCAAACCTCTGCGGAAAATTTCCCTTTTTCAGTGTGGACAAAATTAGTCAGAGAAGTATTAAAACACCATCAATCTGCCTTAATGGAGCGGGCAGAAAGTGGCGGAGTGCTAATGTTGCGTCAAGCGATTGCTAAGCATTTACATGATTTTCGGGGAATGAATGTTTCACCTGCACAAATTATTGTCGGCGCGGGCACAGAATATCTTTATGGCTTATTGGTTCAACTTCTTGGTTTAGATAAAACTTACGCCTTGCCCGATCCCAGTTATGACAAGTTGCATAAAATTTTTCAAAGCTATGGCTTAAATCACATTGCTATTTCAATGGATTATGCAACAAATGTACTCAAAAACGTCAATGTATTACACACCTCACCGTCCCACCATTTTCCCACAGGATTAGTAATGCCCATTGCTAAACGTTATGAATTATTAGCGTGGGCTGCCGAAAAGGCAGATCGCTATATTATTGAAGATGATTACGACAGTGAATTTCGCTTTGTTGGTCAGCCAATTCCAGCCTTGCAATCAATTGATATGCTAGGTAAGGTGATTTATATGAACACCTTTTCCAAGACGCTATCCTCAACCGTGCGTATTGCTTATATGGTATTACCGCCTGAATTATTAACACGTTTTCATCAACAATTGGGCTTTTACGCCTCTACGGTTTCAAACTTTGAGCAATATGTACTAGCTGAGTTTATTCAGCAAGGCTATTTTGAAAAACACATTAACCGAATGCGCGCCTATTATCAGAAAAAACGAGATAATTTGCTCTTTTCGCTCAAAAATAGCCCGCTTGCAGAAAAAATTACGATAAAAGAAGAGAATGCAGGGCTGCATTTTATTGTGCAATTTCACACGGAGTTAAGTGATGAACAAATTCTGCAATCTGCCAATGAACAAGGTATAAAGATGGTCAGTTTAGCTCGTTATTATCAAGATAAAAGCCAAGCACCGAAAAATGCATTTGTAGTGGGCTATTCTAACCTAGCTGATAAACAAGTTGATGAGGTGGTGAGATGGTTGAAAACAGTATTAATATGATGAATTGCAGATTTCTTTTGCAATGTTAGAATTAATTATTTCTCTTTATTTTTGACTAGTTAAGTAATATGAAAACCTATTATGCTCACTCGAGTGAAGATATCGATTATGCCAACTGGCAACCTCTTAAGGTGCACGCTGATAATGTCGGTAAGTTGGCGGCTAAGTTTGCCTACTTTTTGGGTGTTCAAGAAATCGCTTATTACACGGGATTACTTCACGATTTAGGCAAATATAGTGAACGTTACCAAAAACGTTTACACTGTGGAGAACGGGTAAATCACTCCACTGCCGGTGCCAAAATTGCAGTAGAGCGTTGGGGGCCTTTGGGCAAAATGATGGCGTTTTGTATCGCAGGCCACCACGCTGGGTTAGCAAATGGTTCTGGAGAAGGGAAAAATCGTTCTACACTCACACAACGTTTGCAAGAGCAATTTGGCTATGGTCATAAAGATCTACCGGTACTTGACGCTATTTGGCAGCAAGAACTTAATTTGCCTGAAAAATTGCCCTTACCGCCGTTAAAGCTTTCTAAAAACGAACCTTTCTTCTCTTATGCCTTTTTTATTCGAATGCTCTATTCTTGCCTTGTCGATGCGGATTTTCTTGATACGGAAGCCTTTTATGCTAATCTCGAAAAAAGACCGCTTGAACGAGGAAATTACCCAAATTTAACCGCACTTCATCAGCAATTTAATCAATTTATTGCACAGTTTAGGGAGCGAATTGCCATTCAAACGCCTAATACGCAGGAAGCACAACGTAAAGCAGAGGTAAATCGCTTGCGGAGTGAAATTTTGGATTATGCCGTATCTCAAGCCAAACAGGAAACAGGCTTGTTTTCTCTGACTGTGCCAACGGGCGGTGGTAAAACCTTTACTTCTATGGCATTTGCCCTTGAGCATGCTAAACAGCATGGTTTACGCCGCATTATTTATGTTATTCCGTTTACCAGCATTATTGAACAAAATGCTGCGGAATTTCGTAAAGCTTTTGGCGAGCTGGGAGAAGAGGCTGTATTGGAGCATCACAGCACTTTTGATCACGATAGCCTACCTGATAAATCAAGCCGAGATAAGCTGAAATTGGCATCGGAAAATTGGGATGCGCCGATTGTCGTCACCACAGCAGTGCAATTCTTTGAAAGTTTGTTTGCCGACCGTTCTTCTCGTTGCCGCAAATTGCACAACATCGCCGGCAGCGTGATTATTTTGGACGAAGCCCAAATGCTACCGTTGAATTTATTACGCCCAATTATGGCTGCGATTGATGAATTGGCTCATAATTATCAATGTTCTGTTGTGCTATGTACTGCTACACAGCCGGCAATTCACCAAGCAAATGGTTTCTATAAAGGATTTGAAAATGTGCGAGAAATTGCCCCTAATCCAACCGCACTTTTTGAAAAATTGAAACGTACTACGGTAAAGCATATCGGTATTCAAACAGATGTGGAGTTGCAAAGCAAACTCGCAGATAACCCACAAATGCTGATAATCGTGAATAATCGCCGTCATGCCCGAGCGTTATATGATTCAGCGAAACATTTAGATGGGACTTATCACCTCACCACGCTAATGTGTGCTAAACACCGCTCACAAACGCTGACTGAAATTCGTCTTCGCCTAAAACAAAACCTACCTTGCCGAGTGATTGCCACTTCTTTAATTGAAGCCGGTGTTGATGTCGATTTCCCACTGGTTATGCGAGCTGAAGCGGGGCTAGATTCTGTTGCTCAAGCGGCTGGACGTTGCAACCGAGAGGGAAAACGTTTAGCGGAAGAAAGCAATGTTTGGGTTTTCCAACCGGAAGAACAGTGGAAAGCTCCGCCAGAGTTGGGGCTACTTTCTGGCTGTATGCGTTCAACGGTTCAGGTTCACGCAGATGATCTACTTACTCCGCAAGCAATCAATCATTATTTCCAAGCGGTTTATGAGGCTAAAGAAAAAGAGCTGGATAAACCCAATATTTTAAAGGCGTGCCATGATGCTGGGCAAAGCCTCAATTTCCCATTCCAAAACATAGCGGAAGATTTCCGAATGATCACAAGCCATTTGATTCCGGTGATTATCCCCTTCGACCAAGAAGCCGAAAACCTTATTGACCGCTTACGCTATGCGGATCAAGTAGGCAGTATTTTAAGAAAACTCCAGCCTTACACTGTGCAAGTACCGGAAAAAGCATTAGCCGAACTCTATAACGCTGGCAGAGTTGAAACCATTAATGAAACCAGCTTCGGCAAACAGTTTTACTGCTTAATTGGAATGGATTTGTATGATGAGGTGGCAGGGTTGAGTTGGGAGAATGTGGGATTTATTGAGGCGGAAAGGTTGGTATTTTAAAGAAATTCATTTTAATCAATTGAAAAGATAATTACATAGGAATTCAACATGGCTAAAGATATTACACAACTTGATGACTATACAAAACTAAAAAAACTTGCTTCTTCCCTTTGGCAACAGGATAACTCTTATCATGGTGCAGCTATTATGATAGGCGCTGGTTTTAGTAGAAGTGCTGCGACAACAGGAGATAGAAGTAAAAAACTTCCACTTTGGTTTAATTTTTCTGAACTATTAATTAAAGAATTAGGTTCAAGCAACTCAGATCCGTTACGACTAGCCGAAGAATACAATGCATATTTCGGTAAGCAAGCGTTACATGATTTAATCAAAAGGGAAATTAATGATTCAGCTTGGATGCCAGGAGAATTACATAAATCCTTATTAGAATTACCTTGGTCAGAGGTTTTGACTACAAACTGGGATACCTTACTTGAACGTGCTTCAGAAGATATTCATCAACCTGTATATAGTATTGTTTCTAAACAGGAAGATCTTTCAAGTGCAAGATCACCTCGGATCGTAAAATTGCATGGGACTATTGATGTAACTAAAGATTTGATTTTTACTCAGGAAGATTACCGTAAATATCCGCAACAATATGCAGCATTTGTAAATTTCTCACGTCAAGTTTTTATTGAAAATGAGTTGTGCTTGTTAGGATTCTCTGGTGATGATCCAAATTTTTTACAATGGGCTGGATGGGTAAGAGATCATTTATCAACACATTCTAGACGTATTTATCTTGTTGGTGCACTTGGGTTAAGTTCTTCTAAACGTAAATATTTGGAATCTATCAATATTGCACCAATAGATTTGTATGATTTAGTAGATGATTATGATGATTCAGAGATACGACATTTTGAAGCTACGAAAATATTTCTTCAAGCTTTACTGGATCTCAAACCTAAGAAGCTATGGGAGTGGGAACCCACACAGATACATCGCTCAACAATAACAGAAGAAGAGATGAATAGACGTTACCAGGATAATAATTATGCTGCCAACCTATTGGAGAGACAACTACCATTCTTGGAAAAAGACAGGTTATCTTATCCAAATTGGCTTGTGTGTCCTAATGATAAACGATTCCAATTAAAAACCCAAATTAATGATCCTTATCCTAATCTCCAAAATTTATCTGAAATGGGTATAAATTCTAAGGCAAAATTGTTATATGAAATAGCTTGGCACTATAAAATAACCTATGAAGTACTTCCTACTTGGTTACTAAATGAATTATTGCCTATTTGTGATATTGATAGTTCTTGTGTATTAACAAAGCAACAACAATTGGAAATCGCACTTATTCTTTTAAAGAATACGCGATGGATGGATGAAGTAGAAAGTGAGCCTATCATTCAGGCAACGAAAACCATATTGGAGAAAGGGAAAAAATATTGGCCGGAAATAAGTAATGAGATTGCATATTATGATTCTATACTTGCTAGAGATACTTTTGACTATCCTTTGTTGGAAGAATGTATAGAAAAAATTACTATTAATGAACCTATATGGAAATTAAGGAAAGCCTCTTTGCTTGCAGAGTTAGGAGAATTTATTGAAGGGAAGAAATTAATAGAGAAAGCATATAATGAGTTGCTTAAACAGTATCGTAATAATCGCGACTCTATCTACTTACTTTCTCGCTTGGCTTGGGCTCATTGGCTTGTTCGTGGTATTAATTTAGGTGAGTTAAAAGAAAATATTAAAGTTTTTTCTTTTGATTTTAAGGAAATGAAGTGCGATCCTTGGGATTATATAGAACACTTAGAAGGAAAAATAACTAAATCACTAGGAAAACAACGAGAAAAAGAAATTGAGCCTTTATTTGAGCCAGGTACATATAAAGATAAATCAAATACGATAACCTTCAGTAATGAATTACATCCTTTGTTATTGCTAGAGGGAATATCTAATACAGTTGGTATGCCATTACGCTGGCAATATACAAATTTTCTTGTAGAACCAGCAGAAAAAATTGCTGAATTAGAAGGTGTTGATAATATTCATGGTTTCTCTTTAGCTATTCGGTCTGCTAATAGTGATACTTCAAATGTTTTGAAGAAAATATTTTCTAGAATTAGGATTGCTACGTTACCTCAAAAAGATGTGGATTTTTTGATTAGTAAGACGATGTCCTCAATTGAATATTGGTGTAGTAAATTAGATGTACAATCTGAAGACGTTTCTCATTATGCGATTGATCGTTTAAGGGTATTTATTGAGGTATTAGCTCGTGTGTCTGTAAGAGCAACATCTGAACAAGCTAAGCAAATTTTTCGTCTGGCAGTATCTTTGGGGAAAAATACTAAGTTACATCATTTATGGTTATTTGATTCAATTAATGATTTAATTAAGTTTTCTTTAGAAAGTATCCCAAAATCAGAGCAATGTGAGATCTTATTAGATGCTTTGTGTTTCCCTCTTCAGAAAGAAGTTCAGGCTAAAGGTTTTAAATGGGGTAACCCTATAATAAATAACCCAGGAGAGAGAAAACCTAATACGGCTCTTGAGCGTCGCATTGATGAAATTATTGACAATATATTTTTTAATTCTTCTGAAAGTGCGCCTGCATTATTGCGTTTATTGCCTTTGATAAAGCATAAATTCCTTACTGAAGCAGAATGTCAGAAAATTGCATTAAAAATATGGGGTGAAAGACCTGACTATCGGGTTATTCCAGAAACAGGATTGCTAAATTATGTTTTGCTTGAGCTTCCTAATCATAATCATCAAGAAGTAAAAAATTTAGTTAGAAAATATTTGTTTGAATCTGTTGGTGATAATCTGTTTAATTGGAGATTTTTAATGGATGTAGCAAATGCAACGCAAGCTGAGAACATCAAAGAATATCCAACAGAAGAGCAGGCCATTTATTTCTTTGAGAAACTCGTTTCTTGGAAAGAAGAGGTAAATGAAAATGATATATTTGGATACTCTAATCAAGTACATAAAAAAACTTCTAGATTGGTCAGTCAAGTACTGTCTTATTCAGTTATTCCAAAAATGCCGAAAAATGCATTAAATGAAGAGAATTTTCAAAAATTATGTAAGTTATATGCAGAAATTGATGAGCCGCAAGTTTTAATGGCATTTCCTTACTTTGCGGCTTCAAATGAAATCTTTGTTGAACGTGTAGAAGATATCATTAAGAAGAGTTTCCAATCTATAGATACTAACAGACTAGCTTGTGTTTCATATGCAATTTTAGTGTGGCGAGATCTTCAAGATTCTGATGCTGTGAATAGATTGATTAAAAGATTTATCTATTATATCGCCTCAAATCGTACACAAGGATTATCAGCCCTTCTTTGGACAGCTAATCAAATGTATAAAAAAGAATATCTTTCTAGTGAGGACATTGAATCATTAATTGAGATTCTTCCTATTATCTTTGATAGTACAGACTATCAGAGAATAGATCAATATAGTAAGGAGTCCGTCAGTATTTCATTTACCCGAGCTGCTTGCGTTAGATTGGCAAAGGATATTTTGGACAAAGCTACAGAGAAAAACACTGAACTAGAAAAAATCTTGGAAGTGGCTAAGAAAGATGCACTTCCTGAGGTAAGATTTGCAGAGGCTACAGATGTATAAGCTTTTTGATAGTGAAATTTATAGAAATGTGGTTAATTTTCTTGTAATTTTACAAATTACAAGAAATCCGATCGCTTGTATGCTGTCTGAAAATCAAAAATGACGGAACCATTAAAAAATGGAGAATCTATGCCAAACAAAATCAAGCTCCATATTTGGGGCGATTATGCTTGTTTTACCCGTCCTGAAATGAAGGTAGAGCGGGTGTCTTATGATGTGATTACACCGTCTGCAGCACGAGGAATTTTGGCAGCAGTGCATTGGAAGCCAGCGATTCGCTGGGTGATTGATAAAATTTATGTCTTAAAACCGATTCAGTTTGAGTCGGTTCGCCGTAATGAGCTGGGCAGTAAAATTTCCGCCAGTAAAATCAGTGGGGCGATGAAACGTAAAACAGTGGCGGATTTATATACCGTGATTGAAGATGACCGCCAACAACGTGCTGCCACTGTGCTGAAAAATGTCGGTTATGTGATCGAAGCTCATGCAGTGCTGACCAAAATGGCAGGCGAAGCGGAAACCGTCACTAAGCATATTGAAATGTTTAAACGCCGTGCGAAAAAGGGGCAATGTTTCCAACAGCCTTGTATGGGCGTGCGTGAATTTGCGGCAAATTTTGCCTTGATAGATGACGATGAGCCGTTACCTGAGTGTTTTTTGGCAGAAAATGAGCGAGATCGGGATTTAGGTTGGATGTTGCACGACATTGATTTTGAACACGGCAATCATCCTCGTTTCTTCCGAGCAGAAATGAAAAATGGTGTGATTGATGTGCCACCATTTTATGCAGAGGAGGTGAAATCATGATTCTCTCCGCTTTAACCCGCTATTATTACCGCCTTGCAGCACAAGAAGATCGTTTAACAGGCGAAGCTAAAGTACCTTCCTATGGTTTTAGTGAAGAAAAAATCGGTTGGGTACTAGAATTGGATTCAAAGGGAAATTTGATCAATGTGATCCCAAATTTAACCGCTGACAAGAAACCAAAACCTAAATTGATGAGCGTGCCTCGCCCTGAAAAACGCACGTCTGGCATTAAGCCTAATTTTCTGTGGGATAAAACCGCTTATGTGCTAGGCATAGAAAGTAATCCTGATAAAGCCACCGCCAAAGATCAACCCATCAATTTCGCCGAGAAACCCTTTGAGGCATTTAAACAGTACCATTTGGATTTGCTTGCAGATTCCAATGATGAAGGTTTAATGGCGATAAGAAATTTCCTGCAACAATGGCAACCAGCATACTTTGCCGAATCAATCTGCCCAACCGAAATGCTTGATGCAAATGTTGTGTTTAAATTAGTCGGCACAAGCGGTTATATTCATCAGCGAGAGGCCGCTCAAACCCTTTGGGGGCGTTTGCTGGTTAGCGAAGAGAGCGAACAAGGGTTGTGCCTAATCAGTGGCGAAATTGCCCCGATTGCACGCATCCACCCTGCGATTAAAGGCGTTTATGGTGGGCAAAGTGCGGGCGGTTCAATCATCTCTTTTAATAAAGAATCTTTCACCTCATTTGGCAAGGAACAAGGTAGTAATGCCCCTGTTTCTGAACAAGCCGCCTTTGCCTACACTACTGCTTTAAATTATTTGTTACGCACCGAGAAACATCGTTTAACTATTGGCGATTCCAGTACGGTCTTTTGGGCGGAAGCAGACAATAATGCTCAAGCCGAAGCTGCCGAAGGCTTTTTCTCCGCTTTAATGTCCCCACTTGATGACGCTCAAGAAAACCAAAAAATCTTTGATGAATTGCAAAAAATCAGCAAAGGACGACCGCTTGCAGAAATTTCCCCAGAATTATCTGAAAACACCCGTTTTTATGTGTTGGGGCTTGCTCCGAATGCAGCTCGAATTTCGGTGCGTTTTTGGCTGGATACCACCTTTGGGCAACTGGCGAAAAATCTCAGCGAACATTGGCAAGATCTCGCTCTTGAGCCTTGTGCGTGGAAAACGCCCCCCTCCATTTGGCGACTGTTATTGCAAACTGCTTCATTAGGCAAAAGTGAGAATATTTCCCCTGTTTTGGCGGGCGAAATGGCTCGGGCGGTTATTAGCGGTCATTTATACCCAATGAGCTTGCTTTCTCAGTTGGTGACTCGAATCCGAGCAGACGGAGATATTAACGGCTTACGAGTGGCGTTGATGAAAGCGGTCTTACAACGAAAATTTAGAAAAGGTTTTATTAAAGAAGGAGTTCCTATGAGCTTAAATAAAGAAAGCGATAACCAAGCTTACTTGCTCGGCAGGTTATTTGCGGTATTAGAAAGAATCCAAACCCAAGCGTTAGGTGAATTAAATGCCGGTATTGCCGACCGTTACTATGGTTCAGCATCTGCCGTGCCATTTTCGGTATTCCCTCGCTTATTAAGCGGTGCAAAACACCATTTATCTCGCTTGAGAAAAGATAAGGGCGGAATGGCGGTCAATCTGGATAAGGATTTAGGTGAGATTATTACCAGCTTGCCGGAAAATTTCCCGCGCCATTTAAATATCGATGAACAAGGGCGTTTTGCGATTGGTTATTACCACCAAAAACAAAGCTATTTTGCCCAAAAAGAAACCACCGAATCTATTGAAAACTAAGGAAACACTATGTCTATTCAAAACCGCTATGAATTTGTTTTTTTCTTTGATGTAACCAACGGTAACCCAAATGGTGACCCGGACGCAGGCAATATGCCACGCCTTGATCCTGAAACCAGTAAAGGCTTAGTCACCGATGTTTGCCTAAAACGCAAAATCCGCAATTTTATTGAAATGAGCTATGAAAACGAGGCGGGTTACGAAATCTACGTTAAAGAAAAAAGTGTTCTGAATTTACAAAACAAACGTGCTTATGAAGCATTAGGGATTGAATCGGAAGCGAAAAAATTACCAAAAGATGAAGCTAAAGCCCGAGAAATTACCGCTTGGATGTGTAAAAACTTCTTTGATATTCGCACCTTTGGGGCAGTGATGACCACAGAAGTGAATAGTGGACAGGTGCGAGGCCCTGTACAACTAGCATTCGCCCAGTCTATCGATCCGATTATTCCGCTAGAAGTGTCGATCACTCGAATGGCGGTAACTAACGAAAAAGATCTTGAAAAAGAACGCACTATGGGGCGTAAATACATTGTACCTTATGCACTTTATCGTGTTCACGGCTTTATCTCTGCCAAACTTGCTGAAAAAACAGGATTCTCTGATGAAGATGTGCAAAAACTTTGGCAAGCATTACAACTCATGTTTGAACACGACCGTTCTGCCGCACGAGGCGAAATGGCAGCTCGTAAACTGATCGTATTTAAACACGACAGTGAACTTGGCAGCCAACCTGCTCATAAACTGTTTGACTCGGTAAAAGTTGAACGTGTCAATGGCGAAAAAGACACGCCTGCGAAAGGCTATGATGACTACCGTATCAGCGTGCAAACCGAAGGTTTAAATGGCGTAACCGTTGAAGAATTATTGTAATGGACGATTTGCAAAATTCTGCGGAAATTTTACCGCTTGTTCAGCCAAAATTTAGCGATGACAAGCGGTCGATTTCGCTTTCTGCTTTGCAACACTACGCTTTCTGTCCTCGCCAATGTGCCTTGATCCACAACGAACAGGCGTGGGCAGAAAACTATCTCACCGCACAAGGTCAAGCGTTGCACGAGCGGGTAGATAGTGGTGAGCAGGAAACCCGAAAGGGCATTCGCTTTGAGCGAACGGTTCACGTTGCAGCCGAAAAATTAGGCATAAGCGGCATTTTGGATTTGGTCGAGCGAGACCTAAAAACAGGCGAGCTAAAGCCTGTGGAATATAAACGTGGCAAGCCCAAACTTGAACCGATGGACGAAATCCAACTTTGTGCCCAAGCGTTATGTTTGGAAGAAATGACAGGGCAAACCATTGAAGAAGGCGCGCTGTGGTATATGCAAACCCGCCATCGCGTGCCGGTGGTGTTTTCAGACGGCCTCAGGCAAACAACGTTGGATACCATTGCTCAAGTTAGAGAATTATTAAAGAGCGGCAGAACCCCTGCGCCCGAATACAGCAAACATTGTAAAGCCTGTTCGCTCCTGGATATTTGCCAGCCGAAGTTGTTGGAAGGGGATAGGTCGGTGGGGTATGTGGCGGGGTTGTTTGGGGAGTAAGCATTACTTATTATATAACTGATTAAGTTTGAACGGGAAATATATATGGTTAAAGCTGATAAACACTATTCTGCACTAACAATTGATACTTCAATTTTTGAAAAAAATGGATTGAAGTTAAATAAAGGATTGTTAGCACAATTACATCAATTTAAAGATAGTCGAATAAATTTAGTTTTAAGTGATGTTGTATATTTAGAACTTAAATCTCATTTAAATAAAAAAGAGAAGGAGACGAAAAATAAGATTGACTCGGCTTTAAATGATGCTGTTGATTATCTGAATTGTTGTATAGACGATATAGAGAAAATCAAGTCATTAATGAATATGGGTTGTGATGCTGGCGTTATATCAAGTTTAATATTGAAAGATTTTATACAAAAGAGTGGGATTGAGATCATTAAAAGTGAGGAGTATTGTGAGATACAATCTTTGATAAATATGTATTTTCGACATCATGCACCTTTTAAGGAGTCAGGCAATAAAAAGAATGAATTTCCAGATGCTATTGCCTTATTGTCATTAGAATGTTGGGCAAGAGGTAACGATAAGAATTTATTGGCTGTTAGTTCTGACAATGATTGGAAATGTTTTTCAGAAGATAAAGATAATATTGACGTTATTGATGACCTGGCGAAAGCAATGGATCTATTGAATAGACAAAGCCAAGTCTTGGACTCTATTATTCGTGAGGTACAATTAGATTTGTTAGAAAATAAAAATAGCGAAATTTTTAAAAGAATATGTTCTGCTATTGAAGATGATGTAAGTTTTTTTGAAATTGAGGCTACGTCAGCATATAACTACTATATTGATGATGAGCAAGTAAACTTGATAGATGTCAATATTCTTAAGGAAAATGATAGAGATGAATTAAAAATATATATTGTTGATATTAATTCAAGTGAAATTGTCATCAGTATTGCCTGTGAAGTTTTGTGTAATGTTGAAGCAACTTTTCATTTTTCAGCTTGGGATTCAATTGATAAGGAAGATGTGCCACTAGGAGTGATAACAAAAATGAGAGAAGTATCATATAAAACGGATGTTTTAGTTCATTTATATGGAAACTCCCAAGCTGGCTTACAAAATATGGATATTGATGAGATAGAGGTTCTTGATTTCTTAGGTGTGGTTGATATAGGAGAAATTTCTCCTTTTAACAACGATAAAGATTATAGATAGCATGCTTTTAGGTAGCCCCAAAGCACTGTCAAAACCAAAGGAATTCCCCAAATGCGCAAAATCCAAAATACGCTCTACATCACCACGCAGGGCAGCTATCTCCACAAAGAGCGAGAAACTTTAGTAGTAGAGCAAGAACGGAAGAAAGTGGCACAGTTGCCGATTCATTCCATTGGGCATATTTTTTGTTTTGGCAATGTGTTGGTGTCGCCGTTTTTAATGGGATTTTGTGGCGAAAATAACGTAAATTTAGCGTTTTTTACCGAAAATGGACGTTATCTTGGTCGGTTGCAAGGGCGACAAAGTGGTAATGTATTGTTACGCCGAGTCCAGTATAAAAAGTCGGAGACCAATCCTCTTCCTATTGTTCGCAACATCATTGCAGCCAAAATTCAAGCATCTAAGCGGGTGTTACAACGGCAAATTCGTAATCACGGCGAAAATACTGACCTTCAATCGGCAATTACCGCATTAAATTACAGTCTGCAACAGTTGAAAACGGCGGATAATTTGGATTTGATTCGTGGCATTGAGGGTGATGCCGCTTCTCGTTATTTTGGGATGTTTTCTCATCTCATCAAGGAAAATAGCGGTTTCCACTTTGACGGACGTAATCGCCGCCCACCTCGTGACGGTGTGAATGCGTTGCTTTCATTTCTTTATAGTATTTTAGGGAAAGATATTAGCGGGGCATTGCAAGGTGTGGGGCTTGACCCGCAGATTGGCTTTTTGCACGCAGATCGACCGGGTCGAGATAGCTTGGCTCAAGATATTTTGGAGGAATTTCGTGCGTGGTGGGTAGATAGAATGGTGCTGTCGCTTATCAATCGAGGGCAGATTAAGCCTGATGATTTTATAACAGAAGCTAGCGGTGCGGTAACTCTCAAGCCTGAAGCAAGAAAATTACTATTTCAAACTTTGCAAGCGAAAAAACAAGAAAAAATCATCCACCCATTTTTAGAGGAAGAAGTGGAAATCGGCTTGTTACCTTATATTCAAGCGATGTTATTGGCGCGCCATTTGCGAGGTGATTTAGCAGAATATCCGCCGTTTTTAATACGTTAAAATCTGCAAAATTTTGTTGAAATTTGACCGCTTGTTTCTGTTTTATTTATTGAGGAATTGGCAACTATGCTGATGTTGATTACCTACGACATTTCATTTGATGACCCAGAAGGGCAGGCTCGCCTACGCCGTATTGCTAAGCATTGTTTGGATTATGGTGTACGGGCGCAATATTCTGTGTTTGAGTGTGATGTTACCCCCGCTCAGTGGGTAACACTGAAAAATAAATTATTGGCAACTTACAACCCAGACTGTGATAGTTTGCGCTTTTACCATTTAGGCAGTAAATGGAGGAATAAAGTTGAGCACCATGGCGCAAAACCTTCAGTGGATATTTTTAAAGATACGCTGATTTTATAAATCGCTAGCCTGTAGTTCTCATAAAAATGTAGCAAGGTTAGCGAATCTATATTGTTCTTTAATAATCAAGGAATTAGAAAAAATAAAGTACAGTATATTGGCGATATGCTATACTTTTTTCCACTCTCTACAAAACGTTAGCGAATAAAGGGCTAAAAAGCCTGATATTTCAAAATGTTATCTAGTAGGGAGCAGCCACCTACGTGTGGCTGTGTGTTGAAACAGACCGTAAACAAAAGCCAGAAAACCTGGTGAGTGCAGCCACCTACGTGTGGCTGTGTGTTGAAACCGATTGTGAATCAGTCAAACGCACCAACCGAACAAGCAGCCACCTACGTGTGGCTGTGTGTTGAAACTCATCATCAACTTGCCCGATAGGTTTAGACTTAGCAGCCACCTACGTGTGGCTGTGTGTTGAAACAAATTCCCGCTCTTTTAATTTGTGCTCTTTTGCTGCAGCCACCTACGTGTGGCTGTGTGTTGAAACAAGTGTCCAAATATCATCATCAGTTAAAAGGTCGCAGCCACCTACGTGTGGCTGTGTGTTGAAACTCTGTAAAGGTGAATACTTGCTCACCGAGTTAAAGCAGCCACCTACGCGTGGCTGTGTGTTGAAACTAATGAACTAGGCTCTAACCCAATGAGAGTAACGTGCAGCCACCTACGCGTGGCTGTGAATTGAAACGCTCAATCACAAACCAGCCAAGCACCATAAAGGTGCAGCCACCTACGCGTGGCTGTGAATTGAAACAATATCAAGAACGTTAGCCGTGATGATGTGTTAGGCAGCCACCTACGCGTGGCTGTGAATTGAAACGGCTGGGTAGTGCATACCCATAAATCTCGTTCGACAGCAGCCACCTACGCGTGGCTGTGAATTGAAACCGTGCTTTTGAGCCAAAAAAGTAACCTCCGAATAGGCAGCCACCTACGCGTGGCTGTGAATTGAAACTCTGGTACAACAGCAGTGATTGTGATTGAGTATTGCAGCCACCTACGCGTGGCTGTGAATTGAAACGCCAATTCGCAAAACGAAATCATCAACCAACGCATGCAGCCACCTACGCGTGGCTGTGAATTGAAACTATCTTTGGTAGAATGTTGGAGAACCGCAGGGAGGCAGTCACCTAGTCTCAGCCATCTATGCATGGGGAATAGAAACAGGAATAGGGTGCCAGAAAATTACTTTGTGCGTGTAGCCACTTTCTGTGGTTGTGAGTTGAAATATAACAGGGCAAAGAAAGAATCTACAATAAAAAATACATCTTTTCGACTAGATTGTATTATAAGCATATTTCAGCATAACGAATAAAAGATCACCAAGCGGTCATTTTTTTTAGATTTTTTGCAAAAAAGCGCTTGCAAAGGATTTTGAAATCTCTATAATGCACGCCATCGCAACGACGCACTGTTGC
>NZ_SMAM01000009.1 GCF_004346205.1 Bibersteinia trehalosi | reverse complement strand
AGGCTGAAAGGTCTGCCTTTTGTTTTTCTTGCCGTGATTAAGCATTTGCCCGCAAAAGGAATGCAAGCGGTCAAATTCTGATAATCTTTTGCAAGAACCATCAATGATATTACGAATTCTTATCTCAACTCTTTTTTATTTCTTTTTTGTTCTAAAAAAATCTTCTAAATCATAACTAAGCATTATTTTTCTTTTTGAGACTGAGTTGTTAGATTCTTTACATCACTTATTTTTGAAAAGGAATGTTTATGCATAACCGAGATCTTTATCCTTATGAAATTCTGCAAGATATTATTGATAAAAGCCAAGCGAAATCAAACGCCAGCTTAAAAATGTTAGCTATCCTAAGCTTTCTGGGGGGCGGCTATGTAGGCTTTGGGTTTCTCGCTTATTTAAGAGTCGTTAGTGGCATTCCACCAGAATGGGGCGGGCTAGCTAACTTACTGGGGGCTGCGGTATTTCCAATTTGCTTGATTTGTATTCTATTAGGTGGTGGGGAGCTTGCCACTGGTAATATGATGCTGATGGCACTCGGTAAGTTTAGCAAAAAAGTAAGTATGTCTAAATTAGCACGCAACTGGATTATTGTCAGTCTAGGCAACTTGGCTGGTGCAGTGACTGTAGCCTACTTTTTAGGACATTATGTTGGATTAAGTGAAGGTATCGCATTATCAAAAACCGTTGCTATTGCTGAATCTAAAGTGCATATGGATTTTGGGCGAGCTTTTATTTCGGCAATTGCCTGTAACTGGATGGTTTGTATGGGGATTTGGTTCTATTTCGGCTCAAAATACAATTCAGGGCGAATTTTAGGTATGTGGTTTCCTGTGATGATCTTTGTCTTGATTGGTTTACAACATTTTGTTGCGAATATGTTTATCATTCCTGCTGGAATCTGGGCTGGAGCAAATGTCACTTGGAGTGAGTTTTTCTTAAATATGATCCCTGTCTTTTTAGGTAATGTGACGGGCGGAATTATTTTTGTAAGCGCTTCTTATCTCTTTGCATATAAACATCTATTAAAAGACGATTATTCCATTTAAGTATTAAGCGGTCGATTTTGTATAAAATATTGCAAAATCGACCGCTTGAGTTTAGGCTTTCAAATCTTTTGGGCGAATGCCTAAGCCAATTAATGTGCCAAAATAGCCAATCACGGCAAGCCCAATCAGCCAACCTAACCAGTGAATTTTTCCCCAGAAGGAAAGGCTATTCCAACCAGCCAAATCGGGCGAGAAATAGTGAATAGATACTCCCATAACACAGCCTGCAATCAATAATTTCAACGCAAATAGTGCTGTTTTACGGCTAATTTGATAAATGTTACGTTGCCATAAGCCACGATAGAGTAAACTCATATTCACAAAGGCAGAAAGGGCTGATGCCATTGCTAGGCCAAGATAGCCAAACGGAATTGCCAACACACCGAAGCAGATATTACTGATAGTTGCAATAATACCGATTTTGACCGGTGTTTTCGTGTTTTGGTTAGCGTAGAAACCGTTGGCGAGAATGCTGATCATCATATAGCTGATTAAGCCAAAACACATTACAAATAATGCATTAGAAGAGGCAATGACATCTTCCAAACCAAATTTTCCACGCATAAACATGGTCATCATTAATGGTTTTGCCAAAATTGCAATGCCAATCATTGCAGGAATACCGAGTAATAGAACCATTCGCACCCCCCAATCCATCGTTTGTTTAAATTGTTGAATACGCTGTTCATCACTTAGCGTTTTCTGTTTAGCGATGCGAGAGAGTGCTGGCAAAATCACAGTGGAAATCGCAATGCCAAACAAGCCAAGTGGAAATTCAATTAAGCGATCGGCATAATAGAGCCAGCTAATTGAGCCAGTAATAAGAAAACTGGCGATCACTTGGTTAATCAGTAAATTGATTTGTGTTACCGATACCCCAAAAAGTGCAGGGATCATTAAATTGCGAACCTTTTTGACCCCTTCATCATGCCACGCCCATTTAGGTTTAACCAATAAACCTTCTTTTTTCATAAACGGAATCTGGAAGAGAAATTGTAACAAACCGCCTAAGAAAATCCCCCAAGCCAGTGCCGTATCGGGTGAATCAAAATAATCTGCTCCCCAGAGTGCCATTGCAATCATTGCAACATTGAGAAGCACTGGCGAGAATGCCATGACACCAAATTTACCGACCGTATTTAGGACTGCACCTGAAAGGGCAACAAAGGTAATAAACCAGAGATAAGGAAAGGTAATTTTGAGTAGCACGGAGGCTTGCTCATATTTGTGAGCATCTGCCCCACCATTAAGCCAATCCATAAACCAGCCAGTACCGAATAAGGCAGCAACGACAGGTGAACCAATCATTGCAACAAGGGTAACAATCGTGACTAGACCGCCGAGAGTCCCCGATACCTTAGCGATAAATTCACGGGTTTTGTTGGGATCATTTTCGGCATTGTATTCTGCGAGTACAGGCACAAATGCCTTAGAAAATGCCCCTTCCGCAAATAGCCGCCGCAGAAAGTTAGGAATACGGTTAGCAAATAAAAAGACATCGGCAACCACGCCAGCTCCTAATAAATTTGCTACCACCACATCACGAATTAATCCCAGAATACGGGAAAGCAGGGTCATACTGCTGACAATAAGCCCTGATTTAAGCAATTTTTTACTCACAATCATCCAACCTTTAAGAAAAATTGTGCGGAATTTTAGCAGTTTTGAGTAGGAAAATCTGAAAAAAACTGCTAAAATCCGCCCCTATCTTTTTCACAAGATGTTTTCTTGCGAGAATGATGCTATTTTCAAGCCCGTGTCTCGTTGAAAATATAAACTAGCTAGTCCGCATAAACATTGTTTATGCTTTTATTTTTTACACAGATAATTCTTAGGAGTTTGACCTTGGCTAATATCAAGTCAGCAAAAAAACGTGCGATTCAATCTGAAAAACGCCGTCAACATAACGCAAGCCAACGCTCTATGATGCGTACTTACATCAAAAAAGTTTATGCTCAAGTAGTAGCAGGCGATAAAGCAGCAGCTGAAGCTGCATTCGTTGAAATGCAAAAAGTCGTAGACCGTATGGCGTCTAAAGGCTTAATCCACGCTAATAAAGCAGCAAATCACAAATCTAAATTAGCTGCTCAAATCAAAAAATTAGCGTAATTTTAAGCTGAAATTTGCAAATTTTTAGAGAAAACCGACCGCTTGTAGGTCGGTTTTTTTCCATCTAATAAATTGACATATCTATAATCATAGATACAATGCCGTCCTATGGAATTAATTGAAATTTTTAAAACACTGGGTAATGAATACCGCTGGCAAATGCTGTTATGGCTAAAAGAGCCGGAAAAGTATTTTGAGCCAGAACATATTAAAGCTGATGATAGCGAATTTGCTGGTGGTGTTTGCGTTGGGCGTTTGACGGAAAAGGCAGGCTTAGCACAATCGGTAGTCTCCAATTATTTAAATGCATTGCGTGATGCGGGTTTGGTGGAATCCCTCAGAGTCGGGAAATGGACTTATTACCGTTATAATCCGCAAGCCGCTACCCAGTTTTTACAGTTATTAAATCAGCAGTTATAAAATGCCTTCGGGCATTTTTTATGTGCAAGATGAATCTAGATTTTTAGATATTAGGATTTAAATAAGGACGTTTATATGAACCCAAAACATGCCGATCTTTTCCAATCTTTCACGTTAAATAATGGTGTAGAGATTTCAAATCGTTTAGTTGTTGCCCCAATGACCCATTTTGGCTCAAATGCGGATGGCACATTAGGTGAACAAGAAGCGCGTTTTATTTCAAATCGCGCGGGCGATATTGGTTTATTTATCCATGCTGCAACCCTTGTTGCAGATGGAGGCAAAGCGTTTCACGGGCAGCCGGAGGCCATTCATGCCAGTCAGCTAAATAGTCTGCGTGAAACAGCACAGCTAGCTCAACAACAAGGGGCAAAAGCAATTTTGCAAATCCACCACGGCGGCAATAAAGCGGTTGCTGAGTTGCTTAATGGTAAAGATCTCATCACTGCAAGTGATGATCCTGCAACTGGTGCAAGAGCAGTAACGCTAGAAGAAATTTATTCACTGATTGCAGCTTATGCTCATGCGACAGATTTAGCGATTCAAGCTGGTTTTGATGGCGTAGAAATTCATGGTGCAAATGGTTATTTAATCCAACAATTCTATTCAGCGCAAACAAATCAACGCACCGATGAATGGGGCGGAAGTCGTGAAAATCGAATGCGTTTTCCTTTGGCGGTGGTTGATGCGGTAACGGCAGTGCGTGAAAAACATCAGAAAGCCGATTTCATTATCGGCTATCGTTTCTCACCAGAGGAAGCAGGCGAAAATGGCTTAACGATGGAAGATACTTTTGCTTTACTTGATGCATTAGTAGAAAAACCATTGCAATATCTGCATATTTCGCTTCATGAGTTTTACAAAAAAGCACGCCGTGGCGCAGATACCAACTTAACCCGTATGCAATTAGTCCACGAACGCATTAACGGTAAACTGCCATTGATTGGTGTGGGTAGCCTATTCACTGCGGATCAAATTTCAGATGCATTTAACACAGGTTGGGCAGAGTTTATCGCACTAGGTAAAACAGTGATGATAAACCCTGCGATTGCGACCTTAATTAAAGAAGGCAGAGAAAACGAAATCGTAACTGAATTAGATCCAAACCGTGCAGATCAATATGGCATACCTGATATTCTCTGGGGCTTATGCAAACAAGGTGGTGCTTGGTTACCACCGTTGAAAGGACAGGAATGGTCGCCTGTTGATATTTAAAAATATTGCCACCGAAAGGTGGCATTTTTTATGAGTATAAAACGGCGACTAATTTATCTTGAAAAAATAACAGTGGTGTGGTGGAGCGAGCCCAAACAGGCACATTGTGGGCTTTCCAGATTTTTTTCAGCTCTTCTCGATGTGGTTTTCCATACTGCTGTATTTTGCCTGTTTGACCTGTTTTGAGTATAAGGGGCTGATTTTGCAATTCAATGGGTATAGGAAAGCGGTGAGTTTTGCCTGAAATTGTGCAAATTAGTTCTGTTGCTGAGCGAGTAATCGCAATGTTTTGTAGGGGCGAGCCGATGTGTTCGCCCGATGATGGTTCGGGAATTTCAATATAAATCGGCTCTTGCTTCTCAATTTGTTCGGTAACAAAAATCGTTTTCTGATACCGTCTAATCAGCTTATCTCCTAATTTCATTTCGGGGTTACGATCTTGTTTTGCAAAAATTAGCGCTGAAATCACCGCTTGTAGTTGTGTTTGGCTTGGCATGACAACATTGTTTTTCTTGAGCCATAAACGAATAAGTTGTTGCTGTTTTAATGCAGAAAAGTGTTCAAAACCGCGAATATCGAACTGATTTTGTTCACCGATTCGCTGGCTTAATTCCGCATTTAATAACTCTTCAATTAATGCCTGTTGTGCAGCACAATGCTGTGCAGAACGTGCCACCATTTGGTTAAATTGGGTAAAACGTTGGTTTAGTGCGGGCAAAATTTGATTACGCAGAAAATTACGATCAAAGCGGTTATCTGCGTTACTTTCGTCCGTAATCCACGCCAAATTTTGGCTTTCGGCATAGCGTAAAATCTCTGCCTTGCTCACATTTAACAGCGGTCTAAAAATCGCAAAATTTTGCCAATTTCCCACCGCTTGCATTGCGGATAATCCTTGTAATCCACTGCCCCGTTTTAGTGCTAAGAGAAAGGTTTCGGCTTGATCATCTAAATGGTGGGCGGTAACAAATACTTCTGTTGGGCGGATTGTTTCGCTAATTGCTTGATAGCGAGCGGCTCTTGCATTGGCTTCTAGCCCTTGATGCCCCTTTACTACCACTTTACGCAGTTCAAAGGGAATGTTGAGTTGTTGGCAAAGGGTTTCGCAGAAATCAGCCCAATGATCTGCATTTGGGCTTAAGCCGTGATGGATATGTACTGCACGCAGATTGAGATTTGGGTATTGAGCAAAAAGATGGAGCAGTACAACAGAATCAACGCCACCGCTTAGCCCGATTAAAAAATCGTGCTGTTGGGGGAAATGTTGGTGGAGTTGAGTGGTGAGCGTATGTGCTAGCATTAGACTTGTAGCCAAAAAGTAACAGGGCCATCATTTTGCAGGCTCACTTGCATATCGGAGCCAAATCGCCCTGTTTGGGTGTGAATTTTTTGAGCGGCTTGCTGGTGAAAATAGTCGTATAAACGCTCGGCATCAGCAGGTGCTGCCCCACGAGAAAAACTTGGACGCAAGCCTTTTTGCGTATCGGCAGCAAGGGTAAATTGCGACACGACCAGTAAACTCCCGCCAGCCTGTTGGACATTTAAATTCATTTTGTCGTTTTCATCAGGAAAAACTCGGTAATTGAGTACTTTCTCAAGCAGTTTATCGGCTTTCGCTTGGTTATCTTCTTTTTCCACACCAAGCAGCACTAGTAAACCGCGAGCAATCTCGCCCACCGTTTGATTTTCGACTTCGACTTTTGCCCATTTTACTCTTTGGATCAGTGCGATCATTTTTTGTCCTTAATAAAGAGAGAGTTTAAATTTAGAGGCTGATGCTTATCCCTGCCCATTTTCGATTTTATTTTGCTCCACTTCTTTGAGTACAGAGGCAAATTGTCCGCCAAGTAGCACGACTTTCCAGCTCAACTGCACCCAAACAAACATGATCGGAATAGTGGCAAGTGCACCGTAAATAGCTTGGTAAGAAGGGAAGGTAGTGATATACCAAATAAAAAGTTGTTTGCCGAGTGTAAAGAAGGCCCCCGCAAATAAAGCGCCGAGCGCAGCGTGTTTAAATTTTACTGTAGTATTTGGCACCAGCTTATAAATCATTGTAAACATTAGCCAAGTTAGCAGAAAAGGGACAAATTTCAGTAGATAGATTTTCAATGAGATAATCTCTTCTATACCCTGCAAATCAAACATTTGCAATGAGAGCAGGTAAGTGCTCACTGCAATACTTGCTCCTGCCATTAACGGCGCAAAAATCAAAATGCCCAAATAGACAAGAAAAGAACGAACTGGTGGACGTTTAGGGGTATTTTGCCACATTTCGTTAAAGGCTTTATCAATATTGGAGATCAGCATCACCGCCACGACAACTAAACCTAGAATGCTCACTATGCCCATTTTTTTTGAATTGCTGACAAATAATTCAAGGTAAGTTTGTACCATCGCCCCTGCATTGGGGGCGAAATTGTCGTAAACGTACTCTTTAAGTTGGCTTGCCGCATCATCAAAAATAGGAGAAAGCGCAAACACCGAAAATGCCACCATAATTAATGGCACAATCGAAAGTAGCGTACTATAAGTTAAATAACCTGCATAAATGCCGACTCTATTTTCTTGCATGCGGCGAGCAAATAATTTTGCAAAATTTATCCAATTTTTCATCGCTTGTATTACTATTTACGGCTTAAATAATCCCCTTCGCACACCCATTTGTAAGTAGTGAGTGCTTCTAATCCCATTGGGCCTCGTGCGTGTAATTTTTGCGTACTCACGGCGACTTCCGCCCCTAAACCAAATTGAGCACCATCGGTAAAACGAGTGCTGGCATTGATATATACTGCTGCTGCATCGACCTGCTGCACAAATTGACGAGCAAGGGTGTGGTTTTCAGTCAAAATACTTTCGGAATGTTGGCTACCATAAGTGCGGATATGTTCAATCGCTTGCTCAATATCATCCACCACAACCAGATTAAGATCATAAGAGAGCCATTCTTGGTTGAGTTTGGCGGGATCAAGCGGCTGAATTTGCGGCGTTTTTTGCAAATCGGCAGGGAAATCATCACTATGGAAGGTAACATTCGGTAAGCCTGTGAGCAATTTCGGTAAAAATTCCGCCGCAATACTACGTTGTACCAAGAGGGTCTCCAGCGTATTACAGGTGCTTGGTCGCTGGGTTTTTGCATTGCGAATTACCTCAATGGCACGTGCCTGATTGGCAGATTGCTCGACAAATAGATGGCACACCCCAATCCCCCCCACAATGACCGGAATAGTTGAATTTTCTTTGCAGAATTGGTGTAAACCCGCACCGCCACGAGGGATCAGCATATCAATATAGCGATCAAGTTTGAGCAATTCGAGCAGTAAGGAACGATCAGGATCGGTCACTGCCTGTACGGCTAATTTAGGTAAGCCTGCTTGTGCTAGAGCATTTTGCACCACTTCAACCAACACGGCATTGGTAAATTTAGTTTCTTTACCGCCTCGTAAGATCACGGCATTACCCGTTTTCAAACAGAGAGAAGCCACATCAATAGTCACATTTGGGCGTGCTTCGTAGATGGTTAAAATCACCCCGAGTGGCACACGCTGGCGCTGGATTTTAAGCCCACTATCAAGCACTCCGCCATCAATAATTTGCCCCACGGGGTCGGCAAGACTTGCAACATTACGCACATCATCTGCAATAGCTTTAATGCGTTCAGGGGTGAGTAGTAAGCGGTCAATAATCGCCTCAGAAATCCCCTGTGATTGGGCAAATGTAATATCTTTCGCATTAGCTGAAAGAATTTCATTAACACGTTGTTCCAACGCATCGGCAATAGCAATTAACGCACGATTTTTATCTAGATTACCAAATTGAGCAAGTTCAATGCTGGCTTGCTTGGCTTGTTGTGCAATTTTGAGCATAGTCATGGGTTTGTTTCCGATTAAAAATTTTAGCGAAAGTGTAGCATGACAAACAGCAAATTTCAGCCAATAAAAAACCCCATCAGCAAGCTGACGGGGTTAAAGATGGCGGAGGAAGTGAGATTCGAACTCACGGAGGGCTATTAACCCTCGCCGGTTTTCAAGACCGGTGCATTCAACCGCTCTGCCATTCCTCCAAGTTGAATACGCTTTTTTATTTTTAAAGCATAACTTCAAAAATAAAACCTGCTGACTTTTACAATAAATATCAACAGGCTAATCAAATTAAGTGGCGGAGGAAGTGAGATTCGAACTCACGGAGGGCTATTAACCCTCGCCGGTTTTCAAGACCGGTGCATTCAACCGCTCTGCCATTCCTCCGCTGTTGAAAACAGGCGGAATAATAGAGATAAACCGCCATGTGGTCAAGCGATAATTTCATTGAGTGAAATGAACGCTTTATTTTTAAGCGATAACGACACGCCATTTAAACATCAAGCCGCCCTATTTTCGAATAAGCCAAACACCACTTTCAATATGATCGGTATAAGGGAATTGATCAAACAATGCGGCACGTTCAATTTGGTGAGTTTGGCTGAGTTGTTTAAGATTATCTGCCAAGGTATGTGGGTTACACGAAATATATAGAATTCGCTCATAGCTTTGCACCATATCTAAGGTAGCTTGATCAAGCCCTGCACGTGGTGGATCAACAAAAATTGTATTGCAGTCGTAGGATTTTAAATCAATATCGCGTAAGCGATAAAAAGCACGTACCCCATTCATTGCTTGGGTAAATTCTTCGGCAGACATTCGGATAATATTGAGATTATTCACGCCGTTTTTCTCAATGTTATATTGAGCAGAATTGACTGATGAAGTTGAAATTTCGGTAGCAAGTACTTTACGGAAATTATTGGCTAAAGCGATGGAGAAATTGCCATTTCCGCAGTAAAGCTCAAGTAAATCACCTTGACTATTTGCTGTGCAGCTTCTTGCCCATTGCAACATTTGAATATTCATTTTGGCATTGGGTTGCGTGAAACTGTTTTCTACTTGGCGATAGTGATAATCCTGACCATCAACATTCAGTATTTCTTCTACGTAGTCGTGATCGAAAGCAATTTTCTGTTTAGTTGCTCGTCCAATAAGTTGCAGGTTGAAGCCGATGCCTTCCAAACGCTTTTTCAGCATCTCTGCTTGTCTTTCCCATTCGCTATCTAGTTTTTTATGATAGAGCATTGAAACAGCAATTTGTCCGCTTAACGTAGAAAGATAGTCGATCTGAAATAGCTTGCGAGTGAGTATTTCATTGCCTTTAATTTCGGCGAGTATTGCCTTCATCATACGGTTGATCAGCTGTGAAGCAATAGGAAATTCATCGACACGGTAACGCTGCTTAGTCTCTTGGTCGAACATAATATGATACAGATCGCCATTATCGTGCCAAACACGAAATTCCGCACGCATTCTAAAATGGCTTGTTTCAGAAGCAAAAACCTCTAATGCGGGTGAGGAAAATGGGGCAAGTAAAGCGGTCAGTTTTTCGGTTTTTTTTGCAAGTAAATCAGGGTATTGGGAGATAGGTAGGATCATCGCAGTTCTCAGAAATAATGAGGGGCGAATATTTATTCGCCCCTATAGGGGAAGATTGTATAAATTACTCAGAATCGTCGCCAGTACCCACATCGCCACTTACATCACCGGACAGCGTATAGATACGTTTACTTTTGCTGGTTAGAGTACGGTATTTAATCCAAACTTTTTCTAGCGCAGTTTCAGCAACACGTTCGCCTTTTACAACAGCAACAAATTGTTCTTCTTCAGCCGTTGCGGGTTGGCGTTCACCACTCTCTAATGCTAAGCAAGCTTGACCAAATTGTTCTAAATTTTGTGATTCTCGGATAGTGTAGTCACCGTGACGAGCAAAACCACGAGGGTAATTTTTATCATCGAAAAAACGACGAGTAACGCTAAAACTTTCTGCCATAATTGCCTCTTTTTTATACTAAAAATAACGAAATCAAAAATCGGGCAAGCATTAAAGCCAAAAGTGAGCAATAAATCAATGTTTTAATGTAAAAAGCCATAAGATTTCTGCAAATTAGTAGGATTTTTTTGAATAAGTGAATTTTTGAGAGGTAGATCACATTTTTTTAAAAATGCCACCAATGTGAGTGTGATCTACTTCACATTTTTGACCAAATCAAATTGGTGACTTTCCCAAAGGGTGCTATTTTGGCTATGTTTTATTCACTTAATCTCTCTTTTTCGAGGTTTTTATGTCTTCTAATTTAAAAGTTAAAGTCCAAGGTTTTGGGCGTTTTTTATCCAATATGGTGATGCCGAATATCGGCGCATTTATTGCGTGGGGATTCATCACTGCACTCTTTATTCCAACAGGTTGGTTGCCAAATGAGTCGCTAGGCGAATTAGTCGGACCGATGATCAAATACTTGTTGCCCCTCTTAATTGGTTATACAGGTGGTAAATTAGCCGGCGGTGAACGTGGCGCGGTTGTGGGAGCGATTACTACAATGGGTATCATTGTAGGTTCTGAAATCCCGATGTTCCTAGGTGCGATGATTGTTGGCCCTCTTGGTGGCTGGGCAATCAAAACCTTTGATAAAGCCATTGAAGGCAAAGTAAAAAGTGGCTTTGAGATGCTGGTAAATAATTTCTCTGCCGGTATCATTGGTATGCTACTTGCTCTACTTTCTTATGCAGTTATCGGGGGATTAGTTACTCAGCTTTCTGATTTACTTGCAGCAGGGGTAAATGCGCTAGTTGCAGCAAATTTATTGCCTCTCACATCAATTATTGTTGAGCCAGCAAAAATTCTCTTCTTAAATAACGCGATTAACCACGGTATTTTCTCGCCTCTGGGTATTCAACAATCGGCAGAGTTGGGTAAATCCATATTTTTCTTAATTGAAGCAAACCCAGGCCCTGGTTTTGGGATCTTACTTGCCTATATGTTTTTTGGTAAAGGTTCAGCAAAACAGAGTGCAGGTAGTGCATCAATCATCCATTTCTTAGGTGGTATTCACGAAATTTACTTCCCATATGTGTTAATGAATCCTCGTCTAATTCTTGCGGTTATTGCTGGTGGAGCAACTGGGGTATTAACTAATTCATTATTAGGCGGTGGCTTAGTTTCTCCGGCTTCTCCAGGTTCGATTATTGCAGTATTAGCGATGACTCCTGCAGGTGCGCATTTTGCAGTGATCCTTTCGGTGATTTTATCTTGCGCGGTAACTTTTGCGATTGCCTCAGTACTGCTTAAAATGCAAAAAGGTGAGGGTTCGCTGGAAGATGCCCAATCTCAAATGCAATCAATGAAAGCACAAAGCAAGGGGGGTGCTGTGGCAAATGGCAATATCAGCAAAATCTATGTTGCTTGTGATGCAGGTATGGGGTCAAGTGCGATGGGCGCAAGTATGTTGCGTAAGAAAGTGCAAAATGCCGGTTTAAACATTGAAGTACAAAATCTTGCAATCAATGATTTACCGAGTAATGCGGAGTTGGTGATTACTCATCAAGATTTAACCGCTCGAGCAACAAAACAAGTGCCCAATGCACAGCATTTATCACTTTCTAACTTCTTAGATGGGGCATTTTATGACAGCCTAGTTACTGATTTAAGCCAAAAGCAAGGTGGGCAAGCGGTGCAAAATAGCGAAAGTTCTGCAAAAATTGAGGGCGAAAACTTAACCTTGCAAGCAGAACAAATTTTCTTAGGCTTACAAGCCGCAAATAAAGCGGAAGCTATCCGTTTTGCTGGTGAGCAGTTGGTGAAAGCAGGCTTTGTTACGCCGGCATATGTGGACGCAATGTTTGCCCGTGAAGAGCAGGTTTCCACCTATCTTGGTGAAGGCTTAGCGGTTCCACATGGCACATTAGAAGCAAAAGACAGCGTGCTAAAAACAGGGATCGTGGTATGCCAATATCCAAATGGTGTACGTTTTACCGATGAAGAAGATGGCGTAGCTAGATTGGTGATCGGTATTGCGGCAAGAGGCAATGAGCATATCCAAATTTTAAGTAGTTTGACCAATGCGCTTGATGATGAGCAAGCAATGCAAACCCTAACATCAACAAATGATGTTGAGGAAGTGTTAAAATTACTGGGTAAATAAAATCGTAGGGGCGAGCAAGTGTGTTCGCCCATGTTTTTCGGGCAGGCAATAGGTCTGCCACCACTAAATAGACAATAGGAAAAATGACAATGAATGCACTTCATTTCGGCGCAGGTAATATTGGGCGCGGCTTTATCGGTAAATTATTAGCAGATGCAGGTATCCACGTGATTTTTGCCGACATCAATCAAGCGCAAATTGATCAAATCAACCAAAATCAGCAATACGGTGTGAAAATTGTCGGTGATGATAGTCGTGTTGAAATTGTCCGCAATATTGAAGCGATTAACTCCAAAGATGAACAAGCGGTAATGGAGAAAGTAAAAAGTGTTGAGCTGATTACCACCGCGGTTGGCCCAAATGTGCTCGGTTTTATTGCACCACTATTTGCTAAAGCATTAGCGGCTCGTGTTGAAAGCGGTAATACTCAACCATTGAACATTATTGCATGTGAGAATATGGTACGAGGCACTTCGTTTTTTAAGCGTAAAATTTTTGAAAATTTAACTGCAGAACAGCAAACAGAAGTGGAAAAATATGTAGGCTTTGTGGATTCTGCCGTAGACAGAATTGTACCGCCTGCGGAAAGTAATCCAAATGATCCGTTGGAGGTGACGGTTGAGGAATTTAGTGAATGGATTGTGGATCAAACCCAATTTAAAGGCGAAATTCCCATCATTAAAGGAATGGAATTAACCGACAATTTAATGGCATTTGTAGAACGTAAGTTGTTTACATTAAATACAGGACATCTGATCTGTGCTTACTTAGGTAAACAAGCGGGTGTACAGTGGATTAAACAAGCGATAGCCATTGAAGAAATTAAAGCTCAAGTGAAAGCGACAATGGAAGAAAGCGGAGCCGTGCTAATTAAACGTTACGCTTTTGATGCACAAGCCCATGCCGCTTATATTGAGAAAATTCTCAAACGCTTTGCAAATCCATATTTGAATGATGATGTAAACCGCGTTGGGCGTGAACCAATTCGTAAATTAAGTGAAAATGACCGCTTAATCAAGCCGTTAAGAGGTACGTTAGAATATGGCTTACCGCATACAAATTTAGTGAAAGGTGCGGTAATGGCATTGCATTATCGTAATGAAGAAGACCCACAAGCGGTCGAATTAACCGAATTTATTGCAAAAAATGGGGTAGAACAAGCGGTGCGTCATTACACTGGTTTGAGCGATGAAACGGTGATTGCTGAGATTGTGGCAGCTTATTAAGCGGAATGACTGAACATAACGACTTTATTGAACAATTAAGCGAGAAAGACAATATTCACGCCTTTCTCGCTTTGTGTTGCCAGAAAATTGCCGATCAGATTGATTGCTTAATTGAGCGAGTGTTTCGGAAGCAAGACTTCGCATTGAAATCGGTGGTAGATAGCTTATTTGAGCATCAAGGGCCACTTGCTGATCTGAGTGTGCGTTTAAAAGTGCTGCTTGGGCTTGGCGTAATTTCTGTAGAGTGCTATCAAGATCTCTCGCTCTTATTGCGTGCAGAGCAAATAGTTAAAAAGGAACACTCGCTAACTTTTGCCAGCCCTCAAGTATTAAAGTTTGCTGAGCGGTTAAATTTAGCGGATGTGCAGCAGATCAACGGGTTGATACAAAGCTTCCCGACATTAAACGATCCGAATTCACTCCAGTATCAAATGCAGCAAATGCGAATTGAAAAAATGGTGCGTTCGTGCCTTATTCTTACTGTTGTCGAATTGCTCGAAGCTTTAGATGTGGATAGTCCCCTTTAAATAACCTTGAATAAAATCAGCAATCTGCTCAATATTATTAATATCTAGTAAATTCTCACATGCGAGTGGATAATCCGTTGCCGTGGCAAGGGTAAATTGATCTTGCTTTGGCAATGGCTTTTCCATCGCTTTACGGTGTAGTTGAATTTTAGGCAACTGCTCATGTTTAAATCCTTCTAGCAAAATTAAATCAACGTTTTCCTGTGCCATTTTGGCTACAAGCTGTTCAAATGGAACGAGTTGTTCTGTTTCCACCATTAATGCCCAGCGCTGTTCGCAAACAACCATGGTTGGGTTAGCGCCAGCAGCACGTAAGCGGTGGCTATCTTTGCCAGCCTTATCCACATCCACATTATGATGTGAGTGCTTAATTAGCCCTACATGGATTTGCCGTTGCCTGAGTATAGGAATAAGTTTTTCGAGGAGCGTGGTTTTACCAGTGCCACTATAACCGGTAATCGCAAGTAATTTGGGGTTGCTGATTTTTTGTGAGTTTTGACCGCTTGTGATAGGCGAATTGGCAAATTCGGCAGGCGTATTGAAATTCTGAAATGCCGATGGCTTAGTTGAAAAATCAACAGCAATACTTTTCTGGGTTTGGAAAAATGCGAATAATCGACGCTCACCGTTTGCTAAATAGGCTTGTAATGCGGGCAACGTAGAGCGATGAATAAGAGCAAAAGTGGGGTGGGGGCGTTCACCATCATGAGCATAAGCAATCTGGGCTTGATTAATGCGTAAAGCCTGCGTTAATTTCTGAACGAGATTGCTTGGTAGATATGGGCTATCGCAGGGGACAAAGAGCAGATAGTCCGCATCAATATGATGAAAACCCGAAAGCATGCCACTGAGTGCCCCTTGAAAATCGGCTAGTTCATCATGATAGCTTGGGATAGTTGGGAATAGCGCTTGATACTGTGCAAATGAACGGTTGATATTTAACCAAATGTCATCGATTTGTGGTGCAAGACGTTCAAGAATATGACCGACGAGTGGTTTGCCCTGAAAGAGTTGTAAACCCTTATCCACGCCGCCTAAACGGCTTGCTTTTCCACCAGCAAGAATAACTGCGCTTATTTGCAAATTTTTTGCCATTTTTGCCCCCTTGTTTTTGCAAATTGAGTGTGAAACCGCTATGATTTCGCCTATTTCCAGCAAAATTTTAAGGATTGTACGATGAAATGTAAACGTTTAGACGAAGTGCTTGAATTATTGGGCGAACATTGGCGCAAAGAGCCTGATTTGCACCTCATCGAGCTGTTGCATAAATTGGCAGAAGAGGTTGGAAAACCGAATGATTTAGATGCCCTGCGTGATGAAGTGTTGATTTATCAGTTAAAAATGCGTGGTGAAAGCAAAGATGCTGTTATTCCAGGGATTAAAAAAGATTACGAAGAAGATTTTAAAACCGCTTTATTACGCGCACGTGGAATTTTGAGCGAGTAAGCTGGTCAAAGCAACTCCATTAGCCATTGGCTGAACCCAATTGAATTTTTAAGAGGAATCTCAATGAAAAAATTTGCATTAAAAACAGTATTTATTGCATTTTCCGCACTTTTTGCCTTCAACGTAACGGCAAATACCACAAATCTAACGGCAGGGAAAGAATATACTGAAATTCGCCAAGTTCCTTCGGCACAAAAAGAAGTGTTAGAATTTTTCTCATTCTACTGCCCGCATTGCTATGATTTTGAACTTGGCTATAAGATCCCAAGTAGAATTAAAGCAGGCTTGCCGGAAGGTGCTGTATTAAAACAGTATCACGTAGATTTTTTAGGCAGACAGTCAGAAGAACTAACCCGAGCTTGGGCGCTGGCAATGGCGTTAGGTGTGGAGGAACAGGTAAAAACCCCATTGTTTGAAAATGCACAAAAAAATGCGATCAAATCTATGGACGATATTCGTGCGATTTTCCTAGCTAATGGCATTAGTGCCGAGCAATTTGATGGTGGCATCAATAGTTTTGCGGTAAATGGCTTGGTAAATAAACAGCGACAAGCGGCTGAAGCATTTAATATTCGTGGCGTACCAGCATTTTTTGTGAATGAACAATATCAAGTTAATGCAGAAGGTTTTTCTGATGTGAATAGCATGGGCGAATTTATTGAGCGTTATGTTGATGCTGTCTTATATTTAATTAAAAAATAGCATGATTAAAAAAGCCGAATTAAAGCTGTTTGATGATGAGATTGAAGAAGCGGAACTTATTGATATAGAAGAAGTATCTCCAGAAGATATTGAGATTCTGGAGGCCGCTCATGTGCCGGAAGAGCACCCTGCGCTTGCCAACAGTATGGTGGTTTCTCAGGGTAATTTAGATAGTTATATTCGTATGGCAAATCAATACCCGATTCTAACGGCTGAGCAAGAGAAAGCGCTGGCAGAGCGTTTTTATTACGACGAAGATTTAGATGCGGCAAAACAGCTTATTTTGTCGCATTTGCGCTTTGTTGTGCATATTGCGCGCGGTTATATGGGCTATGGTTTACCGCTTGCGGATTTAATCCAAGAAGGCAATATTGGCTTGATGAAGGCGGTAAAACGTTTTAATCCAGAAGTGGGCGTACGTTTGGTTTCGTTTGCGGTGCATTGGGTAAAAGCGGAAATTCATGAATATGTATTACGCAACTGGCGAATTGTAAAAGTGGCAACCACAAAAGCGCAGCGTAAATTGTTTTTTAACTTACGTAAAAATAAGCAACGCTTGGCGTGGTTTAATGAAGAAGAGCTGCAAAAAGTAGCCGATGATTTAGGCGTTAGCCCTGACGATGTACGAGAGATGGAATCTCGAATGACAGGGCAAGATATGGGATTTGATTTACCTGTGGGTAGCGATGATGACGAAGCTTATGTGCCGTCCATGTATATTGAAGATGATCGCTCAAACTTTGCCGATGAGCTAGAAGATGAGCAATACAACGGTAAAGCAACAGCCCAACTTGCCTATGCATTGGCACAACTAGATGAGCGTAGTCAAGATATTATCAAAACGCGCTGGCTAGATGAAGATAAAGCAACTTTGCATGAGCTTGCCGCAAAATACAATATTTCTGCTGAGCGAGTACGTCAATTAGAAAATCAAGCGTTGAAGAAAATTAAAGACTGCATAGTGATGGAATAATTTGCAGATTTTTAGGGAATTTAACCCGCTTGTGTAGAGTGTATGGGATATATACATGCTGTTTAAAGGGCAATTTTGCCCTTTCATTTTATTTTTTATCTTTATTTAAAATGCTAACGATTCAAAGTTGTGAATTATTTAATCTTCCGTTCTTTCAATTTTCACAATTAAAGAAATATTGCCCGCAAGATATTCCTAAAATTAAAACCGATTATAAATATCATTGGCATATTTGGAAAACATTGCATCAAGAAGTTTCTATGCGTTTAGGTATGCCTTTTGCTGAACCTCATGTTGAAAAATGGTGTAATGGTTGGCAAGTAAGAGCACACTTTTTTGCCTATTATAAATATGTTTTTAACCCTCATTCAGCTGCAATCTTTTCTGTTATTCTCAATCGTCGCCGCTTGCAAGTTTGCTTAGATTGGCATGCCTATCGTGCTAATCGTTCGTCGATTCAATTAGCCGAATATAATCAATGGTTGGAACATTTAAACCATAAAAAATATGCGGATTTTGACATTTGGCATGGAGCAGAAAGTGAATATAGTGATTTTAATAAAGTGAGCGAAATAGATATAAACTCGCTTATTCTCAATCATGAAAATGACTTTTTCTGTATTGGTAAAAATATTGAAAAATCTCAGCTTAACCAAATTGACGCAATCGATTTCATTGTGAAAACGATTCAAGATTTAGCACCATTATATGATCAATGTCACAAAAATAAGACTTCCAGTTGATTTTCAATTTTCTATAATCGTAAAATATCCCTCCTTATTACATATTTGAGAAATATCTCAATGCAAACTATCCACCTTATTACAGGCAGCACACTTGGTGGTGCGGAGTATGTTGCCGATCATCTTAATGATGTCCTTTCTGCGCAGGGTTTTGATGTTGCTCTGTTTAATCAAGCTGTTCTTGCCGATATTCAATCTGCTGTAAATTTATTAGTGGTGACCTCCACTCATGGTGCAGGTGAATTACCTGATAATATCCAGCCGCTATTCGATGATATTGCGAGTCAAAAACCAGATTTTTCGGCAATGAAATTTGCTGTTATCGGCTTAGGAAGTTCGGATTACGATACTTTCTGTAATGCAGTTAATATCGTGACAGAACAATTGACGGCGTGTGGCGCTAAAGTAGTCTGTGAGCCATTAAAGATAGATGTGGTGAATAATTTTGATCATGATGGCAGTGCAGAAGCCTGGTTACCTCATTTTTTAACTGCTTTATAAGCAAAATAAATAAAGAAGGAAAATCCTATGAAAAAATTACTAACAGGGCTGTTCGTTCTTTCTGCTGTGAGTGTCGCGGTAGCAAAAGAAGTGAATGTAAAAATCGTTGGAACTTCTGATGTACATGGCCGTATGGTGCCTTGGAGCTATGGAGCGGATGTAGAAGATAAATCCGGTTCATTTGCTCAAATTGCCACCTACGTAAAACAAGCTCGTGAAAAAACACCTGATTTGATCCTTGCCGATATTGGTGATGCGATTCAAGATAACCAAGTGGAAGTCTTTGCTAAAACCTTAGAAAAAGCCAAAGATAACCCTGTACCGAAAGTCTTGAATGCAATGAAATACGATTTCTTCATTCTCGGTAACCACGAATTTAACTTCGGTATGGAAAACCTTGACGAAATCGTTAAAGATATTGAAGCAAAAACGTTGACAGCTAACTTCTACCACAAAGATGGTAAACGTTATGTTGAACCGACTGCGATTGTGGAAAAAGATGGCGTAAAACTCGGCTTTATCGGTTTAACCACCCCAATGTCTGCTATTTTTGAAAAAGACACAGGGCATTTAGATAACTGGAAATTCACTTCACCAATTGAAGAAACCAAAGCACAAATTGCTGATCTTAAAGCCAAAGGCGTGGATAGCATTATTGTGTTGGCACATATGGGGATTGAAAACGAAAACAATATTCCAGACACTGGTGTAGAAGATTTAGTTAATGCGGTGGACGGTATTGACGTGATCATCGCAGGACATATGCACAAAAATGTACCAAGCGAAACCATTAAAGACACCGTGATCACTGAGCCACATCGCTACGGCACAATGGTTTCCGAAGTGGATATGGTTTTTGATGTCTCTGATGATGGTAAAGTGAAACTACTTTCTAAAACCGCAACTACTATTCCAGTAAACAAACTGGAAGCAGACCCTGAAATTGTTAAAATCTATCAACCTTATCACGATGAATTACGTGCATTAAATAATGTGGTTATCGGTGAAACGGCGAACGATATGGTGCCAATGGAAAAAATTCACGGGGTGTCTTCTGCATTTGCCAAAGATAGCGGTTTATCTTCATTTATCCACGATGTGCAGTTGCATTACAGTGGTGCGGATGTGGTGTCATTTGCCTTTGACTACGAAACCGTGCGTCAGCCAAAAGGCGAAATCAAGAAAAAAGATATTATCTATAACTACCGCTATGCAGGTGGTGATGTAACCGTGTATGAATTAACGGGTAAACAGCTTAAACAGTATATGGAATGGTCAGCAGACTATTTTGATACTATTCAAGCTGGCGATAAAGATTATCGTTATAACGATGTACGTGGTAAATCTAAATACGTTACCTTTGATTTATTCGGTGGGGTAAGTTACAAAGTGGATCTTCGCAATCCTAGTGGTAGCAAAATTACCGAATTAAAACTGGCGGATGGCACACCAATTAGCGAAGAGACGAAATACAAAGTTGGTATGAACTCTTATCGCTATGGTCAGCTTTCAAAACAAGGTGGTATTTTTGAAGGCTTAAAAGCACCTGTGCTTTGGGAATCTAAAGTTGCGCGTGGGCCTGAAGCAGGTACAATCCAAAATATGATGATTGATTATCTCACCAATGTAAAAGGTGGCAAAATTGAAGGATTATCGCATAATCGTTGGGAAATTATCGGTTTAGACTAATAATGACAAGCGGTTGGTTTTGCAGATTTTTTTGCAAAATTGACCGCTTGTTGAACATAAAAACGGCATAGATTTTATCTATGCCGTTTGTCTTATTACCCATTAATCTGCGATTTTACAAATTCCACGATATTCTCTTTAGCGATCATCTGTTTTTCGCCACTGCGGCGGTTTTTATATTCAATTTCACCGTTTGCCAGGTTTTTCTCACCGATCACAATCATATGTGGTACGCCAATCAATTCCATATCTGCAAACATTACTCCAGGACGTTCTTTACGATCATCAAAAATTACCTCAACACCTTGTGAACGTAAGGTTTTATAGAGATCTTCAGCAAAGGCTTGTACGCTTTCGGATTTGTGCATATTCATTGGCACAATCGCTACCGTGAATGGAGCGATTTCATCAGTTGGCCAAATAATACCACGCTCATCGTGATGTTGTTCAATCGCCGCCGCCACCACACGCGTTACGCCAATCCCATAACAACCCATAATTAAGGTTTGTGGTTTGCCGTCTTCGCCTTGCACAGTACATTTCATCGCTTCAGAGTATTTGGTACCAAGTTGGAAAATATGCCCTACTTCAATACCACGTTTGATTTGCAATGTCCCTTTACCATCTGGGCTTGGGTCGCCTTCTACCACGTTACGCAAATCGGCAATTTCAGGCATTGCCACATCACGTTCCCAGTTCACATTGAAATAGTGCTTACCATCAATGTTTGCACCACAGCCAAAATCAGACATCAATGCCACTGAGCGGTCAATAATCGCAGGGATCGGTAAGTTAATCACCCCAAGTGAACCTACGCTTGCACCGATTTTCGCTTTAATCTCCGCTTCGTCTGCAAATTCAAATGGGCTTGCCACTAAATCTAATTTTTCCGCTTTGATTTCGTTTAACTCGTGGTCGCCACGAAGTACCAATGCCACCAACGGATTTTCTTCTGTTGCCCCTTTGACAATTAAGGTTTTTACCGTTTTTTCAATCGGCAAATTAAACTGAGCTACTAATTCATCAATGGTTTTCGCATTTGGCGTATCCACTAACTGCATTTCTGCCGTTGGCGCTTGGCGTTCGCCCACCGCAACCGCTTCGGCAAGCTCAATGTTTGCCGCATAATCGGATTCGGTGGAAAACACCACATCATCTTCACCGCTTTGCGCAAGCACTTGGAATTCGTGTGAAGCTGAACCGCCGATAGAGCCAGTGTCAGCGGCTACTGGGCGGAAATCTAAACCAAGACGGGTGAAAATGTTGCTGTAAGTTTGGTGCATCACATCATAGGTTTCTTGTAAGCTCTCACGGGTGGTGTGGAACGAGTAAGCATCTTTCATCAAAAACTCACGTCCACGCATCACGCCAAAACGTGGGCGAACTTCATCACGGAATTTGGTTTGGATTTGGTAAAGATTTAACGGCAGTTGACGATATGAAGTGACTTCACGACGTACTAAGTCGGTGATCACCTCTTCGTGGGTTGGACCTAATACAAATGGGCGGTCGCCACGATCTTGGAAGCGGAGTAATTCTGGGCCGTAGTCTTCCCAACGTTGTGATTCAATCCAGAGATCAGCAGGTTGCACCACAGGCATTTCCACCTCTAATGCCCCGCTTTTATTCATTTCCTCACGAATAATGTTTTCCACTTTTTTCAGTACACGAAGCCCTGTTGGCAACCAGTTATACATACCTGAGGCAAGCGGACGAATCATACCTGCACGCAACATTAACTGATGGCTTACCACCTGAGCATCATTTGGGGTTTCTTTTAAAGTAGAAAAAAGATATTGGCTACTACGCATTGTTATTCCTAATTTTGATACGAAAATGGGGCGTATTTTACGCCAAAAGTGGGGGGAATAATAGGGGGATAAGGCTGCGGACACTTTATGTATTATGCATAAAGTTGGCTATCATCTTGCAATGATAGCCAACCCAATCATTGCTAAAACTTAGATATTATAGCAATTTTTTCTTTTTATTTCAATTGTTTATGAACAATTATGCTTTTTGATACAAATTATTTAGAACCTATAACAGTTCAGCGTTCAATCTCTGAAATACCACTTATTCCTAATCTATATTTGCCAATGCGTAACGAAGATAGTGAGGAAATGATTTCAGGTAATGCAGCATTGCTACACAGAATTAAGTTAATGGGCGGTTTGCCACAGTTCTTGGCTGAATTCTACAAAACTACTTATTTGAAAGGTTACCAAGATGGATTACAACAGTTAAAATTTACAGGCTTGACCTACCTAGCTGAATGCTTTTGGCGTTTAGAATTCTATGATCCCCATTCAATGATCTATTATCAACAAATAGTGATTCATCAATTTGATTATACAACAGCTATATCTCCAATGACGCCTATAATTGATCAATATTCTTCACTTTACTAACAAGCAGAAAAAGCAATTACAGGAACCCCAGAATATGCTACTGAACTACAAGAATAACGCAAAAATGATGCTTATTTTGAGTTTTACTTTGAAGCAGAATGTAAATCAACATTTGATGAACACAGCTCTGAACATCAAGCTTGTTTAGATAAACTTATCCTATTAGCCAATATCATAGAGGAGTAATAAAATGGGATTTTTTAGTGACTTTGTAACTGGATTTGTAAAAGAAATAGTATCTGAAACTGTTGAAAATAAAAGATCAACACAAAATAATCGCTACCCTAGTATCTATTATGAGGCAATACAAGAATTTAGGGAAATGTCTAATGAAGAATTAGTTAGAATATTGTATGGACTCTACCTAAGAGAAATTCATAATGCAGAAAATGCTATTGTCAATCCTGCAGAAATGATTTGGGGCCAAAGAGCAATTCGCGATATTTTAATTTCACGAGAAGGAGTCTCTGATGATGAATTAGACTACATACTGGCTAAACAGTATGAAGAAGACAGAATGGGTGGACGTTTAGATAACTATTCTTACTAAAGGAGTAAATGTGAATTTTATTTTGGGTGTACTTTTTTCACTATTTTTTGTTTATCAAGCGTTCAGTATGCTAGCTGATATTTTAAGTATTACTCGCTTAAAACTACTTATGGGCTTAGCAATAATAGGTTTAAATTTACCTTTCTTTTTCACGGAGCTGTTTGCTAATTACGAATTCTTTTTCCTTACTCAAAAAACTTGGGCTTATGAACTCTCTTTAGTTGATTTTGGTCCTTATCAGAAAAATGGATTATTTTCAGTTCTTCTAGCTATATTGGCTTTTTTATTTTTAACACCTTTGGCTATTATTGCTGATATTCCATTCTTTATTGGAAGTCTAGCATATGAATTCATTTATTCCCCAATAGGTATTCTATAGAGAGAAGAAATAATGAGCAAACTTTACGAATACGAAATTATATCTAGACATCCTAGATTTTCGAAAAATAGTACTAAACGAATTGTTGCTATTAGTGTTTCTGATGCTAAGCATAAATTTACACTGTCTCGCCCTGATGAGAAGATTATCTCTTGTGTAAAAATTGGTGAAATTGATGATAATGGCTCTCCACTTGCGGGGGCATTGCTCGGTGCCGTAGCAGGAATTGGAGTAGGTTTAGCAGTGAAATGGTTAAAAGATAGACAGGGTGGGGATTTTTCATATCAATCCCCAAAGCCAGCTCCTCGCACCCAAATAGAAGAGTCTTCATTAATAGAAAATACATCAACTCATATATATGATGTTAGTTTTCCTGAAAGTACCAATGCAAAAAATGAAGATGACTTTGACACCGAACAGAAAACAATTCCGTGGTGGAAAAAGGTCTACCATGCTTTTCTTGGTATCTGTTTAATTTATTGGGTATGTAGAGGGCTATATTGGCTATTTACTGTTATTTTCTGATATTTCCGATGTCGCCCTAAACCTATCAAAACCCTGCTTTCGCAGGGTTTTACTATTTATAAGCTACATTAACGCTATCAATCTCGCCACATTCTCAGCAGAAGAGGTGAGATTTTCTCGTCCTGATTTTAAGATTTCATCGAGCGATCCAAGTTGGCGGATAATTGGAAAAACCGCATCAATGCCGTGCTGATAGACCACTGGGTAGTCATCTCGCAAACAGCCGACAATGGCTATCACCGGTTTACCAAATTGTTTTGCAAGCTTTGCTACACCTATTGGGGTTTTACCAGCGATAGACTGAGCGTCCATTCGCCCTTCGCCTGTAATCACTAAATCTGCATTTTGGATTTTTTCTGCCAAATTCGTTGCTTCAATAATAATTTGTACGCCAGCTTTGAGCTGTACCTTTGGCAAGAGCAGCAAACCTGCCCCCATCCCTCCCGCAGCACCAGCTCCTGCTTTGTCAGCAATTTCAATATCTAATTTCTGACGTACAATATTGGCAAAATGGGTAAGCGCATTATCCAGCAGAGTAACCATAGAAGCTGTTGCACCTTTTTGAGGAGCAAATACTGCGGCAGCGCCACGCTCACCACAAAGTGGATTATCCACATCGCAAGCGACTTCAAACTCTACTTGAGTAAGGCGAGGATCTCTCTTTTCTAGTGAGATAGTATCTATTTGATTGAGAGCCCCACCACCAAAGCCGATCTCTTCGCCCTTTGCATTTTTAAAGGAAAATCCGACCGCTTGTAGCATGCCAACACCGCCGTCATTAGTGGCGCTACCGCCAATGCCGAGAATGATTTTTTTCACGCCGTAATCAAGAGCCGCTTTAATCAATTCGCCGGTGCCGAATGTTGTGGTAATCAATGGATTGCGTTGCTCAAATGGCACTAAATGCAGCCCAGATGCTGCCGCCATTTCTATAAAAGCGGTCTGTTTGTCGCCACTTAATCCGAAAAAGGCGGTGGTTTTATTGCCTAATGGCGCGGTGACTTCCACTTCAACCAAGCTGCCGTTTGTAGCATCCACCAAAGATTTCACTGAGCCTTCACCGCCATCTGCCATTGGCACTTTGCAAAATTCGGCATAGGGGAAAACATGCTTAAAGCCTTGCTCAATCGCATTGGCAACTTCTAGTGCGGTGAGGCTTTCTTTAAATGAATCTGGGGCGATGATGATTTTCATAATAAGTCCTTTTACAGCAGAATTAAGGAAAGAATATACACAGTAAACATGCCGACAATGCCCATGATGAAGGTCAGCGTAGTTTGCGTACGGTAACCTTGTTGAGGTGTGAGTTTGCTGAAATTGGTGACAACCCAGTAGTAGCTATCATTTGCGTGAGATACACACATTGCTCCTGCTGCAATCGCCATTACGGTTAAAGCAGCGGCAATTTCACTAGTTAAGCCCAGCGCACTCATTAAGGAATCTTCTGCATTAAACATTCCCATAATAGAAGCTGTTGTAATAATTGCAACGGTTGAGCCACCTTGGGCTGTTTTTAAAATAGTTGAAATAATGAATGGGAAGAAAATCCCTGAGGCGCTAATAATATGAGCATTTTGTTTGATGTATTCTACAAAACCAGCTTGCACAATAACATTGCCTAACACACCACCAGCCGCTGTGATAAAGAGAATGGGACCGACAATTTTTAAGGTATCGTTGGTAATAGTGTTAAATTCACCGATTTTGCCACTTGAGATCAGTAAGAAAATGGCAAAGATGACGCCGATAGCAAGTGCAATGATTGGATTTCCGAAGAATTGGAATAGCGTACCAAGATGACCTTCAATCCCCATAATTTTTGCCACAGAACCGAATGCCATTAACAAAATTGGGGCAAAAATTGGAGCAAGGCTTAAAAAGCCGCTCGGCAGTTTACCATATTGTTTGAGTAAGTCTTCATAGCTTTGGCTGATTAACTGATCTGCTTGTTTTTCTTCATCTAGCGTAATTTTCGTGCCGATATATTTGGCAAAGAGATAACTTGCACATAGAACAGGCAGTGAAACCACTACGCCCATGACGATAACTAAGAGTAAGTTACCGCTTAACCCTACAGCGCCTGCCGCGGCAATCGGGCCGGGTGTTGGTGGAATAAAAACATGCGCAGCATAAAGCCCAGCGCTCAGTGCTACAGCCATTCCAACAGGGCTTGCTGCGATTTTTTTGCGGATTGCTTCACGAATTGGGTTGAGTACGACAAAACCGCTATCGCAGAATACTGGGATACCAACTACCCAACCCATGATGAGCATGGCAAGTTCAGGACGTTTTTGTCCCACAATTCTGACAACCATATCTGCCAGTTTTAAGGCTGCGCCTGTTTTTTCGAGTACAGTACCGATAATTGCACCAAAAATGATGACAATACCGATGCTTTTAAATGTACTACTAAATCCATCTCCAATCATATTTGGAATCTGGGTTAATGGTAGCCCTGCAATCAGCGCCAATGCGATAGAAATCGTCATTAATGCTAAAAAAGGATGGACTTTTAGTTTGGCAATCATGTAAATCATTAGCGCTATCGCGATGACGAAGGCGACAATTAATGTTATACCAGTCATAATAAGCTCCTTATCGTAGAATAATTAACCTATTATTGGCTGCTTTGACACAAAATGCTTTGTTGATATCTACAAAAAATATCCTTCAAAATAAGGATAATCTGTATTTTTTTACAAATTAGTGTGGAGAATAGCGCCTAGGTAAAGCATAAATTTATGTTCTATCTTATTGAAAGATAAGCCTGTTATCTGTTCAATTTTATCTAGACGGTACCTCAGTGTATTAGGGTGGATAAAGAGTTTCTGGGCGGCGTGATCTAGATCACAATTTGAGCAAAAATAGTGATGCAGCGTTTTTTGTAATTGTTGGTGCGGATCATGTTGGATAAGTGGTTGTATATTGGCTAACAGCGCCTTGCCTTGCCAAGATTGCCCGAATTCGGTGAGTAGAACAGGTAATTTATGTTCATGAAAAAATAGAACGTGTTTCTGAATAGCATGCCGCTCTGCATAGTGTAAGGTATGTAGTGCAGTTTGATATGATTGATGAATATGACGAAAATTATTAGCAATTTGTCCGATACTCAAGGTGTAATCACGTAAGCTATTTGGGGCAGGGATAAATTGTTGTAAGCGGGATTTATCGAATTTTTCGGCTGGCTGAAGAGGGTAGAGCAGCACAATTTGATCTAAAGCAGATACCATCGTGGCGAGTTGTGGAAAATATTGGGCGAGATGGTTTAACAGTGTTTGCAAATTATGTTGATTAGGGTGACGCAGTTTAATAATTATTGTGAGTGAGGGTTGTTCTAAAGAAAAATGAAAAAATCTTGCTTGTTTTTGTAATTGTAATTCGTCTAAGTGGCCGAGCAAGAGTTGGCGGACAAACTCTTCCTTATAACGATGTTGCCAACGTGCTTGTTCTAGTTGTGCGTTAGATTCAATAATTAATTCTGCCGCCATTTTGACTAACTCGCCATAGGGACGAACATTATTGGGCTCACCAGAAATACCAATAACGCCGATATTTTTCCCAAGGTAGGTAATTGGTAGGTTAATTCCCGCGCGTAAATGCCATTGTTTTGCAAGATTCTCATCAATTTCAACCGCTTGATTACGCCGTAATGCAAGAACGGCACCAGTATGATGTTGGTTCAGGCGTTTAGGATCGCCAGAAGCAATGATCATACCTGTTTCATCCATTACATTGACGGAGTGAGGAATAATTTGCATAGCGCGTTTAACGATTTGTTCCGCAGTTTGTTTGTGCAGTTTCATTTTATTTGAATGATTAACAGAGCCTAGGATTCGGTCAAAATTAGTATTTTGAAAATTTGTTATAATTTTGATGCCGCTTATTATTGGAAAATGCTATGAAAAAAGTCAAATTTAAACATGTTTTATTTTCACTGATATTGGGGGTTGCAGCGAGTGCCTTATTAAGCATCCCAATATTACAAACCCTTCATCGGCAAGCATTATTAACAACGCAAGAAGATGTTGAAAAAATTTATCAAGAATTAAATAGTGCGTTAATTCAGATGGATGTTGTGCGATTACAAAAATTACTTGCGGATGGTTTTGAATTGGAAACCAGCCGAGGTGCAACGCTTTCTAAGCAGGAATGGATTCGCAGTATTCAATATGGCACGATGCGTTATAACCAGTTTAGCCATAACGAGGTTCAAGTGTTAGGACGGAATTCGGCAGCAGTATCATCCATTGTGATGGGCGAGATTTGGAATAATCGGGATACATGGAAAATAGTATTTCATCTAGAAATTATCCGTAAAGGACAAAATGTTCAGATTCAACGAATGGTAGCGAGCAGCGTTTGTGAGATGGGGGTAAATGGCTTGTTTGAGCAAAACTGTCAAGGTAAGAGACGTAGTAAATAATCTATAAGTTGCCAAGGAGATAAATGCAAATGAATATGCAAAATATGATTTTATGGCGGCGATTTTTTTCTGGGCTTGCCTACACTGCAATGCAGAGTGTGTTTTTCGTGTATCTGCAGCATTATAAAGGTTTTGAGTCGGCTCAAATTGCAGCCGCATTTTCGCTCTTAGTTTTTACTAGCCAAGCAATGGCGCTACCAGCGGGTTATTTAGGTGACAGATTTGGACGTACGTTGATCATGACTTTAGGCTGTCTGTTAGATGCGTTGGGCTATGTATTTTTGGTTGGGAGTGAACAATATGCTTCAATGATGCTGGCTACATTTTGTTTTGGTTTTGGTAGTACGCTATTTAGTACGAATGCACGCGCTTACATGATTTCTCATGCAGAGGGTGATAACTATGCATCTAAAACGATGGCACAAGGTAAGTTTTTAAAAATCTCAAGCTTGGCATCAATGGCTGCACCATTATTAGCATTGCCCTTTATTCATTTTAACCATGCTGATTGGCTAATTTGGACAAGTTGTGGGATTGAGCTTGCAATGCTGCTATTTATGCTGCGAACTGTCCCAAAAAGCGATTTGCGCTACGCCAATTCAACACTAAAATGGCAAGATATTAAAGCAGTTCTTGGCAAGCGGTTTATTTTTGCCCATTTTTTGCTTTTTATTCCATTGGGCTTAGGGAGTTCGTTCTACATTATTTTTCCATATGTATTCACAAACATGCTTGATCATAGTGAGTTGATCCCAATCGCCTTTTTTATTAATAATTTGATTGGCGTGCTGCTACAAGCAAGATTTTCACGCAAAATTAATTTTGGGGTAGGCAAGCTACTATTTCTTGCTCCAGCGCTGACTATTTTATTAATTGTGCCGTGGTTTTTAACGTTAAGCACAATTTCCATTTTAACGGCGTTTAGTTATTTAATTTTGTTTGCCCTAATTAGTTTATTTACCTCTACCGCATTGGCAAATTTATTAGTTCGTGTTGATCATGGGCAACACCAAGGCGTGTTATTTGGTATGTCGAAATTGATTCTGTCATTGACTACCGCACTAGTGATGAATATTGTGCCATATATATTCTTGGTTTAAGTAAGCATATACTAGGAAGTAAGCGGTGCTTTTTCGGCTATTTTTTGCAAAATAGGAGCTTGTTTTAGGCAGATCAAAAATAGACTATGGATAAACCTTATTCTAAATGTTAGAATTAACCCGCTTTTTCGCTCGCTTGAGAGCGACTACTTTTTATTTAGTTCAGGTGTGTGGAAAAGCAAAGCTGGTTCGACTTGTTGTTTTAAGCTTGAATTTAGCTGAATTTTCTTTACACTAACTCACTCTCGCAATAAGCGATTTCACTTATAGGAAACATAAAATGAGCATTGAAGAACGCGTAAAAAAAATCATCGTTGATCAATTAGGTGCAGAAGCCGATAAAGTTAAACCTGAAGCTTCTTTCATTGAAGATTTAGGTGCAGACTCTTTAGACACCGTTGAATTAGTGATGGCTTTAGAAGAAGAATTCGATATCGAAATTCCTGATGAAGAAGCAGAGAAAATCACTACTGTACAATCTGCGATTGATTACGTTTCAAACAATCAATAAGATTTTAAGGTAAATGCGGTTTATTACGGCGTTTACAAAAATAAAAACCACCTTCGGATGAAGGTGGTTTTTTGTTATCTCATTATTCTGACCTAACAAGGGGGATCCCCCTTGTTAAAGGCATTAATGAGTTGAATAAGGGTTGCCATTAAAGGCATTTTTAATATTGTAATATTTTTGTTCAACCCCAGAGGTGAAACGTTTTAACAGGATATAACCCAATACTGCAGAAACGCCAGAGCCAAGTAAGATACCTAAGCGAGCTAATGAAATAAAGTCACTATTGGATTCTGCACCACCGAATGAAAGTCCTGCTAAGAACATAGACATGGTAAAGCCGATACCACAGAGCACAGAAATTGCAAAAATTTGCTTAAAGTTAATGCCAGGCGAGAGCTGTGCAATACCAAATTTGACAGCTAAGTAGCTAAAACTAAATACGCCTAATGCTTTTCCGACAATTAAACCAAGTGCAACACCAAGTGTTAGTGGTGATGTCAATGTGCTCAGCCCCATACCTTCAATGGATACCCCCGCATTAGCGAATGCGAAAAGTGGAAGAATCATAAAAGAGCACCATGGTGACAGTATATGCTCGAAGGTTTCTAATGGTGTTTCACCATTTTTACCTTTTAATGGAATACAGAAACCAAGGATAACTCCCGCTAGGGTGGCATGCACCCCTGATTTTAATACCGCAGCCCATAAAACTAAGCCGGTTACCGCATAAATACTGATTTTGGTGACATTTAAACGATTTAGTAATACTAATGCCAGAATACCAACAGCAGAAACAATTAAGGCGGTGAGACTGAGATCATGTGAAAAGAATAATGCGATGACGATAATCGCGCCTAGGTCGTCAATAATGGCGAGCGCAAGGAGAAATATTTTCAAGGCAAAGGGAACACGTTTACCCAGTAACGCTAATACACCTAGAGCAAAAGCAATATCGGTTGCCATTGGAATTGCCCAGCCGCTTTGAAACTCCGGTGTATTCGCATTGAGTAACATAAAAACAGCAACTGGCACGATCATGCCGCCAAGTGCTCCTATGGCAGGGAAAATTGCTCTTTGGTAACTAGAGATTGCACCAACCATCAATTCTCGTTTGACTTCCATACCTACTAAAGTAAAGAATATTGCCATAAAGCCGTCATTGATCCACATTAATAGCGGTTTATGAATGCTAAATGAACCAATCAAGATTTGCACCGGCATATCCAATAAATCGAAGTATAATTCTTTAAATGGTGTGTTTGCCCATAAAATTGCAAGCGTAGCGAAAATTAAGAGCAAAATTCCGCTTGCAGATTCAAGTGCAAGAAACTTTTTTATCTGTTTAATCATTAGTTTCTCCTATCAGTTTTGTATAAAAAACCGTATCCTTTTAACATAAATTTAAAAAAGAGATCAAGGAAAACTGAAATTTAGTGCTACTATTCGCTAACAAATTACGCTGAAAAGGAGGCTGTATGATACCTGAATGGGCTTATTGGGCGTTGGGCTCAGCATTTTTTGCTGCACTCACTGCAATATTTGCCAAAATTGGCTTAGATGGCATAGATTCTGACTTTGCCACCTTTATTCGAACGCTTGTCATTATTTGTGCTTTAGCACTATTTTTGACGTATGCCGCAAAGTGGCAGCCATTGAGCAGTTTGAGTGGTAAAAATTGGCTATTTTTAGTGTTATCAGGATTAGCAACAGGTATTTCATGGCTTGCCTATTTTAAAGCGCTACAAATAGGTAATGTGTCACAAGTTGCGCCACTTGATAAATTTAGCATCGTTTTAGTAAGTGTATTTGCGGTGATTTTTTTAGGTGAGCGCCCAAGTGGGCAAGATTGGTTGGGAATCGGTTTAATTAGCTTAGGGGTGCTAACACTGGCAATAAAACGCTAAATTCGCCTTGATCTTTGGTTAATTTACCGCTAAAATCCGCACTCTTTTTTATGATTCTCTATTTTGGCATCAGCCAAATTTTATAATTAGGTAGTAGCAATGAAACGTACATTTCAACCATCTGTATTAAAACGTGCTCGTACTCACGGTTTCCGTGCTCGTATGGCAACTAAAAACGGTCGTCAAGTTTTAGCACGTCGTCGTGCAAAAGGTCGTAAATCTTTATCTGCATAATTGTAGATAAAGCCAGCCGAAACACTATCCAGTGACTAAGCTAACTTTTCCTCGGGAGCTACGTATGTTAGCTCCCGTTCAATTTCAAGCGGTCTTTACAGATCCGCTCCGCGCTAGCACTCCCCAACTCACTCTTCTTGCTAAAGCTAATAATACAGGGTTACCTCGCCTTGGTTTAACGGTAGCGAAAAAACATTTAAAACGCGCACATGAGCGAAATCGGATAAAACGCATTGTGCGAGAAAGTTTTCGTTTAAAGCAACATGAATTACCCCACTACGATTTTGTCTTTGTTGCGAAGGGTGGAATTGGTAAACTGAGTAATCAAGAACTTTTTGAAACGTTGGAGAAATTATGGCAACGCCACATTCGTCTAGCGAGAAAAGCACAACACCAAGACTAAGTCCCATTGCTTATCTTTTAGTCGGGCTTGTACAGTTTTACCGTTATTTTATTAGCCCATTGATTGGCAGCCGTTGTCGTTTTTATCCGACTTGTTCCACCTATGCTTTAGAAGCGATTAAACTTCATGGAGGCTTAAAAGGAGGATGGCTAACCTTAAAACGAATCAGTCGCTGTCACCCATTGAATGAAGGCGGAGAAGATCCTGTTCCGCCAAAGAAATGTGATTGTGAAAAACACCGTTAATCATTTTTGCGGTGGGAAAGATAAATATCAAAACGGTGGTTTTTTGTTGTGTGGGAAAAATCAGGTTTCTGAGCAGCGAGAAATGGCGCATAGTCTGGCCGTTTGACAACCACACGTTTACGAGCTAACTGTTTTGCAGGCAACCAAAAGTCATCTGAATCTAAATCAGCGCCAACCAAATGTTGAAATACCCGCATCTCTTTTTTGACTAATGCGCTTTTCTGTTTATGCGGATACATTGGATCAAGATAAACGACATCAGCAAAATCCTGTTCTATATTCAATTCATTAATGGCAGAAACGCCAGCCAGTACCATTCTTTCTTGCATAAATGCCCCAATTTCGGTGTCTTGATAAGCGCGTTTAAGCCCATCTTCGAGCAATGCTGAAACAATAGGGTTGCGTTCAATCAGCGTCACTTTGCAGCCGATACAAGCGAGTACAAAGGCATCTCGCCCAAGTCCTGCTGTAGCATCAATCACCGTTGGCAAATAGTCGCCTTTGATCCCCACCGCTTTTGCTACCGCTTCACCCCGTCCACCACCAAATTTACGCCGATGTGCCATCGTGCCATCGACAAAATTGACTGCAATCGCACCGAGTTTGGGCTCGTCAAGTTTGCGTAATTCTAAACGTTCATTTGTTTGCACCAAAGCCAGTGGCGAATTGGCATTATGTGAAAGTTGCCATTTATCGCAGATATCCTGAAATGCTTGAGCAAAATCACTTTGGTTAATTAGTTGAATATTCATTACAAAATATAGTCCGCAAAAATCTCATCAATATGCTTAATTAAGCAGTCTTTGCCTGCAAGCTCGGCATCGCGCCATGCATTTTGCAAAATTTCAGCAGAAAATGACCGCTCGTAGTGTTCCGCAATCGGGAAATAACTAATATGCCAAGGCTCTACACCGATTTTTTTATCCTCTCTTTCCATAAATGGGGAGAAAAAACCGTAGCTTTCCGCATTGGCGAGTAACCAGTTGGTCAATTTCTGAAAATAGCCGCCAGTTTGGTATTCCCAAGGCTCTAGTTGCAGAGATTGCCCTATTGGCAATAAATCAGGATCAAAAATATCTATTTCTGTGCCCCAATGGTGGCGACTCGCCCCCGGAATGGCCGACCAGCGCAAAATGGCTTGGCATTTTTGCCAATCGGTTAAAGCGCTTAAATCAATGGCACTGCCATGATCATCGTGAACTTTACGTTCGCCTTTGAATTTCGCATTCCAAATGCCCATCTGTCGCTCAAAATCACGATAGGTGCTCGCTGGTTGTAGATTAAAGCCTGCATTTTTTGCAGCGTGCTGTAATTCTAAAAAAGCTCTAACAACATCACTTTGCAGAAAGTGCTTATCTGATAATGCGTTAGGAAGCGAAACAAGATGTTCTCGATTTTTTCCTGTCAGCATTGCTGAGAAATTTGCAGAATTTTGCATAGTTTTGACCGCTTGTAAAAAGGATTATTATAAAGCAAAAACACCGTTTGCAAGGGATTGCAAGCGGTGTTTTTTTAATGAAAATTTACCAAGCTATTCTTCACGTGTTAATAATGAGCCTTTATATTCACCTGTCAAACTTTCTAAGAATGCGGTGATTTCGTCTAGCTCTTGTTCTGTAAAGTTTTTATTGCTTTGGTATTTGCCCATAATTCGTACGGCTTCGCGCAAATCAGTTACTGTGCCATCGTGCATATAAGGCGCAGTTAATGCAACGTTACGTAAAGTAGGCACTTTGAAGCGGTGCATATCTGCGGGATCTTGAGTTTGATTGAAGCGGCCTCTGTCATCATCGGTGATTGGGGTTGCACGATCGCGGAAGTAATCTGCATATAAACCGAAGACTTCGTAAGATTGTCCCCCCATATTGATGCCGGTATGGCAGGTATCACATTTGGCATTTTTGAAATGCTCATAGCCACGTTTTTGTACTTCAGTAAGCGCATTTTGCTCGCCTTTCAGGAATTTATCAAAGGCACTATTTGGGGTGATGAGGGTTTTCTCAAACTCTGCAATTGCATCAGTTAAGCTAAATTCATCAAATTTTGGAAAAACGGCCAAAAATTCTTGCATAAATGCAGGATCTTTACGGAAATTGGAAAGAAGTTGCTCCCAGTTTTTGCCACCCATTTCTACCGGATTGAGTGGCGGGCCTTTTGCTTGATCGGCAAGATCAGCTGCTCGTCCATCCCAGAATTGCACAAAATTAAAGGCGGCGTTATACACGGTTGGAGCGTTGATGCCACCTTTCAAGCCATCTATGCCTGTTGAGAACTGTAAGCCATCAACCCCGCCTTTATCTAATTGATGGCAGGTGTGGCACTGGATAGTGCCGTCCGCGGATAAGCGGCCGTCATGATAAATTTTATCACCTAATGCCACTTTTTTCGGATCGGTTGGAATGCTGTCAGGAATAGGCTGTACTAATGCAGTTTTATCAATATTGCTGAATGTTGAGAGTTTCGCTTCACGTTGGGCATAAACCCAATCTAAGAGGGTTTTTGATTCCTCTGCGTCAGGACGAGATCCCCAGTGAATATGAATAAATTTCGCGGCGGGCATTTCACGATTTTCGATGACACGCTGAAGTTTGGCGAGATCTGCTTCAGAGAGTTTGCTCGGATCTTGCATTCCCTCAATAAGACGATCTAAACGGAACACGCGATTACCTTCGGCAATATCCTGTCGCATAATGTTGTTGGCGATAGGTAAATTGAAATAAAACGGCATTTCTGCTGATGGGGTGTGGCAATATTGGCAACCGTTTTTAAACATGACACCAAGTGCATTTTTATGCTGTTCAGCAACTTCCGTGTTGTTTAGCCATTGCTCGGCCTGCTGTTTGTCGAATTGATAAATGTAACCCACTGTGCCGAAGAATCCGGCAGCCCCCAATGCAAGGGCTGAAATAAGCAATTTTTTCATAGGAACTCCCACTGATTAAGAAACGCAGAAACATTATCCCTATAAAAAATGGTTGTTTTATTGATTTAAAACAATAGATTTAATTTGTAAAATAGATTAAATCAATAGATTTCTTCTATTAAAGCGGGAATAGCATTGGTACTGCAAATACGGCTAACAACATCACCAATAAGGTAAATGGCACACCTACCTTCACAAAATCAAAGAATTTATAACCACCTGGGGCGAGCACCATCGTATTGACTGGTGATGAAACTGGGGTCATAAATGCTGCAGATGCCGAAATAGCTACGATCATTACAAACGGCAATGGTGAGTAATTTAGTTGCTGGGCTATCGCAATCGCTATTGGCATCACTAAAATGGCTGTGGCTGTATTAGAAATGAAGGCACTGATAATCGCAGTAAATGCAAAGAGTAGCATTAGCACGAAGTGTACATCTAAGCCTTGCATCATTTCGAGCAACATCTGCACGATTAAATCGACCCCACCTGTTTTTTGCAGTGCGATAGAAAACGGCATCATACCAACAATCAATACGATGCTTGGCAAGTGAATAGATTGATAAGCGCTTTTCATATCGATACAGCGGAATTTACCGAGCATCAAGCAAGCAATCAGGGCCGCAATCACATTTGGTACAATTCCACTAATCATTAATATCACCATTGTTAGCACCGAAAAGAGTGCATGGGGGGCTTGGCTTAACGCTGGAGCGATATTTTTGCTCTCTTCTGGGGCATTGAGCAAATAAAAATCGCGTCTGCCATCGAATTTCAATAATTGTGTCCATACTCCCATGACGAGCAATACATCACCAAATTCTAGCGGTGTATTGATAATATCATCGTGGAGAATGCTATTATTGCGTTTAAGCCCAACAACACTCACGCCAAAATTGGAGCGAAATTTTAATTCACTGATAGTTTTACCGATAATTTCTGATTCAGGCAGCATGGAAATTTCCACCATACCGATAGATTTAGCTTGAGCAGAGAAGTAGTCGCCTTTGAGTGCCGTTTCTTTTAAGCCAAGGGTTTCGCAATATTGTGTAAAAAGCTCGCTTTCGACACTGATATCTAACAGCAAAATATCTTTTTCTCGTAGCGTAGCATTAGCGTAGGCACTTAATGAAACACGACGAAAATGCTTCACCCGCTGAATAGCAATCACATTCAGACCAAACTCATTACGCAAATTCAATTCATTGATCGTCTTGCCCACCAAAGAAGAATCTGGCGTTATCACGACCATTTTTGCTTTACCTTCTAATTGATATTGTTCAATCAGCTGATGAAAGGAAGATGAACGTTGTTCATTTTGCGCAATATGTTCACCATTATCTAGCCAATGGCGAGCAATTAGCATGTAGCCGATACCAAGAAAGAGTACTGCAATACCAATCGGAGTGAAGCTAAAGAAATTAAAACCAGCAAAGCCTGCTTTCACTAATTCTGAATGTGCCACCAGATTTGGAGGAGTAGCGATAAGGGTCATCATGCCGCTAATTAAGCCCGCAATACTGAGCGGCATCATCATTCTGCGGGGGGAAATATTCATGCCAGAACAAATGGCAAGTACCACAGGAATAAAAATTGCCACGATCCCCGTAGAGCTCATAAAAGATCCCAATCCCGCAATGCTTAGCATTAATAGCACCAGCACTCGAATTTCGCTTTCACCTGCTACTTTCATAAGCCATTCGCTTACCTGATACGCGATTCCTGTTCTAACCAGCCCCTCCCCAACAATAAAGAGCAGAGCAATGAGCACCACATTTGGATCACTTAATCCAGCAAAGACTTCTTGTACGCTTAAAATGCCACTAAGACTAAAAAAAGTGATGACAATTAGTGCGACAATATCCATTCGTAGTTTATTGCGCATAAATTGCCAGATGGCAAAGACAAGTAATACAACAACCCAAAAAAGTTGGTTCTGAACAAGAGAAAGCACGGTTTGCATAGCAAATTTTGACATGAGAAATGAATGGATCGGATTATACTAATTTTTATTACAAGCGGTGCAAATTTGACAAAAATTTGCAAAATGCTGGAAAAATTTATTATGCAAACGTTTGCGTAATCATTTATAATCTTGTCAGTTTTTCATCTTAAACAGGAAACTTCTTGTCAATGACTATGCAAACCTTTCGTGGCTCACCTGCCTTATCCACCTTTCGCATTCAACAACTTTTGCAAAAATGCCAACAACATCAACTCCCTGTACGCTCTGTGTATGCGGAGTTTTTGCATTTTATCGCCCTAAATCAACCGCTTGCAGCCGATGAAACACAGAAATTAGCGGAGTTATTACATTATGGTGAAAGCTTAGAACAGCGTGAGCCGACAGGGTTTTGCCTGATTGTGACCCCTCGCATCGGCACGATTTCCTCGTGGTCGTCTAAGGCAACCGACATCGCTCATAACTGCGGTTTGGCAGCAGTAGAGCGAATTGAGCGTGGCACGGCGTATTATCTGGAATTTTCTGAAACGCCGAGCGAAAGCCAGCTTGCGACTTTGAAAGGCTTGTTGCACGACCGTATGATGGAAACGGTATTAGATAACACCGACCAAGCCGAGCAACTCTTCGCCCAACAAGAACCGAAGCCGTTCACCAGCGTAGATATTTTAGGCGATGGTCGTCAGGCGTTAATCGATGCGAACGTGAATTTAGGTTTGGCGTTGGCGGACGATGAAATTGATTATTTGGTGGAAAATTTCACCGCACTTGGGCGTAACCCGAACGATATTGAGCTGTATATGTTCGCTCAAGCCAACTCGGAGCATTGTCGCCACAAAATTTTTAATGCGGATTGGACGATTGACGGCGTAAAACAGGAAAAATCCCTGTTTAAGATGATTAAAAACACCTTTGAGAAAACTCCGGACTATGTGCTTTCCGCCTATAAAGACAATGCGGCGGTGATGGAGGGTTCAACGGTTGGGCGTTTCTTCCCAGACCAAGACGGGATCTATCGCTATCATCAAGAAGATGCCCATATTTTAATGAAAGTGGAAACCCACAACCACCCGACCGCGATCTCGCCATTCCCGGGGGCGGCGACCGGTTCTGGCGGTGAAATTCGAGACGAGGGGGCGACAGGGCGTGGGGCGAAACCGAAAGCCGGTTTAACGGGTTTTTCGGTGTCAAATTTGGTGATCCCGAACTTTGAACAGCCGTGGGAAAATCCGCTTTCCAAGCCGAACCGCATTGCTTCGGCGTTAGACATTATGATCGAAGGTCCGCTAGGCGGAGCTGCCTTTAACAACGAATTTGGCCGCCCTGCATTGTTGGGGTATTTTCGTACCTATGAAGAAAAAGTGAACAGTTTTGCCGGCGAAGAGGTGCGAGGCTACCACAAGCCGATTATGCTTGCCGGCGGTATCGGCAACATTCGTGCCGAACACGTTCAGAAAGGTGAAATCCCGGTGGGGGCGAAACTCATCGTGCTGGGTGGCCCGGCAATGAACATCGGCTTAGGCGGTGGGGCGGCATCGTCAATGGCATCGGGCAAATCGAAAGAAGATTTGGATTTTGCCTCGGTTCAGCGGGAAAACCCTGAAATGGAACGCCGTTGCCAAGAGGTGATCGACCGTTGCTGGCAAATGGGTGAGGAGAACCCGATTTTATTTATTCACGATGTGGGGGCTGGCGGTTTGTCTAACGCAATGCCTGAATTGGTGCACGATGGCGAACGAGGTGGTAAGTTTGACCTGCGCAAAATCCTGTGCGATGAAAAGGGAATGTCGCCGCTTGAAATTTGGTGTAACGAATCGCAAGAGCGTTATGTGCTGGCGGTCGCCCCTGAAAAGCTCGAAATTTTCACCGCACTTTGCGAGCGTGAGCGTGCACCGTTTGCGGTAATTGGCGAGGCAACCGAAGAGAAACATTTAGAGCTTGCCGATCCGCATTTTGGCAACAAACCGATTGATTTGCCGATGAACGTATTGCTCGGCAAAACCCCAAAAATGCAGCGTGATGTTTCGTCAAAAAATGTGAAAAATCCACCGCTTGCAACCGACAATATCGACCTCAAAGAGGCATTCCACCGTGTGCTACGCTTGCCGGTGGTAGCGGAAAAAACCTTCTTAATTACCATTGGCGACCGCTCGGTCACAGGAATGGTGGCACAAGATCAGATGGTCGGCCCGTGGCAAATTCCGGTGGCGGATTGTGCGGTAACGACTGCAAGTCTGGACAGCTACTTTGGAGAAGCAATGGCAATGGGCGAACGAGCGCCGGTGGCGTTGCTGGATTTCGCCGCCTCGGCTCGCTTAGCGGTAGCGGAAAGCATTACCAACATTGCAGCAACCAACATTGGCGACATTAAACGCATTAAACTTTCCGCCAACTGGATGTCGGCAGCCGGTCACGAGGGCGAAGACGCAGGGCTTTACGAGGCAGTAAAAGCGGTGGGCGAGGAGCTTTGCCCTGCACTCGGCATTACCATTCCGGTAGGCAAAGACTCGATGTCGATGAAAACCACTTGGGAGGAAAACGGCGAACAAAAATCCGTGACTGCGCCGCTTTCGCTCGTGATTTCGGCATTTGCCCGTGTGGAAGATGTGCGTAAAACCGTCACTCCACAACTTCGCACCGACAAAGGCGACACTCGCTTGTTACTGATCGATTTGGGCGAAGGCAGCAACCGCTTAGGAGCAACCGCGTTGGCTCAGGTGTATAAACAGCTTGGCGACAAACCAGCGGATGTAGTGAATGTAGAACGCTTAAAAGGTTTCTTTAACGCAATGCAAACTCTTGTCGCACAAGGCAAACTGCTTGCCTACCACGACCGCTCGGACGGTGGTTTAATCACCACGCTGGCGGAAATGGCATTTGCAGGGAATTGCGGTGTGGAAGCAGATATTTGTCCATTATTAACTGATTCACAGCACGCCGAAATGGAATATGTTTTAGGCGATCCAGCCTTTATGCTTGAAAGAGATCGTAACCATTTCAATATCTTGTTTAATGAAGAGTTAGGTGCAGTAATTCAAGTAAAAGAAGAAGATTTAGACGCTGTACAAGCGGTGCTAAAAGCGGAAAATCTTGCAGAAATCACTCACAATATCGGTAAAGTAACAAATAACGATCAATTTACTATCCGTTGTGAAATTGCAACCCTGCTTGATGAAAAACGCTCAGAACTGCGTGGCATTTGGGCGGAACTCACCCATCAAATGCAACGTTTGCGAGACAACCCTGAATGTGCCGACCAAGAATTTGCATCGAAAAAAGATCCGAATAACAAGGGCTTATCCGCATTTTTAACTTACGATGTGAACGAAGACATCACCGCCCCATACATTAACAAAGGCGTAAAACCGAGTGTGGCGATTTTGCGTGAGCAAGGTGTAAACAGCCACTACGAAATGGCGGCAGCCTTTGACCGTGCCGGCTTCAACGCCATTGACGTGCATATGTCCGACTTGATTTCAGGCAGACGCAACCTCAACGACTTCAACGCAATGGTGGCGTGCGGTGGCTTCTCTTACGGCGATGTGTTAGGGGCAGGCGGCGGCTGGGCGAAATCGATTCTGTTCAACCCAATGTTGCGTGACCAATTCAGCCAATTCTTTGCCAACCCGAACACGCTAACCCTTGGTGTGTGCAACGGCTGCCAAATGGTGTCGAATTTAGCGGAAATCATTCCAGGCACGGAAAACTGGCCTCGCTTTGTACGGAATAAATCCGAACGCTTTGAGGCACGGGTAGCAATGGTGAAAATTAACGAAACAAACTCTGTGTGGTTCGCAGGTATGGCAGGTAGCCATATGCCGATTGCGGTTTCGCATGGTGAGGGAAGAGTGGAGTTTAAAAATAGTGATCAGCTTCACAATCTGCAAAAACAGCATTTGATTGCCGCTCAATATGTGGACTACAATCTGAATCCAACCGAACAATACCCAGCCAACCCCAACGGCTCGGCATTAGGAATCACCGCCCTTACCAATACGGACGGACGAGTAGCCATTATGATGCCACACCCTGAACGAGTGTTCCGTGCGGTCAGCAACTCTTGGTGTCCGGAAGCCTGGACAGAAGATGGGGCTTGGATGAGGTTGTTCCGTAGTGCACATGTTGCGTTGAAATAATGAATGAAGCACCCGCCTTTGGCGGGTGTCTACTGTATACTTATAAAAATTTTACCCAAGGTTTTATATTGTATTAAAGATTGAGTTTAAAAGAGGAGTTTAGACTAGGTTGTATGGCTCCTACTTAAACGAAGTCATATTTAGTTACAAAATTTAATCTAAAATAGATTTTATAGAGGAAAATTATCATGAGCCAAATTAATAGAGTTGAAATAAAAGGACTTTTCGGACATTTTAATTATGATCTCAATTTTTCAACAAATGGAAATTATACAAAAATCATAACGGCCCCTAATGGCTATGGAAAATCAACAATCCTAACTATAATAGATAAGTTTAGTAAAAATGACCTAATATATTTCATTCACTTAAAGTTCTCTGAGATTAAGTTTCATATATCTCACCTAAGCGAACCAATTTTATTTATAAAACATGCTGGTCAAAATACTATTAAGGACACTCACATTTCTCATATGGGAAATCATCTTTCATTGGATTCTACATTTTTTGATTTTATTGCGAATTTAGAAAATCACTTACCAATATATAAAAAAGGTGAAAATTTATGGGGGACATTTGACGATGATTCTAATATTTCATTTACTGAAATTTTGCAAAAATATAAAAATTATATTTCAATATCCGAGATTTCAAAAAAGTTAAACTGGCTATTTGATATTACAAGCAAATTAAATGTTAATACAATAAAAACAAATAGGTTAGTAAAGCTGAGTGAAAAAAACAATCCTTTTTCATCTGATGGATCAAATATTAAATTAACAGTTTTTGACATACAAAAAGAAATAAAATTAGAAATACAAAAGTCTATAAAAAAACAATTTCAAGAAGGTAGGTATAGAGAAGCTTCCTTTGCTAAAAGACTTCTTGATAAACTTAACCAAGATAGTGATAATATATCTACATCTATAAAAGAACAAATCAATAAGATTAATAATCTTGAAGAAAGGTTTATATCTCTTGGAATCCTAAAAGAACATAAGGAATCTAATCTTAATAATATACAAGAGTTATTAAACAATATTCATGATCATGCGGGGCTGAAAGTTCTATCAATATATCTTAGTGATATTGTTAGTAAATTATCTAGACTAGACTCTATAGCCAGAAAGCTTGAGTTATTAAAATCCACCCTAGATAATATGTTATCATTTAAGAATGTGAAATTTTCTCTTGAAAATGGTTTAGAGGTTATTTCTACTCTAAATAAATCAGAGAGAAATATTAGTCTATCAGATTTATCCTCTGGTGAACAACATTTAATTCTTCTTCTTGGTAGATTGATTCTTGAAACAGGTAAAAATAGTTTAGTTTTAATTGATGAGCCAGAAATATCATTTCACCCTGAATGGCAAGAAGCATTTATAGAACTAATTAATAATATAAAATCACTTAATAACTTCTCAATAATCATTGCAACTCACTCACCTCTATTAATTAATGGTCAGTGGGATGATGTTATAGAATTAGCAGAATTGGTTTCTTTATAATTATGTCAAGAACTATTAAACAAATTGCATTTTCACCATCTAATATTGTCAATAGTGCAATAATGTTATTTAAATCTAAAGGGTATATATCTATCCTTGTAGAAGGAGAAAAGGATAAAACCCTGTTAAAATCTATTTTTTTTGATAAAAAGGTCAAATTTCCTATTTGTAATGGCAAGCCAAGAGTTATTGAATCACTTGAATATCTAAATAGAACCCATAAAAATATGCAAGGTGTATATTTTCTTGTTGATGTTGATTTTGACTTTATCCTAAATAACATTATCAATGATAATAAATTAATATACTCTTTTTTTTGCAAAATAGAGGATAAACTATACTTTAACGATATTGAGAGTTTTATTGTTTTTAATAATGAGTTTAATGCAATTAATAAATTGATATTAAACTTAGGAGAAAAATATGATTTTGATTCTGAGGAAATAAAAAACAAACTTGAATTATTTTCTAGAAAACTAGGAGCTTATAGGGCTGCTGATGAAAAGTTAAAGAATGATAAAAGTATACTTGATGGTGTAGACTTATTTGAGTTCGCTTCATTTTCTAAGACAGAAGGTTGGGATTGGGAAATGATATTTAATGAGAATGAATTAAAAACTAGATTAGAAAATTCATCACCAAGAAAATTGGATATTGATGAACTTTTTAATGAGGCTCAACTTCTATATGAAAGCTGTAAATATGGTGAGCTGAGCCAAGGACATGATTTATGTAGGATATTAAAAGAATTTTTAATAGAAAATACCAAAGGACATTTGCTTAAAAAACACTGGGAAACTGCTGATGATGTCGAGGCTATGCTGAGAATGTGTATAGATGCAAATAGCTTCTTGAAAACTAATGTAGGAAAGAACATTATATCTATATTACCATCCTCCTAATAGCTTTATTCCTCAATGGCGCAAGCTCCCCGATGGCGCTCGTCTCTGACGAGTGCCTATTCTTCCAAATCTATTTTCTATATTAAATTACAGCACTCGTCAGAGACGAGCGCTATCTGTATGGTTTGTGAAAGTATTTTTGTGATCTTCATCGAAAAGTGCGAATCCCTGGCTTGTTTATTTGGTAATTTGATTTACATTTTGCTGATGTTTTTTGTTGGGAGAAGGCAATGAGCAGAAAATATAAAATGAATAATCCAAATGGTGCCTATTTTGTGAGTTTTGCAACAGTTTATTGGGTTGATGTTTTTATTCGAGAAATTTATTTCCAAGCGGTTATTGAATCTTTAGATTTTTGCCGAAAAAATAAGGGTATGTTGATTTATGGTTACTGCATTATGCCTAGCCATATTCATTTATTATTTCAAGCAAAGGAGAATAATCCAACCGAATTATTGAGGGATTTTAAGAAATTTACTGCGAATTTGTTGTTAAAACTAATTCGTGAAAACCAACAAGAAAACCGGAGAGAATGGCTATTGAGGATATTTAAACGGTCTGGGCAAAAGCGAGAAAATATAGAAACTTATCAATTTTGGCAACATCATAATCAACCTATCGAAATCTATTCTCAGAAATTCTTTGATGAAAAGTTACATTATATTCACCAAAATCCCGTAGCCAGTGGTTTTGTTTGTGAGTCTTGGGAGTGGAAATATAGTAGTGCGAGAAATTATAACAGGCTCTTTTCAATTCTAGAGATTGATATGGCTATGTAGTTTTATTGCCTCTAATTAAACTTCTATCCCTAAAAATTGTCCTCCTTGTAGTGATTTTATTTTTATAAAGGAGACAATATGCGTGCTTTATTATTTGGTTTTTGTTTATTATTAACAGGTTGTATTGTGCCTGTTGGTACTACAGGGCAAGTTGGTGTACCTATTCCTATTTTTGTGGATACCTCAGCGCAGAGCCATGTTGGTTCTGTTCATGTTTGTACCCTAAAACCATTCACTAGGGAATATCGTAGTGAGCATACAAATAGAGGGATTGCGAAACTCAGTGTACAGAAAAAATGCCAAGAAAATCACCATTCAATGTTTTGTGAAGAAAAAGATATTGTTTGCAAAACTTATGATTAGCTTGTAAGGCTTTTCATTTAAGGTGTTATTATAAAGCTCATCAACATGCCCATCGCAGGCGTTAGTTTTCTTAGGCGTGTTTTCCAATTTGATATAAGCGTGTACTTGTGCTACCTGAGTATAGGTCGCTTATGTTATTGAAAAATACCTATTTTGTGAACCACTTCCAAACTAGTGCACAGGAGAAGCCAACGAGTGGAGGGAGTGCTGCAAGGATTAAGATGCCGTACGTTGCACCACCACCAAAAAATGCACCGATATATGCCAATTGTTCTACAAATTCGTTACTTGGTGTGGAGAAGATGAAGTAAGCAATTATGGCAAGAGTGATACCACAAAAAATACCAGCGATTTGCATTGGGGAAACGTTGTTTTTCATAAAATTCCTTATTATGCCTTGTTGAGAGAAGTTTACTCGGTTAATGGCTATTCTGCAATTAGGCCTTTTTACTTATCTGATCTTTACTCAATGAGAGTTTGCCAAGATAAATCTATTTGAACCTGATATTTTTTATGCGCTGTAAATGAAAAAAGGTTGCTAGGTATAAAGATACTTAGCAACCTTTTATTTATCTTAAGTAGAGAATTCAGGATTTCTACTTAAAGGGAGGTATTACCAGAAGTAACCCACAGAAGCACCAGCGCTCAGTTCTTTCTGAGTATTTGCTCCGAGGTGTAATTTCACACCAACTTTGCCGTTATCAGAAATACGAGAATAGCCTACTGCAAGACCGCTCTGACCTTGGTATTGACCAACACCAGCAGTAACTACAGATTGTCCTTCACGATATGCTTGCATCAAGCTTGCAGATGCAGCAGATGAAGCATGCCCTGCTTTACGGCGTTTATCTTGTTTACGTAAATCACCTTTTACTTGATTCAATTGCGATACATTTACAGCATCGGTTGGATCAACGCCAGGTGCTACGTTAGTGATACGTGCCGCGGAACCATCTGCTTTAGCTACTTTAACTGTGTCGCCGGCAGCACTAATTTGTGGACCTGTATCTCCTAATTTCACGCTGTTCGCTGTTACGCTATCAAACACTGGATTTTCAGTGGTTGCAACGGTGATCTCATTGCCTGAACGGCTGATTTCAATGTTACGACCTGCATTGATTGCAACTTTCGCACCAGGGTTTACGCGAGCCGCTTTTTCATCGTTCGCTACAACTTTACCGTTAGTGTTTGGTGCTGCATCGATATCTAGGTCAAAGCCTGAGCCATTGATAGCTTTCGCAACATCCGCCGCACTCACTAGTGCGTTTTGGTTTGCTGGAACAACAACAGTACCGTTACTGTTCATATCTAGTGGTGCTGTAACCGCGGTTGCAGCAATATTGCCAGTGGCAGGATTAACAGCTAAGTTGATAGTGTCACTGTTTTCAGTGTTCACATTCACTTTCACGGTGCTTACTTTACCGTCTGAATCAATTTTCACGGTAGTGCCTGAACCATTTGCGAAGTTTACTGTGTCGTAAGGGCGAACAAAGTCTTTCGCATTGCCATTTTCTTGTAAATTCCAACCTGCATTGAGTACATCCTGTACTGTCGCTGCGTTATTTTGATTCACAACTGGCGAGATATCGCCTGCGGTGACGCCTTCAGTTGGTAAATTGTGGCTTAAATTGGTTAATTGCGCGCCGTTCATATCAATAGCAGGCGTTGCAGGCGTAGTGCCGTTTGTTGTAACTGTTGTGGTTGGTGTCATATTTACTGCATTGTCACCTTCACCAATAGTGATACCTTCTTTCGCAGTTACTGTACCATTAAAGACAGGGTTATGGCTGACAGAATAGGTAAAGTTATTACCATCTTGAGTCAATACCATATTGTCACCTGCAATAAATTTTACGGTTTCAGCAGGGTTGATAAGTTCTTCGGTCGTGCCATTAGCCTTACCAGAACCAGTTTTGCCAGAGGTCACTTTCCAACCTGATGCGTTAATTGCATCTGCGACATTTTGTGCTGTTGCAATTAAGTTACCTGCGTTATCCACATTTGCTTGAGCCGCATCCACAGCAGCTTGTGCAGCCGCTTTTTCTGCTTCTGTTGCAGTATCTGGTAAGCTATTTAACGCTTCTTGTGCAGCAGTTAATGCGCTTTGTGCTGCAGCAACCGGGCCAGATACAGAGCCATTTTGATTTGCTGTCACATCACCAGTATTAACGTTAACAGAAATGTTGCTGCCATCTACTTGCATTGTGGTGGTTGGGCTATCAACAAAGTTAACATCGCCGCCAACGCGAGTACCATTGACCAAGGTTTCTGGTAATACGGCAACCAGCTCACCGTTATCATTTAATTTAATGGTGCTGTTGTCATATTTCACACCTACAGTCACGTTATATACGCCATCTGCACTCACTGAACCTTCTACTGAAGCACCTTCTGTGCCGACAAAATTCACTTGGTTTGCATTTCTTACAGCCTGAGTGAAGTTGTTATCAGGTGTAGAAACTAACCAACCGTAGTTTTGTAAGTCGGCAACTGTTACCGCTGAATTTGGCTCAGTTGCATTCGCGAGATCGATAAGATTCGCGGTTGCTGGGTTTGTACCATTTGCATCTGTCGTTGTAACCGGTGTTAATGTTAAGGTAGATTCTACCCCTTTAATTTGCACTGGTTTACCGTTAGCATCGGTTAAATTCAATGCAGTAGGTGTTAAGGTTTCAGCCCCACCATTGCTCACATTGGTTTCTGTGCCTGCTTCAGTGTTGAAGTTCACACTTGGATTTGCTGCAGTATTATTGCCCACAGTTAAAGTGCTATTTACTTGAGTTGAGTTAAATACCACATCATCTTGGGTTGCGTAAGTGATTGTGCCGTTCGCATCTTGTTTTACAGATAAGTTTTTACCTGCAATCATTTCAATTACATCACCTGGGTTGATTAACTCTTCCTCGCCGCCTTCATCTTTACCCTCTGATGTTGCAGAGTGTTTCAGAGTAAAGCCTGATGCATTAATCATTTCAGCCACATTCTGTGCTGTTGCAACCACATTACCTGCATTGTCCACATTTGCTTGTGCTGCCTCAACGGCTGCCTGCGCTGCGGTTTTTTCTTCTTCCGTTGCGGTATCCGGTAAGTTGTTTAATGCTTCTTGTGCTGCAGTTAATGCTTCTTGTGCTGCAGTACGAGGCCCTGCAACTGAACCATTGTTATTAGCAACGATATCACCGGTTTTCACATCTACACTGATAGTGCCATTGTCGTTAGTAATAGAAGTGGTATTGCTGTCTGTGACATTCGCCACTTGTGCCGCAATGGTCACATTGTAAACACCTTCACTTGCAACTGCACCTTCAACCACTACGCCGTTACCTGCGACAAAGTTAACACGATTTGCATTACGTACAGCTTGGGTAAACTGGTTATCAGGGGTTGATACGACCCAACCAAAGTTTTGTAAATCACCCACTGTTGCTACTGCATTTGGATTTGCACCAGTAAGGTTAATCAGATTCGCTGAGCTTGGGTTTGTACCATCTTTATCAGCAGTTGGAATTTGTTGTAAGGTCAATGAAGACTCTACACCATTAATTTGTACTGGTTTACCTGTTGCATCTGATAAATTCAATGCAGTTGGTTTAAATACATCACCGCCGCTATTGCTCACGTTAGTATCTGAGCCAGCTTCGGTATTGAAGTTCACCGTTGGGTTGCTTGCAGTATTATTACCCACAGTTAAAGTGCTGTTTACTTGGGCTGTGTTAAATACCACGTCATCTGTAGTATGAATTTCAATCGTATTGCCTTGACCGGTAATTTTGATATTTTTACCTGCATCAATATTTACAGTATCCCCTGCATGAATGCTTGAGTTAGCATCCACAGAGTATTCATTTTCACCATTTGTTCCATCTACCGCTTTAGAGGCAACATTCCAAGCTGCTTTGTTTACGGCATCCACTAATGTGGTTGCATTGACAAAGTTTTTACCTTCTTCTGCATCTGGCGTTTTCAGTTTGCCTGAATCATCTGCAGTAGTTAGGTTCGCGTTATTAACATCAAAGCTGACGTTAAATACGTTTGGATTGCTTGGATCTTGTTTTACCACCGCAGTCGTACCGTTACCATCAACATAGTTTAAGGTATCACCTGGGTTGATTTGCGCTGAAGAGCCATCGCTTAATGTGGTGTTCCAGCCGCTATTGTTAATTGCGTTTGCCACATCACCCACAGTTGCTACATTGCCTGTGCTGTTATTCGCGGTGACAGTACCGTTGTTGTTTGGTGTAACGCTGCCGGTAATATCAGATACGTTAGTCGCAATGGTGACGTTATATACGCCATCGCTGCTTACCGCACCTTCAACGCTTACGCCTGTGCCTGCCACGAAATTAACGTGGTTTGCATTGCGTACCGCTTGTTGGAATTGGTTATCTGGTGTTGCTACTACCCAGCCATAGTTTTGTAAATCTGCAACAGTGACAGCCGCATTCGGGTTAGCATTCGTCAGGTTGATTAAATTGACGTTGCTTGGGTTGCTGCCATCTTTATCTGCTGTTGGGATTTGTTGTAAGGTTAATGAAGACTCAATACCTTTCAACTGCACAGGTTCACCATTAACATCGGTTAAATTCAATGCTGCTGGTGTTAAGTTTTCTGTACCGTTGCTAGTTACATTCGTTGCTGTTCCTTCTTCGGTATTAAAGTTTACACTTGGATTACCATTTGCATTGTTGCCCACGGTTAATGTGCTGTTTACAACGGTATTCTCAAATACCACATCATCTTTGGTTGCGTAAGTGATTGTGCCATTCGCACCTTGTTTCACAGATAAGTTTTTACCTGCGATCATTTCAATCACATCACCTGGGTTGATTAACTCTTCCGCACCGCCTTCATCTTTACCCTCTGATGTTGCAGAGTGTTTCAACGTAAAGCCGGCTTTGTTGATTGCATCAACTAACGTGGTTGCATTGACAAAGTTTTTACCTTCTTCTGCATCAGGCGTGTTGAGTTTACCTGAGTTATCTACAGTTGTTGGGTTGGCATTATTAACATCAAAGCTAACGTTAAACACGTTTGGATTGCTTGGATCTTGTTTTACTACCGCAGTTGTACCGTTACCATCAACATAGTTTAAGGTGTCACCTGGGTTGATTTGTGCTGAAGAGCCATCGCTTAATGTGGTGTTCCAGCCGCTGTTGTTAATTGCGTTTGCCACATCACCCACGGTTGCTACAGTGCCGTTATTTGTTTGCGCTGAAACAGTGCCGTTTGGATTAGAAGTAAACTCACCAGCTTTAACTCCAAATGTAACGTTATATACGCCTTCTTCAGAAACAGAGCCTTCAACATTTACACCTTCAGAACCAACAAAGTTCACTTGATTTGCATTTTTAACGGCTTGCTTAAATGCATTATCCGGTGTTGAAACTACCCAACCGTAGTTTTGTAAATCACCTACTGTGACTGCAGAATTTGGATCAGTTGCATTAGCAAGATCAATTAAGTTTACATTGCTTGCATTCGAACCATCTTTATCCGCTGTTGGCACTTGTTGTAAAGTTAATGAAGATTCTACCCCCTTGATTTGTACCGGTTTGCCTTCGCTATCCGTTAAGTTTAAGGCAGTAGGATTTGTTGTATCACCACCATTATTAGTGACATTGGTAGGGTTACCTGCTTCAGTATTGAAGGTAACACTTGGGTTATCCGCAGTATTGTTACCTACGGTTAATGTGCTGTTTACTTGCACATTGTCAAAGCTCACATTCTCTTTGGTTGCGTAAGTGATTGTGCCGTTCGCACCTTGTTTCACAGATAAGTTTTTACCTGCGATCATTTCAATCACATCACCAGGGTTGATCAGTTCTGCATCACCTTCTAAATCTTCGCCACCATCTACCGCTGAGTGTTTCAACGTAAAGCCGGCTTTGTTGATTGCATCAACTAACGTGGTTGCATTGACAAAGTTCGCACCCTCATTGCCAGCAGGTGTTGCAAGGCTACCATTGTTATTTACGGTAGTTGGGTTGGCATTATTAACATCAAAGCTGACGTTAAACACATTAGGATTGTTTGGATCTTGTTTTACAGTTGCAGTCGTACCGTTACCATCAACATAGTTTAAGGTATCACCTGGGTTGATTTGAGCCTGATCGCCATTGCTTAATGTGGTGTTCCAACCGCTGTTGTTAATTGCGTTTGCCACATCGCCCACTGTTGCTACAGTGCCGTTATTTGTTTGTGCTGAAACAGTGCCGTTTGGATTGGTAGTAAATTCACCGGCTTTAACACCAAATGTAACGTTATATACGCCTTCTTCAGAAACAGAGCCTTCAACATTTACACCTTCAGAACCAACAAAGTTCACCTGATTTGCATTTTTAACGGCTTGCTTAAATGCATTATCCGGTGTTGAAACCACCCAACCATAGTTTTGTAAATCACCTACAGTTACCGCAGAATTTGGATCTGCATTGGTGAGGTTTAGTAAGTTTGTTGAGCCTGCCGTACCGTTACCATCATTAGTTGGTAATTGGTTTACCGTTAATGAAGATTCTACACCCTTGATTTGTACTGGTTTGCCTTCGCTATCCGTTAAGTTTAAGGCAGTAGGGCTTGTGCTCTCGCCACCATTGTTGGTCACATTGGTTGGGCTACCGGCAGTCGTATTAAAGTTTACTGTTGGGTTATCAGTGGTATTGTTCCCAATGCTGAATGTGCTGTTTACTTGTGCGTTGCTAAAGCTCACATTCTCTTTGGTTGCGTAAGTGATTGTACCGTTCGCACCTTGTTTCACAGATAAGTTTTTACCTGCGATCATTTCAACCGTATCACCTGCATTGATTAACTCAGAATTACCACCTAAATTTTCACCACCATCAACAACAGAGTGTTTTAAGGTAAAGCCTGCATTTTTAATTGCATTAGCAACTGTGGTGGCATTAACGAGCTTATCACCATCGGTAGTTGGAGTAGTAACTGCGCCGGTAGTTGGATCGGTAGTAATAGTTGTGGTTTCGATTGTAGAAGCTTCAGGAATAACTGCTTCTAATTTACCATCGTTATTAATTTTGATAGTTGAGCCATCTACATTTACGTTATAAGCAATACTAACGTTTGCACCGTCATTTTTTGAAGTGACATCTACAGTGGTACCGTTACCATCTTTAAATTGAACATGGTGATCGCTCTTAATACGCGCAACAGAGCTATCAGCATTGTTGTGCACATTAAAGCCCATATTGGTTGTAATTAGGTATAATTGTGAGCCGTTGATTGCATCTGTAGAAGTACTAGATACGTTACCCGGTGCAACGTTAATGATTTGGCGAGTTTGCTCACCATTACCTACAGAAACTACACCGACTAATTTATCTTCGCCAGCAAACCCTGCGTAGGTATATCCATTTACCGTTGCGTTATCAATTTTGTTACCATTTTGTGAACCAGCCGCGCCTGTATTGGTTACAGAGGTCTCATTTGCATATGAACCCAATACTACGTTATTGGCAGAATCAGCGTGTGTATTTGAACCAATGATAACAGAGTTCACCCCAGTTGCTGAAACTTGTGAACTATTACCAATGGCAATAGATGCGTTAGCATAGGTACGGGTATTAGTAGCGCCATCATAAGGCCCGAAAGATTGTGAGCCACCTAATGCAATAGAATGGTTACCCACTGCTGTTGCAGATTGACCAATTGCAATCGCTTGTTCCCCCACTGCTGCAGAAGAAGAGGCAATCGCAATAGAAGAATCACCACTTGCTACAGCTTGACGTGCTAAGGCAACAGAGTTTGCTCCTTGTGCAACTGTCGAGCCACCAACACTTACCCCACCGGTGGAGGCATAAGCGTTTTGACCAAGTGCTACGCCTAAACCATAGGTTCTGCCATCTTCAGCGGTGCCTGATTGTGCGTAAGCATTATGACCAATTGCGATATTACCTGAGCCAGCACTTGCATTTGGACCAACTACAATTGAAGTACCAACTACGGGTGTTGTAGAGTCACTATAAGTCAAGATCGTATTGCCAGCATTAGAGACAGTTGTACCATAACGAGAAGAAAGATTATTTGGCAAACTGCTATTGTACATTGGGTGATATGGGTTTTGATAGCCGATATGGCTAGCACCTGTGGCACCAGATGCTGAACCTATCGCAGTTGCATTTTCACCAATTACAATTGTTTGAGCATTGGATGTTGCCGGGGAGGATGCATTATGGCCGATAACAATCTGTCCACGGCGTGTTGCTGTTGAATTATGACCTACAGCGATAGTGTTTTTTGCGTCAGTACCGTTTGCGGTAGCGTTGTGACCCATTGCGATACTGTCAGTAGCAGATGCACCTGAGCTTGCATTATGACCAAATACTAAAGAAGAAGTACCATTAGCAACAGATTTATCCCCCATTGCACCAGAGAAGTCAGCATTGGCTTTTGCACCTGAACCTAGCGCAAATGAACGTGTGCCGTTGGCTACAGAAGACCAACCAACAACGGTTGAACGGTTACCGGTTGCTTTTGCACCAGCACCAAATGCAGTAGCACGGTTACCGGTTGCTTTAGTTTGTGTCCCTAATGCAATAGAGTTTGCAGAAGTTGCACAAGCATCCATACCAATCGCAATAGATGGTACTAGAGCCATGTCTGCACCAGTTCCATTCAAGCTTTCTTCACCAATACTGTTGGTGCGATATTGTGTTGCTTCTGGGTCAATTAAATTATCAATATGGGTCGCATTAGCGAATTGACCAATAGCGATGGTTGAACGCCCAGTTGAGCTAGATGCGGAGCCAATAGCAATCGCTGATAATGCACCATTACCAATAACGGCATTTGTTGATTCGGCATCTGGTACATTACTACCAATTGAGACAGCTGCTAATGCATTGCCTGAGCCTAAAACAGCCCCCGCAACCGCCGCACTTACTGCAACAGTCGATAAATTAACAGATCTAGTTTTGGATTTGCCTTTGGCTTTTTGCAATTCAGAAACTGCCACCCACGTTTGAGTTGCCGTATTCCAAACGACTTTAAAAACTTTATTCATAATTTAACCCTTACGGTTTGTAAAAGACCCGGTAACAAAAAAGAGCGTTACCAATAAATAGGAAATACACACCATTTCCCCACAATAAATATTTTAATCTAATCAATATAAATCATAGATTTACTTTTCTCTTATTTACATTGCTTACATTCTTTACAAATAAGTTAATTTAATAGCCTATTTTTAACATATAAAGAAATAAATAGATGATTATCGTTTAGGGTAAAATAGGCTTCTTTATTTACTTAAACTCACTGGAGGATATATGCTGCATAATAGAATAATTCTTATTTGTTTTTTGTCGTTTATACCTGCTGTTATTTGGGGGGTAAATATCATTATTAATATAATGGGTATTGCGCTGAATTGGGGCTTGGAGCTAATATTGACAGGGGCTGGCTGGTTTATTACCGGCAGTATTCTAACTTGGAGTTATAGTCGGCAGAAATTGTCATCGCATAAAGAGAGACAGGCAATTGCGATAGGTAGTTTTATTAATTTTTTGACATATTATGTGTCTAAAGAATTTAGAGCTGAACCAGATGTTTATTTAAGTATTCAATACGGTATAACAGAGGCTTTTATGGTGTTAAATGCAATTTATTTTAGCCCTATTTTGTTATTGGTATTTAAGCAAAATAGAGTGCTGAACCAAAATAAGTCTGCAAATAGGTGGAAGTAATTCTCTTTGAAAGATAACGCCAGCACTAATGCTGGCGTTATTTTGACCCGTTTTTTAATCTCGCCAAAAAGTTGGGCTTAATATTACAAGGAGTGTAAAGACTTCTAAACGCCCACATACCATTGCAAAAGTTAGTACCCATTTGGCGCTATCTGGGACTTTTGTAAAGTTGCTACTTACTGTGCCGAGCGCAGGGCCGAGATTATTAAGGCTTGCGATCACGGCATTGAGTGCATCAAAAGTTTCCATTCCGCAAGCAATGCTCGCAATCCAACACACCACGAAAACAAAGAAATAGGCAGAGAAAAATGCCCAAACGCCCTCAACAATGCGCTCGGATAAAACATGTTTGCCTAATTTTACCGGTTGAATCACATTAGGGTGAATAAAGCGGTGGATTTCTCGTCTACCTTGTAAATAAAGTAATAGTACGCGGAACATTTTTAAGCCACCACCAGTTGAGCCGGCACAACCGCCAATAAAGGAGGCTAATACCAGTAACAGCGGTAGGAATGAGGGAAAACTGCTGAAATCATTGGTAGTAAAGCCGGCAGTGGTTGAGATTGACACCGATTGGAACATCGCCTGTGAGAGCGTTGTTGCGGTATCTCCTTCAAAATAGTTATGCGCTAATAACACTACAAAGCAGATAGCAAATAACGCAAGTTGGATAGTGATAAAAAAGCGAAATTCATAATCTTTCCAATAGAGACCGAGAATTTTTGTTTTACTATTCCGGCTCTGTTTTTCGCGCATTTGGTCGAAAATCGCAAAATGCAGAGCAAAGTTGCAGGAAGAAACCAGTAGGAAAAAGACGGTAATATAGTTAATTAAATTGCTATTAAAGTAGCCAATACTTGCATCGTGAGTAGAGAATCCGCCAATTGCCACTGTGGCAAAGCTGTGTGAAATCGCATCAAACACATCCATACCCGCCAGCCAAAATGCTCCTGCACATAAAATTGTTAGAGAGAGATAAATTAGCCAGAGTGCTTTTGCTGTTTCGGCAATACGAGGACGCATTTTTTGCTCTTTGAGTGGCCCTGGCATTTCAGCACGATATAGCTGCATTCCGCCAATGCCGAGCAGGGGGATAATTGCCACAGCTAGCACGATGATCCCCATGCCGCCCAGCCATTGTAGAAATTGGCGATAAAATAAAATGGCTTTTGGTAGGCTATCTAGCTGGGTAATAACTGTGGCGCCAGTGGTTGTTAGCCCAGAAAAGGATTCAAAAATAGACTCAGAAACATTGAGATTTGGCTGTTCCAAAATAATAAATGGTACTGCGCCGAGTGAGCCTAGCACCACCCAAAATAAAACAACAATTAAAAAACCTTCGCGGGAACGTAGTTCTTGCCGATTTTTACGACAAAACCACCACAATACCGAGCCAATAAAGAGTGTCAGGACAAAAGATTCGACAAATGCGCGCCCTCCGCCATCGCCATAAATTAGTGCGACAAAGGCAGGGACAAGCATAGTAAACGAAAAGCACATTACCAAAATACCGACAATGCGCAGGATTGAGAGAAATTGCACAGCTGATCCTTATAAAAAATAATGCGGCAATGGTACTCAGCTTTTTTCCGCAGTCAAATTGTTTTGACTTAAGGTATAATAACCATTTTTTACAAGCGGTATGTTTTTATGGAAAATTTGCAAACAGCAGAGCAAGCATGGCAGCCTTCAGCAACGATTGAAAATTTAATTAAACGTGCAGCGATCATTGCAGATATTCGGCGATTTTTTACCGAACGTGGTGTTTTAGAAGTAGAAACGCCAACAATGAGCGAATTCTCAGTAACCGATATTCACCTTTCTACATTTAGTACGGCGTTTCTCGCCCCTTTTGCAAATCAAGCGAAGCAACTGCATTTGATTACCAGCCCGGAGTACCATATGAAGCGCTTGCTTGCGGCAGGAAGTGGCGCAATTTTTCAGCTGTGTCGTGTCTTTCGTAATGAGGAGGCGGGTAGCCGTCATAACCCTGAATTTACGATGCTGGAATGGTATCGCCCGCATTTTGATATGTACCGCTTAATTAACGAAGTGGATGACTTGCTTCAGCAAATTTTAGAATGCGAGCCGGCAGAATCTTATAGCTACCAATTTGTATTTCAAACCTATGTTGGCTTAGATCCTCTTTCAGCAACTCGCCAACAGCTTGTGGCGAAAGCCAGAGAAAATGGGCTGCAGTGTGAGGATGAAGAAGAGCGAGATACGCTGTTGCAATTTCTTTTTAGTGAAGTTGTTGAGCCAAATATTGGCAAAGAACGTCCAACGGCGGTATATCATTTTCCTGCTACTCAGGCTGCTTTGGCGCAGATTAGCCCTGAAGATCATCGAGTGGCTGAGCGTTTTGAGTTTTACTATCAAGGCTTAGAGCTGGCGAATGGGTTCCATGAACTGGACGATGCTAAGGAACAGCTTCATCGGTTTGAAAGTGATAATCTTAACCGTGAAAAAATGGGGCTGCCGCCGCAAGAACTGGATCGCCGTTTTTTACAGGCACTCAAAGCGGGTATTCCGAATTGCTCTGGGGTCGCTTTAGGGGTTGATCGTTTAATTATGATTGCGTTAAATGCCAAACGCATTGAAGAAGTGATGGCGTTTGGGGTAGAGCGAGCTTAGGGCGTGTCGATATTTAAGCGACAACACTACTCCATTTGAAACATCGACACGCTCTAACAAGCGCTTGATTTAGATAAATTTTTTACAAAGGAAAATATGGACAATTTACATATTATTGACAGCCATTGTCATTTAGATTCTTTAGATTATGAAACACGTCATAAAAATGTGGATGAGGTCATAGAAAATGCCAAAGCTCGAGGTGTGCAACAGATGATTTCAATTTGTACCACAATTGGGCGATTTGAAGCGATGAAGCAGCTCACTGCTCATCGTTCGGAAGTCTATCTCTCTTGTGGCGTTCACCCACTCAATGTGACAGATGAACCCTTTGAGTACGATAAACTACTGCAATTTACACAAGATCCACGCGTAGTCGCCGTGGGGGAAACGGGGTTAGATTATCATTACACGCCGGAAACCAAAGCGCTACAGCAAGATCTCTTTGCTCAGCAAGTGGAAATAGCCAACAAAGTGAATAAGCCATTGATTATTCATACGCGTTCAGCAAGAGAAGATACGATGACGATTTTAGAACATGGCAATGCAGAAAAATGTGGCGGGGTGTTGCACTGCTTTACCGAAGACTGGGCAATGGCGAAACGTGCGATGGATATTGGTTTTTATATTTCCATTTCAGGCATTATTACATTCCGCAATGCTGAAGAGTTGCGTGAAGTCGTGCGGCAAGTGCCACTTGATCGTCTGTTAGTTGAGACTGATTCACCATATCTTGCGCCTATTCCATATCGTGGCAAGCCAAATCAGCCTGCTTATGTGCGTGAAGTCTGTGAATATGTGGCTACCCTTAAAGGCGTTTCTGTGGCAGAATTTGCACGAATTACTACACAAAATGTGCAGAATTTATTTAAAATTCGACCGCTTGTGGGATAACTTTATAAGGAGAAAATGATGAGAGCAATGGTTAAATACTTTTTGATCTTAGTGACCCTTTCTTTACATATTGTGCTGATTGGTGCAGTGAATTACGCAATGCCCAGTTATGAAACAACGATGGTGACAGGGATGGAAGTGCGCCGTATGGATAAAGACGGTGTAATTAGTAAAGCCAACCCAGCCGATGGTGAAGTACGAGATGTCTATTTCTTATTCACAAAGCGCCCAGATGAAAGTAAAGAAAAAGTGATGGTTTATCGCAATGAAGATACAGGCTGGGGCTTACCGCCATATTTCAAATTTGGCTCTGCAGATATCCAAGCAAAAGCGCAAGCTTATGCAAATGAACAGAAATTAGTTGAAATCAAATATTATGGTTGGCGGATCAACTGGTTAAATGAATTCCGAAATATTGTTTCTATTCAGCCAGTAGAAGACGCAACCAGCCCATCACGGCCTTGGGTTAGCTATATTTTATATGCGCTGTTAGCTTTAACCTTCTTCTTATCAGTACAACTTATTCGTGGTTGGTTTGATAGCAGCAAATAATATTAAAGAGCAGTTCGTGTATGAACTGCTCTTTGTCTTTTATTCACCTTCTTCTAGGATCAGCCAGCCACTGTCTAACCAGTCACATAAGCTATCGAGTAACAATTCTAGGCTGTCTTGCCCGCCAATTTTGGTGGCAAATGAAGCGATTTTGTTCCATGAAATCATATCACCATTAGCAATGCGGATTAACAATTCTGCTTCTGTGTCGCTTAATTCATCAATCCATTCGCCATTTACATATACGCGTAATGGATTTTCTGTATAAAGGATTTTTACATTCGCATCTTGTTGTATCCAACCGCCCGCTTCAAGCACTTCTTGCACCTCATCTGGATAGTATTCGCTTTCTTCGGTTAATTGCTCGTAGCGACGAGAACTTACTGCGGTTGCAACGCTATGGGTGAGAATTTCATCAAATTGCTCCGATGTTTGTAATAAGTTAATCAACTGCAATTTGAAATTCGCTACCATTTTTGGATCAAGCCACGCATTTGGTTGCACATGTGGCGAGAGGCGAAACGGAATATTAAATTGTGAATTATTAATTGCCTCGCCTTGGTGTTCAATTGTTTTACAAATATTTTCCAACAAGTCTGCCGCATTTGGGAAGCGTAAACCAAAGGAGAAAGTTAAGCAATCATCTTCGGCAATGCCGTAATGAGCCATTCGTGATGGCACATAAAGCACGTCTCCGGGGGCCATCACTTCATCAAGCACTAATTCGCCCATATCATCAAAAATGCGGATTGGCTGATTAGGTTTAAATTCAGTGCTTGGATCACACCATTTACCAAGCTGCCAACGGCGATGCCCGTAGCCTTGCACTAAAAAGACATCATACTCATCATAATGCTTGCCAACCGAACCACCTTTTGGGGCAAAAGAGACCATAATATCATCGCGTTGCCATTGTGGAATAAAGCTGAAAGCTTGCCATAATGCACCAAGTTCAGATGACCACTGTTCTAAGTTTTGCACCAGTACCGACCAGTGCTCAGGCAAATTTTCAAAATCTGTGGCTTCCAATGGACTGCGTTTTAATGTCCATTTCTCGCCGTCATCTGTCTGAAGTGTTTTAATCAATCGGGCAGAAACCTCTTCTTCCTGTGCAAGTTCAATAATATCTTGGGGCTCAAATAACCCGACGATTTGTGGTAAACCGCCTTTGATAACAAGCGGTCGTTTTTGCCAATAATCTCGCAAAAAGATTTCTGGCGTAATGTGTTCAGGTAAGCAGAATGGCATGTTCATGAGATTTCTCCCTGTCTAATCATCATGGTGTTACTTTAATCCTTTTTGGATAGCTTGCCAAATCGGAACACCATATTTTTGATCAAAATAGTGGCAAATTTGCTGTTCTTGCTGTTTTTGCTGCTCATCTCGGCAAATATTGACGATTTGCGTTTGATACGTTTGCGCTTGGAGTTCAAAATGTATCCCTGAAAGTAGATAATTTCCTTGGCCAAACGTCCCTGTAAGCACGGCAAGGCTATTATCTGCATAGTATGCAATGGGCTCAAATGATGCAGTGTTATTGGGTAAAAAAGTGCAGCCCCCATGATAATAAGCAGGGATTTTTTTGCCGCCAACTAGAGATAATGAGGTAATCGCCTTGCTTTTTAGGCTTTCATCATAATATTTCCCTTGCGTGAGCTGTGGCAAACTACCGATAGCCGTGCCATCAAAAAATGCCAATTCGCGCATACCTTGAATGCGGTAGCCATCTCCTCGAAAATCTAAAGCGGAGCAAGCATAATAAGCACCAGCACAAATACCGACATAATAGCCTCCATGGGCAACAAAGTTTCGAATTAGCTGGTTACCTCTGCCGTTTAATTTGGCACAATAGGGCAAATCACGCCCTCCGGGGATAATAAAAAGCTCTGCATTGGTCAGACCACTACGTAAGATTTGCTCCGCATTAATGGTTTCAGCATAAAGCCCAAGATGCTGTTGAACCCCGATAATTAAAGATTCTATACCGACAGAGCTACAACCTTCATCGGCATAAATAAGTGCAAGTGTCATTTTGCCCTAAAATTTCTAATTTAACCTATAAATACATACTATTATAATACGCACTCTTTTTTATTCACAAAGGAGAAAATACAATGTTTACTACACAACTTACTCAAACAAAACGCTGGTTAGAGGCTAACCGCATTGTGGCTTTTTGGCTGAAAACCTTAATTGGCGCAAATTTAATTGCTATCTTCGCACAAATTGCTGTGCCGATGTATCCTGTGCCGATTACAGGGCAAACTCTAGCTCTCACTGTGGTTGGCTTTGCATTAGGACGTAAAGCAGGCACGGCTGCTGTATTAATGTATTTATTTGAAGGAGCTATCGGCTTACCTGTCTTTGCTAACGGTGGTGCGGGTGTTCAAACTCTATTTGGCCCAAGTGGGGGCTACTTGTGGGGCTATATTCCAACGGCATATGTGTTGGGTTATTTTAGCGATAAAGGCGTGTTAAGCTCATTCTGGAAAAGCGTAGCAGTTGCGTTACTTGCCAGCATTATTACTTTCGCTTTTGGCTTAGCACAGCTTTCATTCTTTGTACCGGAAGGTAAAGTATTAGAATTGGGGCTTTATCCATTTATTTTAGGTGGTGTGATTAAAGCCGCTTTAGCAAGCCTGCTTGTGTCACCAAGCTATAAATTTTTCTCAAAACTCTAATCTTTTTAAAGGCTCTGTTTAGCAGAGCCTTTTTCATCTTTTTGCAAAAAATTCCCCCATTACAACCGCTTGCACGCTATAATAACGTCATTTTTGACTACAAATTTAGAGAAAGAACAATGTCAGCAAAATTCAATGTAAAAACCTTTCAGGGAATGATCTTAGCCCTTCAAGATTACTGGGCACAACAAGGGGCAACAGTCGTTCAACCATTTGATATGGAAGTGGGTGCAGGTACCTCTCACCCGATGACTTGCTTACGCGCATTAGGCCCAGAACCGATGGCGTTTGCTTATGTGCAACCATCTCGCCGCCCAACAGACGGCCGCTATGGTGAAAACCCAAACCGTTTACAACACTACTACCAATTCCAAGTGGTGATCAAACCGTCCCCAGACAACATTCAAGAACTTTATTTAGATAGCCTCAAAATGCTTGGCTTTGACCCAACCCAAAACGACATTCGCTTTGTGGAAGACAACTGGGAAAACCCAACATTAGGTGCGTGGGGCTTAGGCTGGGAAGTATGGCTAAACGGCATGGAAGTGACCCAATTTACCTACTTCCAACAAGTCGGTGGCTTAGAATGTAAACCAGTAACAGGCGAAATCACCTACGGCTTAGAACGTTTAGCGATGTATATTCAAGGCGTGGACAGCGTATATGATTTGGTTTGGTCAGACGGTCCACTAGGCAAAACCACCTATGGCGACGTGTTCCATCAAAACGAAGTGGAACAATCTACTTACAACTTTGAATACGCCGATGTGGACTTCTTATTCCAATGCTTTGAACAATACGAAAAAGAAGCCAAAGCGTTATTAGAACTAGAAAAACCGCTTCCATTGCCTGCGTACGAACGCATTTTAAAAGCGGCTCACAGCTTTAACTTATTAGATGCTCGTAAAGCAATCTCAGTAACTGAACGCCAACGCTACATTTTACGTATTCGTGCCTTAACCAAAGGCGTTGCCGAAGCGTACTATGCCAGCCGTGAAGCGTTGGGATTCCCAGGTTGTAAGTAAAATCTCCCCCTAGCCCCCTCTTTTTCAAAGAGGGGGAATTTGAATGAGGCAATAATGAGAAAACCCATTTTATACTTCGCCCATTGGTGTCCTGATACCGCTCCATTTGTGGCAGAACTAGACCGCTTAGGCATTGAATATGAAGCGTGCGACATCACCAAAGGCGGCTCAACACTTAAACCATTTTTGAAACTGCGAGACACGCATTCCGCCTTCGATAACGCCAAAACCAACGGCTATATCGGCATTCCGGCATTGCTGATCGAAGGCGAAAAAGTCGTGCTGGATTTGGCTGAATTAGAGGGTATTTTCGGCTAACAAGCGGTTGGATTTAGCGGAAATTTTGCAAAGGAGCCAATAATGAAGACAGTAATAGCAGAGAATTCGGCTGAATTTGTGAATGAAATTTCACAACTCATTCAATCGAGTAAGCAACGAATGACTGTTGCGGTCAATGCAGAATTAACCTTGCTTTATTGGCATATCGGCAAACGGATCAATGACTATATTTTACAGGGTGAACGTGCGGAATATGGGCAAGAAGTGGTGAAAAATCTTGCTCAAAGTCTGACGGAGCAATTTGGTAAAGGTTGGAGTAAACGCCATTTAAATTATACGATGCAATTTGCTGCAACTTTCCCTAATTTGGAAATTGTGCATACACTGTGTGCACAATTGAGTTGGTCGCATTTTAAACTAATTATTGCGATTGATGAACCAATCAAGCGAGAGTTCTATGCCACAATGGCAGCACAGGAACGCTGGTCTGTACGAACCCTTGATGATCGCATTGGCTCATTATTGTTTGAACGCACGGCAATTTCCAAAAAGCCCGATGAAACCATTATCGCTGAATTGAGTTTGCTACGTGAAAAAGGCGAATATAATCAGTCAATGGTGTTGAAAGATCCCTATATTTTGGATTTTCTCGATCTTAACGACCGTTATATGGAGCGTAATCTCGAAGATGCGATTTTACGAGAGATCGAACAGTTTTTACTGGAACTTGGGGCTGGTTTTACCTTTATCGCCCGCCAAAAACGGATTCAGATTGATAACGATGATTTCTATATCGATCTGCTGTTTTACAATCGTAAACTCAAACGCCTGATTGCGATTGAGCTGAAAACCGAAAGCTTCAAACATTCCCACAAAAGTCAAATGGAACTCTATTTGGCGTGGCTGGCGAAACACGAGCAAGAAGCAGACGAAAACCCACCGCTTGGGATTATTCTCTGCACCGGCAAAAAGCAGGAACAAGTGGAACTACTAGATTTGAAAAATTCTGATATTCATATTGCAGAATATATGACCGTGTTGCCGAGTAAAGCGATATTGGAACAACGGTTGCATTTGGCGGTGGAAAGGGCGAAAGAGCGGTTTTTGGTAAAATAGCAAGCGGTTAAAATCAGCGGAAATGTTGCAAAATGAAACCTTATGTCAAATCGCTAAAACCGAACTCGCAGAAATTGCGAACGGCACAAACTGAGGCGGAGAGACGGCTTTGGTATCGTATTCGGAGTGATCAACTGGGTGTTCGTTTTTATCGGCAGAAACCGTTGTTAAGCTATATTGTCGATTTCTACTGTCCGAAAGCGAAATTAGTGGTTGAGTTAGACGGTGGGCAACATTATGAGCCTGAACATCGGGCAAATGATAAAATCCGAGATGCGGAATTGGCATCACTTGGTTTAACCGTTCTTCGATTTGATAATTACCAATTGATGACAGAGATTGACAGTGTGATTGAAGCGATTTGGTTGCATATTCAGTCGGTGAGGGAATAGGGTGTTTTCTCCGTGAATATAGTCTGCCAAATCTCCCCCTCCCCTCTTTGCTAAAGAGGGGTGATCCATCGAAGAAAATTTAGCATTCGTCTGGCTATTTGCGATCTTTATGAAGAAAGGTGAAAAAAGATGATTAAAACCGATGAACTACAAATTTACGGCGATCTAGTCCCCCTCTTTAGCAAAGAGGGGTTAGGGGAGATTTGGCAGAAGTGAAAGCGAAGTGAGAGTGTGTTAAAGCCTCCTGTATTTGGCGGTGGAAAGGGCGAAAGAGCGGTTTATTTATAGAGGAAATAATGGAAATTAAAAGCATAGCAGATTTAGACCAAATTTTAGAAACATTACAAGGGGAAGAGAGTACAACCCGTTTCTTTCGGGGACATTCAGACAGTAATTTTCAATTAACACCCAGTATATATAGAGAAGCATATTTGATTGAAAATGAAGATAAAATTATTAAAGATGCTATTTTAAATTGTCCAAGTTCATTCCCAAATAACACCACTTTATTTGATAAGCTAGTTACTTTACAACACTATGGATACAAAACTAGATTATTAGACATTACAATGAATGCTTTAGTAGCATTATTTTTTGCTGTTAATGATAATGATGGTGCAGATGGTGAATTAATAGTTTTTGACATACCCACATCAGAAATAAAATATGACTCTAGCGATCGAGTTGCCATATTATCAGCTCTTAGTCTTAGGGATAAGACATTTTCCATAAGTAAATATATCGAGACAGCTTCTGCTATGGGAGATGTTGCTATAATGCAATATATAGTAAAAGAGCATCAGAATTTAGATGTTGATAGAGCTTATGAAGCAATCAATTCTCTTGTGGAAGATCCCGTTAGTAAAGTTAGTAAAGAAGTTATAAAACAAGGGATTATGAATAATATTAAGGATGCTAGAGAGAAAGGGTTTAAAAAATCATTTAATGAACAGATTGATATTGTAAAAATTATTCATGATATTCGTAATGATAAAGGTAACTTTGATCCGATCATTAATTATAAAGATTTCAACCAAGTTTTATGTGTAAGGGCTAAACTGGATAATCAGAGAATAGTTAGGCAACAGGGTTCTTTTCTTATATTTGGCATGCAAGAAACAAGCAAACTAGAACAAGCAAATATTAACCCTAAATGGATTAGGCAAAAAATAATAGTGCCAAAAGAATATAAATCAAAAATATTAAACAGTTTGAAAAGTTTTGGAATTAGCAAACAAACACTATTTCCCGAATTAGAATCTCAATCAAAAGATATCATTGAACAATATAAACCTAAAATTTAGAGTAAAAAATGACAACACAAAACTTCCTCGCCGAGATCGGCACAGAAGAGCTGCCACCGAAGGCGCTCAAAAAATTAGCGACCGCATTTGCGGAGAATGTAGAAAACGAATTAAACCAAGCAGGTCTTTCGTTTGATAAAGTCGAATGGTTTGCTGCCCCTCGCCGTTTGGCGGTGAAGGTGCTGAGCCTTGCGGAAAGCCAGCCGAGTAAAGAGGTTGAGAAACGAGGGCCGGCGGTGTCGGCGGCGTTTGATGCCGAAGGCAAGCCAACCAAAGCGGCAGAGGGCTGGGCGAGAGGCTGTGGTATCACGGTGGAGCAAGCCGAGCGTATTGCCACCGACAAAGGCGAATGGCTGGTGCATCGTGCCGTGATTGAAGGTCAGCCGACTAAAAACCTGCTGGTGGATATTATTGCGAAATCGCTGGCGAACTTACCAATTCCAAAAACAATGCGTTGGGGCGATAAGAGCGAGCAGTTTGTTCGCCCTGTGCATACCGTTACGCTTTTATTTGGGGCGGAGCTGATCGAAGGTGAGATCTTAGGCGTGAAAAGCGGTCGTACCATTCGTGGGCATCGTTTCTTAGGTGAGCGTGAATTTACGATTGAGAACGCTGATCAATATCCGCAACTGTTGAAAGATCGTGGATCGGTAGTAGCCGATTTCAATGAGCGTAAAGCCTTGATTCTTGCAAAATCCCAAGAAAAAGCGACCGCTTTGGGAGGCGTTGCCGATATTGAAGAAGATTTGCTGGACGAAGTGACCTCGCTGGTGGAATACCCGAACGTACTCACCGCCAAGTTTGAAGAGCGTTTCCTTGCCGTGCCGGCGGAGGCCTTGGTTTACACCATGAAAGGCGACCAAAAATACTTCCCGATTTATTCAAAAGACGGCAAATTGTTACCGCACTTTATTTTTGTGTCGAACATCAATCCTGAAGATTCGAGCAAAATCATCGAGGGTAACGAAAAAGTGGTTCGCCCACGTTTGACCGATGCGGAGTTCTTCTTCAAAACCGACTTAAAACAGAAACTGGAAGACCAACTGCCACGCCTTGAAACCGTGTTGTTCCAACAACAGCTTGGCACATTGCGTGATAAAACCGCTCGCATTGAAGCCTTGGCAGGTGAAATTGCGAAACAAATTGGGGCAGATGAAACCAAAGCGAAACGTGCTGGTCTCCTCTCAAAATGCGACTTGATGACCAATATGGTGTTTGAATTTACCGACACCCAAGGCGTAATGGGTATGCACTATGCCCGCCACGACGGCGAAGATGAAGAAGTAGCAGTGGCATTGAACGAGCAGTATATGCCACGTTTTGCCGGCGACAACTTGCCAAATTCATTGGTGGCTTGCTCGGTGGCGTTGGCGGACAAATTTGACACGCTAACAGGGATTTTCGGCATCGGTCAAGCGCCAAAAGGCAGTGCTGACCCGTTCGCCCTACGCCGTGCGGCACTTGGCTCACTGCGGATTATTGTGGAGAAAAATTTACCGCTTGATCTGGCGGAAATCGTGGCAAAATCGACCGCACTTTTCGGCGACAAACTGACCAACAAAAACGTGGTTGAGGACGTGGTGGACTTTATGCTCGGTCGTTTCCGTGCGTGGTATGAGAGCGAAGGCATTGCGGTGGACGTTATCCAAGCTGTTCTCGCCCGCCGTCCGACCAAACCTGCGGACTTCGATGCTCGTGTGCGTGCGGTGTCTCACTTCCGTGAATTGGACAGTGCAGAAGCCTTAGCCGCAGCGAATAAACGTGTAAGTAACATTTTAGCGAAAGCAGATATTGCAATTGGTGAGATCGATCTAACCGCTTGTGTCGAACCGGCAGAAAAAGCCTTAGCCGAAACGGTTATTGCGTTGAAAGCCGAAGTGCAACCGCTGATTGCACAGGGCGACTACACCGCCGTGCTGGATAAATTAGCGAACCTCCGCCAACCGGTTGATGCCTTCTTTGATGGGGTAATGGTAAATGCAGAAGACCAAAAACTGCGTCAAAACCGCCTCGCCATTTTAAGCACGCTACAAGGCTTGTTCCTGCAAGTGGCGGATATTTCGCTGTTGCAGTAATTTGCAAAATTTGGAGTAAAATAGACCGCTTGCAAGCGGTCTATTTTATATCAAAATTTGCTATAAGAATGTTAATCAGATTGCTTATAAGCAGCTATTATAAACATCGAACCCATATTTTTATTTTTAAAAGGAGAAATTATGTTAGTGGTAAACATTTTGTTTATACTATTTTTTGCTGTGCGTTTATTCAGCTTGAAAATCTCAATTCAAAATGAAAAACGTCTAATTGAAAAGCAAGCGGTGCAATATGGTAAGAGAAATTCTATTCTGCTCTCAATGGCGCATATTGCTTTTTATTTCTCAGCAATTTATGAGGCGAATAGCAGCGCGTATTCTTTTGACGGGATTGCAATAGTTGGCTTTGTCATTTTGTCTTTAGCTTATTTGGCGTTATTTTGGGTCATTAAAGCATTGGGCGAAATTTGGACAGTCAAACTCTATATTCTTCCTGAGCATAAAATTAATACCGCGTTTTTATTCCAAACGATTAGACACCCAAACTATTTTTTAAATATTATTCCTGAATTGATTGGGCTAGGGATGATGTGCCATGCTTGGCATACGCTCACTTTTATATTCCCCGCTTATTTAGTCATATTAGGTGTACGGATTTATCAGGAAGAAACCGTGATGAAAACTTTATTTGCTCAGGCTAGGGGTAAATAATTTAGTAATGAGGAAAACACAATGTCAGTAAAAACCGAAATTTTATTTACTAATCACTGGGATGTACGTATTAGTGATCCAGGTTTAGAAGGGGCAATGAGTCACTATTTTGAAACTGTGTATCTCGATTTAGTTGCACACGTTGAGAATGAGGCTGTGCGTTATGAATTTACCCGTAAAGTTGAAAAAGAGGTAAAAGAACATGCCGTATTCAGCGATGTGGAAGAGATGTTTAAATTTGTGGCGAATTACTTAGGGCCTGCGGCATTAGGTAAGATTGGTATTCAAATCGGTAAATTAGGCTTGGCATAATGTCTGCTGAACAACTTTTTGCACTAAGCCAAGCGTATTGGGATTTTCTGCGAATTGAAAAGCAAGCCAGTCCACATACATTGAGCAATTATCAACGCCAGTTAAAAGCTATCTGCCAAATGTTGGCGGAAAAAGGGCTAGAACAGTGGCAAGATGTGGATAGTTCTGTGGTGCGATGGCTGCTTTCTCAAAGCCATAAGCAAGGATTGAGTGCAAAAAGTATCGGTTTACGCCTAGTGGCATTGCGTCAATTCTTGGCGTTTTTAGTTCGTCAAGGTGTGCTAGTTGCCAATCCTGCCATAGGCATTAAATCCCCTAAAGTTGGTAAGCATTTACCGAAAAATATCGATGCAGAGCAGATTTCTCAACTGCTCAATATTAATAGTGACGAACCAATGGATATTCGAGATTTGGCTATGATGGAGCTGATGTATAGTTCTGGATTACGCCTTTCGGAATTGCAAGGTTTGGATTTGAGTGATATGGATCTCACAACGGGCGAAGTACGTTTGTTGGGCAAAGGGAATAAAGAGCGCATTGTGCCAATTGGTTCAAAAGCGATTTCTGCTTTAAAACGTTGGCTATCTGCTCGTTTGCAATTTAGTCCGCGGGATAATGCGGTTTTTCTCAATAAACGTGGTGGGCGGCTCTCTCATCGTTCTATTCAACTTGCGATGCGAAAATGGGGCGAAAAACAGGGGTTGAGCAGTCATTTACATCCACACAAACTCCGACACTCTTTTGCAACTCATATGCTGGAAGCAAGTGCAGATTTGCGTGCAGTGCAGGAGTTTTTAGGGCATAGTAGCCTTTCTACCACGCAAATTTATACCCATTTGGACTTTCAACATTTAGCGAACATTTATGATTCGGCACACCCTCGCGCAAGACGTAAAAATAAGGAGTAGTGATGCAAAATTCCCCAATTCAATTTAGCGATTCTCAGAAAAAAACACTGTATATCGTCTATGGATTGTTTCTGGCAAGTTTACTATTTGGTGGGCTAACAGCGATTGTTGGCGTGGTTTTACTTTATGTAAAACGTCATGAGCTTGTCGATTATCAGGATCACTACGCTTATCTTTTCCGTACCTTTTGGGGAGCAATCGTCTTGTATATTGTCGGTATTATGCTTGCTTTTATTGGGATTGGTGCGTTAGTGATTTTAGCTTCTAGTATCTGGTTTTTATTCCGTACTATCTACGGAGGTTTGAAGTTGCACGATAATAAAGGCGTGACAGCAACAGGTTGGTTTATCTAACAAGCGGTTAAATTTACTGAATAAAATGCAAAAACCTTGCCAATAGGCAAGGTTTTTTTATTTGTTATAGAATGTTGGCATATTGCTCTAGCATATCTTTTGGCCAAACGCTTGATTGTACTTCGCCGATATGTTTTTTATGTAATAGGAACATTGCCATACGAGATTGTCCGATACCTCCACCAATAGAGAGTGGTAACTTCCCTGCCAACAAATCTTTGTGCCAATCCATTTCTAAACGCTCTTCATCGCCGGTTAAGGAAACTTGTAAGCGTAATGCGGTTTCATCAACACGGATACCCATTGATGAAAGCTCGAATGCTGAACCTAATTCTTCGTTCCAGACAAGGATATCGCCATTTAAGCCTTTATAGCCATTTTCAGATTCTGTAGTCCAGTCATCGTAGTCTGGGGCACGGCCGTCATGTGGCTTACCATCAGATAATTTACCACCAATGCCCACTAAGAATACAGCCCCATACTCTTTACAAATAGCGTTCTCACGCTGTTTACCTGTCATATCGGGATAGCGTTTAACTAAATCTTCGCTATGCACAAAAGTAATTTCTTTCGGTAAGCTGCTAGGAATATCGAAACGTGCTTCGACAGCCACTTCTGTTAGACGGATAGCACGATAGATTTTGCGCACTGTTTCTTGTAAATAGGCATAGTTGCGGCGACCCGCTGGAATCACTTTTTCCCAATCCCATTGATCAACATAAACAGAGTGAGTTGGATCGAGTGAATCTTCATCTGGACGAAGTGCTTTCATATGCACAAATAGCCCTTCGCCTTCTTTAAATTGGAAACGTGAAAGAGTATGACGTTGCCATTTTGCTAGTGAATGTACCACTTCATAAACGGCATTTGGAATACATTTTACATTGACTTGTACGGCTTTTTCGATACCAGAAAGGTTATCCTGCATACCGTTGCCGACTTCGCTTAAAATCGGGCCTTGCACTTCGATAATTTCTAGTTGTTCAATCAGGTTTTGGGTAAAGGTGTTTTTTACAAAGCTAATTTCTTGTTGTTGTAAGATAAATGATTTTTTCATAATTGACTCTCAATAATTAAAAACTCAGCTACATGACATAGCAAAACTTTGGTTAATTTAAATAATTGTGCGAAAAATGCAATATTCATCAATTAAAAAAACAAAATGAGTAGATTTTATTTAAAATAAGCGGGTAAAATCCGAATAAAATTTGCAAAAACCAGAAATAGGGATAAAAAATGAACGCTAAACAGAGTCTCGATCGGCTTGATCAACAAATTTTGCGTGCTTTAATTGTGGATGCGCGCACACCTTATGCAGAAATGGCAAAACAGTTTGGCGTGAGTGCTGCGACCATTCATGTGCGAGTAGAAAAAATGCGACAAGCCGGGATTATTGAAGGTACCAAAATTCGGGTAAATCAACGTAAACTTGGCTATGATGTATGCTGCTTTATCGGCATTATTTTGAAATCAGCCAAAGACTATGATCAAGTCATTGCGAAGTTGAGTGAATTTGATGAGGTAGTAGAAGCTTATTATACAACAGGAAACTATTCGATTTTTATTAAAGTGATGACTCATACCATTGAAGAGCTGCATTCAGTATTAGCAGGCAAAATTCAATCGATCGATGAAATTCAGTCAACGGAAACCTTGATTTCAATGCAAAATCCGATTTTGCGGGAAATTATGCCCTAACTGTACCTGAGGTAATCGTTTACCTGTGAAGCGGCTCACAAAAATTACTTTTGCTATTAGCACTAAATGTATGACTCGGCTAAAATAGCCCGCGGATTAACTAATGGAGAATTTACTATGAAATGTGTGTTGAAAACGACTGTAGCTGCATTACTTGCTTCTTGCGTGGCTTTTTCTGCTCAAGCAGCGGGGCCAAAAGTGCCTTATTCTCAACCGGGTATTGATATGAGAACCAATGAGGCTCAGCAAGCTCCAATCCACTGGGTGTCTATTGAACAGATTAAAGAGAGCATTAAAGATTTACCTCCAATGGCGGTAAGCTTTGATATTGATGATACTGTGGCAGCAAGTAGTGGTTGTTTCCATTATGGTAAACAAAAATATTCCCCAAATGATTATAGCTACTTAAAAAATCAAGATTTCTGGGATGAAATTAATGCTGGTTGCGATAAATATTCACTTCCAAAACAAGTGGCGATTGATTTAATTAAAATGCACCAAGAACGAGGTGACCAAGTTTATTTGATCACAGGCCGTACTGCGGGTAAAGATGATCAAGTTACTCCAATTATGGAGAAAAATCTTGGTATCAAAAATATGCAGCCAGTGAATTTTATGGGCGGAAAAGAGCATAGCACCAAATATGATAAAACCCCCGCGATCTTAGAACACAAAGTACAAATTCATTATGGTGATAGCGATGATGATATTTTAGCTGCACGTGAAGCGGGCATTCGTGGTATTCGTATTTTACGCGCGGCAAACTCTAACTATACTCCATTCCCTCAAGCTGGTGGTTATGGCGAGGAAGTTATTGTTAATTCAAGCTATTAATCAGGATCAATTTATTAGCTTAACGTAAGAATTGGGCTCTTAATAGATCATAATCTACAAGAGAGAGTATGTATTCATACTCTCTTTATTTTTTATTGCGCTGTTAGTCGATAGCTCCAATCAAGTAAAGGTAGAATATCTTCAAATGGAAAATCTTGATCTAAGCGTATGCTAAACCAATGCTTTTTATTCATATGGTAAGCGGGGAAAATATTTTTATCTTGTTGCAAGAGGTTAATCATGTCTGGGTTGCCCTTTAAGTTGATCATTTCACTATTGCCTTTCTCATTTAGCCCAAGCTTGCTATTGGGCACATTGGCAATGAGGGCAAACCATTTTGCTTTTTTATTTCCGTGGCGAAGCACAGCATAGCTGGGAAATTTCTCCCATAAATATTCAGGAGATACACCATATTGATGAGCAACATAAGTGAAAATTTGTTGGCGATAAGACATATTGCGCTCCTAAAGTAAATGAATGCAAGCGACACCACTCAATAGCATAAACAAACCGAGCAGCTGTATTTTTTGCACGACTTTTTTGGTTACACCTAACCAGCCAAATTTATCAATCAATAAACTCATGCTAATTAATCCGCAGAGCATTAACACTACCGTACCGCCCGTTCCGACAATTTGTACTAACCAAGCTCCAACAGAAATATAAATTGCACCAAGTATGCCCCCAAACCAAATCCAGTAGGGTTTTCCCTTGCCAACCGCCAGAGTAAGACGAGAAAAATTACCTTCATAAAACAGCACAATCAGTGAAATAGAGAGCATGCCCCCGAGCATAGATATTGTTGCCGCATAGGTGGCCGAGTGTAGTTGTCGCCCAAGTTCGCCATTTATGGCGGTTTGGGCAGCCATCACCATTCCTGCAATAATACCAGCTAATTGCCACTTCCATAGCCCTTGTACATGTTTGTTGCGTAGAGAATGAATATGGGGCAATACTACAGTGGTAAATACGCCAAATAACACTAATAATAAACCGATTAAGCGATGAAAACTGAAATCTGCTTGTGGGGAATGAAACCAGCCGAAAGTATCAATTAAACTACCCATTAATACCTGTCCTAAAATTGGCATTACGGCTGTTTGTACACCCCCTAATTTAGGAAAGAGTAATACATTGCTAGTTAAGCCGATCATACCGAGTAGTCCTCCGAACCAAGCCCACCAAGGAATATTTACGATTGTGCTGTGTTCGAGTAAAAGGGGGTGATCACTGATAATGAGCACAGTAAGCAATGCTATTGCTCCCACACTAAAGGACACGAGTGAAGCCAAAAAGGGAGAACCAAGGAAATGACGTAAACGAGAATTAATAGCGGTTTGTAAGCCGATGCCCATTCCTGCCAAAATGCCGATAAAGATTGCTAACATACTGCATCGTGATTTATAGATATAAGGAAGTCAGTTTAGAGCGAATATCTTGCATTTTCAAGCAGAGAAAGGGCAGGGATACTGCCCAAGAGCTTATTGAAAGCTAATTGCTGATTTGATTTTGGTTACGGTAGAATCGCCGATACCAGACACTTTGGTTAAATCAGCTGCTTTTTTGAAATGACCATGCTTTTTACGGTATTCGACAATAGCTTTTGCTTTCACTTCACCGATACCTTCTAGCGCTTGTAATGTCTCTACATCAGCAGTATTAATGTTAATTTTCGATTTTTTAGTCGTATTTTTAAGCGTACTTTGAGTAGAAGTTGCTTTTTCTATCGCATTGGCTTTCGCTGAATTTAATGTTTCGCGTGCAGTCGCGGTTGTTTGTACTGTACTATTTTTTGCGTGAGATACTGCATTTGCCGATTTGTCTTTTGCACTATTTACGCTGTTTTTAGCACTGGTGGTTACTTTATCTTTAGTATTATTTACCGTGTTAGAAACTTTTTCTGTCAGAGCAGATTTTGCAGAATTTTGTGAAGAATTGAGCGCTTGTTTGCCATATGAAACTTGGTTGTTTATGGTTTCTTTGGTAGGAGTTTTGAAAGTATTTAGGGAATTGTTATTCTCGGCTAATACATGGGTAGAGAAGGCAATTGCGAAGCCTAGAGTTAATAGAGATTTAAAGGATTTCATTTATTTGTCCTAGTGAAGTAAAAACTTTTGTTTAGATGAGAATAAATAGACTAAGTTCCGGAAAAAAGAAAAAAGCTATTTTCTTACGAGAAAATAGCTTTTGGAGCAACATTAATTACAGTGAAAATACAGCAAAAAAGACAAGTACACTGTAAAGTGCTGATAATCCATAGAAGATCCAGCCGCCGGCAGGTACATGGACTTTAAAGTCGTGTAGACCTAAGTGGATACGATGCATGCCGCACCACATTGGGAAAATTAGTAGAGCAAGAATGGCCAATTTTCCAATAAAGGTTTGTGAAAAAGCGATGATATTATCCGCGCTTACTAACCCAAATGGTAGTAGTAAACCAAGAATGAGTACTAATACAGGAAAGAATACCGCGCTAATTGCGCCGCCAGCACCGAAGAGTAGCCAAACGGCTGGTTCGTTTGAACGTGGTGGATTTGTTTTGTCCATTTTCTTTCCCCTATACTAAAATTAACGCTAATAAACTAACGAATGCGGTAATTCCCCAGAATACGCGGGATACCAATTTCACATTAATACGCTCATTTTTCACAATGACATTCATCATTTGTGGTGCCATATTAAAGAAGGTAAAGCTATTTAATAACACGGCGGCTAACGTAATAATATTTAAAATTACCACTAATGGATTTTGTAGAAATGACACAAAATTCGTATCAAACGTACCCTGAACTAAACTGGTTAAGCCGTAAAGTAGTACAAGACAGAACCAAACGGTGGGTACGGAGGTACTTTCACGCAGCACATAGAATTTGTAAAAATCTAGCTTTTTCCACCAAGTGGGTTTGATCTCACGCACATATTTTTTGCGTTTACTTGCTGTAGTCATTTTACTCTCCTTATTTCTGCGGTTTTAGCATTGCGAACACATAGTCTTTCGCACTTTCAATTTTGCCTTGGTTAACAGCGGAGGCTGGTCCCACATGTTTTGGACAAACTTCAGAACAGTAACCCACGAAAGTACAGCTCCATACCCCATTTTTACCGTTGAGAATTTTCATCCGTTCAGCTTTACCATTATCGCGGTTATCAAGGTTATAGCGGTGAGCAAGTGTGAGCGCCGCAGGGCCAACAAACTCTGGATTTAAACCGAATTGTGGACAAGCTGCATAACATAAGCCACAGTTGATACACATTGAGAAAGTACGATATTTCTCTAATTGTGCAGGAGTTTGTTTAGTACGACTTTTCGCTAATTCCGCAGATGGTGCTGGTGTGCCCGCTAATTCTGGTGCTTGGTTGTCAATAATATATGGCTTAATCGCTTCCAAGCTTTCGATAAAATGGCTTAAATCCACAACCAAATCCCGTTCAATTGGGAAATTTGCAAGCGGTTCAATTTTCATATAGCCGCTATAGTCGCGTAAAAATGTTTTACAGGCTAATTTGGGTTTGCCATTGACCATCATACCGCAAGAGCCACAAATCGCCATACGGCAAGACCAACGGTAAGAAAGCTCAGGTTCTAATTCATCTTTAATATAGCCTAATGCGTCCAATACGCAGGTTTGGCTGTCGTATGGAACTTCATATTTGGTGAAGTATGGTTCGTTATCTTGTTCCGGATTGTAACGAAGCACTTCGATAGTCATCATTTGATTTGCCATTGGTTACTCCTTCGCTTCTTTTGCCGCTTTTTCTTGTGCTTCTGCTTCTGCACCATAAACACGTTTTGCAGGTTGTGATTTGGTAATCTTCACGTCAGTGTATTTAATCGTTGGTGCACCATTTGGGTTATAGTACGCTACAGTGTGTTTTAAGTAGTTCACATCATCACGTTCTACATAGTCTAAACGTTGGTGTGCACCACGAGACTCTTTACGCTCTACCGCAGAAGATGAGATAGATTCTGCAACGTCTAAAATAAAGCCAAGCTCAATTTTGTAGAGTAAGTCGGTGTTAAATACACTTGAGGTATCTTTTACTTTAATGCGTTTATAGCGTTCTTTTAATTCTGCGATTTTCGCTACAGTTTTTTCCATACTCTCTTGAGTACGATAGATACCACAGCCTTCTTCCATTGAATCGCCCATTTCGTTACGAATTTGTGACCAAGATTCTTCACCTTCCTGACGAGCTAACGCATAAACACGCTCTAATACATCTTGTGCTTGAGCATCAATTACCGCTTGGTTACGGTTGTGGCTTTCAACTGCACGTTGAGCCGCCATTTCACCCGCAACTTTACCGAATACCACTAATTCGGCTAATGAGTTGGAGCCTAAACGGTTCGCACCGTGTAAGCCAGAAGATGCACATTCACCCACCGCAAATAAACCTTTGATTGAGGTTTCGGCTTGTTGATCAACTTCAATACCACCCATAGTGTAGTGAACGACCGGACGCACTGGAATTGGTGCTTTCGCAGGATCAACCCCTTCATACGCTTTGGCTAATTCACAGATAAATGGTAAACGTTCGTGTAAGTATTTTTCACCTAAGTGGCGTAGGTCTAAGTGAACGACATCAACACCTTTTGCGGTTTTTAATGTGTTTCCTTTACGCCATTCTTGCCAGAATGCTTGTGAAACTTTATCACGAGGGCCTAATTCCATGTATTTATTTTCTGGTTTGCCAATTGGTGTTTCTGGGCCTAGACCATAATCCTGCAGGTAACGGTAGCCATCTTTATTTACCAAGATACCACCTTCACCACGGCAACCTTCTGTCATTAAGATACCAGTATTTGGTAAGCCTGTTGGGTGATATTGCACAAATTCCATATCACGCAAAGCAACGCCATGACGATACGCCATTGATAGCCCATCACCGGTCACGATACCACCGTTGGTATTAAAACGATAAGCACGGCAGCCACCACCAGTTGCAATCACAACGGCATTCGCATTGATTTGCACAAAAGTGCCTTCCATCATATTCATTGCTACGCAACCACGAGCGTGACCATCATCGGTTAAAATATCTAATACGAAATGCTCATCAAAGCGGATAATTTGTGGATATTTGATTGAAGTTTGGAAAAGGGTATGAAGAATATGGAAACCTGTTTTATCGGCAGCGAACCAAGTCCGTTCAATTTTCATTCCACCGAAACGGCGCACGTTCACATCGCCATCTTCTTTACGAGACCACGGGCAACCCCAACGCTCTAATTGGGTCATTTGAACCGGAGAATTTTCAACAAAATGCTCAACGACATCTTGTTCACATAGCCAGTCACCACCGGCAACAGTATCATGGAAATGTTTATCGTAAGAATCTGTTTCTTTAATCACTGCCGCCGCGCCACCTTCGGCTGCTACGGTATGGCTACGCATTGGATAAACTTTTGAAATCAGTGCAATTTTCAAATTTGGATTAGCTTCAGCTGCGGCAATCGCTGCACGTAAGCCACCGCCACCAGCACCCACAATCGCAATATCAACGTTTACAGTTTTCACACTTTCCTCCTAAGGAAATCGATATTAATACATAAAAACATTGTTATTGTGCCATTTTTTAAGCGCTGTTTTAATTGTGTTTTACATTTTTTTAACAAAAAGTTTTTCGTTTTGTGATCTATCTCAAAAAATGAATTTGGAAAAAGAGAGTTATTGATAATCGCTATTATCTTCGTTGTCCGATAAGGCTATTTTGCAGATTTTTGCTAAAAATTGAGCGCTTGTTTTATGATAAGAAATATGAAAACTTTGCTAAATAAAAGGGTTGTTAAGTATTTTGTTTGTAACAAAATATTAACAACCTTCTCTATTTAGAAACGAATTTCGCCGCCAACAACATAAGTACGTCCACGTGCATAATTGGTGAACTTCGTACTATCGTCATTAGAATGCTGTGAGCGAGTAGTATTTTGGCTGTTTAATGGATCAATATATAATGCATTCAGTAAGTTCTGTATGCTTGCTTTTAGCATAAAGTGCTTATTAAATTCATAGATCGCATAAAGATCTACTATCGCAGGGTTGGTTGGCAATACTTCTACTTCATGGCGTTTACCCGCAGTGGCATCAATGCCTTTTGGTGATAGACGTTTCGCTTTGCCAGTATATTTAATGATACTACCTAGAGTTAGACGGTTATCAAACCAACGTGTACCAATATCTAATGTACCGTAATGTTTTGGTAGCTCATAAATATCACCAAAACCAAAGCCATCCATTGAGCTCTGTACGCCTAGGGGCTGAGAGGTTTTTTGGTAGCTATAAGTTAGCCGAGCAAAATAACGAGGACTATTATAGTGTAATTCTAATTCTGCACCACTGGTTCGCACAGGCTCTAAACTGTTAATCGACATTTGAGCGTGGAAACTGCCGGAGCCAATATCATCTTTATCCGTAGTCAGGTTGCCTTTCGTTGAAATATAGAATGATTCAGAAGTAATATAGTTACGAATCATAGAGCGATAATAGAGCAGCTTAATGCCTAAATAGTCTCCATTAGTAAAAAGATCATTTTTGAACGTATTGAAGCCTACCTGATAAGTTTTCGCTTTTTCTGGTTTTAAAAACGGATTCATTGAGCCGCCATTCTCATTGTTAAAAAACACTTCTTGAATATTTGGCATTCGTGTTGAGCGTGTAGCACTCACAAATGGACTAAACCAATCACTCAGTTCAACTAATAATTGTACAGACGGATCTAACGCATAGTGCATCATTTTGATGTTGTAAGCACCTTGAGGGAAGCAAGGAATCGTATATTCACCAACAGAACCACATTCTGGCTTAAATCCAGTAAAAGTTGAGCGAGTGTAATTCACTCCACCTTCTAAATTGTAAATAGATTTTTTCCAGTCGAAACTTAAAAAGCTACTTAAAATCTGTTGGCGACCACTCGGCGCAAATGGGGTGTATTCCAAATTATCTTGATTTTTGCCCGTCGCTTTACGTGCATAACGATTGGTGAAATAACCTGCTCCATAATTTAATGTAAGATCACTTTCAGCTACTTTAAAATAGCTACTATTTTTTAAATTGATATAGCGCGATTGGTTGGTGGTAGAGGCATCGGTGAGTTCCCAAAGCGCAGAGTCATTATCATAATTTTGCTTATTGTCTGTTTTTGCCAGTAATAGTTCTAAATTGATCAGATCAGAATTTGGCATATAGCGATAAGTGAGCCCCTGATGATTATTGGTTAATGTTCGTCCACCAATATTAGTCTCATATTTGCGGGCATCTAAGACTAGTTCGTGTGAAGCGCTTGGTTTTAGCTCAAATTTTGCTAACCATGAATTCGGGTGTTGATTCATTCGCTTAACATAATTATTGTCTGAGGCGTAAGTACCATCACCACGTTTATAGTTTGAACCACTCGCTCGCTTGTTGTAGGCAAATAAACCACCAACACTGCCTTGAGTAAAGGCTTCGGTTTTACCAGCCAGCGCAAGCATGGCGTTATAGCCAAGCGCATTGCTACCATAACTAAATTTAGAACGTACGCCCGCTTTATTTTCATTGAAAACAATATCATCAACCCCTAAGGTTTTAAATTCTGCTACGCCAGATAGTGCATTAATGCTTTTCTCTCCTTTAGCAAAGCCTTTATGGACACTGATAGAACTTAAAAAATTGGGCTCAATCATCGCACCGAACTGGCTGCTTGGAGGGAGACCTCCATGTTCATCATGAAAGCGGCGATCTCCATTGGCGGATGTGCCAAAAAAAGTTTGCGGTACACCATCAATGGTGGTATTGACACGTCCTAATCCTGACATACCGCGAATATTGACATTGATGGTGCCCTGTGCAGGATCAATATTCGTGAAAGTACCTGGTAAAGCACGTACAATACTATCAAGTGACTGCAATTTTTTATCTTCACCCCGAGAGGTGACACTCCCTGTTTTAAAGACATTCGAGCCGATTACTTTTACCTCATCTAAGGTTGCAACATCTGCAAATGCATAAGAAATACAACTCGCTACCCAAACTGCCAGTACGGTTTTTTTCATTATTTTGTTACCTCTGTTGCACCAAAGCTCATAAAGTTGCTGCTACCCTGAATTTCACCTACGACTTCTTGTGCTTTGTCACCGGCAAAAATGCCACCAACTACGCCAGTATTACGTGTTTTGCCATCATCAGTATAAGAGAGTGCGCCAAGTGGGTTGGTAAATGAGATGACGCTATTATCTGTTTTGATATCTGTTTGGTTAATCGAAACATCAATTTTGCGGAATTGTTGCATTTTCGCCTCTAAATCCTTTTCCCACTGCGCCTCTAATTTAGCGTACTCTTCTTTTGAGATCAGTTTTAGATTCTCTTTATCATCTTCCCATTCATCTTTATCTGTTGTGTAGATTTCTCTAAACTCTTCTGGGAAGAAACGTTTAACCGAGCTATCCAATAAGCGGTCATTACGGTTAGTTAATTTGCCACTGATTTTCATGGCATCAAAATCAGCATTTAGCTCAATATTGCCAAGATGAATATCATTACTATTCGGTGCCGTTTGTGCCAAGGTATGACCTCGGTAGGTGGCTTGCCCCTTGCTTTTCAGATCAATATCAGGTTTAGTTGGTAGTGCTACATAACCACTCATTATTGAATCAATAGGGTCTCCGCCAACAGTGGGGGTTTTAGCAGATTTCCATGTGTTGTAACTAGAATATTGCTGGTTCACAAAATGAATATTCGCAATAGGCTGCCCAGAGCTATTTAAAATCTCCAGCATTTGGATCTTGCTTGGATCGATGTCTGCACTAGACATAAAGCTTGGTGTGTAGTTGGTTGAGGCTCGGGTTGCTTGATCGCGGAAATCTTTAACCGTGTTACCATCTACATAACGAGAGTCGCCATTGGTATAAGCTGCTGCCCCAAGTTGTGGTGAAATTTTACCGTTTTGGCTAGCTTGCAATGGGTTATTGGCGGAGGTATCGCTGCTTGGGATAAAGTTAGCGATTTGTCGCCACTTAGTTTTTCCCTGTGGATCAAGCTGAGTTTCGAGCTGTTCCCGTTTTTGTTTTTCGGCATACTGCTTTTCGGCTTGCTCTTTTGCTTTTTGTTCCTTTTCTGCTTTTTCCTTCTCTTGGCGTTCCTTTTCTGCTTTTTCCTTCTCTTGGCGTTCCTTTTCAAGACGAGCCTTTTCTGCTGCTTTGTCTTTTTCAGCTTGCTCTTGTTTAGCTTTATCCACGCCTTGTTCAGTTTGGTTTGTTACAGGGCTAGATTTATTACTACTACCAGAGCAGGCGGTTAAGCTACCAAGCATTGCGAGGCTAACACAGATTGCAAGAGAGTGTTTTTTCAATGTCATAATTGTCTCCTAGAGTGAGTGAAGTGATGAGTGAGATTATTTTAAAATCCAATAGTAGTCGGCATCTTTAGCGCTTATATTTTCAGAGGTTGCGCCAAGCAAGATACTTGTGATCTTGATATTTGGTGCAAGATCAGCTAGATGCAGTGGTACGCCAATTTGCCGATTAACATGGTGATTTCCGGCAATCAACAAGCTCGGCGTTTTAGCCTGAGCGAGTTTTTCTGCCATGCGCCGATCTCTAAATTGTTGAACTTGCACCATTTTGCGAATTATTTCGCTATTTTTACCGCTTGTGGTCTCAAAGCCATGTTGCGCAGTAATGAGATCTGCAATTTTCTGCTGAACATTAGTGGTAGTAGAGCGATAGCCGTTGAGAGGCTCTGCGCCACGCATTAAAGTTTGCACTTCTTCTTGCGTTAAATTAGTCGCAAGCACTTCGGTTTGATTGGCAAAAGCACTTTGGATTAAGTCTGCGTAATACGCCCAATTCCAGCTTTGTTTCCAGCGTAATATTGAAGGTAAGTTATGCATGTAAGCGCTCGGATTTTGCGAAATTTTTGCAATATCAGCTTGTTGATCGATACTCAACATTTCTAAGGCAATACTGCCTTGCGCACGAGTTTGTTGTAGCTGTTTAAGTAGCCAAAATTGAGCTTGGTGATGTTTAAGCTCATCGTGTTGTTCACCAATTAGGAGGTAGTCATGTGTTGCAATTTGTTTGGCAAATTGCATAGGGCTAAGGCGTTGACCTGTATGTAAATCAACAACTTCTCCTAATTCATGTAATTGGATTTGCGTAACCGATGAGCTGCAAGCAGTGATGAAAAATAGGCTAATCAGAGTAATTAGCCTATGATTTAAGAAAAGCATACACAAAAAATAATAATGATAATTGTTATCGATCTTAATGCTTGTGATGAGTATTGTCAATCACTCTAATAGCTGAATTTGCGGCATCGCACTCTTTTTGTGCGGGACGATCTCTACCTCTGCGTGATACCACTGCTCAATACTTTTTTTGTTAATGAGTTGAACGGGGGAGCCTTGAGCTTGTAAGCGATTTTCAGCCAGTAATAGCAATTGATCAGCGTAGAGTGCGGCAAGGTTGAGGTCATGTAAGATACAGCAGACCGTTAGCCCTTTTTCTTGACACAATTTTTTAAGTAGCCGTAGGCATTGCTGCTGATGATAGAGATCAAAAGCGGAGGTAGGCTCATCCAAGAAAAGTAATTTAGTACGCATATCTTGATCCCATAGCTGCAACAGCGCTCGTGCTAACTGAACTCGTTGTTGTTCCCCGCCGGAAAGTTGGCGGTATGCTTTATGTTTCAACTCGGTACATTCGCTAGCAGCAATTACGGTGGGTAAAAATTGCTCTACTTCGCTTTGGCGGCGGTGGTAGCCGCCCATGCGAATCACGTCCTCAACAGTAAATGGAAAATTAAGCTGGCTGTGTTGGCGCATTACTGCACGTTTTTTGGCTAATTCTGTCGCCGAAAAAGTAGAAATGCGTTTTTCTTGTAAATAAATATCACCTTGTGTTGGTTGTAAATAGCCAGACAGCAAGCGCATCAAGGTGGATTTTCCTGCTCCGTTTGGGCCAATTAACACAGTCATTTTTCCTTGCGGAAGATTGAGAGAAATATCTTGCAACAATATTCTGCCATTGAGTTCAAAGGTTAGATTGGCAGTGCTTAGCAAGCGGTTATTTTGGGTTGAAATTTTACCAATCATCGCTCCTCCTTATATTTGATAACAAGCCAGAGGAAATAAGGTGCACCAAGGAAACTGGTTAGCATACCTACCGGTAATTCAGCGGGCGCAAAAGCGGTACGTGCAAGGGTATCTGCAACCAGTAATAAAATAGCTCCAGCGATTGCAGAGGCGGGCAAGACCCAACGATGGTCTGCACCAAATTTAAAGCGTATTAGGTGGGGGATAAGTAAGCCGATAAAGCCGATTGCACCACTAACAGCTACGGCAGCCCCTACTAATAGAGCGCCTAAGAAAATCAGACGTTTTTTTAAGTTAATGACATCTAGCCCTAGATAGTGTGCTTCCTCATCGCCGAGTTGTAATAGGTTGAGTTGCTTGGCAAGTGTAAAAGAGTAGGCAGCTAACGGCAAAATTACCAGACTGGCAGCGATGAGTGGCTGCCATTGCGCTTGCCCTAAGCTACCCATTGTCCACAATGTAAATTGGCGGAGCTGTTGATCATTACTAATGTAGGTAAGCATGCCAACAAGCGCAAAACAAAGCGCATTTACGGCAATACCGGCAAGCAGCAGTTTTTGCATTGATGCATGGGCACGGTAGCTGAGTGCGTAAATTAATGTTGAGACAGTTAAGCTTCCGAGGAATGCGATCAGCATCGTGCCATAAATTAACCATGCTTGTGGCAATAAATTTGGAAGTAAGATTGAGAGTGCCACAGCAAGGCTGGCGCCACTATTTACACCAATTAACGCGGGATCGGCCATTGGGTTATGAAATAGTCCCTGAAAGAGAGCGCCGGAAACAGCGAGAGCAAGCCCCACCACTACGGCAAGTAAAATACGCGGCAGGCGGATATTTAACCAAATTTGCCATGTGCTATCTTTAAAATCGGCTTGTGCGAGATCGTGCCAAGTTAAAGAAAATGCACCGATATTTGAACTAATTAATAGCGCGGCAATAAGTAAGCAAAACAGTATGGATAAGTAAAATGAACGATTCATCACTTACCCTTCATCGTTAATGCTTGCTCTGCTGCAAGGCGCATTTTGTGTAATTCTTGTGGCATAGTTAAACCAAAAGCTAGAAAGGCAATATCATCTACGACCACAAGCTGTTTATGCTTGCCGGCATTGGTATGTGCAAGCCCAGGGAGATTCCAGATTTCATCTGGTGAGTTAAAGCTTTGTAAACTTAGGCTGGTCAGCACGACAAGATCAGGATTTGCGGCAATAATACCTTCCTGTGAAATCGGCGCAAAACGCATTGCATTTCCCATTGCATTTTTCGCGCCAATCAGACGAATTGCGGTATCTGCAACGGTATCTTTACCCGCCGCCATTTGATTGCCCCCTGCGCGATTGATTACAAACAGAATATTCACATCGAGTGGTGAGTTTTTTACTGCTGCAAGGTCTTTGGCAAATTTTTCAGCTAAAGCGACCGCTTGCGGTTGCTTATTCGTGATTTTGCCAAGTTGATGAATCTTTTCTACTACGCTTTCTACGCTATATTGCAAGGGAACTTGCTCAATTTTTACTCCCGCATCAGCCAATTGTTCAAGTACTATAGAAGGCTGTGCAGCTTGTGTCGCGATAATGTGAGTTGGTTTTAGTGCTAAGATACCTTCTGCATTGAGTTGGCGCATGTAGCCTACATCAGGTAAGGCTTGTACTGCTTTTGGTACAGTACTGGTTGTATCTCTGCCAACTAAATTTTGTTCGGCATTTAGTGCATATAAGATTTCTGTTACATCTCCGCCAATGCTAATAACACGATCTTGTGCATATGTTGCATTCACGAATGCAAAACAAGCGCTCAGAAAAAGAGGAAGTTTGACAAAATTCATATTTAAACCCCTAAAAATCGAAAGGGCTTAATTCTATACTATTGAGAATTATTATCAATATTTTTGTGAGACGCTTTGTGTGCAAAGGCTTGATTTGAATTATCAACAAGCCCTAGAATAACTTCAGTTTATTTATGAAAAACAGTTTATGATTCCTTTTAATCAACCTTGCGTTGTTGGCAATGAACAAAGCTATTTACAACAAGCTATAATGAGTGGGCAGATTTCTGGTAATGGGCATTTTACTCATCTGTGTGAGCAGTGGATCCAGCAGTATTGCCATACGCCCAAAGCGTTACTTACGCCTTCGTGTACCGCTGCACTCGAAATGGCGGCACTTTTGCTTGATATTCAGGCGGGTGATGAAGTGATTATGCCGAGTTATACTTTTGTTTCCAGCGCGAATGCATTTGCCTTGCGTGGGGCGAAGATTGTGTTTGTGGATATTCGTCCAGATACCATGAATATTGATGAACGCTTGATTAAAGCGGCAATTACTCCGCGAACTCGTGCGATTGTTGCCGTGCACTATGCGGGAGTCGCATGTGAAATGGATACGATTATGGCAATTGCTGAACAATATGGGCTTTTTGTTGTAGAGGATGCCGCGCAAGCTGTGATGGCATACTATAAAGGCAGACCATTAGGCTCAATAGGGCATATTGGCTGTTATAGTTTTCACGAAACTAAAAATTATACGGCGGGTGGAGAAGGGGGCGCAATTTTGCTTAATGAGCCAACTTTTATTGAACGTGCGGAGATTATTCGTGAAAAAGGCACAAATCGTAGCCAATTTTTCCGTGGGCAAGTAGATAAATACACTTGGAAAGATCTTGGTTCAAGTTATTTGATGTCGGAATTACAGGCAGCTTATCTTTATGCTCAGCTAGTACAAGCGTCATTCATTAATCAAACCCGCTTACAGCTGTGGCAAAATTATTGGCAGGCTTTTCAACCCTTAGCTCAAAAAGGAGTTGTTGTTTTAGCCCAAATACCTGAATGCTGCATTCATAATGCACATCTTTTTTATCTTAAAGTTGCTGATCTTAATACACGAACAGCATTGATTACACATTTAAAAGTAAACAATATTTTGGCGGTTTTCCATTATGTTCCCCTGCATTCCAGCCCCGCAGGGCAGCGATTTGGACGATTTGTTGGTGACGATCGTTTTACGACTAAAGAAAGTGAACAATTAGTGCGTTTACCACTATTTTATAACCTTACCTTGGCAGAGCAGCAAAAAGTGATTCAAGCAGTCTGGGATTTTTTTAACAAGGAAGAGTAATGCTATATCATGTTCTTGGCTCTGATATTTCTCAGCATAATCAAACGCTACTTCAATTCTTTCAAGAAGATATTCTGCCGAATAGTACACAGAAACATCACTTTTATGTTGTGTCGAAACAAGAGTTAAATTATCCACAGTTGTTGCTTACACGCTTTGAGAGTAAAAAAGCAATTGCCTTGGCGTTGATCACTTTAGCAAAGCGAGAACCACAGGCACGCTTTATTTTGCACGGGCAGTACAATATTTGGATTTGGTTTGCACTTTTTTGTGGAAAATTACCCGCTTGTCGCGTGGCATGGCATGTTTGGGGGGCGGATTTATACGAGGTTTCAAGCCGCTGGAAATTTAAATTGTTTTATCCTTTGCGCCGAATGATACAGCGGAGATTGCCGGCAATCTGGGCAACAAAAGGCGATCTTGAATATGTATGGAAGCATATTCGCGCAAAGCGTGAACGAGATCGGTTGATCTATTTTCCAAGCAAAATGCCTAATCTGCAGTGGGGCTATGACAGAAAAAGTCTCGAAGATGGTGAACTGACTATTCTATTGGGGAATTCTGGCGATCGCTCTAATAACCATCTAGCTGCCTTATCACAGTTAAACCAATACTTAGGGCATGCGATTAAGCTTGTTATCCCAATGGGTTATCCAGCGAATAATGAGAGTTATATCCGTGAAGTTGAGCAGGCTGCCAAGCGGTTATTTTTGAGCGAAAATGTGCAAATTTTGCGGAGTAAGATCGATTTTGCAGAATATTTACATATTTTAACCGCTTGCGATCTGGGTTATTTTAATTTTGAACGACAACAGGGGATCGGCACAATTTGCTTGCTGATCCAGCAAAATATCCCTGTAGTACTACATCCTAATAATCCATTTTGTTGCGATCTCCAAGCGGAGCAAGTGCCATTTTTAATGGTAGATAATTTATCTCAGGCGAGCCTGTGCCAAACGCGAGAAGCATTACTGCAATGTGATAAAACTAAGATCGGATTTTTTTACCCGAATTATGTAAAAGGGTGGTTGGCTTGCTTAGAAACAATGCTATAGTGATAGTCATCATTTTGTTTAATAAGGAATTTAGCAATGATATTTAAAACACTTTTAACTCTCTGTTGCGTGGTTTTTCTTTCTGGTTGTGTTGCTTCAAGCACTGATCCTAGTGTGGGAAAAAGCGATTTTGCTAAGTTACAACAGTGGTCAGAAAATGTTGAGCAGCTTGAACAGCAACTGCTGCAAATAAAACCTAAAAGTGAAGAGGAAGCAGTAAAGTTACTGGATAACTTATTTGACCAAGCGGTGTTACAAGCAAAAGCGCTAGATTTACGCCATGTTGAAGTAAAAAATTTGCGTGATAAAGTGGTTGAGGGATTGGGATATCAGCGTGTAGTAATGCGCTCAATGATTTCACCAAAATATACTTCGGATAATGCTCAAGCATTTTACCAAAAAGCAGAGGGCTTAGCGGCTGAAGTGGAAACACTTTATGAAAAGTTAGAAAAAGAATTTGCGAAGTAATATGAAAACGGTGCGTTTTGCACCGTTTTGTCTTTAGGATAAAAATGGCACAGATTGTAGTTTTTCTGATTTATTGCTTGAGCCTTGTTTGGCTAGGCTATTCGATTTGGCGCAGTTATCGGCAACGGCATTTTTCTTTCTATTTGTTATTTAGCGTGCTATATGCGATCACTTTTTTCGCAGGTTTTCCGCTTTCGCTAATTATGGCAAATATGTTTGAATACACTCTGCCAGATTATGCTAGCCAACAGCGTGTATTTGGCTGGGCTATTTTGGCTTATTTAGTTTATCAGATGGGGTATCACATATTTTCAAGTATAAACACGCTTACCCCAAAAGCAGATGTCGCAAGTTTTCATGCAAAAACGACCGCTTGCTTACTGGCGTTAGTGGGCGTTGGGAGCCTATTCACCTTTATTTATTTAAACGAAGGCTTGTTACTCTTTAAACTAGAAAAATACAGCCAGATTTTTTCGCCCTTGATCCAAGCTGTGCCTTTGAAGCGCTTCTTCTATTTCTTTTTACCAGCATTGCTCCTATTTTTTCTGCTCAAACCAAGTGTTAAGCGTTGGTGGTGGTTTTTAATCTTGTCGGTTATTTTCGGTATATTGAGCTATTTAGCGGTTGGTGGTACTCGAGCAAATTTAGCTATGGCAGGACTATTTTTCTTAATTTTAGGGCTTGAGAAACAGTATCTTTCCGTAAGATGGCTAGGGTTGTTGGTAGCACTAGGCATTGTTGGTATGTTTTTGCTAGCGCTTGCACGTTATGGACTGGATATCCATGGGAAAGAAATTTACTTTACTTTCCTTTATCTTACTCGTGATACCTTCTCTCCTTGGGAAAATCTTGCACGTATCTTTAGTAGTGAAATGGAATACCAAGGGTTGATGCCAATTATTCGTGATTTTTATGTTTATATTCCAAAAAGTTTATGGCAAGAGCGCCCTGATATTGTTTGGAACAGCGCGAACTATTTCACTAAAACGGTATTAGGCAATCAATCAGGACTTGCAATATCACCAAGTTTATTAGGATCGTTCTATATTATGGGAGGTTATCCGCTCATTCCTATAGGAATGTTTTTAGTTGGTGGAATCATTGCAACGTTTGACCGTTTGTTTCAATATGGCTCGCGATATTCGGTTGTGCTACAAACCTTCTGTTTAGGGCAAGTGTTTAACTTGATTGTGCTTGTGCGAGAAGGTTTTGATGCGTTCTTTTCTCGTTTTTTCTTTTTTAGTCTGGTTTTTGCGCTTTGTTGGCTGATTGCAAAAGGAGTTATACGATGGAAAAGATAGTGATTCGTGGCATTGAAGTGCTGGCTGCAGAAAATCAAGATGCATTAATTGCCTATTTACAACATAGAACAGGAGCATTAGTCGCTATTAATGCAGAAAAGGTGATTTTATGTGATGAAGATCCTGTATTAAAAAGATTAATCACACAAGCAGAATTTAAATATGCAGATGGTATTAGTATTGTTAAAGCCATGCAGCAAAAAAAAACACAGCACAGATTGGCAAGAATCGCGGGGGTTGATTTATGGCTCGCGCTGCTTCATGCAAGAAAAGGGGAGCCTGTTTTCTTAGTTGGCGCAGAGCGTGATACTCTTGCAAAAACGTATGAGAAATTAACCGCTTGTGGAATAAATATTGTTGGTATCCAAGATGGTTATTTCTCAGCAGAGGAAGAAGCTGTAATTATTGAGCGTATTAAACAGAGTGGTGCAAGCTTTGTGAGTGTTGCAATGGGAAGCCCAAAGCAGGAGATTTTTATTCAACGTGCTAAACAGCAACATCCTAATTGCCTTTATATGGGGGTAGGCGGAAGTTACGATGTATTTATTGGTAAAGTAAAGCGGGCCCCACAAAGCTGGCAAGAATTTGGTTTCGAATGGCTATATCGTTTATTAAAACAACCTACCCGTTGGCGTAGACAATTAAGATTAATTAAATATGCTTATTATTACGTCACAAAACAGCTCTAAATGTACTCTTTTTGACAATTAATATACATTTTGAATAAATTAAGAGCACACGAAAAACTTTTTTTTAAAAAGTGCTAGACAAGTGAAAGTGAAATCACTAATATACGCCTCCGTTGCGACGCACTACTGAAAACAACGCGTTCGTAGCTCAGTTGGATAGAGCGTTGGCCTCCGGAGCCAAAGGTCGTAGGTTCAAATCCTATCGGACGCGCCAGGGTCAATCGCAATAATCCAATAGAGATGGTGGCTATAGCTCAGTTGGTAGAGCCCTGGATTGTGATTCCAGTTGTCGTGGGTTCGAGTCCCATTAGCCACCCCATTAAATCGGCGAGTAGCGCAGCTTGGTAGCGCAACTGGTTTGGGACCAGTGGGTCGTAGGTTCAAATCCTATCTCGCCGACCATTTTTGTTCTTTAACAATATATCAGACAATCTGTGTGGGCACTTGTTGATTGATTAGTTAAAAATATTTTTTAATTTTGAAGTCTTAATAGGTGC
>NZ_SMAM01000008.1 GCF_004346205.1 Bibersteinia trehalosi | reverse complement strand
CACCTATTAAGACTTCAAAATTAAAAAATATTTTTAACTAATCAATCAACAAGTGCCCACACAGATTGTCTGATATATTGTTAAAGAACAAAAAAGAACGACGCACTGGAAATTTTAACTTTGCAACAGTGCGTCGTTGCGATGGCGTGCATTATAGAGATTTCAAAATCCTTTGCAAGCGCTTTTTTGCAAAAAATCTAAAAAAAATGACCGCTTGATTTTATTTTAAGCTATATTAACAAAAATAACTCACTTACAAGCCATTTATTAGACAACCATTGGTGCAAAAACAAAACCAAAGATCAATCCTGCCACTACACCAAATAATGCTGGCAACATAAATGGGTGATCCAGCATATATTTTCCTGCCCGAGTAGAGCCTGTCGAATCAAGTTCCATTGCTGCTAAAGAAGTAGGGTATGTTGGTAAAATAAAGATTCCTGTAATAGCAACAAAAGAAGCAAGAATCGCCCAATTCGGAACACCAAGAGTAACAGCTAATGGAATAATAAGCGCAGAGGTTGAACCTTGTGAATAAAGTAAAGCACAAGTAAAGAACAGTACTGCTGCTAATAACATTGGATACGATGTAAGAATGCCACCAATTGATTCTTTTATTTCAGCTAAATGTGCATCCACAAATGTCATCCCTAAAGTCACTATCCCGATAATCACTGCGATAGATGTCATACCTGAACGGAAAATAGAACTCGCCACAATTTCATCCGGTTTAATTTTGCCGACCAACATCATTAAGCAAGAAGAAGCAAGCATCATCACAATAATAATATCGCGAGTACTCATTGATTTACCGCTTTCATAGACAGGTTTTAATCCCGGTACTGCTGCAAATAGGACAATTAATACTGTCGCTAGCAAGAAAATTCCAATAGAAAGTTGAGCGCCAGAACGACGATTAGCCACATGAGTTACATTTTTAGATGGACTAACCAATCCCGCCTTTAAACGTTCCAGATATATAGAATCATCTTTTAACTCACAACCTTGGCGAGATGCAACAAAAGCTCCTACCATTGAGGCAATGAAAGAAGCTGGTAAACAAACCGCTATGACCTGAAAGAAAGTCACACTATTACCTTCCATGACTGCAATTAATGCTGCCATGGCAGCACTCAGAGGAGAACCCGCTATCGCAAGTTGAGAAGAGACAACAGAACCAGCTAATGCTCGCGAAGGTCGAATACCACTCTCTTTTGCTACTTCAGCAATCACTGGCAAAGTAGAAAAAACAATAAATCCGGTACCTGCCATAATAGTCATCAACCAAGTAATTGCTGGTGCAATAAAGTTAATATATTTAGGATTTTTGCGCATTAGCACTTCAGCATAATGCACGAGCAAATCCATTCCACCAACAGCCTGTAATACAGCCGCAGCGATCACTACAGTCATGATAATTAACATGACATCAATAGGAATAGAACCCATTGGTAGTCCAAAACCTAAGGTTAAAATTGCCAATCCTAACCCGCCATATAAACCAATACCTAAGCCACCCGAGCGTAATCCTAAATAGATAGCCGCAAGCACCACAAAAATTTCTGCATAAATCATAATAAGTTCTCCCTCATTTAATGTGTTTGATACCAATTAATTGCTGATTGAACCAAGCTCAGTGTAGAATCCACATAGAGTTGTGGCTGCCGTTCTATCTCTTTTGCTAAAATAATTGGTACTTCTGTACAACCTAAAATGATAATTTCAGCCCCTAAACGGATGAGCTCATCTTTCTGCTTTAACATCAGCCTAGTCGATTCTTCTATTTCACCGGATTTCAACAAATAGATACTCTCCATAACTTCTTTTTGTCCTGCTTCATTTGGTCGAATAAAGGTAAGCCCTTGAGCTTCAATCCGATTTTTATATAATCCTGATGCCAAAGTAGCATCCGTTGCTAATAAACCAATTTTCTGCTTCCTACTTTTCAACACTTCATCTAATGTCGTATCTATCATACTGAGCATTTCTACATGGCTCTTTGCCTGCAAATGCTCAAACCAATAGTGAGCGGTATTACAAGCAATGATGATGCAAGTTGCCCCTGCATTTTCTAACCCCTGTACATATTTCTCCATCAATGGCGCAGGGTCTTCACCTTGCGCCAAAATACAGCGGGTTCGATCTGGGATATCAGGAATAGAAGAAATTAGAAGTGGAATATGTTCTTGATCACAATTAGCGGGAGTAAGGCGAATAAATTTCTGGAACATATCTGCTGTTGCAGCAGGTCCCATTCCCCCTAAAATACCAATAATATTTTTTGCCATATATGTTTCCTTCAATGTGAATTTAACTATGAAGGGTTATAGCAGAAAGGAAATATCAAAAAGAAATGCAATAAATTGGAGTACAATGCAAAAAATGCAACATCCTTCTGACAAACTGGAATAATTCTTTGGAAATCAATAGAATAAAAATATTCACAAAAACATTGTTATGCATTTAGCCAAAAGATAATGCAAATTTTGCATAGGTGGTGTATGAAAAATATAGAAACAAAATGGTTAGAAGATTTTTTAATCTTAGAAGAGTACCGCCATTTTTCTCAAGCAGCAGAAAAACGGAATCTCTCTCAATCAGCATTTAGTCGTAGAATTTCCGCTTTAGAGGAAGTGATTGGTGTAAAATTATTCGATCGTTCTTCACTACCATTACAACTTACCGATCAAGGAAAACTATTTCATTCACAGACTCGAAATTTACTCCAACAATTAAGGAATAATCTAGATGAATTGTTAGGACATAATTGTAATTTACCCAATATTAAGTTTGCAGCAGCCCATTCACTCTCACTTTCTATTATGCCCAATCTGATCCGTACACTCTCACAAAAACATGAGAACTTTATTTACTCGGTAGAAGCTATCGATGTCGATCAAACCGTGAATACGCTTATTGAAGGAAAAAGTGATTTTATTTTCTCATTTTACGACGAAAGGCTTATGCAACCACCATTTCTCTCTTTGGAAATATTACAATCTCAACTTTATCCAGTTTCTCCTGTAGATATTACTGGTGAAGCATTATTCAATATTACAGATAGCAATATCCCATTATTAAACTATACACCCAACTCCTACATGGGACGGTTAGTCAATAGAAAATTAGCCCAAACAAAGCTATGTACTAAAACTAAGTTTATCTCTTCTATGTCTGAATTACTTAAAAATATGTTACTCAATCATCAAGGCATTGCTTGGTTACCGAAATATTCGGTACAAGAAGAATTGCGACATAAAAAAGTTAAAATTTTAGATAAGGCGGAACTCGTCATTCCGATTAAAGGCTATATTTACAGAATGAATACACGCTTAAATAATGTGGCTGAAGAATTTTGGAATGATTTAAAAAATATTCAACTATAAGTCACCTGATTGCACCATAACATCTTACTTATTTACAAAAATACTAACGGCTAATACCGTTAGTATTTTTTGAGTTAATGGTAATGTTTTATTTCAAACTCTTTTTGTAAGGCCTCGATACTTTCTATCGTTTCAAAGCCGACTAACTCTGCAGCTTGATTAATACGGGTATTTGTCCCTATCGCTTGTGAAGCAAAAACAAAACCGTTTTGCTCAACTAATGTTTGACGATAAAAATCAACAATATCTTGTTTCGTTAGAACTTTTAGCAATTTAATTGCCTGAGCCTTACGATCAAAATTATCGTTGCCATGCATAAAATCACCATTATATTCACCAAATTCACGTAAAAGAGATTCTGGTTTATGCTGCATTGTTTCAATAAGATTCGAACGATATTTTTCAAAATCTGTATCAGATAATTTTTGCAAACGTTCAAAACTTTCCGTTACAAAACGTTGATTATGCTGCATAATTTCATTAGTCGATGCAATAGGGCTTTGTACGGTAAATGAAATCCCAGAGGTCTTACCAATACGATCACGGCTGGCAGATACCACATAACCCAGTTGTTTATCTGTACGTAAATCATCAAAATACCAACGAGAAATAATTGCTGCCAACAAGCTAGCACGAACACTACCCTCAATATCTCCGTAACCAGTGGAGAAATAACTCACAGAAAGCGCGTTATCCTGATGCGGAATATGTTTTATATAGTTAATTTTACGCTGACTCTGATTTATATCAACATAACGTCCAAATTCAATATGGCTATTGTTGTTTTTAACGACTTTCTCTAATGATTTCAGCAATGTTTTGAGTTGAGTATCGGAAAGATTGCCTAACGAGAGAATGCGCACTGCAGTCATTTTATTTAATAGGCGTTCACGTAAATTTTTTACATCATCAAGGCTAATTTCAGCTAATACCTGACGTTTTTTCGCTGTTTCAAAGAATGGATAGCGAGCAAAATTCCCCGCAGGCTGCATAGCTTGGCGTTGTGCAGAATCTTTTTCTAGTGCATCAAGATTTTCAAGATAACGCTGTTTTGCCAATGCTAAATCTTTTTCTGTCAGCTCAAACTGACTGAAATTCACAACTACATCTTGCAGCAATTTAGCAAGATTCTGCGTATAGCCATCAGCAACAATCCCTATACTATCTGCAGTCGTCATCAAATTAGCACTCATTCCAGCGACTGAAGCTTGAAAAGCCGTTTGGCGATGGGCTAGCCCATTCATCACATTTAACAATACAGAAGTAACATCCATTTTTACATTATCCGCACGTGGCGAAATGCTCATCGTAATACGGAGACGAGCTTTAGCTTCATCACTAAAATACTTACTCGGCATTGCGTAAATTTCTGTGCCCTTACCTTTTAAAATTAGTTTTGGAATTTCACGGCTAGTATCCACCTCGTTAAGCGTAAATTCCGTAGTGAAATATGGATTTAATGCTGGCAGTTTTAGCGTTGGATTTTGGCTAAAATCAAGCCATTTAGATTTTTGTGCTGCCGTCATTTTGGCAATCGCATAAGGAGCCTCAAAATATGGCGTTTTTTGATTGGTTGTAGCTTTATCATCCACAATGAAAATACGAGCATTATCAAGCATCATTAAATCTAATTTCGCTTTAATTTCATTAACATCCATTTCATCAGCCACATAAGCCTGATCAAAAATATTTTCCAGCGGATAGCTGAGCATTTGGCTCACTAGACTTGCCGCATAGTTAAAGCTTTTATCTACCCGTAAGTGTTTAAAATCTTGGCTTAAGCTCTCTTTGAGTTCACCAAAATAGCTGGCTTGAATACCTTCTTTTTTAATCTGCTCTATTTGTTGGAAAATCAGTGAAATTATCTTATCCTGCTCTGCTAATCCCTTATCAGTTAAACGCACAGAAATATTAAATGAACCACGATTGCGGCTAACATCATCACTATAAATCGCGCCAATACCTGAATCCGATAACCCCTGTTTCACCAAATAATCCGCCAATGTGCCTTCGGTATTATTGCTAAATACATAAGAGAGATATTCTCCTGATTTTTGGCGGAAAGCCGCCTTGTCTTCAGGCATATCAAAAGAAACCGTCAAACTTTTTGTTGGAATCACAGGGTTATAGTGCAATACCACCCCTAAATCTTGCTCGGTAAACAGTGGCATGGCTAACGTTGGCACACTAACATTTTTATTTTTGACTTTACCTAGAGTATTGGCTGCTAGTATAGCTAATTTATCAATGGGCTGATTCGAGTACAACACTGCTTTCATTACATTAGCAGAGTAATAAGTGTCGTAGAATTTAAGCAATTCATCTTGCAATTTACTATTGGGTTTATCCGACAAGGTTTCATTATTCCCTACAGCAAAATTAGTGTAAGGGTGTGCAGGATTGGCAGTTGCACGGTTTACCGAGCGAATCAAATGCCCATCACTTGATTTAGCCCTCACCATCTCCGCATTCACGGCATTCACTTCTTTTTTCGCATTGGTCTCAGCTAATAATGGCGCCGCAAAAGCATCAGATAAACGAGCCACTGCTTCATCGAAGGCATTATTATTTACTTGCAGATAGTAAACCGTGCGATCTGGTGCGGTGTAGGCATTATTACGTCCGCCATTTTTAGTTAAGAAGCCATCTAAACTATTGGTTTCAGGATAATCTTTTGAGCCCATCAAAATCATATGTTCTAGATAGTGAGCAAGCCCTTGCTGCTCTTTTGGATCTTCCATTGAGCCAATCGGTAGCCCTACAGAAAAGAGTGACTTGTTTGCTTTATCATCTGAAATTAGCAATACCTCCATACCATTATCTAAGCGAATCGCTTGATAAATGGCTTTATCTGTTGGGCTTTTATGGATCTGCACAGCTAACTTCTCAAACCCTGCTTGAGCTTCCTTCTGTATAGTTTCTATCGCGGGGCTATGTGCAGTTGCAAATACTGTACTGGCTTGAGCTGCACCAAGTACAAAAATCAGCTGTAAGCTATAACTTAAAAAAGACTTTTTCATTGAATCTCCTGAGACCGTATCATCAACTCAAACCATCGTAGGGTACGTTGATGGATAGCATTAAAATCTGGCACAGCAGTTTGAACTACAACCCTATACCAATAAGAATTACTGCTGTCATTTAGACATTTTTCCAACAGCGCTAAATCAAGCTCGTTTTCATTGCCTTCCGATAAAGTTTTAAAATAGCCTTTTAAATCGCTGGTTAAAGCGGTAGTTAATTGGCCAAAATTTGCAAAATAATCTTGTAAGTAAATTTGAATTAAGTCAGCCGCTTGCGATTTATCAAGCGTAGTAAAGCGTAAACATTGCACTTTTTTATCAAAAAAATAAAAACGAAATAGCACATTGTTTTCTTGGGTAACGATTAGAAACAAATAATTTAACCATGCCCTAATAAGATCTTTATCCCGCAGTCTTCCTACTCGCCATTGTACAATTTGTTGCTGTTCAAAACAGTTTTGAATATAACCCTGCACACGAATTTGATAAGTTTCACCATTTGGTAATCGAATCCCTTGCGGATAATCGATTTCAAGTAAATTTTTTTCTTTACCTAAATAATCCGCCAAGGCGATTTGTAACATATGGACTTTTTCATTCATATCCTGCGTTGCCAATTCGCCAAAATACCCATGGGGTAACTTACCTTTTAGCTTAGTATTTTCAATATATTGTGCGTGGTCACAAGGTTTAATTTCAACTAACTTATTCAAAAGCTGATACTCATCAAGCTTCGAAAGCTCAAACACTTCATGTGGCTCTGGCGCATATTCATGTTGTTCGAAGCGAATCCCAAGCTGCCTATTAAAGAAAAACTTAACCGGATCTTGAACATAAGAAATCAGATCATCCAATTCAATTTCATTTGGTAAATCCACGAAGTCTCGCGCTATCGGCTCAGAAAAATCATTTATTGCCTGTGGTTGATGTTTCGCCTGTAACCATTCAACATCATAAGAAATTGCACCATCAATAAAATTATTTGGACTAAATACTGTCATTGGGTGCCGATACAGGTACTGCTGAACTTGAGAATCACTCAGTTGGCTGGAGAGATAATCTAATAACTGTGACACTAAAATAGAAGGCAACTTTTCTTGATTATCGGTGAGTGATTGTCCGATATAACTAATATAGAAGACCTGCTGTGCAGAGAGTAATGATTCCAAAAACAGGTAGCGATCGTCATCTCGTCTGGCACGATCTCCTTTTTGATGGGCATATTGCATCAAATCAAAACTATTGCTCATTTGCTGGCGCGGAAATTCCCCTTCATTCATCCCAAGCAAGCAAACTACTTTGAATGGAATAGCACGCATTGGTAATAACGTACAGAAATTGACATGACCAACCATAAAATTAAGGCTGCTACGCGTATCATGAAAACGACTTTCAAACAGCTGCAAGATAATCTCTGTAGCCAGAGGTTCATTGAACTCTGTTTGTAAGATCGGCTCCATCACTGCTTTAATCGAATGCTGCAAAACTAATACACTGTCGATCTGCTCATGCTCTTCACTATAAAATTGCGTGAGCAAATTAAGTAACATTGCTTGCCACTGCTTAGCGGTATGTGCCGTTTGTAATTGCATATGCCAAGCGGTCAGATTTTCTAAAAAATGTGCAAAATTGCCAGTTAAATCAGCATTTAATCCATAACTTTCATCAAAACCAAGTACATTTTGCCATGGGTTATTTTCTTCTTTTAATGCTGTACCAAGCAACAAACGAGCGATGCCATTTTCCCATGAATTGTAATTTTGCCAAGAGGGGTTATCTTGCTGTAAGCCTGCTCGAATGCCAACAGAGGTGATCCATTCTTGTAGTTGAAGTAGCTGTTCCTCACTGATTTGGTATTTCGTACGAATAGCCGCTACATTTAGCAAATCTAAAATTTCTTCTACACTAAATGTTTTCTCTTTAAATGAAAGCAAATTTAAAAAACTTGCCACGACAGGATCAACATGGCTTATTTTTTGATCGGATAAGCTAAACGGAATATAGCGATTATCACTGCGTTGAAAACGTGCAAATACCGCATTGATATAAGGCGCATAACTATCAATATCTGGAGACATCACAATGATATCTTTTGGCGATAGCTGAGGATCTTGCTCGAACATAGCCAACAAGCGATTATGTAGCACTTCTACTTCACGCATTTTGCTATGACAAGCGTGAATTTGTAAAGAAGGTATTTCGTGCTCATTGAGCGTCTCATCAAATTCAGGCTGATTATATAAAATTGCCCGCTTAACATTAGCCAACAAGGAGTATTTGCCCGTAAAATCATCAAATAAGCGTGGCTCATTAATCAAAGGTTCAAGCTCTTCTAGTAAGTTAAAAAACTCTTTGCCTTGCTTACCCCAAACAGCCAATAATGGATTACCTTTCGCATATTCCTGCATTTCTTCTGATGAAATTTGCTGTTTTAGCGCGAGTTTTTCCAGCATACGTTCATCTTGCTGATCACCCCAATACTCTTGGCTCGGATTAGTGAAAAACAGATGTACAGTAATATATTCACTCAACTTTTTTAATACGGCAAGCTGACTTGGCGGTAAAGAAGATATGCCAAAAACAAAAACCCGTTTCGGCAATTTTTGCAGTTCTAGATCGCTTAAATTAGCCAATTTCTCAAAATAGCGATGTTGCAAATAAGCACGGTGTGAAGTATGAAATATCTCTTCTGCTGTATCTTGGCGAATATCTGCAATCAAGGCATTCCACAACATTCCTTGCCATTGAATCGTATTTTCCAGCTCTGCATGAGCTTGTATTTTAAGAGAAGAATTTTGAGTTATTGCATTCAAGATATGCTGACTTTCGCCTTGTTCCCAGTGAATTAACCACTGCGGGCGATAAACAAGATACTGATCGAAAATATCTGCAATTTTAGTGGCCAACTGGTATAGCTTTAGCTGATCGCCTTCTGCCAAATAGCGAGCCAATGGACTCAGAGAGGGGTGAGAAAGTAGCTTAGGGATCAAACGCATAAACCGCCAAACTGTACTTGAAGGCGAGAAAATATTTTCTTTAGGTAGCTCTGGAAAGAGTGTGCGATATTGCTGCCAAACAAAGCTAGTTGGGAAAGGAAATGCGATATTAGCACTGATACCCATTTTCTGCGCAATCTCCATTTGCAGCCACTGCGCCATACCAATACTTTGTACCAAGATTGTTTCTTGCGAAAAAGGATCTGGATTTGGATCATTCTCTAAAATACCGACAAGCAGATCCTTATGATCCCTTAATTGGTTCGCATAATAGACTTTTAGCATCGCCCTTTCCTCTTTGAAGAAAGGGAGTATTTTAACTTTTTGTAGTGCGATTGACTATGATTTTCCCTTTTGGAAAGTGGATTTCTATCTCTGTGGTAGTACAACGAATAATTTCAAAATAGATACCATTCTGCTCTAATTTACGCTGGCAAGATAACCCTGCCATTTGGCGAGCAATCTGATTTTCTGCAATTTGCAAGGCTTGCTGACGCTGAAAAATTAACTGCTCCTGAGCATTTTGTTCTGATTGCCATTGTAACCACGCTAAGCAGACAATACTGAATAGGCCTACTGCAATGAGTAATGAAATAATACTTTCAGCTTTAATTATTTTCATGGTTTAATGTATTAGCAGAGTTGGGAAGATAGCGCCAATTCGAATAATCTCGCTCAATATTCTGAATGACATTTCTTTTATAACTTAAATTACGCCGATTAGGATCATTAGCATTATTACTCGAATAAATTGTGCCGTAGATACGCTGATCGGTAAAATTAAATAGATAATCAGTAATTACAATACCATAAAATGGCTGCATTAAACGCCCATCAATATTTTGGGTTATACGTACGATCTTTGGATTTTCTTCGCTACTCTCTGGCAAATCATCTAAGCTTGCAATAGGATAAATAACATGCTGATAAGCATTAATATCTAACCAATCATTAATATTCTCAACTAAAATATATTTTTCTTTAGTTGGTTTAGGCTGTATAAAAATTGAATGAAATTGACAGTGGAAGCTAAAAGTTAAATGTTTTTTGTTCAAAGAAATCGTTGGCTTCTTTTGAATCGAACACTCTTGTTCTTTATTTATTTTCTGAAATTCAATCAACCACATCTTCTCAGCAAGATAATTAATATAATTATTTTGGCTAATATTTTCATTTACGATAATATAACCTTTATTAAGAAAAAGAGTAATCCCAATGCTCGATAATATAATAAGAGAAAATAGTACACTATTTGCAAAATAATAACGTGACATATCATTCTCCATTTAACAAATAAGCATAAGCAATTGTATGGTACTGAATTTGACTATTCTTTAATGACGATAAAATTAAGTCTATTTTGAGCAATTTATCTCGCTTTTCCCAACTGAAATGAAGCCTTTCTATTCGATTATCAGATAAAGCTGCAATTTTCTCCCATTGAAAATTCTTGCACTCTTTTAGCCAATTTTTACACTGTTCCGAAAGACAAGGCGTGAAGCTATTCTGCTTACCTGCTATCATTAAATTATTATGCTCTAACTTGATTGCAAGTATCTCCTTTCCAACATCTTTGGCAATGCTAAGTGCTTGCTCACTACACTGTTTTTTTACTCTTGTACCTAAACAACCATCTGCGTTTATATCTTGAATTAATACCAAACAATGCTCTTCTACATGATAAGCACTATTTTGCACCTTAAACCAATCAAAATTACTCTTTTCTCGATTTATACCTTGATAACCCGTATTTAGAATATGTTGCTGTAAATAGTTTAGAATTTGATGTGCATTTTTCTGTAATTTAAATAGTTCTCGGTATTTAGTTTGAGCAAAATAAATCTCACTATATAATTGACTTGCGGCGAACAAGATAATACTACCCAATGATAACGCTACTAATGTTTCTAATAATGTAATGGCTTTATTAATTTTCTTTACATTGACTACGTGCTTTGGTATCAAGAATAACATTAATCACCCCATTACGCTGAATTTGTAAAATTGCCTGATTTTTCCCTTTGGATATACTTAAACAAATAGTCGATTGATTACCACTTCTTCCATCAAAGTACGTGAGAATTTTAGGGTAAGTATTCTTATTATAGATAGACACATTATTATGATTCTTATATAGGTGATAATCCAAACCTAATAGCTGACAACTTTTCAAATTTAAGCAATCACAAGCGGTCGATTTTCCACTATTTCTTGCAATAGCAATAATGCACCAATGCTGACTATTCTGAGCGATATTTAATGCATAATTTCTATTTTGATAACGTGCTTTATCTTGAAGCTGATAGAGAAATGATTTCACATTTTCAATCTCATTTTCTACCAAAAGTTGATCCTGAAAAGAAAATAGTACGGGAGAAATAAAATAACTTGCAATAACGATAATTGCTAATGTAATCAATGTTTCAAGCAGAGTAATTGCTCGATACATAAAAAAATCCCTTACAAAAATTTAGCTGTAAGGGATATTAGAGGTTTCAGGAGGGTTGTAAATCTATAAAAACTATTTTTTCGACACAGATCCCAAAATTAAAAAGAAGCTGTATCTTGGAAAAGACCAACTTTTAAATCAGTCGCAGTATAAATCACTCTACCATCTACTTCGACTTCGCCATCTGCCATGCCCATCACTAATTTCCGATTAATCACTCGTTTCATGTTAATACGATAAATTACCTTTTTCGCAGTAGGTAAAATTTGTCCCGTGAATTTCACTTCACCAACACCTAATGCCCTACCCTTTCCTTTACCGCCGACCCAGCCAAGAAAAAAACCAACCAATTGCCACATAGCATCTAAGCCTAGACAACCTGGCATAACAGGATCACCAATGAAGTGGCAACCAAAGAAAGGTAGATCTTGGTGAATATCCAATTCTGCCTCAATGTAACCTTTCTCAAATAAGCCCTCTTTATCCGTAATTTTGGTGATTCTATCCATCATGAGCATGGATGGTGCAGGTAATTGTGGGCCTTGTTCACCAAAAAGTTCACCACGCCCAGAAGCAAGCAAGTCATTGTAATCGTAGTTTGGTTTTATATTGGGTGTACAGCTGTTCATGATTTTCAAGCCTTATTAAGTAAAAAGAAAGTCTGTTATTTCAATGTTTCTAAATTAAACATATCATAACAGACTTAATAATTAGCAAACAGATGTAAGCTGACTTGTCGGATCAGTTAAATATTTTGCAAATTTTCTGCCAAAATGAACCGCTTGTTCCCATATGCTGCTGTTCATCAATATATTGGTGCACCAAGGTAAATAAAGAAGGCTGCTGAATCTCCACATTCTCTTCATCATAGAATGAACGGTTAAGTAAAATCTCTAGTGCCTCAAAAACATCTTCCACAGCCCAAATTGCAAATTGCTCATTTTTAACAGCAGAAATCACTGCTTGGTTTAAACTCAAATGTGAAAGGCATACTTTAGGAATAATGACCCCCTGTTTGCCAGTTAATCCACGTGCTTGACAAACTTGGAAAAAGCCTTCAATTTTCTGATTTACCCCTCCCACACTTAAAACATTACCAAATTGATCGATGGAACCGGTTACTGCAATAGATTGCGGCAGTGCTAATTTCGACAAGCTACTCATCAACACGCAAAAAATAGCTAATGCAGAGCTATCACCATCAATTTCACCATAAGATTGCTCAAATGCGAGTGAAGCGGAAAATGGTAGCTGTGTAGGTAATTCTAGTAAGTTAGCGAGGCAAGATTGAGCAATCAAAATCCCTTTAGAGTGGATATTACCCCCTAATTCAACTTTACGTTCAATATCATGAATTTCGCCATCACCATATTGAACATTACAACTAATTCGTAACGGCTCACCAAAACTTTGTGGCACACCATTAAATTCTACCACCGACAAACCGTTAATTTGTCCAATCTCTTCATCATCAGTTTCAAGGTAAAGCTGTTCTTTTAAAATATCTTGTAAGGCATATTGGTGCAAAACTGCTGCTTGTTGCTCAATATAGTCAAAATAACCTTGGATATTATCTAGCTGGCAATGTGGTGAATAAAACTGGCGCAATGCCTGTAAATGTTTCTGCAATAAGGCCGGAGAAATTGAAATTAAACTCCGATCTTCACTTTCTCGCACATAATATCGCAATAACTGATTAAGTGAACGATCGGATAACCTCAAGCCATTTTGTTGTGCTGCCGTACGAACATAGTCTGCCCATTTTTCAAGGTTATCGCTAATGTTCAGATAAGATTGAATTTCCGCATAATGTCCAACTTGATAAAGATCTTCATCATATTCAGCAAGCAGGGCAATATCATCACGACTACCCAACAACAGCAACTTAAATTGACTCTGAATCGGCTCTAATGCTACTGGAAGCGCATTTTCACTACGCGCCTCATATTGCCCAAAAAGTAATGCCGATTTAAGCTTATCCCATAAAGCAATATCATTAAGTAATGTAGCGACAGGTAGAATTAAAATTTTGCCATTTATTTGCTCAACAGCACCGCTTACCGTCTCAATCTTATTCTCTTTTGCTCGAAAAAATGCATAACCAAATAGACTTTTTTGATTTGCTTCATTTTTTAATAAAAATGACTGACTATGCTGGCTAAAAAAAGCCTGAATTTCAGTAAGAAAAGCAGGCAAAGTTTCCGTTTTTAATACCAATAGAGAGCCAAAATCAGCGAGTATAAACTGTTTGAGTGCTTGAGTCGCATTTGGTTGAAAATCAAAAAATGTGATTGAATGAGTATGCTCTGCGAATGTATGCTGAACAGTTAAATCTTGCCAAGCAAGTGGGGAAAGTTGCACTTATCTACCTCTTTATAGAAATTTGCTTCATTATACCCATAATTCCGCTATACTTCACAAATTATTAGGGGGAGATATGCGATACCAGAAACTTGAAATTCAGGAAGCAGGTTGGAAATGGAAATATCTGCTGAAAAAATACCGTGAAGGCGAAAACATCACCAAATATGAAGAGCAAAGCCTTATTGAACTAAAAATTCAATTACTGACGACTTTGCAAGATTCACCAGAAGAAATAGAACAATGGATTAAACAAGAAATGACGGCTGAGCAACGTAAGAAAATGCGTCAGTCTATTCGAGCCAGGCGTAAACGTTTCTTCAATGCTGAAAAGCAGTCCACTCGTAAAAAATCTATTGACTTAGACTATGCAAGCTGGCTAAGGCTTTCTAAGCTTTCTAACCGTATGGAAATGACGCTATCAGAATGCATTCACTACTTGATTGATGAGTCTGAAAACAAACAAATCTACACTGAACAAGTTGATAAAATGAAGCAGAACTTAAAAGCATTATTGAAGTAAGAAAAACAAAAACGCCATCAAATGATGGCGTTTTTCAAGCTTAGCTCAAAGATGTATTACATAGAAACTTCTTTAGAACCTTGAACTTGTAATTCAACACGACGATCCGGTGCTAAGCAAGCGATTAATGCTTTACGACCTTTCACTGCATCACAAGTGTTGCCAGTTACTGGGTTTGCTTTACCGTAACCTACCGCTGTGATAGATTCTGGTGCTACACCTTTAGATACCATGTAGTTCGCTACAGATTCTGCACGACGTTGTGATAATGCTAAGTTTGGTGCATCTTTACCAATGCGGTCTGTATAACCATTTACTTGGATAGCCGGAGTTGCTAAACCTAAGTTTTGGATTTCAGCGTGTGCTGCATCTAAAGATTGTTTTGCAGCTGATTTTAAGTTCGCTTTACCGAAATCGAATAACACATCAGAGCTGAATGCAAAGTTTTTAGTTACGATTTCTGGCTCAGCAACTGGCGCAGCGCCTTGACCAAAGCGGTAAGTTAAACCTGCAGATACAGAGCTGATGTCTGGACGATAATCAGAACCTTCAACGCCCATACGACGAAGAGTCGCGTAGCTTGCTTTACCTGCGTTATTTAACCATTGATACTCAATACGTGCACCTAAAGATGGAGTAATTGCATACTCAACACCAGCACCTAAGATTAAAGAGCTTTGGAAACGTGAAGTTTTGGTTGGCACTTTAGTATCTACATTCACAGTTTTGTAGCTGTTATTTACTAAAGCGATACCAGCTTTTGCATAAGTATCTAAACCGCTGATAACTTCGTAGTTACCTTTTAATGCGATAGTAGTACCGTGCGCAGAGTGACGGAAAGTTTTCTTAGAACCGCCTGCTTTGGTTTGCTCTAAACCACGAACACGACCAAAGTATTCATAACCTACTTCAGCTGCTAAGTTATCAATAATTTGATAACCAACAAATGCACCGTAAGTTACAGAATTTTTATTGATACCGTATTTACCACCGTTTTTGTGGTCGATTTGGCTGATACCGTCATGGAATGAAGCCCAACCAGCTTTAGCACCAACATATACAGAGTTAGCTTCTGGAGCAGCATTTGCTGAAGCAACAGCAAAGCCAGCTACTGCTAATGCAACTAATGATTTTTTCATTTGATGATCCTCTATTTACGTCATCGAAAATAAACAACACCATTATTTTATATGGTGCAACCATCTCTCTAACTAATACTTAAAGAGAAGTCATAAAGACTGTCTGATTATAGCAATAATTTGCTTTGCTTAAAATAAAATTTACAAAAAACGCCCAAAAAATGGGCGTTCTTTAAATAAATTTACGCTTCTAACCGAAATTACATTGCAACTTCTTTAGAACCTTGAACTTGTAATTCAACACGACGATCCGGTGCTAAGCAAGCGATTAATGCTTTACGACCTTTCACTGCATCACAAGTGTTGCCAGTTACTGGGTTTGCTTTACCGTAACCTACTGCAGTGATAGATTCTGGTGCTACACCTTTAGATACCATGTAGTTCGCTACAGATTCTGCACGACGTTGTGATAATGCTAAGTTTGGTGCATCTTTACCAATACGGTCTGTATAACCATTTACTTGGATAGCTGGAGCTGCTAAACCTAAGTTTTGGATTTCAGCGTGTGCTGCATCTAAAGATGCTGCTGCAGCTGGTTTTAAGTTTGCTTTACCAAAATCGAATAAAACATCAGAGCTGAATGCGAAGTTTTTAGAAACGATTTCAGGAGCTGCTACTGGAGCTGCACCTTGGCCGAAACGATATACTAAGCCCGCAGATACAGAGTGGATATCTGGACGGTAAGTTACATTACGTAAACGGTTTTCTTTAGATTCTGCTTTGTTGAAGTTACCAACATTGCTTAACCATTGGTATTCAAGACGAGCAGCTAATGCTGGAGTAATTGCATACTCAAGACCAGCACCTAATAATAAAGAAGTTTTTAAGTTGTGAGATTTTTCTTGATCTACATAGTTTTTGTAGTCATTACGAACTAATGCTGCACCTACTTTACCGTAAACATCTAAGCCAGAAACAACTTCATAGCTTGGTTTTAAGCTTAAGTGAGTACCGTGAGCAGTGTGTTTAACAGCTTTGCTATCTTGCTCATCAACTTGTACGTTACCACGAACGCGACCGAAGTAGTCGTAACCTAGCTCAACTGCTAAGTTATCAATGATTTGGTAACCACCAAATACACCGTAAGTTACAGAGTTACGGTTGATACCGTAAGCTGTTGGACCACCAGCATAACGTTCATCTAAAGCATATTTAGAATTGAATTGGTTTACATCGTTGTGGAAAGTTGCCCAACCAGCTTTAGCACCCACATAGAAAGAATTAGCTTCTGGAGCAGCGTTTGCTGAAGCAACAGCAAAACCAGCAACTGCTAATGCAACTAATGATTTTTTCATTTAAGAGTTCCTCTTACTTTGATAAAAAATAGAATTAAAACACAGCTAACAACTACGTCAGTCTGTATAAATTTTGGTGCATTCTAGCAAAAAAATAAAAAAAGAAAATGAACTTTTCCTATTTTTTACTATTTTTTAATCAATTAAACGCTTAAAAGCCCCCCAATTTCTTGCTAATATCACACTCATTTCCTTTTTAGTGCAGTAAACAAAATGATCCCTCATCTTACCCATATTCCACAAATTTCCCCTGAAGTTCAGCAATTTCTCGCCGAACTCAAACACCAACATTTCGCAGGCGATATTGCTGATAGTTATGCCGAGCGTCTTTCGCTTGCTACCGATAACAGTGTTTATCAAGCTTTACCACAGGCTATTCTATTTCCGAAAAGCGTTGCCGATGTGGTGATTATCACGAAACTTGCCAATCGTGATGAATTTAAATCGCTGACTTTTACCCCTCGTGGGGGCGGTACGGGCACAAATGGGCAATCGCTGAATCACAATATTATTGTGGATCTCTCTCGGCATATGACGCAAATTTTGGAACTGAATGTAGAAGAGCGTTGGGTACGAGTACAAGCAGGGGTGGTCAAAGATCAACTTAACCGCTTTTTAAAACTGCACGGCTTATTTTTCTCGCCTGAGCTTTCCACCAGCAACCGTGCCACACTGGGCGGAATGATTAACACTGACGCATCAGGGCAAGGATCGTTGCAATATGGCAAGACTTCTGACCATATTCTTGGCATTAAAGCGGTGCTAATGAATGGCGAAATTTTGGAAACGCAAGCGGTGAAATCTGACGATTTTTCTGCAAACTTAGATCAACTCAATTTATCCGCCCACGGCAAACATCTACACAATGAAATTTTCAAGCGTTGCCGTGAGTTACGCCCAACCATACTCAATGAATTACCCCAACTCAACCGCTTTCTCACTGGCTACGATCTCAAAAACGTGTTTAACGATGACGAAAGTGAATTTAATCTCAGCCGAATTTTAACGGGTTCAGAAGGCTCACTTGCCTTTATTTGCGAAGCGAAACTCAATCTTTTGCCGATTCCGCAACATCGCACACTAATCAATGTGAAATTTAATTCCTTTGACTCCGCCTTACGTGCTGCCCCTTTTATGTTACAAGCCCAAGCCTTGTCGGTGGAAACGGTGGATTCCAAAGTACTCAATCTCGCCAAGCAGGATATTGTGTGGCATTCGGTTTCTGATCTGTTGCGTGAGGATCCAAACAATCCGATTTTAGGCATTAACATTGTGGAATTTGCCTCCAACGATTTTGCAGAAAATCAGCAAAAAGTGACCGCTTTATGTGCCGAGTTAGATCGTAAAATTGCTACGAATGAAGGTGGGATTATTGGTTATCAGCTCACCCACGATGTCGGCGAAATTGAGAAAATTTACGCAATGCGGAAAAAAGCGGTCGGTTTACTCGGCAATGCCAAAAGGTGGGCAAAGCCGATTGCCTTTGTGGAAGATACCTGTGTCCCCCCTGAAAATTTAGCCGACTATATTTTGGATTTCCGTAAATTATTAGACGATCACGGCTTGGAATACGGTATGTTTGGGCACGTGGACGCAGGCGTGTTGCACGTTCGTCCAGCGTTAGATTTAACCGAGCGTTCGCAGGTGGAAAAATTTAAGCAGATTTCCGACCAAGTGGTTGAACTCACGAAACAATATGGCGGTTTAATTTGGGGCGAACACGGCAAAGGTATGCGTTCGGCTTATGGCGAAAAATTCTTTGGCGAAACCTTGTGGAAAGAACTTCGCTATATCAAAACCTTGTTCGATCCGCAAAACCGTCTAAACCCCGGCAAAATCTGCACGCCATTAGCAAGCGATGCGGAACTCTACCCTGTGCTGTCGCCAATGCGTGCGGACTTTGACCGCCAAATTCCAATCCAAGTACGAGAAGAATTTAAAGGGGCGATGAACTGTAATGGCAACGGATTGTGCTTTAATTTTGATGTGGACAGTGCAATGTGTCCGTCAATGAAAGTCTCGGGCAATCGCCTATTCTCGCCAAAAGGACGAGCAGGCATTACCCGTGAATGGTTGCGATTGCTTGCCGAGCAAAATATCAACCCTGCGGAATTGTTGCAAAAAGAGCCAAAACTCTCCGATCTTGTTGCTAAAATCCGCAATCAGTGGAAAAAAGAGAAAGAGTACGATTTTTCCCACGAAGTCAAAGCCGCAATGGATACCTGCTTAGCGTGTAAAGCCTGTGCCAGCCAATGCCCGATTAAAATTGATGTGCCAACTTTTCGCTCGCAATTTAATCAGCTTTATCACAGCCGTTATTTGCGCCCCGTTAAAGATCATCTAGTCGCCAATTTAGAATTTGTTGCACCAATGATGGCAAAAGCCCCGAAACTGTTTAACTTTTTCAGTGGCAATCATCTTGTGGCAAAAGCACTAGAAAAAACGGTGGGAATGACCTATTTGCCCCAACTTTCTGTGCCAACATTACAGGCACAAATTGGCAAGCAACCGACACTGGAAGCGCTGGAAAATAGATCAGCAAGCGGTCAGATTTCGCCAGAAAATGGCATCATCGTGGTACAAGATCCCTTCACCTCATTCTACGATGCCAATGTGGTTGCCGATTTTGTTCGCCTTGCCGAAAAACTCGGCTTTAAAGCGATGGTGTTGCCCTTTAATCCAAGTGGCAAAGCCCAACACGTCAAAGGCTTTTTACGCCAATTTGCCAAAACCGCCCAAAATCAGGCGGAAATGCTTAACCGAGTGGCAAAACTCGGTATTCCAATGGTGGGCGTTGATCCTGCATTAACCTTAATTTACCGCCAAGAATACCAAGATGTGCTGAAAGAAAATCACGGTGGCTTTGAAGTGCTACTCGCCCACGAATGGTTAATTTCAAAATTAGATCAATTTGGTAAAAAAGCACAAAAATCCGACCGCTTGCCGTGGCATTTATTCGCCCACTGCACCGAAAGTACCTCATTGCCTAATTCAATGAAACAGTGGCAACAAATTTTTGATCACTTTGGCGAAACGTTGAACGTGGAAAATATCGGCTGCTGTGGAATGGCAGGCACATTCGGACACGAAATCAAACATCTTGCAATGTCCAAAGCGATTTACGCCCAATCGTGGCAGAAAAAATTAGCGGGCAAAGATTTAGCACGCTGTTTAGCCACAGGTTATTCTTGCCGTTCGCAGGTAAAACGTTTTGAACATAAAGTGCTGAAACACCCTGTGCAGGCGTTGTTGCAAAGTATTAGGTAAATATGATGTCAAATCTTGAACGTATTTTTCAAGCCCTGCTATTTGAAGCGGGGGCTGTCTTTTTTACCGTCGTGTTAATGCGTTTAGCAACCGCTCATAATACAGGCGAACTCACGCTCACTATCGTGTTAATTTCTGTTATCGCCCTGATTTGGAATCTCTTTTTTAATGTTGTGTTTGATAAGCTGTTTCAAGGCGAAAGAGTTCATAGAAGTTGGGCGGTTCGCACCTTGCACACAATCAGTTTTGAACTGGGATTATTGATTTTTACCTTGCCATTAGTGGCATTTATCCTACACGTGAGTTGGTGGGAAGCGTTTGTGATGGATATTTCCATGACGCTCTTTGTCATGTTTTACACATTGATATTTCATTGGTGCTACGACCATATTCGTCATTGGCTCAGTCAGCATAGATAGGGCGAGTTATTCGCCCCATTCTGCTAAAGCAACAAGTTCCAATAATTCGGGATACTGTTTTAGCCACTTTTGCCACTGTACTTTATCTACCTCAATCTCAAGCAAACGGTCGCCAAATTCGTTGAAATATTCGTTAAGAATACAGTTCCGTTGGTAAAATTCAGCATAAATTTGACCGCTTGTCGGTGGCAATAAAAGTTTTTCTCGCACTAATTCAGATTTTAAGCGCGCTTGCATTGCTTGAAAGAGCAAATCAATCCCTTGCCCACTCTGTGCGGAAAGATAAACGGCAATAGGCGTGCCATCGTCAGCATATTCAATATGAGGTAACACCTCCTCCAGTTTATCAACCTTGTTGTAAACCAATAGGCTTGGAATTTCTAATGCATTAATTTCATCTAGCACCGCATTGACCGCATCGATATTTTCCTCACGCCGTTCATCAGCCCCATCAATCACATGCAATAGCAAGGTTGCCTCTGTCGTTTCTTGCAAAGTTGATTTAAACGCAGAGACCAAGTCGTGCGGTAAAAAACGGATAAAACCAACCGTATCAGCGAGAATTGCTGTGCCGACATCTTGAATTTGAATGCGGCGTAAAGTGGGATCAAGTGTCGCAAATAATTGATCAGCTGCATAAACACCTGCATGAGTAATCGCATTAAAGAGCGTGGACTTCCCCGCGTTGGTATAGCCTACCAGAGATACCGTGGGAATATCTGCTTTTTGACGAGTTTTGCGGTTTTGATCTCGCTGTTTTGCCACTTTCTGTAAGCGATTTTGCAACTGCTGGATTCTGACTTTAATCAAGCGACGGTCAGTTTCAAGCTGAGTTTCGCCCGGTCCACGTAAACCAACTGCACCACCTTTTTGTTGATCTTGATTGCCTAAACGGCGAACTAGGCGAGTCGAGAGATGGCGAAGCTGTGCAAGTTCAACTTGCAATTTCCCTTCAAAAGAACGAGCCCGTTGGGCAAAAATATCTAAAATTAAGCCTGTGCGATCGACAACCCGACAATCACATAGCGTTTGCAAATTACGCGTTTGAGCAGGACTCAATTGGTGATTAACCAGAACAACATCCGCGTTAAAGTACTTAACGGCATCGGCAATTTCTTGTGCTTTGCCTTGTCCCACGTAATATTTAATATGAGGGGCAGAGCGAGACGTTGTTAGCACCGTTGCAATTTCAACGCCTGCACCTTCAGCAAGAGTTTGAAATTCATGCAGATTTTCAACATCCTTGTTTTGAGCCAAATAAAGATGCACCAATATCGCTCGCTCTTTGCTTTTAGCAAGCCATGGTGTCTCCAATAAAACAGAACCAAATTCATCCGCTGAATTTGGTTCTTGTTGATTCATCACTACTGACACAGAAAACTTATTCCGCACTTTCTGTTACTGCTGGCTGTACCGCAGCTTGTGCTGGTGCTGAATGATGATTATGCCCACTATTATTATGAGAAATAGAACGTGCTGGCACCACGGTCGAAATAGCATGCTTATACACCATCTGGCTTACTGTATTTTTCAGTAAAATTACAAATTGGTCGAAAGATTCGATTTGACCTTGTAATTTGATCCCGTTTACAAGGTAAATAGACACAGGGATACGCTCACGGCGTAGTGCGTTTAAATATGGATCTTGTAAAGATTGACCTTTTGCCATTTTTGATTCCTTCTAGTCGTTATAAATTGGTTTTTGCCAAAGGCGAGCCGATTCTATCACAAACTGGATAGCTTTTGCTCCATTTTTTCAAGCATTTTAGATAAAGCACCTTGAAAGTCTAGGCTATCTAGCCACTCCAGCTCACTTGTCCAACCTCTCAACCAAGTAATTTGGCGCTTCGCTAATTGGCGAGTCGCACAAATCCCTTTAAAAATTGCTTCATCCAAACTGATTTTGCCTTCCAGATATTCCCACATTTGACGATAGCCAACACAACGAATCGAAGGCAAATCCACATTTAAATCGCCTCGGGCAAACAAGGCTCGAACTTCTTGCTCAAAACCTTGTTCCATCATTTTATGAAAACGCTGTTCAATACGTTGATGTAATACCGCACGATCTTGCGGTGCAATCGCAAACTGAGTAATGTGGTAAGGAATGGCTTCACCTTGCTGTGCGGTGAGCTCAGTCATGCTTTTACCCGAAATATAGAACACCTCTAAAGCACGATTAATGCGTTGGCTATCATTAGGATTAATCCGCGCGCCTGCAACTGGGTCGATTTTCAGTAATTCTGCATGTAAACCTGCCCAGCCAATCTGTGCAGCTTTGGCCTCAATTTCAGCACGAATAGCAAGATCAGCAGAGGGTAATGGCGACAGCCCATCTAATAAGGCTTTGTAATACAGCATTGTACCGCCAACAAGAAGTGGAATTTTACCCTGTGCTGTGATGTCTGCCATCTCCCGCAGTGCGTCTTCACGGAAATTCATCACAGAATAACTTTCTGAAGGATCGAGAATATCAATTAAGCGATGGGGTGCAAGTGCTTGCTCTGCTTTACTTGGCTTTGCCGTACCAATATCCATACCTTTATAGATTAAAGCAGAATCAACGCTAATTACTTCCACTGGTAATCGCTGGCGTAATGCAATGGCAAGATCAGTTTTTCCCGAGGCTGTCGGACCCATTAAAAATATGGCAGGATTTTTTTGCATAATCGTCTTAAAAAAATAACAAGCGGTCAGATTTTACCGAAATTTTGCAAAAGTTTCAGTAAATCTAACCGCTTGTAAGGTATCGTTCGCCGTTAATTTAAATGCTTCGCACTCTAAGAACGACTATTTCACCTGAAAATCAGCTAATGAAGTGCCTGCTGGTGCTTCAGAGCAAGAGAGAATACCACAACCTTGTTTAGTTGCACCAAAGACACCGTTATAGTCTTTGTCTGCACCCTCTGCGACATAGAATGTCCCTGCAATATCTAAGCCTGCTTTACCGTAGAATGCACCGTTAGTATGCACCCCATTATATTGACCGGCAAAGGTATTGCCACCCTCTTTGATATTGCCGCCTAATGTGAGTTTTACCGTATCCGCCTCTTTTAGCTCTACTTTAACTTTTTTCTCATTAAAATCAGCAATTGCCTCGGTATTGAGCTGAACATAGTTGTTCTCTTTGCCATAAAATGCTAAACCTTGGTATGCATAGACTTTATCGGTTGGCAATGCATCTAAAATAGCTGCGCCATCACGGTTAAAATGGTTACCATGATCGTATGGTGAAGCAATTTTTGGCTCTTCAGCATTTTGAACCGGTGTTAAATGCCCTTGTACAAACAAAGTGGTTTTACCATTTTTAGTCACATAGCCATAGCGAGATTGCGTGTGGTCATCATGATATTTACTTTTTGATAAACCTACCACATGACCAAGATAGTCATCTTCATCAATTTCTTTGACCGTTGTTTTACCCATTGAATAGCTGGCTTGAATATCAGCACTATCAAATAATTGGATGCTCTTACCATCAATCAGTAAGGTATTGAGATCTTTATGCGCCGTTGGGAAAGTGCTATCGGCTAATGCACCATTTTCTACAGTTAAAATCTTACCTGCTACATTGCTGATTTTAAATTCTGTTGGGGTTTGTCTAAAACCGTAAGCAATAATTTTATTTTCCGTACCGCGATCTTCAAAGCCCGCTTGTAATGCCGCTACATTTTCAGCAACACGGCGCTCCTCTGCGGCTAATGCCGCAAGTTTATCTTGTTCAGCCTTTTTCGCGGCATCAAGCTCTTGTTGTAACTTATCTGCACGCTCTTTTTCAGCTTGCGCCGCTTTAGCAGCATTGTCTTTCTCTGCTTCTGCCTTTTTTAATTCTTCTTTTGTATTTGTCTCAGAACTATTGGCTTCTGCTAACTTTTTCTCAGACTCAGCCAATTTATTTTCTGCTTCACGCGCTTTTTCTTCGGCATTTTTTTGTGCTTCTTTCGCATCCTGTGCTTTTTGATTTGCACTCTTTTGTGCCTGATTTGCTTGGCTATTAATATAAGAATTCACGCTATCCTTGACAGATGAACACGCTCCTAAAGCAATGGCGCATGCCACAGAAAGCAGGCTGATTTTTAAGGTTTTCATTATGTCTCCAAATAAAAGTTTTAATATGAAATTGGGCGAAAATTCTAACAATAATCCTAGCAAAATTCAATATAATTGATAATAGTTATGATTTGAGTTATTTCTGCGCAATTGGTAAAATGCCGCGGTTTTTACCTCCTGAGGATCTTTTATGCAAAAATTACATTTTAGCTTTATCACTACCGCCTGTGCACTTATGCTTTCAGCCTGTTCATCCAGTAGTGGTGGCGGTAACGGTACTGCACCAATTTTCTTAACAGAAATACCAGATTCCAGCAATAATACCCAGCCTGCGACCCCGTCAGTCACGCCGCCGAATGCTGGAAATACCTCGGCAGATCACGCCGTGCAGCCTAACACGGAAGATAACACTCCTAAGCTGACTTCACCTATGTTTAGTAGCCCTAAAGACGCGCGTTTAACGGGTGCGATACTCAGCATTAATTCAGCAAATGGTAGTGTATCTGGCAAAAATCTACACAATGTGGAAAAAGAAACATTAGAAAGTCTCTTTATTGATAATGTTGAGATCGCGCTGAAAACCCTTGCCGCAGAGGATGAGCAACGTGGGTTTAATTCGCTCACTACGGCTGATCAAAAACATGGTTCATTGGGCGAAATTTCGGGTGCAGTAAACAAAACCTCTGTCTATAGCTTATATGATCAAAGTGTTTATCAATTTGTCCGCTTTGGTGTGATCAACTCAAATGCACATAGCCACTTATTTGTGCAAGGCTTACAAACCCCGATTGAAGGGGTATGGAGTGAAATAGATAATGGACATGCGAATCTGTATCCAATGCCAAAAAGCGGTAAATTTGTTTACAAAAAAGGCGATGCCTTATATGGCAAAGCGGGAAATTACAGTGCGCTTAGTGCAGAAGTAAGAGCTGATTTTAATCAAAAACAACTGAATGTCTCACTCAAAGATGGACAAACTGAAAAACTCGCTTTCAGTGCAGCCATTGAGGGCAATACTTTCAATGGTAATAGTCATGGCGTTGAAAGCAAAGGAGCATTCTATGGCTCAGGTGCAAACCAAGTAGGCGGTGTATTCTACGAAAGCCAAAGCCAATACAATGGTGTTTTTGGCGCAACCGACAAGCGTCCTGACGATTCACAATAAAAACAAGCGGTACATTTTGCAAAAAAATTTACAAAATGTACCGCTTAATTTGAAACAGGCAATTAAAACTTAATTTCTACAGAAAAAGCATAATTACGTCCTGGCGCATAAAAACGTTCTAGCCCTTTGCCTTCCCGATCAACTGTATTGGTTGTACTTTGCAGATTAATACCACGCAAGCTATCCCATGTGTGATATTTACGATTAAATAAATTGTAAACACCCGCACGTAATGTTGTGTGCTTACCAATTTTTGCAAAACCATACATATCAAATAACACCGCGGATCGATTTAAGAATGGGTAAGTACTCGTCCCTCCACTTTGGTCATAATAATACGTTAGGATTTGTGCATCCTTACCTTTCTTCTGCCCTAAATAAGTCCAACGCGCTTGTAACCCCCAGCGATCATTAGGATCATCATAACCTGCCCCTAAAATCACTTTAACCGGCTGAATAGATAGCAAGCTTTCACTCGTACCGTAGAGTTTGCCTTTAGAATAGCCTAACGCGCCCATTACGCTCACACCTTGTGGAATAGCTGCCACCCAGTGATGTAAATTAAGCATACCACGAACTTCTAAACCACTAATTTTGGCTCGATCAATATTCACAGCCTGCTGGAAGAGCGTTCGATAATAAGGTGAGGAGCAACGAAAATCACAGTTAGTATGCAAACGCCACCCTGCGGTTTCACGTTCATATAAGAAATCTTTATAGTTCGTGCGATAAAGTTGCAAAGCAAAATTGCCTTGCTCATTCTCAGCCACCAATGCAACTGATTGGTTTAGGCTACGTTCAGCTTTCAAATTAGGGTTAGCCAGCCAGTTACCTGCCGCATTTAAGAAGGTAAAGTACATTTCAGTTGCGGTCGGAATACGGTAACCACTGGAAATGTGGTATCCAGCCTTCCAAGTTGGATTAATTTGATAATCCAGCCCAAAACTTCCACTCAAATTTTGGAACGTGGTGCTCGCTGATGACACTTGATCACAAAATTGACAGTAAACATTCGATGCTCTTGGAGTAAGTTTAGTAAAATCATAACGCACACCCACATCACTGCTTAACTGCTCATTCCACATAATTTTATCTTGTAAAAGCAGATAAATATTTTGAGTTCTAACCGGTTTTTGCACAGCAGAAATATAGAGTGCCTGATCAAGTTCGCCAAATAAGTAAATATCTTTGTTAATATTTTTAAATTCGCGTTGGGAATAGGCAGTACGTAACGAAAGATTATGCGTACCCCAACGGCTTTCTAATGGAGAGCTATCTAGGCGAAGGTTAATACGGTGGAAATCATTTTTCATGCGGCGATCAAAAATATCATCAAGGTCTTCTACGCCATCAGTACGATACAAGCCTTTAAGATTAATGGCTCCCACTGTAATTTTTTGCCAGTCATAATCTAATTTTAAATAGCCAAGCAAACCATTGGATGGGAAATATTCATAAGCAACATTTAAATTATCCCGTTCTGTTGTATCCAAGGTTCTACGCCATCCGACAAAAGTATAAGAACGTTCGTCTGTGAGATTTTCATGGTTTTGCCCTGTGTAATTTAGGCTAATGCGATGGTTGTCGTTAATAAAATAAGACAATTTCGCCAAATAGTTATGATTACGGTGATGAGAAGGATCAGGCACACCACGCGCTGCGCCACTAATGTCTGCACCATTACCTAAGCTTTTTAATTCATGCCCTCGGCGGTAAGAATAGAGCCCAACCGCTTCCCATTTCTCATCTTTATAAGCTGCGCCAATAGTGTTGGTCCATTCATTATTTTTAGTGGCGTATCCACTACGGAATAACCCTCCAAAACGGTTACCTATCTGCACAATATCATCTGCAACAACCGTACGATAGCTCACCCCACCACCTAAAGCACCGCTGCCTTGAGCAAAAGAATCTGCACCACGCATAATATCAATGCCAGTGACTAATTCAGGATCAATTTGTACACGGGAGCTATTAAAATTACCATAACGTGCGTATAAGCTATTCTCTTCGGAATCAGGTAAAGACACACCATCAATATTGATACCAACACGATTACCCTCTACGCCGCGCATCGCAAAGCCTTTATTATGGCGTCCACTGTCCGCAATCCCAACATCCGTGGTATAACGAACCAAATCTTTCGTATCTGCAATTAATTCATCTTGAATTACACGCCGGCTCTTTTTAATCTCACCATTCGTCTTTGCTTCTTCTTTTGCTACTACACGAACTTCATCTAGCTCTACCAGTTCTTCAGCGAACACATTAGGCAGCGAAAGCACCCCCAATATAGCAAGCAGCATTAAGGCTGTATTTTTTTTCATCCTAATCCCCAATCATTAAATTCTTCACAATTATAACTAGCCAAAAAACAAAGTAAATGAGAATGAATTGTCTTTGCGTAAAATTTATAGATTCAAACCGCTTGCTATTGCATAAATCCATTTTGAAAATATAATGCAAACCATAATCATAATTATGGTGCAACTTATGTTATCGCTTAAACAACAAATCACTGAACTTCTCAATAGCAATCCTAACTTAATTACGTTAGAGCTGGCAGCACAACTCGCACGTCCAGAAGGCGAAATTCTGCTAAATTTACCCGATCAATTTGTAAAAACCTTTCCTGGTACACGAGCAGAAGAAATTTTACGAGCTATTAGTGGCTGGGGAAAATTCACAACAATTATCGAAAAAGCCGGTTCTATTTTTGAGGTTAAAGATCAATTTCCTAGCGGTATTATTGGGCGAGGCTATTACAACTTGAACATGAAGGACGACGAAGGTGCTCTTCACGGGCATTTAAAACTGGATAATATCGCTCATATTGCCTTTGTCAGCATGCCATTTAGAGGCACTGAAAGCTATAACATCGCCTTTATTACTCAAGAAGGTGAAACTATGTTTAAAGTCTATTTGGGACGGGATGAAAATCGTCAATTATTCCCTCACCAAGTACAACACTTCAACGCATTTCAATAACAGGAGACAACTCAATGACTAACCGTCAAGAAGTATTACAAAATCGCTTAGGGCCAGAAATTCAAGAGATGAAACAGCAAGTAAAGACCTTAGTGCTTGCAACCTTAGACAAAAATGGCACACCAAATGTGAGCTATGCCCCTTTTGTTATTCACAACGGCGAATATCGCGTACTGATTTCCACTATCGCCCGCCACGCCCGCAACTTACAAGAAGTACCAAAGGTTTCATTAATGCTAATTGACGATGAAAGCAAAAGCCGTGAAATTTTTGCGCGCCGCCGTTTAACATTCGACTCCACGGCACGCATGGTTGAGCGTCACTCAAATGAATGGGAAGAATGTATTACTCTGCTTAAAGCACGCCACGGCGATTTAGTTTCAGAGCTTGCCAATATGTTAGATTTCAACGTCTTTAGCTTTAAGCCAGAACACGGTTTATTCGTAAAAGGCTTTGGCAAAGCCTTTGATGTGAGTGTGGATGATTTAGTGAGCTTTGTGCATTTAGATCAAGGACACTTAAACCAAGTCCCCCCACAAGAGTAACGACAAAAAGAGGCGAATCATCATTCGCCTCTTTTCCTAAAAACTATCGAGAGTTCTGCTGCAAACAATATAAAATCTGCTTACAGAGAGGGGGTTAGAAGCTAAATAGCCAACCCTATAAACCTAATGCGTATTGCAACGCTTTTTTCTTTAAAACCCCTGCACGCTGAGCAACAACTAACCCTAAATTCCGCAAGGCTTTCACTGGCATTAAATCAGTTTTAAAGGTTTTATAAAACACATCCATACCCGTTTGCATAAGCAAATTATCCGGTTTGCGCTTCCATTCGTATTTTTTCCAAATATCCGCATTTGCAAAATTTTCGCCCTTTTCAAGCGCTTGTTCCGCCTGCTCAAGCAAGGCTTTTACATCTTTAAAACCTAAATTGACTCCCTGCCCTGCAAGTGGGTTAATCGTATGGGCAGCATCGCCTACTAAAATTACACCATTTTGATAGTAGCGTTGAGCATGTTGGCGAGTAAGAGGAAAACTACCTTTTGCCGTCACACTCACTTCACCTAAACGGCTAGGGAAAGCCGCCATAATTTCCGCACTTAATTTTTCATTTGATAGTTGAGTCAGCTCGGCAATGCGTTCAGGGCTGTCGTACCACACAATACAACCATGATTACCGCACAATGGCAAAAAAGCTCTTGGACCACTTGGGAAAAATTGCTGCCACGTAATGCTCTGTTGCGCTAATGCTGTTTCGGCCACAGCTAACAAACAATGTTGGCGATATTGCCAACTCGTCAGTCCAATACCGCCCCATTGCCGTACCTGAGAATTTGCCCCATCGCAAGCCAGTAAGATCGGTGCAGAAAATTGGCGTTCATTATCAAGTGTTACTGTCCAAATTTCATCTTCACGTTTTGCAGAAATCTGTGAAAAACCAACCGCTTGTGTGCAGTTAGCATAATCATTTAAAGCTTGCCACAACCCAATTTGGATCAGGTTATTTTCCACCATAAACCCGAGCTTATCCAAACCAAGTTCACTGGCGTGAAAACATGTATCAAAGCCTTCTACCTCCCACGTTTCCAAACCATCGTAAGGGCAAACTCGCATTTGCTCAATGATCTGCCAAGCCCCCAATTTTTCTAATAAGGAAACCGAAGCGGCACTAATTGCTGAAATCCGTACATCATAAGGACAATTTGGCTCAAAAGCCGGCAGTGGATTTTTCTCAATTAAGGCAACATTCAACCCCAGTTTGGCTAAGCCTAATGCCGTTGCCGCCCCAACCATACCGCCACCGATGACAATGACCTCTTGCATAATTTCCCCCAACCATCAATAAACGCTCTATTCTAATCTATTCTTATCCTATTTAGTTAATCACAAAACTATTTTTGTGATCTGCTTCCAGAATTTACATTTCTTCACTGGTAAATTTCTATTGTTTTTTTAAGCTCGACAAAAACAACTGGAGAACAAAATGTCCCTTGCGATTATTTATAGTCGAGCCTCAATTGGTGTAGAAGCTCCACTAGTCACAATAGAAGTACATATCAGTAATGGTAGCCCAGGTTTAACGCTCGTTGGTTTACCGGAAAAAAGCGTAAAAGAGGCTCAAGATCGGGTACGAAGCGCGTTGATGAATGCCAATTTCAACTATCCCGCCCGCCGAATTACCATTAATCTTGCACCGGCTGATCTCCCTAAAGAGGGCGGCCGTTTTGATTTACCTATCGCGATTGGTATTCTTGCCGCCAGCGGGCAGATTGATATGGATAAATTGCGTGCCTTTGAGTTTTTAGGCGAACTCTCACTGACAGGCAATCTACGAGGCGTACACGGCTCAATTCCCGCTGTCATTTCAGCCCATCATTCCAAGCGAGAGCTGATTTTACCTCGCCAAAATGCCAACGAAGCAAGCCTAGTTTCTCACGCTCAAAGCTACTATGCCACCTCGCTTTTGCAAGTGGTTAATTTCCTGAATAAGCGCGATCAACTGCCTATCGCCCAAGAAATTTCGCAAAAAAATGTGGAAAATCCACCGCTTGTAAGCCGAGATTTAACGGATATTATCGGGCAACAACACGCCAAACGCGCCTTAACCATTGCCGCTGCCGGGCAACATAATCTGCTTTTTCTTGGCCCACCCGGTACAGGCAAAACGATGCTCGCCAGCCGTTTACCAGATTTACTCCCCGAAATGAGCGATGAAGAAGCGATAGAAACCGCAAGTATTACAAGCTTGGTGCAAAATGAGTTAAGCTTCCAAAATTGGAAACAACGCCCATTCCGTTCACCCCATCATAGTGCATCCATGGTCGCATTAGTCGGAGGTGGTTCGATCCCTAAACCAGGGGAAATCAGCCTTGCTCAAAATGGTGTACTATTTCTTGATGAGCTACCCGAATTTGAACGTAAAGTACTTGATGCGTTGCGCCAGCCATTAGAAAGTGGCGAAATTATTATTTCTCGTGCGAACGCTAAAGTACGATTTCCTGCAAAATTTCAGTTAATTGCAGCAATGAACCCTAGCCCCACAGGACATTATCAAGGTACACATAACCGCACCTCTCCTCAACAAGTCATACGTTATTTAAATCGGCTCTCGGGGCCATTTATCGATCGATTTGATCTCTCAATTGAAGTCCCTCTTTTACCTCAAGGTGCTTTACAGCAGCGAGAGCAACAACGTGGCGAAACCACAGAGCAAGTTCGCAAGCGGGTCATTTCTGCTAGAAATTTACAAATGCAACGTGCAGGCAAGATTAATGCTCAGCTAAGTAGCCGAGAAATTGAACGAGATTGCAAACTCCATGCTCAAGATGCCATATTTCTTGAAAATGCACTCACGAAACTCGGTTTGTCTGTGCGCGCCTATCATCGCATTCTAAAAGTCGCTCGAACCATTGCCGATTTGGCTAATGAGCCCAATATTCAGCAAATTCACCTTGCCGAAGCCTTAGGCTATCGAGCAATGGATAGATTATTACAACGTTTACAAGGATAAAATTAAAAAAAATTTTCTTCTTCCCCTTGAAAGCCTCTTTTTCGTTCCTATTTTATGCCCCGTCTGAGGGGAAGCGGTCGGTTTCCCCACATTTTTACAAAGTTTCTAAATAGAGGAATCCAAAATGGGAAAAATTATCGGTATTGACTTAGGTACAACTAACTCTTGCGTTGCTGTGATGGACGGCGATAAACCACGTGTAATTGAGAATGCAGAAGGTGCACGTACAACCCCTTCTATCATCGCTTACACGGCAAACGAAACCTTAGTCGGTACACCAGCAAAACGCCAAGCGATTACTAACCCGAAAAATACCTTATTTGCAATCAAACGTTTAATCGGTCGCCGTTTTACCGATAGCGAAGTGCAACGTGATATTGAAATTATGCCATTTGAAATCGTGAAAGCAGACAATGGCGATGCGTGGGTAAACGTAAAAGATGAGAAAATGGCACCACCACAAATCTCTGCGGAAGTGTTGAAAAAAATGAAGAAAACCGCAGAAGATTTCTTGGGCGAACCAGTTACCGAAGCAGTTATCACTGTGCCAGCATACTTTAACGATGCACAACGTCAAGCAACCAAAGATGCAGGTCGTATCGCAGGTTTAGAAGTTAAACGTATCATCAACGAACCAACAGCGGCTGCGTTAGCGTACGGTTTAGACTCTAAAAAAGAGAACCAAATCATCGCCGTTTACGACTTAGGGGGTGGTACATTTGACTTATCTATCATTGAAATTGATAACTTAGATGGCGAACAAACCTTTGAAGTGCGTGCAACCAACGGTGATACTCACTTAGGTGGTGAAGACTTTGACAACCGCTTAATCAACTACCTCGTGGAAGAGTTCCAAAAAGAGCAAGGCGTGGATTTACGCAATGACTCAATGGCGATGCAACGTGTGAAAGAAGCGGCAGAAAAAGCGAAAATTGAGCTTTCATCAGCACAATCAACCGAAGTGAACTTACCATACATCACAGCGGATGCGACAGGGCCGAAACACTTAGTGATCACCGTAACTCGTGCGAAATTAGAAGCATTGGTGGAAGATTTAGTGGCTCGTTCATTAGAGCCTGTGAAAGTGGCATTAAACGATGCAGGTTTATCTGTTTCTGAAATCAACGATGTGATTTTAGTGGGTGGTCAAACCCGTATGCCATTAGTGCAACAAAAAGTGGCAGAATTCTTCGGCAAAGAGCCACGCAAAGACGTAAACCCAGATGAAGCAGTGGCAATCGGTGCGGCAGTTCAAGGCGGTGTATTAAGCGGCTCTGTGACAGACGTATTATTGTTAGACGTTACCCCACTTTCATTGGGTATTGAAACAATGGGCGGCGTGATGACCACCTTAATTGAGAAAAACACCACGATTCCAACCAAAAAATCGCAAGTGTTCTCAACAGCGGAAGACAACCAATCTGCGGTAACCATTCACGTGTTACAAGGTGAGCGTAAACGTGCACAAGACAATAAATCGCTTGGTCAATTCAACCTTGAAGGCATTCAACCTGCACCACGTGGCGTACCACAAATTGAAGTCACCTTTGATATTGACGCAAACGGTATCATCAACGTATCAGCGAAAGATAAAACCACAGGTAAAGATGCTCAAATCCGTATCCAAGCTTCTTCAGGTTTAAGCGAAGCTGAAATCGAACAAATGGTGCGTGATGCCGAAGCCAATGCCGATGCAGACCGTAAATTTGAAGAGTTAGTGCAAACTCGCAACCAAGCAGACGCATTAGTTCACGGTACTCGCAAACAAATCACCGAAGCAGGTGAAGCGTTAAATGCAGACGACAAAGCGAAGATTGAACAAGCGGTCGCAGATTTAGAAAAAGCTGCAAAAGGCGAAGATAAAGCGGATATTGAAGCGAAAATTGAAGCCTTAGTAAAAGCCTCTGAACCATTGCTTCAAGCAGGTCAAGCACAAGCACAACAAGCAGGGCAAGCACAACCAAATCAAAAAGATGACGGTGTGGTAGATGCTGAGTTTGAAGAAGTGAAAGACAATAAATAATCTTTCAGCATTGAATGTAGGGGCGTATGTCATACGCCCCTTTTATTCATAAACATAGGATAAAAAGTGATATGTATAACATTCGTCTATTAACCCCTGATGGAATAAAATATATTCAATGCAGTCATGATGAATATATTGTCGATGCTGCTGAGCGACAAAATGTAGATCTTCCTTATTCCTGTAGAGCTGGAGCCTGTACTTCCTGTGCAGCAAAGCTCATTATCGGTTCAGTCGATCAATCTGATAATTCTTTCCTAGATGATGCTGACATTGAGGAAGGATGGGTTCTTACTTGTTTTGCTTATCCAACATCTCACTTAACCTTACAGACACATATGGAAGTTGAATTATTAAGCAGCTCAGGAATGCGCCAAACTATTGAAGAGCAAAAAAGAGAGGAAGAAAAACGCAGACAACGTGAAAGCATTAATAGAGAAATTCAACAGGCTGCATCATATGGAAAAGTTATCGACCATTTTGATACCAATGTTTTTAATGGTGGTATTTATGAAGGAGCTAGTATTCATAATAGATTTACGAGAGTAAATAGTACTATTACAAAATATGGTAATAAATTATTTGTCTCTATAAATGTAGGGATTTCTGATCCACAAATAAGAAAAAATACATATTGGGGAGCAACAACAGTTGATGTAATACATAAAGGGAAAGTTATTGCTTCATCTAGGCTAGATGGTCATAGCCACCCATATTTATCACCGGAATTATCCCATGCAGGGACAGCAGTAGTAGATTTAAAACGTTCTTATTCTGGAAAATTAGTCACAGTTAGGACAAATTTATTTGGTATATACAACACAGGAGATGGTAATGCTCCTAACATTCCTAGATATTTAGATAGAAAAGTGAGATTAAAATGAAAAAAACATTATTTTTCTTATTTATTATTCTGAGCATTCTAGGATTTTTCATTGGGAATGATTACTTAGATTATAAAAATGATTTCAAGGAAATTGATGAAATTGTATTAAATACTTTTGAAAAAGGTGGTGATATTGAAGATCAGATAAAAGGTTATGCAATAGCGGATATTTTATTGAAATCGAAAATTGAAAAAAACAAAAATCGCTTTATTCCTAACCTATGGCAAGATTGGTATTTAAACAGACGAATTTCTTTATTCGCAGCATCAGAATATCCAAATCATTACAGTGAATTATTATTTCTTTATGAAGAATTGTATCAATATAATAAGAATGCTCATGCCTTTATTATGAGTTGCTTTTTAAAAGAATATCTAGGTAAAAAAGATTCTATTTGTTATGAAAAAGCCTTACCCCTCATTAAAGCACAGGCAAATTATGAAACCTCACCTTTTTATTGGTTAGCTTATGAATCAGTCGAACCAAATAAATTTGATCAAATAAAAAAATTAGTGAATGAAATAGATGAAAATCGAGAAAATTTCATTTTAAATTTTATTCAATAAGATAAGCGGTCAATTTACCGCAAAAATTCACAAAACGGAAACCTTATGGCAAAACAAGACTATTACGAACTACTTGGTGTCAGCAAAAACGCTGATGAAAAAGAGATTAAACGTGCCTATAAAAAATTGGCAATGAAATATCACCCTGACCGCACCAAAGGGGATAAAGAAAAAGAAGAGAAATTCAAAGAAATTCAAGAAGCTTACGAAGTCTTAAACGATAAAGAGAAAAAAGCGATGTATGACCAATATGGTCATGCCGCTTTTGAGCAAGGTGGCGGCTTTGGTGGAGGCGGTGGCTTCGGTGGCGGTTTTGGTGGCTTTGAAGACATTTTCAGTGAAATGTTCGGCGGCGGTTTTGGCGGTGGACGAGGTCGCCAACGTGTCGTGCGTGGTGATGATTTGCGTTACGACTTAGAAATTACCCTTGAAGAAGCCGTCAAAGGCGTGAAAAAAGATATTCGCATTCGCACCCTTGTACCTTGTGATTCTTGTCACGGTAGCGGTGCAGAAAAAGGCAGCAAAGTAGAAACCTGCCCGACCTGTCACGGTGCAGGCAGAATCCGCCGTCAGCAAGGCTTCTTTATGACTGAACAAGTGTGCCCACACTGTCATGGTAGCGGTAAGAAAATTGAAAAACCGTGTCAATCTTGTCACGGTGGCGGACGTGTAGATAAAGTGAAAAACTTATCAGTAACGATTCCTGCGGGCGTGGATACCGGCAACCAACTACGTTTATCTGGCGAAGGTGAAGCAGGCGAAAATGGCGCACCCGCAGGCGATTTGTATGTGATCATTCACGTGCGTGATCACGACATTTTTGAGCGTGATGGTTCAAATCTTTATTGCGAAGTGCCGATCAGCTTTACAATGGCAGCATTAGGCGGCGAAATTGAAGTGCCGACCTTAGACGGACGAGTTAAACTTAAAATCCCTGCTGAAACCCAAACCGGTAAACTCTTCCGAGTGCGTGGTAAGGGCGTGACCACACCAAGAAGCGGTTATGCAGGCGATTTAATTTGCAAAGTGATTATTGAAACCCCAGTATCGCTAAATGAAGAGCAAAAAGAGTTGTTACGCAAATTAGAAGAGAGCTTAGAAGGTAAAGGGCAACACCGCCCGAAACACGAAGGCTTTTTTCAAGGCGTGAAGAACTTTTTTGATAATTTAGGTAAATAACCAATAGGGCTGAACACAAATGTGAATCAGCCCTATTTTTTGCTCTTGTTCTTCGCTTCCGTCAATTCATGATCTTCTGCATGTAGCTAGAATAGCTTTTCAAAGCAAGCTTACTCTAATTCACCACAGAAACGGTAACCTTCACCATGGATGGTGACAATAATTTCCGAATTTGGCGTGTGATCTTCAAAATGTTTCCGAATACGGCGAATAGTAACATCCACTGTACGATCGTGTGGTTTAAGCTCACGTCCAGTCATTTTTTTCAGCAGCTCTTCTCGTGTCTGGATTTTACCTGGATTTTCACAGAAGTGTAGCAGCGCCCTAAATTCGCTACGTGGCAGCTTAATAACCTCGCCTTCAGGATTAATCAAACTGCGGCTATTAATATCTAACGCCCAACCGTTAAAACGGAATACCTCAACATTCTGTGTCTCTTTAGGTAATTTCTCGCTTTCAGACATAGTACGTTGCAATAAATTTCTTGCCCGAATTGTCAGCTCACGAGGATTGAAAGGCTTAGTGATATAGTCATCAGCGCCAATCTCTAGCCCCAAAATTTTATCAACTTCATTGTCGCGTCCCGTTAAGAACATTAACGCAATATCATCTTTCTCTCGTAGCTCTCTTGCCAGCATCAATCCATTTTTGCCAGGTAGATTAATATCCATGATAACCAAGTGAATTTCCTGTTCACTGAGTACTGAGTGCATTTCAACTCCGTCTTGGGCTTCAAACACTTGATAACCCTCAGCTTCAAATACACTTTTTAATGTATTGCGGGTAACTGCTTCATCTTCAACAATTAAAATTTTTGGGATCTGCATTCTCTGACCTTATCAATCCTTTACGTTATTACGAATAGGAATATTTTACCTGCCATTTTTAACATCAGAAATACTTTATTTAAAAATAAGTTGGTTTTAATCAATTTTTGTCACGAAAGCGAAACATATCTATACAGCGAGATATTCAACTTCTAGCTCAAATAATGCTTTCGCTAACATTGATGTCATCTGATAATGGCTTAAAATTGCCTGTTTTTCGCACAAGACAATACGCTCAATTGGATGTTCGACCCCACTAAAACGATAATAGTTCAGTGCACTTTGCAGAGGTAAGAAACTCGGATTAAAAGCGGCATTTTCCGCATATTTACCATAAAAAATCTCGCCTCCGGCCTGGAATGCAAGACCACTGTATGCCTGACTATAAGGGGCATAAGAGCCATTCATTGCACGGATTGCGGCACATTGTAAAGCATCACCTTGAACTGCTATACCTTGATCCTGCTCATCAAAAAGTAACTTATCAATATTCAGATCTTTCGGGCCAAAATCATCTGGCAAATAGCTATGTAACAAATTATTTTGACTATGCGGTAAATGAATTTTTAACTCATTAGCGCTATTAAGTTCATTCATAAATTGGCGACAATGACCACAAGGCGTGTAATTAACTACAACATCGGTAATTCCTGCTTCGCCAGCAATCCACGCATGTGAAACGGCACTCTGCTCTGCATGCACGGTCTGTTGCATTGCTACACCAGCAAACTCCTGATTTGCACCAAAATAGAAAGCCCCCGACTGACCAATCGCCACAGCACCGACATTAAATTTTGAAACAGGTGTTAAAGCATAACAAGCAGCAAGTTCAATACAGTGCAAAGCAAGCTGTACTGGCGTTAATCTGAACGTTTGGCAAAGCTGCTCAACCTGCTCTGCTGATAACCTACCTTGCCAATTTTGCTCTGCTAACAGTGCTACAATACGAGCAACAATCGGATTATCTTGATTACTACTCTGTGCTAAACGTTGTTTAATATCGGTTAAAGTTGGCATAGTTTGCTCCTTGGTAAAATTTAGTTAGAAAATGACCGCTTGTCGGGAGAAATTCCTAATCGCGTACCACAATCACGCCTACACTTTCGGCCTGTGCCACAGCTTTTGGTTTATGTAACTCAATCCGTAATCTTTGAATCGCAAATTCACGTTGTAGTAGATCTGCCACACGATGTGCTACGGTTTCAACTAATTTAAATGGCGTATTTTCAACAAAATCGAGAATTTTTTGCGAAACTTCGGCATAATTCAAACAAAATTCAACATTATCCTCAGCAACGGCTTTTGAAAAATCCCATTCCATTTCAATATTAAAAACAAGGCGCTGTTTGATGGTGTGTTCCCACTCATACGCCCCGATAGAGGCAAAGGCTGTCAGTTCATGAATAAAAACTTTATCAGTCATCGGATATTCTCCTTGCAAAAGTTGGAGTAGAATAACATAACAATCTCAAAATAAAGGGGGAAAAATGAGCATTATCGCCAATTTCTTGATCTTATTCGCTTATTTGCTCGGTTCTATTTCTAGTGCCGTGATTTTCTGCCGCTTAGCAGGTCTTCCCGACCCAAGAGAAGAAGGGTCTCACAACCCTGGTGCAACAAATGTGCTAAGGATTGGTGGGCGATTGGCTGCACTCGGCGTGCTATTAGCCGACATACTAAAAGGCATGTTGCCTGTTTCAATCGCCTTTTATCTGGAACTTTCCCCCACTTCCATTGGCTTTATTGCACTCAGCGCCTGCTTAGGACATATCTTTCCACTCTTTTTTAAATTCAAAGGCGGGAAAGGAGTGGCAACCGCATTCGGTGCGATCATTCCATTTGGCTGTGAAATTTCAGGTCTCACACTCTGCGTCTGGTTACTCTGCTTTTTTATCTCAGGCTATTCATCGCTAAGTGCCGCAATCACCTCTCTACTTCTCCCTTTAATTGTTTGGTGGTTTAAGCCTGAGTTTACTTTCCCAATTGCTTTAGTTTGCTGCCTATTGATCTTCCGCCATCATGAAAATCTCCAACGCTTATGGCGTGGGCAAGAAGATCAAATTTGGCGCTATGCACTAATTAAAGCTAAACCAGCAGATAAGCATGAGTAATTCATGCTTATCAATATGCTTTATGTGAAATAGCTGGCAATACTTAGCCCAAAAACATCAGCAATAGCATGAGCCACCCAAAACGGTAATAAGTTTTTATCTTTACTGCGTGCATAAAGTAGATAAATCACCAGTCCAAGCCAAATACCTAAACCCAAGGCGGTTTCCATCCCTTGATAAGTGTGGAAACTCACTCGAATAATTAATGAATAAAGCACTGCCCATTTCAAATATTGTGGCTTAACTGCAAGGCAAATACCAAGAAAGAAAATCTCCTCATAAAAGCCATTTAATAACGCATATAACACCGTAGAAAAGCGAACCTCTCCCAATACTTGGGTAAACGGCACTGGATAAACAGGCTCAGCGAACCCGTAGATCAGAACATAATAGAGATCCATTGCCAGCGAAAGTAAAATAAAAAGCCCGATACCATGAAAAATTGCCTGCCATGAAGGTTGAATCCGCCAACGGCTAAAATCAAAACGTCGCCATTTGAGGTATGCTGCTGCAAGCAAGAGTTGTAAGAATTGGCTAATAAAAGCGTAGTAATTTTGCACATTCGAGAACGTTAAATTTTCATCAACTGTCACGACTTCTTGATTAAGTAGCAAATATTGCTGCGTTGAGGTATAGATGGCTAAACCAAATAGAATTAGAGTGAGTACGAATACGTCCCAAGGGGTCAGCTCGTAGCGTGTGCTATGTTTCATGTGTTCTCCTTTTGTAAAATTTTATTAAAAAACAACCGCTTAAAACCAGAGACTATTGGCGTTCAACAGCCTCTGACAAGCGGTTACTTTATTGTTATTTTTTGCTAATAAACTAATCAATCGCTGGTGTATAACTACCATCTACGATGGCATTTTTAATGCGATCTGCTTCAGCCAGCACTTGAGCAAGTAACGCTTTCACATTTTCGAGTGTCGCAATTGGGCTTAATGTGGTCATTTTCAGCGATTGGTGTTCACCGACTTTGGTTACGCCAATGTTCGCTTCGCCACGTGCAAAGAGTTCATCCGCCACATTTTGGTTTAATGTGTCCACAAATTCTGCGGGGTAGCCGTTTGGTACGACACGGAACAATACGGACGCAAATTGTGGTTCAACTAACAATTCTAAACCGTCAGTTGCTTTGATGTAATCTGCCACTTCACGGGTCAATTTCACCCCGTGATCGATCATTGAACCGTATAAGGTTTCGCCTAAGGCTTCAACCGTAAACCACAATTTTAAGGCATCAAAACGGCGAGTGGTTTGTAATGATTTTGAGACAAGGTTTGGTACGCCGTGCTCTTCATCATATTCTGAATTGAGATAGTCCGCTTTGTAGTCAATGTAGCGATATTCTTCAGCATTTTTCAGCAAGAATGCCCCGCACGAAATGCTTTGGAAGAAATGTTTGTGGAAATCAAGGGTAATGGAATCAGCTTGCTCAATACCATTAAGCATAGAACGGTATTCATTAGAAAGCAATAATGCACCACCCCACGCTGCATCAATGTGTAACCATGCACCATATTGATCTGCTACTTTGCGAATATCGGCAATCGGATCAATCGCTCCAGCATCGGTTGTACCAGCAGTGGCTACCACACAAGCGATAATTTTGCCCGAAGCGGTCAATTCTTCACAAATTTTTGCAAGTGCTTCCACGTCCATTTGTGCATTGTCATTGCAAGGTACGGTGACGACAGATTGGAAGCCCATTCCCATCATTGCCATATTTTTCTGTACAGAAAAGTGGGCATTTTCAGAGCAAAGCACTTTCACTTTATGCATCGCTTCTGGTGGGATACCATCTTTTTGTACCGACCACGCTGATCCGTCTGCGTTTTTCCAATTTTTTGCGATACAAGCATCACGAGCAAGCAATACGCCCATCAAATTAGATTGCGTCCCCCCTGAGGTAAACACGCCACTATCGCCTTTGCCATAACCGACTTTTTCACGTAACCATTCAATGAGTTGTACTTCCATCAACGAACCTGCTGGGCTTTGATCCCAAGAGTCCATTGATTGGTTAGTGGCGTTAATCAATACTTCTGCGATTTGGCTAGTCACCATTGTCGGGCAGTGTAAGTGAGCAAGTGAGTGTGGGTGATGCACTTTTAAACTTTTGTTTAAGAATAATTCAATTAAACGATCAAGCGATTTTGCGACACCAAAACCCTCTTTGCTGGGGTTAAATGCAATTTCAGAACGCAGTTGCTTAATTGAGCCGCCTGTGTACATTTTTTCATTTTGTAACCAATCTGACACCGCTTGTACCGCTGTTGCCATGGCTTTCTGATAATCTGCAATAGAGTTTTGATCGTTGCAGAATAACGCTTGTCTATGTTGAGACATATTTGACATGATGATTCCTTTTTATGAGCATAAAAACATAAGTATTGTAGGGCTTGTTAATCATTCAAATCAAGCAACTAGGTCTTTAAAACGTATAACCTCAAAGACACATTAAAATTAGGGATAATTTTCTATTACAGGAACTTTTCTGCTAAAATCGTGCCTTATAGTCGCTGTTTTATAAAAACAGATAAAAATTTCTACTATTTTAAACGAGGTATTTATGCAAAAAATTATGACATTTGCAGCGCTTGCCATGTTAGCAGCTGGGTTAGCACAAGCAGCACCGCACAGCGATGCTCGTCAAGCTCATGCCAGCACAGTTAAAACCACCAAAGTAAAATATGTCTGCCAAGATAATAAAAAACTCACGGTAAAATACGGTTTTAACAAACAAAACCGCCCAACCTATGCTGAAGCAAAATTAAATGGCAAAACACGTTTTATGCCAATTAATTTGCATGAAACAGATGAATCCGGCACAACATTTGGTGATGAAAATAATTTCAGCTTATATGGCGATCCAATGACATTTAGCAACCATCGTCGTGCAAATATCAACATTCAAAGCCCTAGCAACGAAATTTTATACAAGCTTTGTAAAGCGAAAAAACGCTAACCACAACAATACATAAAAACGCCGTCCAGCTGGACGGCGCTTTCTTTCATTTATTAAGCACGCACTGCTTTCAGCGCATCTTCAACTGATTTAGCAAAGCGTTTGATCATCTCTTCACACTCTGCTTGGGTGATGATAAGTGGGCAAAGAATACGTACCACGTTACCGCCACGACCACCACGCTCTAACATTAATTTGTTATTAAAGCACGCTTTTTGGATTTCAGCCGCAAGCACACCATCTGCAGGGAATGCACCAACACGATCTTGTGCTTGGCGTTCGTCCACAATTTCAATGCCGATCATTAAGCCTTTACCACGCACATTACCGATACAAGGGAATTTCTCTGCTAATTTTTTCAATTCTGCTTGTAAGAAATCGCCACGTTCTTGTGCATTTTGAGCAAGGTTTTGCTCACGCATCACTTTCAATGATGCATAGCCAGTTGCCATTGCCATTTGGTTGCCACGGAATGTGCCTGTGTGTCCTGCTGGTAGCCACGCATCAAACTCTTTTTTGATTGCAAGTACCGCAAGTGGCAAGCTACCACCTACTGCTTTTGACATGACTACAACATCAGGATCAATCCCTGCGTGTTCAAAGGCAAACATTTTACCTGAGCGGCAGAATCCTGCTTGTACTTCGTCTAAAATCAACACAATACCGTGTTTACGAGTAACTTCACGGATTTTTTGTAACCATTTAATTGGTGCACTAACCACACCGCCTTCGCCTTGAATGGCTTCCAAAATCACTGCCGCTGGTTTTACCACACCGCTTTCTACATCTTCAATGAAGTTTTCAAAATAGTAAGTTAAGGCTTCTACACCTGCTTCACCACCAATGCCGAGTGGGCAACGATACTCATGTGGATATGGCATAAATTGCACGCCAGCCATTAAGTTTTGTACCGCATTTTTCGCATTGAGGTTACCCGTCATTGCAAGCGATCCGTGCGTCATACCGTGATAACCACCAGAGAAAGCGATCACATTACCACGACCAGTATAAGTTTTCGCTAGTTTAATCGCTGCTTCTGTGCCGTCTGCACCAGATGGGCCACAGAATTGTAAACGGTATTCACCTTTCGGGAAGAAAGAGAGCAATTCTTCGGTGAATGCATCTTTTAATGGGGTAGTTAAATCAAGGGTGTGTAATGGTAAACCGCTTGCTAATACATCTTGGATTGCTTGAATAACGGCTGGGTGATTGTGCCCAAGTGCCAATGTGCCTGCACCAGCAAGACAGTCTAAGTATTCGTTACCTTCCACGTCTGTGACCCAACAGCCTTGCGCTTTCGCAATCGCTAATGGCAATTTACGAGGGTAGCTACGTACGTTAGATTCCATTTCGTTTTGACGGGAAAGATAGTATTCATTGCTGGCTTTAACAGCCGTTACAGGAGTGGTTGTCATTCTGAATTGACCTTCTATAAGAGGTTAAAAAAAATAAGTCGGGTGCCTTGCGGAGGAAGCCTAAGCTCTCGAATTCTAAAAAACTCGGTGCCTTGGGGCATTTTGACTCGCTACTTATTAAAAAAAAGCGTTTCAGCTTTTGTTTTTACCCTGCCAATAAGGAAAAATGACAGGTTGGAAACATTCCCTAAATGGGGCGGTGTATAGTACAATTTTTTGCTAAAAATGAAAGTAATTTTTGTAAAAATAGATGAAAACACTGACACTTACACAACTTAACCAGCTTTGCCAACACTCAGCCGTATCTCATTTGGCAATTGAATTTACTGAAATTAGCGAAAATAGCCTCACGGCTATTGTTCCTGTAGATCATCGCACTGTGCAGCCATTTGGTTTATTGCATGGAGGCGTTTCTGCTCTATTAGCCGAAACAGTCGCATCAGCCGCTGCTATGTTACATTGTGCAGATGAACAAGTTCCTGTTGGAACAGAGCTGAATATCAGCCATTTAAAAGCGATAAAAAGCGGTACGGCAATTGCAACAGCAACGCCATTACATTTAGGGAGAGAAAGCCAAGTATGGCAGGTGAAACAACGCGATGAGCGAGGGAATTTGTGTGCTATTGCACGCGTAAGTATTCGATTATTCAACAAAAAACAAGCGGGCTAATTTTGCATTTTTTCTGCAAGATCAGACCGCTTGCCGTTAGTATTCCAATTTCTGCTGAATCAGCCTCACCATCGCTTGCAGCTCAGCTGTTGGCGCAGGAAGCTGGTTCATAAACCAACGATACAACTCTGGGTCGGTATAGCCTAGCAACACGACAAATGTCTGCTGTTGGCTTTCGTCTAGCTCATCAAAATGTTTTTGGTAAAACGGCATAATGAGCTTATCTAGCTCTCGCATTCCTCGACGGCAATCCCATTCAATTCTAAAACGATTAAGTTCCATTATTGTACCTCCGTAATGCGTAATTCTCTCGGCACTTCAAACACCGTGTTTTCCTCAATGCCTTCTAAATCAGCCACTTCGGTTACACCGAGTGCTTTTAAGCGAGAAACCACCGATTGCACCAGCACTTCAGGGGCAGATGCACCTGCGGTAATGCCAATAGTGCCTACACCCTCTAACCAAGCAGGCTCAATATCTTCAGGCCCATCAATCAGCTTAGATAATACCCCCATTCGAGAAGCAAGCTCCGCCAAGCGGTTAGAATTTGATGAATTTTTGCTTCCTACCACCAACACTAACTGTGATTGCTTTGCCAGCTCCCTAACTGCTTGTTGGCGATTGGTCGTTGCATAGCAAATATCATTTTTGCGCGGACCTTGAATGGCAGGATATTTCTGTTTCAAAGCTTCAATGACATCGCTAGTATCATCAATAGAGAGTGTTGTTTGCGTCATAAAAGTGAGATTATCATCATCTTTTAAGCCGAGTTTGGCAATGTCCTCGACATCTTCCACTAAGAAAATACCGCCTTCAGGATTATCATATTGCCCCATTGTGCCAACGACTTCGGGGTGCCCTTCGTGTCCAATTAGAATGGCTTTGGTACCCTTTTTGCTCGCCCGAGCAACTTGCATATGTACTTTGGTCACAAGAGGGCAGGTTGCATCAAATACCTTCAATTCACGACGTTTTGCTTCTTGGCGAACGGCTTGAGAAACGCCATGCGCCGAGAAAATCACAATTGCACCATCTGGTACTTCGTCCAACTCTTCAACAAAAATCGCCCCCTTGGCTTTTAAACCGTCCACCACAAAACGGTTATGCACTACTTCATGGCGTACGTAAATCGGCGCACCGTGAATTTCCAAGGCAAGTTCTACGATGGAAATTGCTCGATCCACCCCCGCACAAAAACCACGAGGGTTGGCTAAAATTATTTTCATTTGGTTGTTAATCCTTCTAATGTGGGTGTACTCAATACGCCCGCTTCATATATTATTTGTTATTCTTCTTTTTACGACTATCCAACAAACTTTCTAATATCAGCAATCCAGCACCAATTACAATGCCAATATCAGCAACGTTAAACACTGGGTAATGGTAAATATCCCAATAAAAATCGAAGAAATCGACTACATAGCCGTGATAGGCACGGTCAATCGCATTGCCAATCGCACCACCAATAATTAAAGCATAAGCACTATTTTGTAGTTTCAACTCTGCTTTATTTTTAAATAGCAGCACAATCAATGCAACAGAAATGATCACTGCCAATCCTAAGAAAAAGTATTTTTGCCAACCACTGTGATCGGCCAAAAAACTAAAGGCTGCCCCATAGTTGCGCGCGTAGGTTAAATTAAACATCGGCATAATATTGATGCTTTCATAAAGTTCAAAGCGTTGTACTACAATGTATTTGCTGAATAAATCCGTAACCAGCACAGCTAAACTGAGCCATAAAAATTTAAGTCCTGTTTTTGGTTTCATCGGGTTACCTATGTTGGAGCATATTGCTCAAATCAAGATCACAATAAGCGTATGTAATACGCCCTCACAAGCGGTTGAATTTACAGAAAATTCTGCAAATTAAATCGCCTCTTCATTCTCTTCGCCTGTGCGAATGCGAATAGCTCGCTCCACATCATAAACAAAAATCTTACCGTCACCAATTTTACCTGTTTGTGCAATATCGATAATTGCTGCAATGCACTCTTCCACTTGCTCATCGGTAACAATAATTTCTAATTTCACTTTCGGCAAAAAATCAATGGCATATTCTGCTCCACGATAAAGCTCTGTATGCCCTTTTTGGCGACCAAAACCTTTAACTTCGGTTACGGTCATTCCTTGAATACCCACATCGGTTAAGGCTTCACGCACATCATCTAGTTTGAATGGTTTAATGATTGCTTCAATTTTTTTCATGATGATTACCCATTAGTGTATTAGGTGTAGTAATTGATATTCCATTTAGAAGTATCACCTGTGCTAAACGATTAGAAAGAATATTATCATCTACCATTTCTATCGCTTTCTGCATATAAACGTTATTCAGATCATTTAAAACAAAATGCCCCATAGTATGCGTGCCAAAAATCGTATCTATCTCAAATTGATGTTTGGCATGATATAGCGTGGATTCTATAGCAAATGCCATTGCTAACGCAGAAGGGGCAAATTTAATCCCTAATTCTTCAAACAACTTACGGTATACCGCACAAAAATAGATATCTTCATTATGCATAGCCGTTCTGGGTGAAAGCTCTAACGGCAAATTGCACGATAATTTCGCGGAATCAACCAACCATTGTAATTGCAATTCAGAAGGCAATGTTAATAATCTCTTGCTGCGCAGAGAAAATCCTCCATTTTGCACTTCAAAATGCGCTGGAGGAATATTATTAAAGTGCCTCTCCCAAAACTCTTGCCCAGCTTGAATAAGGTGCTCGTCTTGATAGCAGAATAACGTGTTAAGGGGCGCGCCAATATAGTCATAATCTAGAAATGCATCTTGCCAATTTTTGCCATTTAGCACAAAGCCATCATTTTGCACAATGAGTACAAAATCAGTCTGTATGAATTGATGCAGCACATAAATAATAAAATAGTTATATTCTAGATAGCTAAACGGTTTACATTCGAGCCATTCTATAAAATCTGGACATACGTTTGGTTTTTTGGGGCTAATTAACAAACAGCGCAATCTCTCGTTGGATAACTTTTTCTGTAATTCAAAGTAAGAACGAGTAATCGTGTAAACAGAGCCTTGTGCGTAGTCTTGATGCCCTGTAACACTGACAATTGTGATGGTTTTACCACTCATGCTCTTCTCGCCGATTTAGGACGAAAGCTCTCACAAATAGCGGGGTTAGTTTCAATATAAATCTCACTCAAAAGCTGCAAACAGTAAGGAACTGCGGCAAAAATACCCCGAACGAGCGTATTGCCTTTTTCATCTTTTACCCCTTCAAGCGTTTCTTTTATCGCTTTCGGCTGCCCCGGTAAATTTAAAATCAAGCTTGCATGGCGAATAGCACCTACTTGGCGTGAGAGAATTGCAGTGGGAACAAAATGTAGGCTGACTTGGCGCATTTGTTCGCCAAAGCCAGGCATTTCTCGATGTGCAACAGCAAGAGTCGCATCAGGGGTAACATCGCGTTTAGCTGGCCCTGTGCCACCCGTTGTCAGCACTAAATGGCATGCATGATTATCAACTAAATCAATTAGCGTTTGTTCAATAAGCGGTTGTTCATCAGGAATAAGGCGGGTTTCAAGCTCAAAAGGTACAGTTAATGCCCTCTCTAGCCATTGTTGTAATTCAGGTATGCCAAGATCGGTATATACACCTTGTGAAGCACGGTCAGACACTGAGACTAAACCGATTTTAAGCGTAGTTTTGGAAAGACAAGCGGTCATTTTAGCTCACTTTTTTGCAAAAATTATCCTATGGATAAATCAAAAAATTGTTAGGTTATTCCCCCCTCTTTATGAGAATCTGCCGCAAATTAATTTACATGCTCAGCAGCTAATAAGAGGGGATTACTCAAGCATTCAATGACACACATTCTACCCTGTTAAGCGAGCTTTTCCAAAGTTTTAATCTTAAAGAAAAAGTAGTAATACTGATAGGCAATGACGAGCGCGAGCACAATTTTGCCCCATATATTAGGCAATACAAAAAAGGCAAAGATCGAAAATGGTGCTGAAACGAGCAAAATGGAGAGCTTCTGTTTCATAGTCATAGCGCGTTTTTCATCATACTCTTTCAAATATTTTTTATACAATTTGGTGCCCATAAACCAATGCTGTACGCGTGGTGAGCCTTTACCAAAAAAATACATCGCCAAGAGGAGAAACGGCGTGGTAGGTAATCCTGGGGTTGGAATGCCGATAAGCCCGAGAGCCACGGCGATAAAGCCTAAAATAATATAGATTGGTTTCATAATTTGAAGTGATAATAAATCGCAAATTCAAATAATACCCAATTTGACCATTTTTGCAACCTATTCCCACGATAGCTTGACAGGGCAAATTCCACGCTGCGCACTATTTAAAATCCGATTTACTTCCGCAAGACGTTGCTGGATTTGCAAACTCACGTTATTCGCATAAGCAAGTTCGGTTTCTCCAATACCGACACGAGCACGGTTAAATAATAATGCATCCAATAAGTATTCGGCATGCATACCTTCTCGGCAATAATGCAGCACCCCAACTTCATCAAAGGCAGTCACCACCGCCGCACTTTGCGTTGTCGCAATACCCAGTGCACCATCTTCACCACCAAACTGGCGAAATAATTGATCTTGGGGAAAACCACCGCAAGCAAGAAAAAACGCACGTTGGAAAACAACATTCCCACCACAAGTCATCTGCATACTCTGCCATGCCCGTGCAAAATGAGGATGTTCAGTATAACGCGTAGCAAGATTCATTGGCTTCAAGGCCAAACGCACCACGCCGGTATCAGGCCGAAAATCAAAAATACCTTTCGCAACCTGTAGTGCGCCATTTTCATAAGCGTCATCGGCATCTAAAAAGGCAATATACTTTGCGTTTGATTGCAATGCTCCCCAATTCCGTGCTTTTGCTACGCCGCTATTTTGCCCCATTCGTTCAACGCGGATTTTGTGTGGTACCTGGCGAGCAAAGCTTTCAGCAAAAGCCAGCGTATTGTCATTTGAGGCATCATCAACAATCCAAAGCGTGCTGAGTTCGGGTTGATTAAGCACACTTTGTACCGCGCGTTGTAACGTTTTTTCTGCATTGTAGGCAGGAATAATCACATCAATCATTCGCGTATCTCATTAAACTGAAAACCTTGCTCATTCACTTCAAGAATAGATGCTGTTGCTCCCCAGTCCCCAAGCACAATGCGAGTAAAATATGGCTCAGCATGGACTGCTTGTCGGTGTGTATGCCCATGAATCAGCCATACAGCACCAAACTCCCCTACAGTTTTTGCGGTAAATACAGGATTCACATCCATCATTTGAGCCGATTTTGATTGTTTATCCGCTTTACTTTTTGCACGAATTTTTTCTGCTATCGCAATTCGCCATTTCAACGGCAAACAAAGGAAAAGCCGCTGACGCCATTTTTGATGCACTTTACGCCGAAACTGCTGATATTTCACATCATCAATACATAGCGTATCACCATGGCACAGCAGAGTTTTTCGACCATACAGCTCAACCAGATGGTAATCAGGTAATAACTGCATGCCACTCTCTTTTGCAAAACGCTTGCCCAATAGAAAATCACGATTGCCACAGATAAAATAACATGGTACACCCTGTGCAGTAACACGATGAATAGCTTGCTTAACTTGCGTAATAAGTTCGGACTGTTCGTCATCACCAATCCAGAAATCGAACAAATCACCAAGGATATATACTGCCTCAGCAAGCGGTGCTTTTTCTGCCATAAATTGCAAAAAAAGCTCAGTGATGTGGGGTTCATGCTCTGAAAGGTGGAGATCGGCGATAAAGTAAGTGGACATAATCTCTAAATCAATAAAACGATTGCAGCAAATTATAGATAAAAATTTTGCCATAAATCACACTTTATTTATAAATATTTGTTATCTATCTGCAAATCAGTTACATTAATGATACTTTTTTTCACTCTCAGTAATAGGAGCCTTTATGAAAAAACTCGTGATAACAGTAGCCACGGCTTTGTTATTGTCTGCGTGTTCTACTCATACTTTTATTGTTTCGGAGCAGAATGCTGCCTCTCAACCTACTTATGATAAGATGCAACATTTCTTTGTTAGTGGGCTAGGACAATCAAAAGAAGTAAACGGTGCAGAAATCTGCGGTTCGGCAGACAAAGTTGCCAAAGTGCAAACCCAACAAACCTTCCTTAACGGATTATTGCATTCGGTTTCTTACGGTATTTACTCACCACGCGACATGCGTGTTTACTGCAAATAAGGAGATAAATAATGAAAAAAATGCTAACGACTTTGGTAGTAGGATCTGCGTTATTGATCTCTGCTTGTTCAAATCAAACCGTTTATCTAAACGATAAGGCACCAGCAAAATTAAGCTATGAAGAAAATCAATCTTTCTTTATTAGTGGTATCGGACAAGAAAGAACAGTCAATGCCGTTGAAATCTGTGGCGGCGAAGATAAAATCAGCAAAGTAGAAAGCCAATTAACCGGTGGTAATATTCTCGTTGGATTAGTGACATTAGGTATTTATACCCCTCGAGTTTCAAGAGTTTACTGCCAACAATAATGGATAAAAAAAATCGGATACTTCAGTATCCGATTTTTTTGCAAATTATCTTACAAATCCGACCGCTTGATAAACTTTTTGTAGCGTTTCTTCGGCTTTGGCTCTCGCTTTTTCCGCCCCTTCTCGATAGATTTTTTCTAATAACGCTTCATCATTGCGGAAGTGGTTGTAGCGTGCTTGCAAATCGGTCAGCAACTTAGATACCTCTTCGGCAACAGCCGTTTTTAAATGTCCGTACATTTTGCCTTCAAATTCCGCTTCTAAGGCTGGAATCGTTTTGCCTGTGACGCTCGCTAAAATATCCAACAAGTTAGATACGCCCGCTTTATTTTGCACATCATAACGCACTACAGGTGGTTCATCGCCGTCTGTCATTGCTCGTTTAATTTTTTTAGCAACCGATTTTGGATCTTCTAAAAGACCGATCACATTATTGCGATTTTCATCTGATTTAGACATTTTTTTAGTCGGCTCTAATAGCGACATAATTCTTGCCCCTGTTTTCGCGATAAACACTTCCGGCACTTGGAAAATTGGTTCAACTACATTGCCTTCGGCATCTTTTTTGCCATATAACGCATTGAAGCGGTTTGCAATATCACGCGTAATTTCAAGATGCTGTTTTTGGTCGTCTCCCACCGGCACTTGGTTTGCTTGATAAAGCAAAATATCTGCTGCCATTAACACAGGGTAAGTAAAGAGTCCCACGTTTACGTTGTCTTCGTGGCGTGCGGATTTATCTTTAAACTGAGTCATACGCCCCATTTCACCGAAATAGGTGTAGCAATTTAGCACCCAAGAGAGTTGGGCGTGCTCCGGCACATGAGATTGAATAAAAATAGTGCTCTTTTCAGGATCAATACCGCACGCAAGATAGATCGCAAGGGTATCAAGTGTCGCTTTGCGTAAGCTTTCAGGATCTTGACGAACGGTGATAGCGTGTTGATCCACAATACAGAATAAGCAATCAAATTCATCTTGCATGGTTACCCAGTTGCGCAATGCGCCCAAATAGTTACCAAGACTGAGTTCACCAGAAGGCTGCACGCCACTAAATACGATAGGTTTAGTCATTTTTCTTCTCTTTTTAAATTACAAGCGCTCGAATTCTAGCAAAATTTTGCAAAAAATCAGCTAAATTTAACCGCTTGGTAAAAGCAATTTAAGCGACATACGGCTTTGTTACAGCCAAACATGGATAACGATGATTCATCTCTTGTGCCCATTTTGATAGTTCAGGCAAAACGGTATATTTCTCTGCCGTCATCACATTGGCGCGGAACTGAATAAAGTCTACTAAACAGACTACATAGAGTGTGGCAATATTTAGTTCAAATCCCAAATGAGCGTTCATTACGTTCCACCACTTGTTTGTGGTGAGCTTTCCACCATTCGCTTTCAGGTTAGAACATCTTTTCAAGTAACATCAAAGCGGTGCTATTTTCTAATACACCTTCTGCAAATAAAAGTGCTCTTTTTATTGACTTGGCATAGAATGCTGGCTCTTACTCATATTTTATTCGGAATCACTATGCTCTATCGTTGGTTAATTTTACTTCGTGAGCCAAGTAAACGGCTTGGACTTTCTGCGTTATATGCCACATGCTTTGCGATTGGTTTTGCCTTTGCAGCTCGTTTAGCGGGCATTTTCTTACCAGCAAATATTTTCCCCGATATTCGTTTAGAAACATTGGAAGGCTTACTCAATATTATCTCCTCCACTATGTTTGCAGTCAGTACCTTTGCGCTTTCTATCATGGTTTCAGCTTTTGCTTCTGCCTCCAGCAGTGCAACGCCAAGAGCCACTCATTTAGTTATTGATGATGCGCCAAGCCGCCGAACTATTGCAAGCTTCATTTCAGCGTTTATCTATGCTGTTATTGCGAAAACCGCACTAGGAATAGATTTTTACGAACAGAACGGGCGATTTGTGTTATTTCTCTGCACAATATTAGTGCTCGCCTATGTCATTATTACGCTAATTAGTTGGGTTTCAACCCTATCCCAACTTGGTCGCTTGGGGCATACGTTGGATAAAATCCACTCTGCCACAGCAACCGCTTTACAACAATATCGACAAAACCCAGCTCAAGAAACAGCATGGCAAGGCTCATTGAGCGAAAACGCTATTGCTATCTATGCTGATCAAATGGGCTATTTAACTCACATTAATTTAGCTAGCTTGCAAGCGCTTGCTGAGCAACAAGCAAGCCATATGCATATTTGTGTTCGCGCAGGTGAATTAATTACACCAAGTAGCATACTGGTAAAAACTGAAACGGCTGATCAAGAGTTAGCGGATAAAATTAGACACTGCTTTATCATTGCTAAAGAACGTAGTTTTGATCAAGATCCTAACTGGGGATTTATTGTCTTCAGCGAAGTTGCCCAACGAGCATTATCGCCAGCAGTCAATGACCCCGGAACAGCGCTGAAGGTGTTACTGCACACCGCACAACTGCTCATTACGCCGTATGAAGCTAAAAATAACAGGAAATTTACACGTTTATCCATTGTGCCGTTAGACTTTGAAAGTGTGATTGACGACTGTTATTCTCCTATCTGCCGAGATGGCGGCGCTCAGTTGGAAGTACAAATTGTGCTACAAAAAAGCCTTGCTACAATTTGGCAACATTGCCCTGAACCCGCCTTAGCTCTGCAAGCAAAAATTCAAGCCGAAAATTATTTGGAAAGAGCAAAAACACAATTAACTTTTACACAAGATCGAGAAAAACTTGTGAAAAAACATCAAGAACTGTTTGGCAAAGCCTGAAAAGGCTTTGCTGCTTTAAATTCGCTAGCAGCAGATTTTGCCACGACGAGGCAAAACTCTGCCGCTCTAAAGGCTATTGCTTAAAAGCACTATTTAATTTGAATTACTCAACAATCCTTAAATCAAAGCTTTAACTGTGGCAACACAACGTTCCACCACTTCATCAAAACTACCATCAATATCAATAAAAATGACATCAGGCTCATCTGCCTGTGGAACTTCTAACGTATTAAATTGGCTTTGCAACATTTCGGGTTTCATAAAATGTCCCTTACGTTGCTTCATTCGTTCCAACACGAGTTCAAATGCGCCATGTAAGAATAGAAATGTCACCTTTGCATTACCTTGGCGAATTTGATCACGATATTTTTTCTTTAATGCGGAACAGACAATAATTCCTTTTTCACTTTTTTGTTCAAGGCTAAATGCCGCATCGTTAATGCGTGTAAGCCAAGGAGCTCTATCATTATCGTTCAGTGGATGACCACTTGCCATTTTTAAAATGTTCGCCCTAGGATGAAGATCATCACCATCAATAAATTTCATACCAAGTTGCTGTGCAACAGCCGTCCCAACACTTGTTTTGCCTGTACTTGAAACGCCCATCAAAATAAATGCTTTACCCTGTGCCATGATATTGCCCTCAAATTGTTACCGATAACGTCATTTGTTAGCAAATTTAACAGGTTATCCTCAAAAATCACCTAGCATTTAAATAAAATTTGAACCAGATCACAAATTTGAAATAAAAATCAAGCAATCGTTTACTCTGTGCGCATTTTTAGCTATGTTACCGATAACATTTATTCACAAGGAGATCATTATGTTACTTTTCGTGATGTTTGCTGCCATCATCTTACTGTTGGTACTAATTATGAAATTCAAAGTCCATGCCTTTGTTGCATTGATTTTGGTGAGCTTACTCACTGCACTGGCAGCGGGGATTCCTATTGATAAAATTCTGCCAACCTTACTAAATGGCTTTGGCGGCACACTTGCTTCCGTAGCGTTACTTGTAGGTCTCGGTGCAATGATCGGGCGTTTATTAGAAATTACCGGTGGGGCTAAAGTGCTGGCAGACACCCTAATCAACAAATTCGGCAAAGAGCGTGCACCATTTGCCTTAGGTGTTGCCTCTCTTTTATTCGGTTTTCCGATTTTCTTTGATGCGGGTCTGGTCGTGATGCTTCCTATTATTTTTAGTGTGGCAAAACAGTTTGGCGGCTCCGTGCTACGCTATGCTTTCCCATCTGCTGGCGCATTTGCCGTAATGCACGCCTTCCTTCCCCCACACCCAGGTCCTGTTGCATCAGGTGATCTTTTAGGTGTGAATATGGGCTTATTAGTGATTGTTGGTTTAGCCTGCGCAATTCCGACTTGGTACATTGGCACTTATCTTTTCAGCGAATTTATTAGTAAACGTGTTCATGTTGATCTGCCAAAAACCTTTTTAAATGCTCAACCAGTCAGCGAGCTAGCGGTACAAAATCCACCTAGTTTTGCCAAAGTGATGAGCGTGTTAGTTCTACCCATTATGCTTATTTTATTCGACACTGGTTTAAATACTCTATCGGTCGCAAAAGTTATTGATGGCTCACAAACTTGGGTAGAAGCATTACGGCTAATTGGTAAAACGCCAGTTGCGTTGCTAATTACCTTAATCGTGGCAATTATGTTGTTGCGGGATAATCGCAGCCTTGAGCAAATTGAAAAAATCTGTAATAACGCTCTTGGCCCGATTTGTTCTATTGTGCTAGTCACTGGTGCAGGAGGAATGTTCGGCGGTGTATTACGCGCAAGTGGCATTGGTGATGTACTATCTGAAATGGTTGCCGATACCGGCATGCCGATTGTCGTAGCTGCATTCTTTATTGCGATGGTGTTCCGTGTCGCACAAGGTTCTGCAACTGTAGCGCTCACTACCGCATCAGCCCTTGTTGCGCCAATGGTGACTTCTGCTACCGATTTAAGTCAGTTCGATCTTTGCTTTATTGTGATTGCGATAGCTTCTGGCTCAACCGTGCTTTCTCACGTCAATGATTCTGGTTTCTGGCTGATGAGTCGTTTCTTAGAAATGGACGAAAAAACTACGCTGAAGACATGGACGTTACTCGAAACTTCTATTGGTGTAACAGGCTTTATAATTGCGTTGATTGGTAGTATCTTGCTATAAAATAACAACCTAACAAGCGGTGTAATTTGCTGAAAATGTTGCAAAAAACACCGCTTGTTTTTTGACATGGCTCGATTTATTGTGCTTAAAAAAGCGCTACACTACGGCAAGCAGCACAACATAGGAGAAAAAGATGTCTCAACAATATAAAGCCATTTTCAGCGATATTGATGGTACGCTACTCAATAGCCAGCACCAAATCTCGCCACAAACTGCCAAATCTATCCAACGCGTACTCAGACAAGGTATTCCATTTATTCTGGCTTCTGCCCGTCCTCCACTGGCAATGACACCTTTTTATCAGCAACTAAACGCACACTGCCCCATGATTTGTTATGGTGGTGCGCTTATTTTAGATGCTGATTTACAACCGCTGTATAGTATTGAACTTGCACAAGCCGACTTTGAGAAAGTATCGCACATTCTTGAACAGGTGCCAGATCTGTCACTTAATTACTATTCCGGATTAGACTGGTTTTGCCCTAACCCAGAGAACAAATGGACAGTACAAGAAGGTGAGATTACCCACCTCCGGGCCAGTTTAAAGCCAAAATATTTAACTCATGTGCATAAAATTTTGGTTATTGCTGATGCAAAGTTGATTTTAGTGACTGAAAAAGTTCTGAAAGCATTATTTCCACATCTCGCCATTCACCGCTCGAAAAACGAATATCTAGAAATTATGCATCCTAATGCTAGCAAAGCAAATGCATTACAGTTCATGCAACAGAAATTGGGCATTAAGCAAGAAAATATCATTGCATTTGGCGATAATTTTAATGATTTGGATATGCTGGAATATGCAGGCTTAGGTGTAGCAATGGGCAATGCCCCAGAGCAAATTAAACAGGCTGTAGAGCGCGTCACTTTAGATAATAATCATGATGGATTAGCAGTCATACTTGATGAGCTATTCCTCTAAAAATAGGGGCGTTCGTTACGCCCCTTTATGCTTGTGAACGAAAGCAAGCAGAGTTTGAATTTCTGTTTTTGCCGAATCTGCAAGCACTTTGTTATCCGACAACATTTGTGTGCCACGTAGGCGAATAAATTCTAAATAATCTGGGTTTCCGCTCTGTTCAAATTGCTGTTTGGCTGCATACATTTCTGCAAAATAACGTTTAGTTTGAGCAATGAGCAATTTCTGTCCCAGCAAAACAAAGAGTGCTAGAGCTAATGCAATCACAGCGCCATAACCCTGCGTGGGATAATAAAGCACGCCTGCAATAATAAATAAGCCTGTCACTAGCATTGAACTATTTTTTATATAACGCTGTTCTGGCGGTGCTTTTAAGATAGGTTTTAGATCCATTTGCAAAAAATTCCTAAAAATTAACCGCTTGTAAGGCGCGCTTTGCGCGCCTTAAATTGCTTTTAGGCTAATACCCCAAAATGATAACCGAGAATACCCACCCCAAATAGAGCAAAGATAATATACATCGCATTCACTTTTTTGCGTAATAGCCACATACATAAGAAAGTCAGCAACAGCGCTGCTAACCCTGGAAGCAGATCATTGAGCACGCTTTGCACCGTAGTAACAACCTCTTCCCCCACTGCATTAGTGTAACGAGAAAGCTCTAGCGGAATATTAATACTCGTCCATTTTGAAACCAGTGAGCCCATAACAAACAAGCCAAGAATAGAGGCTCCTTGTGTTAATTTTTGTAGGCGTCCCCCGCCCATGTCGCTCACAATTTCTGTGCCTTTCTGATAGCCATATTTAAAGCCATACCAACGCGTTAAAGCGCGGCAAAGATTAATACCGATGAAGAAGAGTAATGGCCCGAGCAAGCTGCCACTAATTGCTAGCCCTGCACCAAGCGCAGCCAACACCGGGCGTAATGTTCCCCAGAAAATAGGATCGCCCACGCCAGCCAATGGTCCCATTAACCCGACTTTGACCCCGTTGATTGCAGCATCATCAATATCTGCACCATTTGCTCGCTCTTGTTCCATTGCTGCGGTCACCCCCATGATGGCTGAGCCAACCCAAGGCTGGGTGTTAAAAAACTCTAAATGGCGTTTTAATGCCGCTGCTTGATCTTCCTTACTGGAATATAAGCGTTTAATCGCAGGAATCATGGAAACACAAAATCCCATTGATTGCATACGTTCAAAGTTAAACGAACCAAGTAAAAAGGTTGAGCGCCAATAGGTGGCACGAATATCAGCTGCGGTAAGTTGTTTTTTCTCTGACATAATCTGTTCTCCTTATAGGCCTTCTAACTCATTCTCTGCTAATTTCTTACGTTGAACAGGGGCTTGAGTAGTCGCATTGAAACGTGGATTTAATTGGATATAGATCATTGCTAAGCACGCGCCCAAGAAACCTAATCCCACCAAGTTATAATTAGAGAATGAGGCAACCACAAAGCCGATAAAGAAGAACGGCATAAGCGCTTCTGCACGCATCATATTAATTACCATGGCATAACCAACAACCACGATAAAGCCACCAGCAATTTGCAAGCCACGCGTAACAACTTCAGGAATCGCATTTAGGGCTTCTGTGACACTGTCTGTACCTGCCACTAAAGCAACAAAGAAGGTTGGAATTGCTACCCGCAATGCTTGTAATGCCAAGCCCGTAAAGTGGCAAAGTTCAATACCTCGGAAATTTGCCTGTTCTGCAAATTTATCTGCTTTATGTTGCAAGAAAATCGTTAAAGTACGCACAAAAATTGTTAATACTTGCCCTGCTGCGGCAACTGGAATCGCGATAGCAATCGCTGTACCTTTATCTTGCCCGCCCTTAATCACCAAAATTGCCGCGATAACGGAAGCCAATGCCGCATCTGGTGCCATGGCAGCACCAACATTCATCCAACCTAGTGCGAGCATTTCTAATGTACCACCTACAATCACACCTGTTTGTAAGTCACCTAATACCCAACCAACTAAGGTACAAGCAATTAAAGGTCGGTGTGTTTGACGTTCATCTAATACGCTGCCCATACCACAGACTGCTGCCACCAATGTGACGAGAATAATTTCCATCGTAGTCATAATTCATTTCCTATTTAAAAGTGAATTTCATCAAGTTTTTTCTGCGTTAGCTCAACTTTTGGGTTGCTTGCTACTTTTTGTAGTGAAAGCTCAATGCCTAATTCAAGCAATTTCTTAAATGCTGCAACATCCTCTTTACCCACCGTGACGGCATCAGATAACTGTTTATTACCGTCTTTATAGGTCATACCACCAACATTCACTTTATCAATTTTCACCCCTCCTTCAATAAGACGCACAATGTCAGCAGGTTTAGTTACAAGCCATAATACATGGCGGCTAGCATATTTAGGATTGTGATAAACTTTAATCGCTTTTTCGACGGGGATAACGTAGGCTTTAAGGTGCTCTGGGGCAATTTGGAGGAGGAGATTTTTACGCAGTTCATCTTGGGCAACTTCATCACTCACCGCAAAAATAGCTTCACATTTCACGGCTTTTGCCCAAGACGTCGCAACTTGTCCATGGATTAAACGATCATCAATCCGCATTAAGGAAATCGTCATTCTACCTTCAGGATCATATGTTTCTGGTTCTGCAAGCAGAGGCCTTTCAGCTATTTGTTCATCTGCTATAGCTGCTTGGTGATGAAAAGTTTTTACACTCTGTTGCCCTACTTCTTTTGCCAACGCAGCCAAGGCAGAAGCGCTCTTCTCATCAGCAGATGCGTCCATCACTTCCAGTAACATTGGCAAATTTACGCCTGTCACAATATCATCTTGCGGACGCATCGCAACTATTCGAGCAGCGGCGTTATACGGACTGCCACCAAATAGATCGACTAAAAATAATACCTGAGCATCTTGCGCTAAAGTCGCAATAATTGCTTGACATTTCTCAACAAGGGTATCCTGCCCCTCTCCTGGCACAAAAGTCACAACGTGCAAATTATCTATGTCGCCATAAACCATTTGTGCCGAATTAACCAACTCGGCGGAGAATTTTCCGTGAGTGGCGATGATCAAATTTACCATTTGTAATCACCTCTCTGCGCATTGCTATATTCCGAAACAAAATCTGTTTCACCAATTACTCGCAAAAAGAAATCGTTTGCGGTAACGTTCTCAATCTAATTTTTGCTAATTATTTTGTCAAATGAAGAAATTAGCAAAATAATGCTTTTTAGATATAGATCACATTTTGCACATTTTTAGGCTAAAACGACCGCTTGTTATATTTCATCCGGCTATTTAGCCAAGTGTGAAAAAGTATCTAATAGCGGCGCGCTCAATAGGCAATAAAAAAGCCAACCTCAGAGGCTGGCTTAACTTTAAATTTATTAATAGATTACCAATATTTTTCAATCTCGGCACGAATGGCTTCGGCTGTTTGTTTACCTTTTTCACCCACTAAAGCGCGTCCAGCGATAAATACTTTAGCATTTTTGATCTCTTTAAAGAGGTGAATTTCTTCCGGCACAATGCCACCAGTGATGGAAAGTTCTAAGCCGATTTCTTCAAGGCGTTTCATTTTCTCAATATCTTCCGCTGTCCAGCCTTTACCTGCAAGCTCTGCATCACGAGAACGGTGGTAAATCGCTTGTTTTACACCTAAATCAACCCATTCTTTAGCATCTTCAAAAGTCCAATTACCGTAAATTTCAATCTGAATTTCTTTTTGTACTTTTAACTCTGGGTGAGCAGCATTAAAGTCATCAGCCACTTTCTTACAAGCCGCTTTTGTTGCGGGGTGCGCCGCTGCAGAAACAGTAAGCCAATCCGCTCCCGCTTCAAATGCCATTTTGGCAAGGATCGCGCCACCATCGGTGGTTTTAAGATCGCAAACCAAAATATGATTCGGATGCAGTGCACGTAAAGTTGAAACCGCTTTCATCCCTTCCGCACAAGCCAGAATTGTGCCGATTTCAATAATTTCTACCACACCTTCGGCTTGTTTGGCATCTGCTACCGCTTTTTCAAGTGATAGAGAATCTAGAGCGATTTGTAACATTGGTTTTGACATATTTACTCCTTTAATCGTTATATAAATTGGAATTACACACCCATTCTGTTATGCAGATAACGCTGCATCAATCACTGCATAGACATCTTCAGCACTTTGGCAACGGAGAATTTTTTCTAAATCTACCCCACTCTCGCTTTCTGGGTCATCTAATACTTGGGTAATCTCCATTAAGCCTTGCATATGTTGGTCAGAATCACTGCCTGCTAATGTTAATAACACACGAACCCCTTCTTCTTCCCCCTCAAAAAATACAGGTTCAGTTAATGTCACTAAGGCGAATGATGTTTTAATAACACCTTCTTCTGGACGAGCATGCGGCATAGCTAATCCTGGAGCAAGAATAATATAAGGTCCAAGCTCTTTTACCTTGCTAATAATATTATCGTAATAGCGTGGCTCAATTGTGCCTGCTTTTATTAATAAATCTGTTCCAATCTTTACTGCCTCTTCCCAATTTTTAGCAGATTGATTTAATAAAATAGAATTATTTTCAATAAGAGATTGTTTTAAGTTCATCACACATTCCTTTGAATAGTTGGGGCGAATAATCATTTCGCCCCATATTATTACGCCTGATTACGCTTTAGCATTATGTTTGTTAATCAATTCGATTAATTCATCACCGAATGAATTCGGATTTAACATATTTTGTACACCAAGTACGGCTTTACCTTCAGGAACTTCAATTTCGCCAGCTAAATGTTTGCTTGATACAATAATATCAACTTCATTTAATTTGCCTTTGTAATCTGTTACTGCACAAGAATCCATAATATTTGGAATACCGCGTTTATCTAAGTAGCCTTTAATTTTCATTTTCATCATCATAGATGAGCCTTGTCCAGAACCACACACTGCTAAGATGCGTACTGGATTTGCAGAATTTTCGGTATTTACAACCGCTTGTACAGGCTCTTCTTCGCCTTTTACTTCATCTAAGCCATAGCCATCTAGCTGTTCAAGGGTTAAACCTTTTGCTGCTGCTTCAGCTTCTTCAGCACGTAATTGTTTTGATGCAAAGAACATATAGACCATTGCAGCTGCAACAATGATGAAGAAGAAACCAGGAACACTAATAATACCTTGTAAAATTGGTGGGAAGAATAATGCCCAGTCTGCCATACCCATCCAACCATTGAAGGTTGTACCCTGTTCAGCCAGCATTTGAATAACCCATGCAGAACCAAATACTTCAATTAAACCCATGACAAAACAGATTTTCATCACAGCTTTCCAACCACCAAATTGGTTAGCAAATACACCAATAGTTGCATTTGAGAAGAACATTGGAATAAAGCCAGGGATAATTAATACTGGAGAACCCACACCGAGTAAGGCTGCAACTGCCACAAACTGACCAATTGCCCCCCACATAAAGCCGAACACCATGGCATTTGGAGAGAATGCGTAGATTGCCGCACAGTCAATCGCCAAGACTGAATTTGGAATTAAGCGTTCTGCAATACCTTTGAAAGCTTCTGAAAGTTCAGCCACAAACATACGCACACCTGTGACGATAATTTGAATTGCTACCGCAAATTTCAAACCCATCTCTAAGATATACATGAACCAGTTGGTATTTCCAGCCATTTCTTTCAAATTATCTAAGCCGAAAGACAGTAGGATAATACCGAAGAAAACTGTCATTACAATCGCTGTAGCTGAAATACTGTCGTGGAAAATATGTAACCATTTTGGCAAGTTCATATGATCCACAGAGTCTTTTCTATCTCCCAGTTTCGGCGCGAGTTTAACCGCAATCCAAGAAGCAATTTGTTGTTGGTGGCCAATAGAAAAACCTGCACCACCAGTAACCGCTTGAGTTGGTTTATACATAATGTTAGATGAGATACCCCAATAGAGCGCCATTAACACAGAAGTATAAATAATCGTTTCCCACATAGAGGCGCCGATAATCATATAGAACACAGCAACTAAGCCTGCTTGCTGGAACATAATATGCCCCGTAAGCATAATAGTACGAATACCCGTTAAACGACGAAATACAACTAATAAAATATTGAGTAATAGTGCGCCGATAACAGCATAACCAACCCATGCATAATTCTCACCCATTGTTTGAATGGTTGATTGCATACTGGTATATGGATCAATAACTGCCCCAGTTAATTGATGATATTTTGCTAGACCATCAATTACAGGTTTAAAGTTACTAGTTAAGAAACCTGAACCTGCTTGCACAATAAAGAAACCAACAATAGTTTTAATTGTGCCTTTAATAATTGTTGTGGTGTCTTTTTTCAGTAAGGTATAACCGATAAAAGCAACAATACCCAATAAGAAAGGTGCTTTATTTAGCACTTGATCCTTTAAAAAAAGGAGAATATCAGTAAGAAAGTCCATAAGAGTGCCTCTTATTTATGTGTTGTGAAATAAAAATTATTATCCCTAAGGGATCAACGTGATAAATAATAACAATTATTGACGATTATAAAAGATTGAATTTGATTATTTGTGATGAAGTTCACAAAAAAAATCATTTTTTCATTGCGCCATTTTTTTTAAAAAATAAAATAAATCTCGTATATATCTTGGTATTGTTCCCAGATAAAACTAATTATAAACACGAGACTAATCAATGTAGATAAAGGCTCATACAAATAAGAAAAATTAGACATAGATCACAAAATTCTAAAAATGTATTTTACAAATCCTGATGATTAGTTATGATTATTTGTGATTATTTAATCTTATTTGAACAAAAGGAGTTCGTAATGAGCAAAATTTCTGAAATTACCCGTGAAAGCTGGATTTTATCAACCTTCCCTGAATGGGGTACTTGGCTAAATGAAGAGATCGAGCAAGAAGTTGTACCAGAGGGTAACTTTGCTATGTGGTGGTTAGGTTGTGTGGGTGTGTGGATCAAAACCCCAGCGGGTGCCAATATTTGCATGGATTTATGGTGTGGACGAGGAAAATCAACTAAGAAAGTAAAAGATATGGTACGTGGTCACCAAATGGCAAATATGGCAGGTGTACGTAAACTACAACCGAACCTACGCGCACAGCCAATGGTATTGGATCCATTTTCAATTAACGAGGTAGATTTTATCTTAGCTTCACACTATCACTCAGACCACATTGATGTAAATGTAGCTGCTGCCATTGTGAATAATCCAAATCTCAACCATGTTAAATTTGTTGGTCCATGGCACTGTGCTGAGCTATGGAAAAAATGGGGTGTACCAGAAGAGCGCATTATCATTGTAAAACCAGGTGATGTCGTAAAACTCAAAGACGTTGAAATTCATGCGCTAGATTCATTCGACCGTACCTGTTTAGTAACCTTACCAGTCGAAGGTGCAGAAGAAAGAGGTGGAGAATTAGCAGGTCTTTGCCCTTCTGATGAAGAAATGGGACGTAAAGCAGTAAACTACGTGTTCAAAACCCCTGGTGGTACTATTTACCATGGAGCAGACTCTCACTACTCTATTCAATTTGCAAAACATGGTAAACAGTTTGATATTGATGTTGCACTCAATAACTATGGTGAAAACCCTGTAGGTATCGCAGATAAAATGACCTCTGTAGATTTATTGCGTATGGCGGAATGTTTACGTTGTAAAGTGATTATCCCAGTACATCACGATATTTGGACGAACTTTATGGCAAGTACTGATGAAATTCTACAATTATGGCGTATGCGTAAAGACCGTTTACAATATCAATTCCACCCATTCATTTGGGAAGTAGGTGGAAAATATGTGTACCCACGAGATAAAGACCTTATTGAATATCACCACCCTCGTGGCTTTGATGATTGCTTTGAGCAAGAACCAAATATTCAATTTAAATCTATGCTGTAACGAATTGTAGGGGCGGATCGTCATTCGCCCCTACCGTTCATTACGGCTAATAATAATCAAAAAACACAGGACGAATAATGAACGAGAATTATCGACACAGACAATTATTGAATTTGCTATCAGACAAGCAGTTTCTCTCTACCCAAGATATTATTGAATTACTCAATGTTTCGCCCGCTACCGCTCGCCGAGATATAAATAAACTCCATGAGCAAGGTCGATTACAAAAAGTGCGCAATGGCGCTGAAGTATTGCGTACGGACTTTATTCCAAAACATAAGGGAATTATTTCTAATAGCGATGAAAAACAACGTATAGCTCAAGCAGCAAGCAAATTATGTACTGATGGCGATAGCGTTTTACTCACCTGTGGTTCGACGATGCTGATGCTCGGCGAACATTTGTGCCGGAAAAAATTGCAAATTATGACCAATTATCTACCGCTTGCTAACCATCTAATTGAGCATAATCATGAGGATCTCGTGATTATTGGTGGACAATATAACCATAATAAAGCAATTACATTGTCACTAAATGCACAGAATGAATCAACTTATGCGGCGAATATTATGTTCACCAGCGGTAAAGGCTTCACTCAAGATGGCTTATTTAAAACGGATATGATTATAGCCAATTCTGAAAAACAGATGTCAGCAAGAGCAAATAAATATGTGGTTTTATTAGATAGTAGTAAATTAGGTAAACGTGTCGGAATGCTGTTTTCTGAACTAAAAGAAATTGATTTACTGATTACAGGGAAAGAAGCCGACTCTGCAATTATCAATGCCTTAAGAAATAAGGGATTAGAGGTTATTTTAGCTTAACCAATCAAACAATAAACTTCCTTCATAAAATGCGATCTGAAATATGGTTACCGTAATACTATAGGAGAATAGTGTAATGAATAAAAAATCTTGGAAAAGGTTAATTTTCTATTACATTTATTAGCATTGGATTGGGAGCTTTAGTGCCTGTGCTGTACGTTTAATTATTGACCCAGCCACCGCTCAAAGCGAACAATCATTTCTAACAGATGAGCAAATAGAACAGGGATATTTCTTGATGGCTGTGGCCTATCCAACAGGAGATTATGTTATTGCTACTTACCAAGAAGAGTCTCTTATTAGAAACGGAAAAATAAATATTACCGAAAGGATTTAATCCTTTAGGTGGAAAAAATTACTTTCTGAAATTCTGCTCAGCTATCTTTACTCTAAAAATAGGAAAACCTATGAGAAAACACAAACTTGGTATTTATGAAAAAGCGTTGCCAAAAAATATTTCTTGGCAGGATAGACTTTCTATTGCGAAAGCCTGCGGTTTTGATTTTGTGGAAATATCTATTGATGAAACCGATGAGCGTTTAGCACGATTAGATTGGAGCAAAAAAGAGCGGATTAAGCTCGTGAAAGCAATCATTAACACAGGCGTAACCATTCCTTCAATGTGCCTTTCAGGGCATCGCCGCTTCCCATTTGGTAGTCACGATCCAGAAATCCGTGCGAAAGCGCGTGAAATTATGGAAAAAGCGGTGCAGTTAGCGGTTGATCTTGGTATTCGTACCATTCAGCTGGCCGGTTATGATGTGTATTACGAAGAGCAAGATGAAGAAACGCTCAAACATTTCCAAGAGGGATTAGAATGGGCGGTAGAACTTGCAGCAAGCAATGAGGTAACGATTGCAGTGGAAATTATGGATACTCAGTTTATGAGTTCTATTTCTCGTTGGAAGAAATGGGACGATTTGATTAAAAATCCGTGGTTTACCGTTTATCCCGACATAGGCAATTTGAGTGCGTGGAATGACAATTGGCAGGAAGAGTTACGTTTAGGTATAGATAAAATCTCTAAAATTCACTTAAAAGATACTTACAAGGTCACCGAAACCTGCAAAGGGCAATTCCGAGATGTGCCATTCGGTGAGGGCTGTGTGGACTTTGTCGGTTTCTTTAAATTACTTGCAGAACTTAACTATCGTGGTGCATTTTTGATTGAAATGTGGACGGAAAAAGCCGAAGAGCCTATCGCAGAAATTATCAATGCTCGTCGTTGGATTGAGCAAAAAATGCAAGAAGGAGGATTCCAATGTTAAAAGAATTGCGTGAACGTGTGCTTAAAGCCAATCTTGAACTCCCAAAATATAAATTGGTGACCTTTACTTGGGGAAATGTGAGTGAAATTGATCGTGAAACAGGCTTAGTCGCCATTAAACCATCAGGCGTGGATTACGATGTAATAACTGCTGATGATATTGTGATTGTGGACTTGCAAGGTAACCGTGTGTGGGGGGATAAAAAACCTTCATCGGATACGCCAACGCACTTAGAATTTTATCGTCAATTTCCGAACATCGGAGGCGTGGTGCATACTCACTCTCGTCATGCAACCGCTTGGGCACAAGCAGGCGAAGATATTCTCTGCTTAGGCACAACACAGGGCGACTATTTTTATGGCTCTGTGCCTTGCACTCGCCGAATGACGCCAGAGGAAATTGCAGGGGAATATGAATTAGAAACAGGTAAAGTAGTGGTGGAAACTTTCCGTAAACGTGGGATTAACCCAGATCAAGTACCAGGTGTATTAGTTCATTCTCACGGTCCATTCACTTGGGGTAAAGATGCTTTTGATGCAGTGCATAATTCCGTAGTGTTAGAAGAAGTTGCTTATATGAATTTTGTCAGTCATCAAATTCGTCCACAAATTAACTCAATGCAACAGGAATTATTAGATAAACACTATTTACGTAAGCATGGTGCAAATGCGTATTATGGACAATAAATTAATTTAAATTATCGGGGGAAAATCCCCCGATATATAATTTCATATTTTTTTAAAATATCCCCACCAGCGCAAACGATTGGCATATTTTTAAAATAAGAAAATATCCCTTCAAAATAATTTACAACCCCTTCTATTTTTTAATCCAAAATCAAACAAAAAAACAACATTATTGATTTTGATTTTAATTTTTGTTCTAATTTACATCCCTTGTTTTACATTTCTATTAAAGGATCCGTAATAGATTTACGAATAAACAAGGGGTATCTTTGTATCTATTAGAAGGAAACCAAAAGGTGAAAAATAAAAGTTATGTTGCTGCAATAGCAACACTATTAGCCTTATCGCCAGAGGTTAATGCAAGCCAAGTTTCTGAACAGCTTGCAAGTACAATGAGATACTATCCTTCCGCCACGGATAGCTATTATAAATATGCTCCGATTTACTCGGGATATTATTACACTTCGAATTATCGTAATAATTATTCGTCTTGGTATAATCCCGCCCGCTATACTGGAGTAACAACCAGAACTGTATCAACAACTATTGACGGTATCACTATTACCAAGATTTATACTACGGTAAATGGTCGCACAACCGTCCGTACAGTTTACACACCTGTTGTAACCAGACCTGTTGTCGATACGCCAACTCGACCTGTTGTTGATATCAAACCTGTTGAGGAAACGCCAATTCAACCTGTTGTTGATATTAAACCAGTTGAGGAAGAACCAACTCCCCCTGTGGTTGATATTAAACCAGTTGAGGAAAAACCTACCCCTCCTGTTGCTGATATTCAGCCTGTTGAGGAACCTCCTGCTCAACCTGTTGTCGATATCAAACCAGTTGAGGAAATTCCTGTTCAGCCAGTTGTTGATACGACACCTGTTGTAGATGCGCCAATTTATGATGTGGGTCCAATCATCATTAAACCAACAGAACCTGTAAACGTTCGCCCAACACCTGTTGCAATCAATGTGCCAAATAGAGGAATTCAGTGGAATGATCGCTCGCGCGGTTATAGCACTACAGATCCGAATAATAAGGCCAATGTTCGACTAGATGGTGCAGGCGTTACTGTTGGGGTACTAGATAGTGGTTTTAAAAACAATCTTATGTATGACGACATCAATAAAAAATTTGGGCATCGTGCTGTAGTGATTGAAACAGGGCGCACGGCTCCAGCTAGCGCAACCCATGGTATCCAAGTTGCGGAAATGATTGGGGGCGGGAACTCTCGTAATGGCGTTGCACCTAAAGCAACACTATTATTAGCAGATATTACTAAAACGACATCCAGTGGCACGGGCTTATCCGCAACCGCCTCAATCTATAATGATTTATGGTATCGTGGTGCCCGTATTTTTAACCAGTCATATGGTATTCCAAAACCACTGACTTACTTTAACAACAATAGAAACTCCTCTTATTACTATCTCCGCCAATTTGATAGTGATGTCTTAAGATTCTATAAAGATAAAGTAAAAGATGGTGGGTTATTTGTCTGGGCTGCGGGAAATAACCGCGGTGATCTCAATCCATCAGTCCAAGCAGGTTTACCTTATTATGAACCAAGCTTGGAAAAAGGTTGGATCTCTGTTGTTGCAGTAGCAACCAGAACTAATGAAGGATTGGGTAACTTTGAATGGAGCAATTTATTGCCATATTCTCAAGCCGGTGTGGCAAAAAATTGGACCGTTACCGCAATGGGTGACTACATCTTTAATTTAGGTGGTAGAAACATTATTGCTAGCGGTTCATCCTTTGCAGCTCCAGCAGTCACGGGTACGGCAGCACTCGTGAAACAAAAATATCCTTGGATGGATGGCAACCTCATCAAACAATCTATCTTATCAACGGCAACCGATATTGGTGCACCAGGGGTAGATGATGTATATGGTTGGGGCTTGCTTAACGTTGAAAAAGCAGTAAACGGTCCAGCCAGCTTTGACAAACGTCTTGCATTAGCAGATAACGTTACCGTTAATATTCCAGATGGAAGCTATGAGTTTTCAAACAATATTGATGGTGATGCAGGCTTAGTAAAAAATGGTCAAGGCGAATTAATTTTATCGGGTGCGAGTACCTTTGCAGGAGACACAACGCTCAATGAAGGTGCTATCACTATTAACGGTAAACAATATGCGTCTAAAGTCAACGTGTCGCGTAGTGGTACATTGGTTGTCAATAATACCACGTTAGAAAATGGCGTAAATAACGAGGGTACTATTGTTAACCAGGGTTATTCTACGATCAATAAAGATTACGTTGCTACGGCGCAAAGTACGCTAGTGTCAGATTTAGGTTCAAACTTAAACGTAAAAGGAGAAGTTGACTTAAACGACTCTACTTTATCACTAGCTGCAGTTAAAGATGGTAAAGCGCAGTATGTCACCGAAAAAGGTGTCACCATCAATGCGATTACCTCTGACACTGCAATTAAGGGTAACTTTGCTGCAATAGAAACATCTGGGTTATTAACTGCGACGGCAGAAAAAACCAGCGAAAATGAAGTTACAGCAACAGTTAGCCGTAAAAATGTCGCAGAGTATGTGACCGAAAACACTTCTGGCGAAACAATGCGTGAAAATGTTGCCATGGCATTAGAAAGCGCTTTCACCACATTAGATTCGCAAATTGAGGGAAATAACGGCACAACGGCTGCAACGAATGAAACCTTTGCACAACACGCAGCTGTTCTACAAAACAGTATTGCCAATAGCAATACGCAAGGAGTTGCTTTAGATAGCTTATCTGGTCAAATTTATGCGTCTGCGCAAGCGCTTACATTTGAAAATGCAGAAACAGTGAATAAAGACCTCTCTAATCGTCTTGTTATGCTAGGTAAACTAGATAACGTAGGCGAAACTGCTGGTGTATGGGCTACGGGTATTTATGGTAACGGTACACTAAAAGAAGCAGGTTTCGGTGAAGGTAAAACCAACACCTATGCTGGCCAACTCGGTGTTGATAAACAAATCAGCGAAAATGTCATTTTAGGTACTGCATTCAATTACTCAAAAGCAAAAGTAAGTTTTGACCGCTATGGCGGTAGCGCTAAAGCTGATAGTATTGGTGCATCATTATATGCTCGTGTGGGTAACAAGCATAAAACACCTTGGTATCTCCAAGGTCGCCTTGGTTACGGTAGTGTAGATTCTGATGTCGAACGTAATATTATTTTGGCGGATAATAACGTAAGTACAGCAAAAATTAACCACCGTGATAAGGTATTGTCTGCTTACCTCGAATCAGGCTATGACTTCAACGTAGGTCAATTCGCATTAACACCGTTTGTCGGTTTAAGTCATGATGTTGTCAGACGTGGCGCATTCAGTGAAACAAACAGTCAATTTGGTTTAACCGCGGATAAAACGACCTATCAACAAACTAGCGCATTGGTTGGTTTACGCACAGCGTTAAGTCTTGATGTAGGTGGTGTAAAAACTACATTCCAAGGCTATGTAAATCATCAACAAGCGTTTAAACGTGAAGATCTTAGCTTTAAAGCAAGCTATACTGGCTTACAAGATGCAAAATTCGATGTAAAAGGTATTGGCCTTGCGAAAAGCAAAACGTGGGTAGGGGTCGGCGCATTAGCTGAGTTAAACAAAAATGTTTCGCTATATGCTAATTATGATCTCAAACTTGCGAAAAGCAAAGGTCACAACAATATTGTGACAGCCGGTATCAGAATTAACTTCTAACTGACGACAAACTAAATTAAACGGGCGTTAGCAATAACGCCCGTTTTTCTTTTATGAACCAACGAACAAGCGGTCATTTTTCGGTAAAAATTTGCAAAACCCTGCAAGCCAAAGGATAATACACAAGATTTTGGCAACATAAGGATAACCTCATGATTATTGTAACTGGCGGAGCTGGCTTTATTGGCAGCAATATTGTAAAAGCATTAAATGCGATTGGTAGAAAAGATATTTTAGTGGTGGACAATCTCAAAAATGGCGAGAAATTTATCAATCTTGTAGATTTAGACATTGCGGATTATTGCGATAAAGAAGATTTTATCGCTTCTATTATCGCGGGCGATGAATTTGGTGAGCGAATTGAAGCAGTATTCCATGAAGGTGCTTGTTCAGCAACCACTGAGTGGGACGGTAAATATATGATGCAGAATAACTATGAATACTCCAAAGAGTTACTGCATTACTGCTTAGATCGTGGTATCCCGTTCTTCTATGCATCCAGTGCCGCAACCTACGGTGGTCGCTCAGACAACTTTATTGAAAAACGCGAATTTGAACAGCCGTTGAATGTCTATGGTTACTCAAAATTCCTATTTGATGAATATGTACGCAAACTTCTACCGCACGCCGATAGTCCAATCTGCGGTTTTAAATACTTCAACGTTTATGGCCCACGTGAACAGCATAAAGGCTCAATGGCAAGTGTTGCTTTCCATTTAAACACGCAAATTCTCAAAGGCGAAAATCCAAAACTATTCGCAGGCTCAGAAACCTTCTTACGTGATTTCGTCTATGTAGAAGACGTGGCAAAAGTAAACCTTTGGGCATGGCAAAATGGAGTATCGGGTATTTTTAACTTAGGGACTGGCAATGCGGAATCTTTCCAAGCCGTTGCCGAAGCGGTGATTGATTTCCATCAAAAAGGCGAAATTGAAACTATCCCATTCCCAGATCACTTAAAATCTCGCTATCAAACTTTTACCCAAGCAGATTTAACCGAATTGCGTAAAGCAGGCTACAACGGTACATTTAAAACCGTTGCTGAAGGCACAAAAGAATATATGGCGTGGTTAAATCGCTAAACAAAAAATCCGCTTAAGTGATAACTTAAGCGGATTTTTTTAAAGTTTAATAAAACCATCATAAATATGCGTTGCATCACCAGTCATATATAAGGGGTCACCAACACCATTCCATTCAATTTGCAAACTGCCACCTGGTAAATCAACCTGTACACTGCTATCCAGTACACCTTGCATAATACCAACAGCAACTGCGGCACAAGCACCACTACCACAAGCTTGTGTTTCTCCCGCACCTCGTTCAAACACACGCAATTTAATATGATTACGATTAATCACCTGCATAAATCCAACATTCACTCGCTCAGGAAAACGCTCATGGCATTCTAACAAAGCACCCAACTCGTTTACGTTTGCCGTACCGACATCTTCCACCTGTAAAACACAGTGTGGATTGCCCATCGATACTACGCCACAGAGTACCGTTTGAATTTCTGTGCGAAGAATATAGTTTTTCTCAAATTTATTTGCTACAAATGGAATTTTCGTAGGTTCCCAAATCGGCTCCCCCATATTTACTCGTACTTGCCCGTTTTCTTTCAAGCTCAGCACCATTTTACCTTTTGCCGTACTCACCCCAATATCGGTTTTATTGGTCAAACCTTTCAGTGCCACAAAACGGGCAAAACACCTTGCGCCATTGCCACATTGGGAAACCTCACTACCATCTGCATTAAAAATACGGTAGTGAAAATCAAGCTCTGGATCATAAGGCGGCTCCACCAATAAAAGCTGGTCAAAACCAATACCGCGATGACGATCAGCAAGTTTACGGATGATCTCGGTGGTTAAATAGATATTTTGCGTCACGCCATCAATCACCATAAAGTCATTGCCTAGGCCGTGCATTTTAGAAAACTGCATATTTTTCTCTTTTTAAAACGATTATTTGACCTGCATTATAGAATTAACTGCTTTTTATTGCTACATTGTCCGCCCTTGTCAGGAGCTGTTGCTAATGAATTTAAATACTCAACACCCTAACAAGGCTGTTTTAATTATCATAACACTAAGGAATCCAATATGATTTGGTTACATTTGGCAGTTGTGCTGCTATTTATTTTCTTGGGAACCCGCTTAGGCGGCATTGGTATTGGCTTTATGGGCGGAATGGGGGTGGTTGTTCTCGCTTTACTCGGTTTAACACCGGGCGCTATACCATTTGATGTTATCTCTATCATTATGGCAGTTATTATGGCGATTGCTGCAATGCAAGTTGCTGGCGGTATGGATTATCTGGTTAAAGTGGCGGAACGTATCTTACGTAAACACCCAAAACACGTGACCTATCTTGCTCCAGCGGTGACTTATGCCATGACTATGTTTGCAGGTACCGGACACACTGCATTTTCCACTTTACCAGTGATTGCTGAAGTAGCAAAAGAGCAAGGTATTCGTCCATCTCGCCCGCTTTCTATTGCCGTAGTCGCTTCTCAAATTGCGATCACCGCATCACCTATTTCTGCTGCAGTTGTTTTCTTAACAACAGAGTTAGAAAAACATTTTGGCTTAAGCTACCTCCAGCTGCTCGGTATCTGGATCCCAACTTCTTTCGCCGCTTGTATGATTACCGCATTTGTGTGTAACTTTTTGGGCAAAGAGTTAAAAGATGATGAAGTTTACCAAGAACGTCTTGCAAAAGGTTTAGTCCCAATGCGTGGCGAAACCCAAATTGAGTTAAAACCTTATGCTAAACGTTCTGTTGCTATTTTTGGTATCGCTATTGTCGCAATTATGTGCTACGCCATTGCGATCAGTGGTAATGTTGGTCTAATTAAAGACCCAATCCTCAGCCGCGATAATGCGATTATCTCTTTCATGCTTGCGACCGCGGCATTAATTTGCGTATTCTGTAAAGCAGATAGCGCAGAAGTCCCAAATGCACAAACGTTCAAATCAGGTATGACAGCTGCAATCTGTGTACTTGGTGTAGCATGGTTAGGTAATACCTTTGTTGGTGGCCACATTGAAGCAATTAAATCTGCTTCATCAGCCTTCTTAACCGAATACCCTTGGAGCTTAGCGGTTATCTTATTTGTTGCGGGTACTCTACTTTACTCACAAGCAGCTACAGCGAAAGCACTATATCCTGCTGCGCTAGCGCTTGGCGTTTCTCCAGAAGCGGCTATAGCTGCCTTTGCAGCTGTTTCAGCACTATTCGTATTGCCAACATACCCAACCTTAATCGCAGCAGTACAAATGGATGATACAGGCTCAACCCGTATCGGCAAATTGGTTTTCAACCACCCATTCTTAATTCCGGGTGTATTAGCTATCACCCTTGCTGTTGCATTCGGCTTCATGCTTTCAAGTATGGTGTTGTAATATAGTTCGTTAATTTACGCCAAAGCCAAAGAAACTTCTCTTTGGCTTTTTTATTTTTTCCGCTAGTATGTGCAAGCGGTCGATTCCCGCTATTTTTTTGCAAAAGCCAAACAGGAGTTTCTTATGAAACAAAATTGGATTACAGCCACTATTTTCAGCTTAGCCGCTTTGCCCTCTCTTGCTGGAAGCTGGGTGGATGAACAACATGGCAATGTGAAAACAACGTTAAATCGTTGGTCGCACAGCATTGATAACTGGATTGGTGAAACCGATCCTAGCAACCCGGCTTCAGCAACATTGCGAGTTATGTTTGATAATGAATGGAATCGTTATGATGGCTACTCCATCAAGCCTCGTATCCGCGCTAAAATTAAATTGCCTGCCTTAAAAAGGCACCTTAAAAACCTTAGTTTAGTGTTTGGTGATGAAGATCTCGATAACCAATCACGCGATAATCAACAGCTCCACCGTAATTATCGTACACCATTACAAGGCGATAAAAAATACGATCGTAAACAAGCACGCGATGACAATGCGTCAATGGCGATCCGCTGGTCTAATGGAATTAAAAGCCTAGGTATTGAAACCGACCTCGATGTCGGCGTTCGTTCTGGAGCAGATATTTTCGTCCGTGCCAAAGCAAGCAAATTATGGCAAGTGAATGAACAATATAGTGTACGCCTAGAACAGATCTACCGCTATGGTTCAAACAGCAAACACTATTTACGCACCAATTTTGAAAATAAGTTTACTGAAACAGCGCGTCGTTTTATCAATAACCATACCTACCTGCAATATACTCATGATAATGATGAAGAACTGTTTTGGGGCAATAGCTTATACCGCCAACATACCTATTCAAATTTCAAACGCTTAAATTACGGCTTTAATTTTGGTGGAGAAATTGAACATAAGAAAGTTGATCTCAATTACTATGGACCCTTTATCAACTGGCGTCAGCCAATTTTGCGCCAATGGCTATTTATTCAACCCGAAGTGAATTTCTACAATAACCGCAAAGAAGATCGCAAACACACATTGGGCGCATTTTTACGGCTTGAAGCCATTTTCTAAACCTACTAAAAACAAGGGGGCGAAATCTCATCATTCGCCCCTTTCGTTTAGATTGCCTTCAAACGATACAGCACATCCAATGCCTGTTTTGGTGTTAGCTCATCAGGGTTGATCTCAGCTAATGCCATTTCCACTTTAGATAGCTCAACAAGCGGTTGATTTTCTGGCGTTTTTTGCAAAGGTTCACTAAACAATAAATCTTGCTGTGGGCTGTCGTGTAACTGCGTGGTTTGCTGCGAAAGCTGCTCCAAATGAGCCAGCTTCTGTTTTGCTAAGCCAATAACTTGTTTCGGCACGCCCGCCAATGCGGCTACCGCCAAACCATAACTTTTGCTTGCTGCCCCTTCTTGAACGCTATGCATAAACGCAATGGTATCATTATGCTCAATCGCATCTAGATGCACATTCGCAACACCTTTCAACTGATTTGGTAATGCTGTTAGCTCAAAATAGTGAGTGGCAAACAGTGTTAAAGATTGTGATTTTCGGGCAAGCCACTCGGCACACGCCCACGCTAAAGATAAACCATCATAAGTTGATGTCCCCCGCCCAATTTCGTCCACCAACACAAGGCTATTTTCGGTGGCTTGATGCAGAATGTTCGCCATTTCGGTCATTTCCACCATAAAGGTTGAACGCCCAGACGCTAAATCATCACTCGCCCCAATGCGGGTAAAAATACGGTCAATCGGGCCGATTTCTGCACTTTCTGCCGGCACGGCACTGCCGATATATGCCATCAATGTAATCAACGCAATTTGTCGCATATAGGTACTTTTACCGCCCATATTCGGGCCAGTTACAATGAGCAAATGGCGTTGTGGATTAAGATAAACTGGGTTAGCAATAAACGGATCTTTCAGTACCTGTTCCACCACAGGGTGGCGACCGCCTTTGATTTTCACACCCCGTTGAGCAGAAAATGTTGGCATGGTGTAATTGAGCGTTTCGGCACGTTCGGCAAGGTTGGTTAAAACGTCCAATTCCGCCAGCACCAGTGCGGCAAGTTGCAATTCGCCCAAGCGTGGCATCATCAAGTCAAACAGTTCTTCGTAAAGCTGCTTTTCCAAAGCAAGGCTTGCCCCTTTGGCTTTCAGCACCTTATCTTCGTAGGTTTTCAGCTCTGGAATAATATAACGTTCCGCATTTTTCAATGTTTGGCGGCGAACATAGTGAATAGGGGCTTTGTGAGCCTGCCCTTGCGAAATCTGAATGTAGTAACCGTGTACCGCATTAAAGCCGATTTTCAGCGTATCAATCCCTGTTTTCTCTCGCTCACGGATTTCTAAATCTTCTAGATACTGGGTTGCACCATCGGCAAGGCTACGCCATTCATCAAGCTCTGCGTTATAGCCTTGTGCAATCACGCCACCATCACGAATTAACTGCGGTGGATTATCAATCACCGCACGGGCAAGTAGATCTTGCAATTCGCTAAAATCAGCCAGCTGACTTAGCATTTTGTCCAAGCAAGGGGTCAGATTTTGCGAAAAATTGACCAAATCAGGGAGCTGTTCAAGCGCGGTTCGCAAACGAGTTAAGTCCCGAGGGCGAGCAGAACGCAATGCCACCCGCGCCAAAATCCGTTCCATATCGCCCACTTGTCGCAACAGCGGTTGCAAATCGGCTATGCGATCATTTTGTTGCAGAGCAAGAATAGTTTGTTGGCGAGTTTGTAATTTAGCCAGATCACGAATAGGCTGATGAATCCAGCGTTTGAGCAAACGACTCCCCATTGGCGTAACGCATTTATCTAATACCGCAGCAAGGGTATTTTCTGCCCCACCTGCAAGATTTTGGGTGAGTTCTAAATTGCGGCGAGTAGCAGCATCAAGCAAGACAGTATCGCTATTTTGAGCCAGATGAATCGCATTGATATGCGGCAGTGCGGTGCGTTGGGTTTCTTGCGCATAATGCAACACACAACCAGCGGCACAGAGTGCCACCACCGCTTTTTCCACCCCAAATCCCGTGAGATCTTTGGTGCCAAATTGACGATTCAGCAAATTAATTGCGGTAACTAACTCAAATTCCCAAATTGGACGACGGCGTAAACCTTTGAAACGCTGAACAATCTCCATCGGTTCAAACTGTTCAGGATAGAGCAATTCCGCAGGGGAAACCCGTTGCAACTCAGCGGCAAGCTGTTCAGCATTTTGCAATTCAGTAATCAAAAAACGACCGCTTGTCATATCCAGCGTAGCAAGGGCAAAAATGCCTTTTTCCGCATAAACGGCTGCAACTAAATTATCTTGGCGTTCAGGTAATAAGGCTTCATCGCTCACCGTACCAGGGGTGACAATCCGCACGACTTTCCGCTCAACAGGGCCTTTGCTGGTATTTGGATCACCCACCTGCTCACAAATTGCGACACTTTCGCCCAATGCAACCAATTTCGCTAAATAGCCTTCCACCGCGTGATAGGGTACACCCGCCATTGGAATCGGTTCACCGGCTGAACTTCCCCTTTTGGTCAATGAAATATCGAGCAATGCCGCGGCTTTTTTCGCATCGTCATAAAACAACTCATAAAAGTCGCCCATACGGTAGAAAAGTAAAATATCTTTATTTTCCGCTTTAAGTTGCAGATATTGTTGCATCATTGGGGTGTGTTGCGAGAGATCTTTGCTTGTCATTCGTCTATTTTGATAAGAAAATTTAGTGCTATTTTAGCAGATTGGCGACGATAATGGGCTGTTATCTTTTTGGGTGGGATTTGCTATCATTTCGACTAAATTTAGAGAGGGAGCATAATCATGATCATCTGCACCGCAGGCCATGTCGATCACGGCAAAACCACATTATTACAAGCATTAACAGGCACACATACCGCCCATTTACCCGAAGAGAAAAAACGCGGACTCACCATTGATTTGGGCTATGCCTATCTGCCGATTGAAGGCGATATTTTAGGGTTTATTGATGTACCAGGGCATCAAAAATTCTTGTCGAATATGTTAGCCGGCTTAGGTGGCTTGCAACATGCTATGCTGGTTGTGGCAGCAGATGAAGGCATTAAACCGCAAACAGATGAACATCTTAACATCCTCAAGCTGCTCAATTTTAGCCAAATCATCGTGGTGCTAACCAAAGCTGATCGTGCAAATGCAGAGCAAATTTCAAACTTGCAAAGCGAGCTAAAACAGCGTTATCCGTTTTTAAATCAAGCCGCTTTTTTTGTTACCTCAGCGCACACTGGCGAAGGTATTGCGAATCTCAAACAGCACCTTGTCTCACTCAATCACTTAAGTTCTCATCTAGAAAAACCCTTCCGTTATGCCATTGATCGAGTCTTCAATATTAAAGGGGCAGGCTTAGTCGTCACCGGTACAGCAGTAGCGGGCAAAGTGCAAGTAGGAACGGAATTATATCTTTCTAACGGCAAACGTGTGCGCGTAAAAAATATTCACGCTCAAAATAGTGAAAGCCAGCAAGGGCTTGCTGGACAACGGCTTGCCTTAAATTTAGCAAACATCGAAAAAACTGAGCTGGCACGAGGCGATTGGCTGACCGAGCTTGAACCAAATTTTGCGACCGATCGCATTAGCGTACAGCTACATAGCGAACAAGAATTGCCCGAAAATAGCGTTGTACACCTATACCATTTTGCTAGCCATATCACCGCAAAATTGAATTTACTCAATAAACAAGCGGGTGATTTTGCACAAAATTCTGCCAATTTACTTGCCGAAATTATTCTTGATCAGCCATTGCATATTGCCAATGGTGATAAACTCATCATCCGTAACGGTGATGACAGCCAAACGCTTGCGGGAGCAAGTGTAATCGAAATCCATTCGCCCAAACGCCATAAACGCAGCGAAACTCGTTTAGCATTTTTGCAAAAAATCAGTCAAAACCAACCGCTTGCAAACAAAATTTCATATGACCTTGAAACAAAAGCAGTGGAACTGTCATTTTTAGCGTGGGCGGAGCAGCAATTTATCAGTAATTTGCTGCGATTTGGCGAAAACTTAGGGCAAAAATGGCTTTTTAGCCCCGTTTTTAAACAACAATTACAACAAACTATTCTTGAAAAATTAGCCAATTATCATGCTCAACATAATGATCAAGTAGGTGTGACCAAAGCCCGTCTTTACCGTATAGCAGCACTGGCTCAGCCAGAAAATCTGGTCTATCACTTTATAGATGAATTGGTTGAACAGGGTAAACTGGCTCAAAGCCGCGGCTGGATCCATTTGCCTGAACATAAAATTGCGTTTTCTGCCGAGGAAATCGCAATTTGGCAACAAGTTTTGCCCATTTTCCAGCGGACTACGCAAGCGCTTTGGGTGCGGGATATTGCGAGCGAATTAGCTACAGATGAGGGTGAAATGCGAAATTTACTCTATAAAGCAGGCAAACTTGGTTATTTAGTGCCGATTGTGAAAGACCGTTTTTTAACCTTTGAGCAGATCAGCAATTTTGCCCAACTGATCAAAAGCATTATTCAACAAAATGGTGAAATTTCTGTAAACCAGCTACGAGATGAAATTGGCTATGGTCGTAAAGTGACCGTACAATTAATTGAATATTTTGACCGAGTCGGTTTTTTACGCCGCAAAGGAAATGTACATTTGCTCAGAGATGGGCAAGGATATTAATTCTTGAATCGTTAGGCTCATTTTCTTCCCCCTTGCGGGGAAGAAGCAAGTAAAGTCAGCTCATGGTATTGATTTTTATAATGCAATTTGCGGGTAGAAATGTTCGCTGATTTCAACCAATGCCGCGAAAGAAATCACTGGCAACGATGTTGTTAATCCTCTTGCTTGCAAATCGGTTTCTAATACAAACACATTCGCGCAATTTGCAAAAAATTGCGGATTTTTCACCGCTTGCAGAACGCCATCTTGCCAAAGCACAATGGCATCATTTTCGGTAAATTGCGAAATAATAGCTTGAAGTTGATTTGAGTCGTAATCGGCACGGCTTATGGTATAAAGCATAACTATCCTTAAAACGTCAAAACTTTCTCGGCATTGCGTAAGCAAGCAAAAATGTGCTCTCGTGCCACAAACTGCACGTCTTGTAAAATCCACTCTGCGTTATCTAATCCACGTTCGGTAACAGATTGTTGGCAAATAAAGCATTCGCTTAATTCATACAGTTCCAGCAATTTAAATGTGGCAATGTGATCTTTTTGCAAAATCTGCTCTGGTTGCTGCTTTTTCAGCAGGTTGAAAACGCCATCGAACAAAAAGCAGATTGCTATTTCATCTTCGTCACAAAAAGCTGATGCAGCTAACACGGCATCGAGTCCTTCTCGACTGGTTGCACTGCCAAATGGAGGTTGTGTGAATAATACGGCTAGTTTGTATCTCATGTTAAAAACTCATTACTCTATCCGCTTCTAGCACGGCTTTGCTAAATTCACCTAATCCAGCCAACACAAAGCCTTCTGCTAAATTTTCCGCCGAAATCCCCCGCCGCTGGCTGGCGGCAATACACAAGTGTAACGGCACATTATGCTGTTGTGAAAATTGCTGCCATGCCTGCACTAAATTGAGCTCATCACTGGCTGGTTCAACCAAGCTATTGCCGTTACTAACCCCGTTTTGAAAAAAGAAAATTTGGCTAATTTGGTGCTGTTTAGCCAGTAATGCGTTGGCAAACTGGTAAGCGAGATAAGCCCCTTGCCCGCCATAAACAGGCGATTTAATCGCTAAAACATAATGCATTATTCTGTTTCCTGCTTAAGTTGGCGAATATAGAGATAGATGGTATGTCGAGAAATTCCCAACCGTTTGGCGACTTGATGAATGGCATCTTTAATCTCAAAAATACCTTTCTCATAGAGCGCAATGATAATTTGGCGGTTTTTACTGTTATTGGCAATTCGCTGATCATTACGTACTTCTGCAATAGTGCTATCAATACTCTGCACCACCAAATCATCTAGTGAGCTGGCAAAATTTACCCCATTTTCCACCGCTTGTTCGCCCTCATCGGGTGCAATGAAGGTACTTAAGAATTGCGAAACGGGCACATCTAGATTCATATTGATACACAATAAGCCTATCACATGCTGCTTACGGTTACGAATAGCAATACTGACAGATTTCATCAGTACACCGCCTTTCGCTTTAGTAAAGTAAGGCTTGGAAACACTGTCGGTCTGCATATGCCGGAGCGATTGCAAAGCTCGCTCAGTAATCGGTGAACCAATCGTTCGCCCTGTGTTATGCCCATTAGCAATATAGATCGCTGAATTTTCTAGATATTCTAATGAATGCAAGACAATTTCACAGTGTGTACCAATTAAGGTTGCGATGCCATCTACCACAGGAAAATAAGAAGCAAGAATAGCATGATCTTCGTCAGAAAGCGGGGTAAAAATTTGATTCATAAGTCAATGTAAAAAGGCGAGTGACCTCGCCTATTGAATATTATTTTAGATTATTTTGCTGGCGTGAAATCAAGTAATTCCACTTCAAATTTTAAGGTAGAACTCGCCGGAATTCTGCCTGCTTGGCGATCACCATAAGCAAGCTCAGGTGCAGCAACGATTTCCATTTTACCACCTTTTTTCAGCATAGGAATCGCCTCTACCCATGCAGGGATTAGCTGGCTTAATTGGAACTCAATCGGCTCACCACGGTCGTAGGAGCTATCAAATACCGAACCATCGGTAAGCGTGCCTTTGTAGTGAACTTTCACGGTATCTTCCGCTTTCGGGGAATCACCTTCACCGGCTTTTTCAATTTTATAGAGCAAGCCCGATGCTGTTTTCTTCACACCAGACTGTTTTTCATATTCTGCGCGAAATTTATTACCCGCTTCGATGGTTTCTTTATTTTTTTCCGCTTGTAATTTGCTCTCTTGTGCGGAAAGATAATCATCGAGTGCTTTTAGCTGCTTTTGCAAATCTTCATCAGTGAGTTTGCCTGTTTTTTTGAGTGTATCTTGCACCCCAGCAACAATACGATCTTCATTGTATGAGAAAAACGCTTTTTGTGAGTCAATGATACCTTCAAGGTTTTTCCCCATCAGCACGCCGACAGCATAAGAGGAATCATCGACAAATTTAGGATCCTGTTTGTCTGCAAATGCAGATGTTGCGGCCACGACACCCGCAACCAAAATAGCTAATTGTTTTTTCAACATTGTATTTCCTTAATTTAAATTAAAATAAAAATCAGTTTGTAATCGAAGGGCAATAGGGTAAAGTGTATTTCTGTTTAAAACAACCCATTTTGCGTAAAATGTCTTCAAATAACACCAAACTTCAGCAATATTTGATCGAACTAGAAACAAAAGTTGCCTTTCAGGAACAAACGATTGAAGAATTAAATCAAGCGCTTATTCATCAACAATTTGCTTTAGATAAACTTCAATTACAAGTACGCAATCTCGCTGAAAAGCTACAAGGGCTCTCCTCGAGCAATGTTGCCAGCCGTTCAGAAGAGACTCCCCCACCCCACTATTAATACGAAAAAAGCAGTGCTTTCGCACTGCTTTACCTCGCCCATCACGAAGAAGATTATTTTTTGATAATCTCCATTACCTCTACTTCGGTCTTATCCCACTCTTTATCTAACACACCACGAATTTGAATGCGATCTGTTGGAGTAATCGTTTGACCTTGCCACGCACGACGGCTTACTTCAATTTCCACTTCGCCAGTTGCATCTTTGAAAATAAAGTCCTTTTTGCCCACACGTTTGGTGATATTGCCTTCAAGCAACACAAAAGATTTATCCTTAGCTGCAGGAAGATCTTTGACACTTTTCACAGCATTATTTTCATCGAAAAATCCGATGCCTTTTTTATCACCATATTTGCCATCCTGTTTACCATGCTTACGCAATTTTTCTCTTTTCATTTCTGCGCGCTCTTGCTCGTTCGCCTTATAGGTACGTGCATCATTCGGGTCTTCAAATCCCCCTTGCGCTACAGCAAAAGATGAAACTACCAGTAAAGTAGATAACGTGATTAATTTTTTCATAAATAAGCTTCCCTGATTAAATTATAATAGTAAAAATAAGATCTTTAAATTAACAAGAACCGCCGCCCTTGTTAGCCTATATTCAACCATGAATTTATTAAGGAAATCTTAAGGGCAACGATTTTCCCTGTCACAAACCAAATATCGCTTAAAGCTTGAGCATTCAAAATAATCACTCACTCTAGCAAACCCTGTTTATATTTTGTTAGACTAAGAACATTTATTCGTCTAATTGATTATTTATCAGGAAAGAATTGTATGAATCTTCGCAACCTCATTCTTCAACACCAACTACAATTGTTCTTCCAACAAGGCAACTTCGGTTTAGAAAAAGAGAGCCAACGGATTGATGCTAAAGGCAATATTGTTACTACCCCTCACCCTGCTGTTTTTGGTAATCGTTCCTATCATCCTTACATTCAAACCGACTTCGCTGAAAGCCAATTAGAATTAATCACCCCCCCGAACACGAAACTGAAAGATACACTACGCTGGCTCTCTGCTATTCACGAAGTCGTATTACGCTCGCTCCCCGAAGATGAATATCTTTTACCAATCAGTATGCCGAGCGGTTTACCGCCGGAAGATCAAATTAAAGTGGCACAATTAGATAACCCTAATGATGTTGCCTATCGCGAGCATTTAGTACGCTCTTATGGCAAATATAAACAGATGGTCAGCGGTATTCATTACAATTTCCAAATCAGCCCTGATTTGATTGACAAACTGTTTGCAATGCAGAATGAATACAGCGAAAAACACGCTTTTCAGTCCGCTGTGTATATGAAACTTGCTAACAATTTCCTACGTTATCAGTGGGTGTTAGTTTACCTGCTTTCCGCCAGCAACACTGTAGAATCGCACTATTTTGGTGAAAATTCACCGCTTGCAGAGGGCAGATTTGTACGTTCGCTACGTTCTAGCCAATATGGTTATGTGAATGCCGAACATATCAAAATCAATCACAACAGTTTGCGTGATTATGTGGAAAGTTTGGAAAAATTCGTGGCAAATGGCGACTTGATTGCCGAAAAAGAGTATTACTCCAATGTCCGTTTACGTGGATCCCAAAAAGTGCGTGAATTATTGGATAAAGGGATTCAGTATTGCGAATTCCGCCTGTTTGATCTCAATCCCTTTGCGCCTTATGGCATTACTCTAGAAGATGCCGAATTTATCCATAGTTTCTTGCTGTTAATGCTTTGGAAAACGGAAACCAACAGCCAAGCAGGTGTGGATTTAGGACGAGAACGTCTCTTTGAAGTCGCTATGGAAGATCCGCTTTCCATCACAAAATACCAAGATGAAGGTCTCTCTATTCTGCAAGAAATGATTGCCATGTTACAAGAGATCGGTGCAGATGAAAGCAAAATCACAACCGTTCAAGACAAAATTGCTCAATTTTATGAGCCAAGCCAAACGCTTGGCGGACGCTTTGTCAATGCGCTTCAACAAGCGGGCGGTTATCAGCAATTTTCTGCAAAATTAGCACAACATTATAAAGCCCAAGCCTTTGAACGTTTCTATGCCCTTTCTGCTTTTGACAATATGGAGCTTTCTACCCAAGCACTCCTATTTGATTTGATTCAACAAGGCATTTCGGTTGAGCTATTAGACGAAAACGACCAATTCCTCGCACTGAAATTTGGTGATCATCTGGAATACGTTAAAAACGGCAATATGACTTCCCACGATCAATACATTTCGCCATTGATTATGGAAAACAAAGTGGTCACCAAAAAAGTGCTCGCCAAAGCAGGTTTTAACGTGCCAAAAAGTGTGGAATTTACCGATGTCGCAACTGCTGTTGCACATTACCCACTGTTTGAAGGTAAAGCCGTGGTAATCAAACCCAAAAGCACCAACTATGGTTTAGGGATTACTATCTTCCAACAAGGCGTGAATAATCGTGACGACTTTGCTAAGGCGATTGAAATTGCATTTAGAGAAGATAAAGAAGTGATGGTAGAAGATTATTTAGTTGGCACGGAATACCGCTTCTTTGTACTAGGCGATGAAACCCTTGCTGTGTTGTTGCGAGTGCCTGCAAATGTGGTGGGCGATGGTGTGCATACGGTGCGAGAGTTAGTTGAAATGAAAAATGCCGATCCATTGCGTGGTGATGGCAGCCGTTCGCCGTTGAAAAAAATCGCACTGGGCGAAATTGAACAGCTACAACTGAAAGAACAAGGCTTGACGGTAGATAACATTCCAGCCAAAGGGCAAAACGTGCAGCTACGAGCAAACTCGAATATCAGCACAGGGGGCGATTCGATTGATATGACCGATGCAATGCACGATAGCTATAAACAAATCGCGGTCGGCATTGCCCACGCAATGGGCGCAAAAGTGTGTGGCGTGGATTTAATCATTCCAGATCTCAACCAAGCTGCCGAGCCATCATTGCGTTCGTGGGGTGTAATTGAGGCTAACTTTAATCCAATGATGATGATGCATATTTTCCCTTATCAAGGAAAATCACGCCGTTTGACTCAAAATGTCATTAAGATGCTGTTTCCAGAACGACACCACTAAATTTTCTAGATAACAAGCGGGCAATTTTGCAGAAATAAGTGCAAATTTGCCCGCTTGCTTTTTACCTACTTACTTAGCAATGCTATCAATCCATTGGAACAATTCATCTAAATCATAGTCGCCCGAATGGGGTACATCCCACGGCAGCGCATAATCTACCGTTTTCCCGCTCATTCTCAGTTTGGCGGTTAATGCCGCAGAAATGGCGTGAGAGGTGTCATAATCTGCCGACCCGACACGGATCCGCCAATGTTGGGCGGCGTGATGGTTGTCGGTATAGTTCATTGCGTTCACCAATTTCACGGTTTGTGGATCCGCCATTGCGCCTTTTACTTGGCTGTGTGCCAAGCCAAATGGCGTGAAATGTTTGTTATTGGTTGTTTGATCGCCGAAGAAATTATTTTCACCACTGCTTAAATCCAAGGCATCAAACGCCGGTGGCGATTTCATGCGTTTTTTCTGTGCAACAAAGCCTTCAAAATCCAGCCCGATAACCTTGCCGTTTTCGATTTTCAGCCAGCCCAGTTGTGATAAATCTTGCCCTTCGCTGATGGCTTTATTGGCAGAGGCAATCAAACGCTCCACAATGAAATCTTTAAAACTGCCGTTACCCTCATCATCAAGCGTCAGCGGTTTACCGTGGCTGTCTTGCAGATTGAGGCTGTTTAAATAAGCCGGATAAGCCGCTTTCAAGCGGTCGGATATTGTGATTTCTTGCGCATTTAAAGTACCACTCAGCATCGGTTGGGCAATGGTGCGGTCGTTATAGGCTTGGGCATCCATTCGAGACATATCTTTGCGCTCATAATCGTGTAATTTGTTAAATTGCCATTCATAGGCCATATCGGCGTGTTCTAAATCGGTAATCGGGCAATACACCGAAGCGGCAAAAATCGCATCGCTGGCTTCTGCTGCCCCCAGCGTTTTCAGCAAATCGGCATAATCGCTGTGATCGCCACTTGCTGCCAGCAATGCCGACATCGCGCCACCGGCACTAGTGCCATTTGAGATAATTTTATTGGCATCGCCCGCCATTAACGCATCATTGGCACGCAGATAACGCACGGCGGCTTTTAAATCTAAAATTACCGCAGGCGCTTTGCCTGTATAATTTCCTTCCCTGCCTAGCGTTCTGCCTCTTGCACCAACCGAGGCAACCACATAGCCTTGTTTTAACGCTTGTAAAATCGTGCTGGCTCTGCCACGCATGCCACCTTGGTCTGCTGTTGCCGCTAATGCTGGCATATAGCCACCAACTGCGTTAGGCAAAAAAATTGGTGCGGTTTCTGCGGTGTAGCCGTTGATCTCTTCCCCTTTAAAATAGGCTTCCGGCACATAGAAATTCAAGGTTTGATATTCCGCTTCTATCGGATTTTTCACATAAACAATCTTTTCTACCGCACGAAACGGCAGGCTTTCGCCATTTAATTCTGCTGTTTTGGCAACAAATTTATGCGGTTCAAAAGTTAATGAAAAGCCTTGTTCGGTTTGATTGGCAAACGGCAAATCGGCAAGTGGATTTCGTTTGGCAGGCGGCGCAGCGAATAGTGCCGTAGATAGGCTTGCCACGGTAAAAGTGGTGATGAATTTAGACAGTCTCATAGTTACTCCATGTTGCCTTTGAATCTTAAATAAAGCTATGCTGATGTTTCAGCTACCGTACTAAATTAAGCAAATTTTTCTGGAAATCAATCGCTTGTCACTATTAAATAGCGCACAACTATTTTATACTACGCGTTTTTTAGGAGATCATCAATGTACGAACAACTCAAACTTTCTAACCAACTCTGTTTTCCACTGTATGCAGTGTCAAAAGAGATCACTCGCTGCTACACCCCTTTTCTGGATAAATTGGATCTCACCTACCCACAATATTTAGCCATGCTCGTATTGTGGGAAAATGATGCCATCAGCGTTAATCAAATTGGGGCTCGCCTCTATTTAGATAGCGGTACACTTACACCGTTACTCAAGCGCTTACAGACAAAAGGGCTGGTAGAGCGTACCCGCAGCCAAACAGATGAGCGTAGTGTGATTATTCGTTTAACAGAGCAAGGTAAAGCCCTTGAAGCACAAGCTGCCCAAGTGCCTGCACAGATGGCAAACATGCTCAATTTAAGTGAAGAAGAAGCTGCGACACTACATAAAATTGTTGCGAAACTACACCGCTAATTTCTGGCTTAGAAAGGCAATCAACACTTGAATCCGCTTGGCTTTATTACTGTGTTGTAGATAGTAAAGATAGACCGCAGGATAGTATTTCCAATAATCTTGCAACACAGGAATAAACTGATCGCTATCCGGCAATAAGCGGTGGATTGGGGTAAAAATTTTGCCAATACCTAAGCCGGCGCGAACCCCATCTGCCATTACGTCAATATCGTTGGCGACCACAACCTACTCTCCATTTCCACCATCAATTCTTGTTCATTTTGATTGAGCATTAAAAGGCAAAATACGGTTAGCCATCATAAATGGAAATTTCCAGCTGAACATATGGATAGAGACGGCAGAATTCAGCGAAATACGGTTTTAAAATCTGTTGGAAACGGGAAAGGGCAATCCGCACCGTGCCAGTTGGCATTTCACCCAAGTCTTGCGCGCTTTCTATCGCATATTTTAATGATTGGACGAGATGTTTAGTACTCCCTAACAAGCGTTGCCCAGCCTCTGTCAGCGCCATTTTACGAGTGATAGAAGTGGTAAAAAATCAAATAACATAATTGTAGATAAATTGATGTTAGACATTGCCTGATTTTGCAAAAATCTCCCACAAATTGACCGCTTGTTTAGTGTTCTCAAGCGGTCTTTTTTGCTCTCAAAGAAGCAAATTTATGCTTGTTTTTGTGCCAAAATTGCTTTGACATTATTTTCTAGCCAATCTACTAAACCATAAATTTTTTCGGCGGCTTGTTCACCATATTCTGTTAAGTGATATTCCACATGGGGCGGTACGGTATCAAAAGCATGGCGGACAATCATACCGTCTTGTTCTAACTGTTTAAGGGTTTCCGCTAACATTTTTTCACTCACCCCATCAATTTCTCGGCGAATTTCAGAAAAGCGTTTTGTCCCTTGTCTTAATACAATCATTACAAGCGATCCCCAACGGCTGGTTAGGTGATTTAAAATCAAACGGCTGGGGCAATCTTTGGCAAGAACCTGTCCTTTTTCAAAAGGGAAATGCATAGTGTCTCCTTTAAATAAAATGATTAGCATACGGTTTCGGCTTACCTTTTTGTAAGTACTTACAAAAAGTAAGTAAACAGATTATACTGCGTTCCGTTTTTATAACTCTACTTTAAAGGAAAATTTTATGTCTCGTGTTCTCGTTATTTCCGCTCACCAAGATTTAAATCAATCTACCAGCAACCGTTTAATTCTTAACACGTTAGAAGAAAAACTCGGTTCACAAGTTAGTGTTCGCCGTTTAACTGAACTTTATCCTGATTTCAACATTGACGTTGCAGCTGAACAGCAAGCGTTGGTAGAAGCTGATGTGGTGGTATTCCAATTTCCACTCTTTTGGTACAACGTACCAGCGATTTTGAAAAAATGGCTTGATGATGTTTGGACGTATGGCTTTGCTTATGGTGAAGGCGGTAATAAATTACAGGGTAAAAAATTACTGGTTTCATTAACGACTGGCGGTGTTGCGGAAGTTTATACCGATGCGGTGATGGGGAACATTGAAGATCTCGTTAAACCACTAAAAAGCTCTGCAACCTACACAGGCTTTGAATGGGCAGGCGTAGAAGCGACATTTGCTCAGCTTTATATTCCCGGTGTGCATAGTGATGCGGATTTAGCAAATGTGCAAACCAAAGCACAAGCACACGCCGAACGTATGGTGGCAAAATTAGCAAGTTTGTAATCGTTTAGATTAATTTAAAGCTGTTTTAGTGATCTAAAACAGCTTTTTAATTAATGCATCGTGCCAAATCTCAGTTACGCCCAATAGTAGCGAACAATATGGAAGAACACGGGGGCTGAGAAGCAGATAGAATCTACACGGTCTAACATTCCGCCATGACCTTTAATCATTCTCCCCCAATCTTTTACCCCGTAATCACGTTTGATTGCCGACATCACTAAGCCACCGAAAAAGCCCATTAAACAAATCACAAAGCCAATCACACCAGCCTCTAAGGTAGAAAATGGTGTAATAGGAGTCAGTAACATCGCAATTAACGTTGCCGTTAAAATCCCTCCTACGGTGCCAGCAACGGTTTTAGACGGCGATAGGCTCGGCATAATTTTGCGTTTGCCAATTAATTTGCCCCAAATGTATTGCAACACATCGCTTAATTGCACAATTGCAATCAGAAAGATCAATAGCTGAATATTTTGTGCCTTTTCTAAGCCTTTTACCTCTAAGGTCAATAATGCAGGAACGTGAGAAATACAGAAAATGCTGATCATCGCTGCCCATTGGATTTTTGCCGAACGCCCTAAAAAATGCTCGGTTTTGCCAGTGAGACTGCCGACGATAGGCAATAGTAAAAAGCCGTAAACAGGGATAAAAATCGAGAACATACCATACCATTCTGTCCACACAAAATAGTATTGCAGCGGTAGCAACAGATAAAAACAGACAACCAGTGCGTAATAGTCGTGTCTGTCTTGATAGACAAGGGTCATAAACTCACGCAAGCCGGCAAATGAAATCAGGAAGAAGAGTAAAATCGTGCCATTTTGCCCAAATGCAAAAGCGAAAACTAACACAAACAGCATAATCCACCACGCATAAATACGGGCATTTAAATTTTCAATAGTGCTGGTATTGCCTTTTTTCTGTTTAAGTACAAAACCGATAGCTGAAGCTAGCAGTAAAACAGCGAAAAAGGTCAGGAAAATCGTGTTAATCGTCATCTGATTACTCCTTATTCAGCGGGGAAAGGGCAAGTAAGGCTTGGCGTGAGCGCTCGATAAAATCGGCTTTTTCTTCCCCATCTTGTAGTGAAATCGGATTGCCAAAGCGAGCTTGGCACATTAGTGGTATCGGTAAAATTGCCCCTTTGGGTAGAACTTGTTTCATATTATCAATCCAAACCGGCACAAATTGAATGTTTGGCTGTTGCTTGGCAAGATGATAAATACCACTTTTAAACGGTTGCAAAGGCTCTTCGCCTAAATTTCGAGTGCCTTCCGGGAAAATAATCAGATTTTCACCTTTGCGAATGGCATTGCTCATTGTTTCAATCGCCTGCTGTGGATTCTCGCTGTTACGATCCACCAAAAGGACATTAAACACCGAATTTGCGATAAAACGGCGGATTCGCCCTTGCTGCCAATAATCCGCCCCTGCAACTGGTCGGGTACACAGACGTAAATTCTGCGGCAGTGAAATCCAGACTAAAATGAAATCGCCGTGGCTGTGGTGATTCGCATAATAGACGGTTGGCATTGGGTTTTCTGGCAACAGTTGTGGGCGAACGCCAGTAATAAAAGCCGTGAAAAAACAGATGATATGGTCAATAAATTTTGCAAGCAGGATTTTCATTTTATTGCTCCAAGCGGTTCAGTTCGGTAGAAATTGCCATTGTGCGAACATAGCAAGTGTATGCGGTGCCGACAGTCATTACAATTAAGGTCGCAGAAAGTAGATAAGTCGTTGAATTAAAAATGCTTTCTACTGCTGTGAGCAGACAGCCTATGGTGAGGGTTGCCATTCGTTGTTGCTTTGCCATCGGTCCTTGAAAACGCTGAGGCAAGCCTACACTGCCGCCAAATACCCGAATGTAAGCCGTTAAAGCGGCAAGCAATGCAGCCAGCCAACCTAACCATGGAAAAGGTGTGGCATAACCTAATGCGATTAAAAACAGACTGTCCGCCACACGGTCAGGAAACTCATTAAAAATGGCACCGTTAGCGGTTTTCTTTCCGCCTTCCACTGCCACCATACCATCAAATAAATTACACAATAGGCGAAGTTGCACCATTACGGCACAAAAAACGAGTGCAAAAATAGATTGACTGAAAAATAATACGACAGCACCCAATAAGGCAAACACCATACTCAAGCAGGAAATTTGGTTTGGGGTCGGGAATGCGCGTTTCGCCAACCAAGTAGCAAAACGGGATAATAATGGATTATCACGAGAGCTAAGTGGGCGGCGGTTTTCAACGGTTTTTTCAACATTTTCTGACATCATTTTTCCTTGATTAAAATTTAACAAGCGATTTGATTCTAGCAAAAATTTGCAAAATTTCAGCAAAAAATGACCGCTTGTAAAATAGATATTTTTCGTAGGATTATTTGCCATTTAATTGCTGGATTAAAAAGGCGATTAATACCTGAATCCGCTTAGCTTTTTGGCTGTGTTGCGGATAATAGAGGTACACCGCAGGATATACTTTCCAATAATCTTGTAATATGGGAATCAATTGCTCACGATCAGGGAGTTGTTGGTAGATGGGCGTAAATATCCGCCCAACCCCTAGCCCAGAACGTATGCTTCTTATCATTTCAAATTCGTTCATTATAATAATGGGTAATTTTTATAGGAGAATTCATTATGCAAAACATTCAAAACAAAGTCGTGATTATCACCGGTGCATCCTCTGGTATTGGAGAAGCTATCGCCTACAAACTGGCTGAAAACGGGGCAAAATTGGTGCTTGCTGCTCGTCGTGAAGCAAAATTAAAAGCGATTGTGGCGAACATTCAAGCCAAAGGCGGTGAAGCGGTGTATCAAGTTACCGATGTTACTCAGCCTGCCGATAATGAAGCCTTAGTTACATTGGCAAAAAATACCTTTGGTAAAGTCGATGCGATTTTCTTAAATGCCGGACTGATGCCAAGTTCACCGCTTGCGGTACTGGAAACTGACAATTGGAACAAGATGATTGATGTTAATATCAAAGGCGTGTTAAACGGCATTGCAGCGGTGTTGCCTACCTTCAACGAGCAAAAATCAGGGCATATTCTCACCGTATCCAGTGTAGCTGGCTTAAAAGTCTATCCGGGGGCGGCGGTCTATTGCGGCACAAAATGGGCGGTGAAAGCGATTATGGAAGCCTTACGAATGGAATCAGCACAAGCAGGCACCAACATTCGCACTGCAACCATTTACCCAGCGGCAGTGCAATCGGAATTAGTCGCTGGCATTACCGATGAAACAACCTCACAGGGTTATCGCCAGCTGTATGATGCTTATGAAATTCCTGCTGAGCGTGTGGCGAATGTCGTGGCATTTGCACTTGCTCAGCCAGCAGATACTAATATCAGCGAATTTACTATCGGGCCAACAACACAAGCGTGGTAATCAAATGAAATTAGCTAAACTCATATTAAGTATGATGATGTTCACAACAACACTTTCCGCTCATTCTGTCCCCTTGGTGCGTTATTTTGAATTAACAACCGAGCCGAGCCAGCAAGCGGCATTTGATGCGGTGGGCGTGCATAATCTTTCAACCTCGATTGAAACCGAAAACGGCACTCTGGCAATGTACGCCTTAAAACACAGTGAACAACCGAATTTAAATTATGTGTTTGAAATCTATCAAGATGAAGCCGCTTACCAAATTCACGCTCAATCTCCGCAATTTAAGCAATTTGTCGAGGTAGCGAAAACCGCTGTTGTTGGGCGAAAAGTGGTGGAGACCGATCCACAATTTTTAGCCGAAAAAGCAGAGCCCCTTCGCCTCACCCAACATCAGCTAAAAGTGAATTTTGCCGAAGTGCAAGTGAAACCAGAATGGAACGATCAATTCAAAGCAATTGTGTTAGATGAAATGCAACAATCTCTTGCCAAAGAGCAGGGCGTGTTAGCAATGTATGCGGTAACCCTTAAAGATCAGCCGAACGAATGGCGTTTTTTTGAAATCTACACCGATGAAAACGCCTATTCTGCCCATCGAGCCAGCGAGCATTTTCAACACTATCTTTCCGCCACTTCTGAAATGGTTAGTGAGAAAAAGCTTATCCGCTTGCAAGGCGGTACTTTGATGAACAAAGGCGGAATGCAGTTTGTAGCGAAGTAAAAAACAACACAAGCGGTCTGGTTTTGCAGAAAATTTGCAAAAGTTGACCGCTTGTTTTAAGTCACTTTCAACGAATCAATCACTACTCGCAAAGCTGGGGATACATTGCGGTGCGGATAGTAAAGATATAGCGCAGGTAACGATTGGCAATGCTCTGAAAATAGCGTGATTAAACTGCCATTTGCTACTTCATTTTCCACTAACATTTCAGGCAGATAAGCAATGCCTAGTCCCTGTAATGTGGCTGTTTTTATCGCAAAATCATCATTAAAAATCCATTGGCAAGGCGGTGTAATTTTGATGGTTTCACCATTTTGCTGAAATTCCCACGCATATAATTGCCCATTAGTGAGGCGATAGCCTAAGCCTTGATATTGGGTTAAATCGCTTAATGTTTTGGGAAAACCGTGTTGAGCCAAATAATCAGGGCGAGCAACTAAGACCATTTTCATCGGATCGCTAATTTTTACCGCAATCATTCCCTCGCCTACATCGCTGCCTAATCGTACCCCCGCATCAAAGCCCTCTGCAATAATATCCACAAAATGATTTTCTGAAATCAGTTCTAGCAGAATATCAGGGTATTGTTGGCGAAAATGAGCCAGTTTTGGGATTAAAATTTGCTCCACTACTTGCAATCCTGCGTTAATCCGTACTAAGCCACTCGGTGCGTTGCGGTAATGGGCAAGTAGTTCAAGCTCGTGATTGAGTTTAGCAAAGCTCTGTTCGGCAGTGCGGAAAAGCTGTTCTCCTGCGTGAGTGAGCGAGACTTGTCTTGTCGTCCGTATAAACAGTTGTAAACCTAAACGCTCTTCCAACAAACGAATGGTTTTGCTTAATGCTGGCGGAGATACTCCTAATTTCATTGCAGCACGGCTAAAATTTTTTTCCTGTGCTACAGTAAGGAAAGTATATAAATCGTTGTAATTTTCTCGCATAAAACCCTCTCATTAATAACCATAGGTTAATAGTTTATCAACTTTTCAGCGTATTATCATTTTATTCTTAACTTCTATAATAAGTGTCACGTAAATAGTGACTTATTTTCTTTTTTTAGGAGTTTTAGATGAAATTAAAAAAATTGACCACCGCATTGATTTTAGGCTCAACAGTATTTGGAGGAATCGCTATGGCAAATCAATCTGTAACCGTCATTGAAGTCCCGGCACAAAGGATTCAACTCACCCAAGAATGGGATAAAGTCTTTCCAAAATCCGATAAAGTGGAACACCGTAAAGTCACTTTTAAAAACCGTTTTGGCATTACCTTAGCCGCTGATCTGTATATGCCGAAAAATGCGACAGGCAAATTACCTGCGATTGCCGTTGCTGGCGCATTTGGTGCGGTAAAAGAGCAGATTTCAGGCTTATATGCACAAACCCTTGCTGAACGTGGTTTTATTACCGTTGCCTTTGACCCGTCTTACACCGGCGAGAGTTCAGGCTTGCCGCGTAATACCGCCTCACCTGAAATTAACACCGAAGATTTTTCGGCAGCGGTGGATTTCTTAGGTATATTGGAAAACGTTGATCGTGAAAAAATCGGTATTTTAGGCATTTGCGGTTGGGGCGGTTTTGCTTTAAATGCCGCCATTGCTGATCCTCGCATTAAAGCGGTGGCAACCAGCACCATGTATGATATGACACGTGTAATGGCGAATGGCTACAATGACAGCGTCGATAATAACGCCAGAATGGAAATGCGTAAGGCGGTAAATAACGCTCGCTGGGTATCCGCTCAACATGATTACGCCGATGTCGGTGAACCGGACAAACATCTTACCCCACAAGATCAAATTACAGCGGATACGCCGCAATTTGTAAAAGAGTATTCCGACTATTATAAAACAGAACGTGGTTTCCATACGCGTTCGGTAAATTCAAATAGTGCGTGGTCAACCGTAATGACGGCTTCGTTCATCAATATGCCGATTTTACAACGGGCGGACGAACTACGCACTCCGGCGTTAATCGTGCACGGCGAAAATGCGCACAGCCGTTATTTCTCCGAAGATGCGTTTAAAGCATTAGGCAGCAAAGATAAAGAGCTTTATATTGTACCGAATGCCACCCACGTTGATCTCTACGACGACAAAGCGGGTAAAATCCCTTACGACAAATTTGAAGCCTTTTTCAAAGCAAAATTGAACTGAACGCAACTGAACACCGCTGATCCCAATATACAAAAAGCGATCTGCGTGCGTTACTATTATCACTGTCGTTAAAACAAGCGGTCGTTTTTGAGTAAAATTTTGCAAAAAAATGACCGCTTGGCGTGTATATGAAAAAAGTATTATTGGGGCTTTTCGCCTTTTCTTCCCCTATTTGGGCAAACCAAACGATGAACATTTTAATCCAAACCGATAATCCGAATAGCGTGATTAAAGCGACCCTTGCCGATAACGATACCGCAAGGGATTTTTACCGCACTCTGCCGTTAGAAATCCGCCTAGAAAATTATGCAGGTGTAGAGAAAATTGGTTACGATTTACCGAAACTTTCCACCAAAAATTCCCCCAAAGGCTACGCAGGGCAAGCAGGCGATCTCACTTATTACGCCCCTTGGGGAAATCTAGCCATCTTTACCGAAAACTCTCACGTCGGTTATGCCAATGGGCTCATTTATGTTGGTAAAATCACGCAAGGCCTAGCGGAATTAAAAGCCTTGCCGGATAACGCAAAGGTGCGGATTACGGCGGAATAACTGCTAAAATCAGACCTTCAACGCTTCAATCAATGCTTTTAATAATGGTGAGGGGTGGCGATTAGGATAGTATAGATAGTAAGGGGGATAACTGATCGCCCAATCATCTAATATAGAGACCAGCTCTCCATTGGCAAGATAATGCCCAACTGCTGAACGCTCAATCCAAACAATGCCTAAACCGTCTAAGCACGCGTTAATCGCTGTATAGGGATCGTTTACAATAATTCCGCCTTGTTGTACCCACACTGTTTTTTCGTGATTATCAGGCGAGATAAATTCCCAATTTAATAATCCGCCTAAGGTCGGTAAACGAAAGCGAATGCCTTTATGAGCGGTTAAATCTGATGGCTGGTGTGGTACTCCGTTTTCTGCTAAATAAGCTGGGGAAGCTACGCAACACATAGTATTAGACTCGGAAATTTTTACCGCAACCACATCATTATTCAACACATCACCGGTGCGAATCCCTGCATCAAAACGCTCTTTGATAATATCCACAAACCGCATATCTACTGATAATTCCAGCGTCATATTCGGATTTTGTTTGCAAAACTGGCTGAATTTTTCTCGCAATGCCGTATTGATTGCATGCGGCGTGCCAGTAATACGTAAAGTCCCTCGTAGCTGATTTTGGCTACTTAACACTTCACTGATTTTCTGATCGATGTTCTGAAACAGCGGAGCCACTTGCTGGAATAACTGTTCACCGATATCTGTAGTTGCCACCTTGCGAGTAGAGCGATGAAATAGACGAGTACCGAATTGGCGTTCTAATTGGCTAATACTCTGGCTCACCGCCGAGCGAGAAACGCCTAACTGAGCCGCCGCTTTGGTAAAACTTTCCGTTTCTGCCACCAATAAAAAAGTGCGTAAGTCTTGATGATTTTCAAACATAAACAAACCTATTGGTTAGAATTTCTAACCACTGTATCTTAAAATCACTCTCTTATCAATCTAATTAAAAACCATCACTCAATGTAACCGTGATTGAAGCTTTTCGGCAGAAACAAGTTGATTATTAGGTTAAAACTTATTATCAATTTGTGATTACTCATCTTATCATTGTCAATCCTATCATTATAATGTTCGTCATCTCAACGCAGAAGGACAACACAATGAAAAACGTATTGATTATTTCCGGACACCCGAATTTAAAAAACTCGGTGGCAACAGCTACGATTATGGAAGAATTAGCAACCTTGCTACCACAAGCAGAAATCCGCAAATTAGACGAGCTACATCAGCATTATGAATTTGATATTCAGGCAGAGCAAAAAGCGATTGAACAAGCCGATGTGATTATTTGGCAAGTGCCGTTTTATTGGTATGCCATGCCAGCATTGATGAAAAAATGGCTTGATGACGTGTTCCATCACGGCTTTGCCCACGGATCTACCGCCAAAATTGGCGGTAAAAAATTGTTAGTCTCTATTACCACAGGCGCACCAGCAGAGCTTTACCAAAAAGAGGGCTTTTTTCAGCACGAAATGAGTGAATATCTGGTTGGATTTGAAACCACTGCGACCCTTTGCCAATTAGATTATCAAGGGGCAATGTGGCTTAATGGTGTGAGTTATGTCGGACGTGATGAAGCCAAAACCCGACAACAGCAAGCAGAGGCTCGCCAATACGCCCGCCAACTTGCCGAAAAAATTCAATCACTTTAAGGAGCAACCGTGTATATCATCAATATCGCATTAAAAATGGATAAAATTCCAACCGAACAAGCGGAGCAAATGTTTGCAGAACATCGTGCGTGGTTTGCTCGCTATTTTGAACAAGGTAATTTTTTGATGTTAGGCCCTTACCTCGATCAAGCACACGCGGGTGTCATTATTGCACAGGCGGAAAGCCGTGAAGCGTTAGATAAAATCCTTGCCGAAGATATCTATTTTCCTAATTTAGCGGATTATGAAGTGCGTGAGTTTAAAGATGCAATGAGCAAACTCAGTTAGCCAATTTCACCCCATTAGTGTAAAATTGCATTGATGAAAAGCCCTAAAATTAACAGTGATAACAATGTGTTAATTTTAGGGCTATTTTTATAGAGTATGTAATTACCAATTCTTCCCTTGAATGCTTTCTACCAAAAAATCTAAAAAAGTCCGCACACTTAATGGCAGATGATGACGAGAAGGATAAAGTGCATAAAGTTGATAAACTGGCAATGTCCACTCGGTTAAAATCGCTTTAAGTCGCTGTTCGGCTAAATGTTGATTTAAAAGATATTTCGGTAACATCGCAATGCCATTTCCGGCTAAAACGGCATTTAATAACGTTTGTGTATCGTTAGTGGTAAAAGGGCTGGTCAATTCAATCATCATTTCTTGATTATCCCGATAAAATTTCCACGCTTTGCGATTGATATTCGCATGAGCTAAAAAGCGGAATTGGCTCAGCTCAACGGGTGAATGCGGTTCGCCTTGTGCAAGATAATCAGGACTTGCAACCAAGAGTGAATGACATTCGCCTAAATGGCGAGCGATAAGGTTAGGATCTGGGGTATTCGTAAAGCGAATGGCTAAATCAATCCGCTCTTCCACTAAATCTACCGCTTTATCAGAAAGATGAAGCTGAATATGTAATTTAGGGTGCTGTGCCATAAATTGTTGCACAATCTGCAATAATTCTGTACTGCCAAACATCGGTTCTGCCGCAATGCGTAATGTGCCACGCAATTCTCCCGAACGAGCCAATAGATTTTGCTCCATTTCTTCGGTTAAATTTGCCATTTTTCTACAATACTCTATCGCTTGTTCCCCTGCTTCGGTAAGGGATACTTTACGAGTCGTACGTTGTAACAGGCGAGCATTAAACCACTCCTCCAACAATACTACCGCACGGCTTACCATTGGTTTGGAAAGATCTAATCGCTCTGCTGTGGCAGTAAAACTACCTGTTTCGGCAATCGTGAGAAAAATGTTAATTGCTTGTATTCTATCCATCTTCTATTTTGTTTCAATTTTTGAATCAATTATATTCAAAAACCGCTATTTTTCCCATTTTTTATTTCACTATAATGCCCTCATCAAGTCGTTTGGTGGGCGTTGTTACTGACCAAACAAAATCAATCAACAAAAGGAAATCAAAAATGAAAAAATTACTCCTAGCAACTTTAATGATGAGTGCCAGCATCGCCAATGCGTTAGAAATCAAAACCTATTCAGCCGATGAAAACAGCTTTTCTGTGCAATCCACATTGGTAATGGGTGAAAAAGAAGCAATTTTAATTGATAGTGGCTTTACTCGTGCCGATGCGATGCGAATTGCAGCAAACATTTTGGATAGCAAAAAAACATTAAGCACCATTTTAGTGAGCAATGCCGATCCTGATTACTATTTTGGAGTGGCGACACTCAAAGAAATTTTCCCTGATGTCAAAGTAGTGGCATCGCCTGCGGTGTTAGAAAAAATTGAAAGCAAGGTAGAAACGAAATTGAGCGTTTGGTCGCCAAGAATGGGTGAAAATGCCCCGAAAAATGTGGTGCTTCCAGAAGCAATGAAAGAGACTGTTTTGACGCTTGATGGCGAAAAAATTGAACTGCGTGGCACAACAGGCGAACTGGCACACCGCCCTTATGTTTGGATTCCATCACTCAAAACCATTACCGGCAATGTAGGCGTATTTAATGATATGCACTTATGGCTTGCCGACACACAAACCGTACAATCACGTCAAGCGTGGTTGGCTCAACTTGATGAAATGATTGCTTTAAATCCTGAAAATATCGTGGCAGGACATTCATTCAAAGGCAAAGTGAGTGATAAAACAACCCTTGAATTTAATAAGGCTTATTTACAAAAATATGAGCAAGTTTTAGCCGAAAGCAAAGACAGTGGCGAAGTGATTACCAAAATGAAACAGGCATATCCAACCTTAGCCGCTGAAAGTAATCTTGGCTTAGGAGCAAAAGTAAATAAAGGCGAAATGAAATGGTAATTTGCCCTTTATATAGCGTAAAAAATCTCTCAAATTAAGGAATAAAAATGAAAAAATTACTGTTAACCGCAACCGCACTTTTCACTGCTTTCTCTGCAATGGCAGCAACCACGCCTGAGCAAAATAAACAAAACGCATTGGCATTTTATGAAATGGCGTTTAATCAGCACAAGGTAAAAGAAGCGACCGAAAAATACATTGGTGCGGAATATCTGCAACATAACCCAACAGTAAAAGATGGTGGGCAAGCCTTTATTGATGCGTTTGAACCATTTTTAAAAGCACACCCAAAATCAAAAGCAGAAATTAAACGTGTGGTGGCAGATGGCGATTTAGTGATGTTGCACGTTCACAGCACAATGGACGAAAACGACCGTGGCGAAGCGGTGGTGGATATTTTCCGTTTTGATGAAAACGGCAAAATTGTGGAACACTGGGACGTTATCCAAGCAGTGCCAGAAAAAACCGAAAGCGGTCGTTCAATGTTTTAATTAGGAGTGCAAAATGCCTTACGTTAATTTAAAAATTGGCGGAAAAACGCTACAAGATATTCGAGATGGGAAATAGTATGAAACTGCTCTATCTCTTCGATCCACTTTGTGGCTGGTGCTACGGCAGCTCGCCTGCGGTGCGTAAATTAGCGAAGCAATTTGAGCTATCAGCATTTGCCACAGGTTTATTTGCCGATGGCGGTCGTCAAATGAATGCCACATTTGCCCAACACGCTTGGGCAAACGACCAGCGTATCGCCCAACTCACTGGGCAACCTTTTAGCGAAAAATATTATCAACAAATTTTGCAAGGCTGTGGCGAGTTCAATTCCCGAGCGTTGAGCAACGCTTGTTTCGCCCTATTGGAGCAAGGCAGTGAAACGATGTTGAATGTTCTTGCCGAGTTGCAAAAAGCCCGTTATGTAGAAGGAAAAGACACTAGCCAAAGTGAAGTTGTCCGCCAAATTCTGCAAAATCTGGGACAAAGTGCGGTGGCGGAAACCTTTGATTTAGCCGAAAATCAGGCAAAAACCACCGATTGGATCGCACAAGCTCAAGCCATTGCTGCTCAATTCGGCGTGCAAGGCGTACCGTGTTTGTTTGCTGAAACCGAGCAAGGTTGGGTCAATGTGCCAAGCCAGTTGCTCTACCAAAATGCAGAAAATGCGGTGGAAAATCTGAAAAATTGGTTATATCGGTTATAAAAATTATGTACAAGCGGTGAATTTCTCAGGGAATTTTGCAAAAAATCCAGTGAAATTGACCGCTTGTTTATCTATTTATTCAAGGAGTTCAAGCAACACAATGACTCATAGCAATTCTAAATTCTTTTTGGTTTTACTACTTGGCGTACTCTCGGCATTTGGGCCTTTTGTGGTGGATCTTTATTTACCTGCCTTACCACAACTTGCCGAGTTTTTTCACACCAGTACATCAATGACCCAACTCACGCTAACCACAGCAATGATCGGCTTAGCGGTAGGGCAACTCTTATTAGGCCCGATTAGTGATAAATTTGGGCGGAAAAAACCGCTGATTCTCTCGCTTTTGATCTACATTATCAGCACCATCGCTATTATGTTTTCACCCAATATAGAAACGATGATTATATTGCGAGTACTTCAAGGCTTATCTTCTGCGGGAAGTGTGGTGATTTCTCGAGCGGTCGCCACCGACTTATATCGTGGGCGAGAAATGACTCGCTTTTTTGGCTTACTCATGACGATTAACGGACTTGCCCCTATCATTTCACCGATATTAGGCAGCTTGTTGTTAGAATACATTAACTGGCAAGGCATTTTTGCATTTCTTACCTTTATTGGTGTCGCTGTTACGTTATTCAGCTTACGCTTAAAAGAGAGCCTAGCATTAGAAAATCGCTTACAAGGCTCGGTGATTTCCGTGTTTGGCTCATTTCGCAAAATCATCAAAAACCGTGTATTTATGCAATTTGTTGGCATAGAAACCTTTCTATTTGGTGCAATGTTTGCCTATATTGCCGCCTCACCTTTTATCTTACAAAGTGTTTATAGTTTATCTGCATTCGCATTTAGCCTCTGCTTCGGTGCAAATGGCACAGCATTAGTGCTTGGCTCAAATTTTGGCAGCAGACTTTCTAACCGTATCGCACTGAAATGGGGAGTACTTGGTTTCTGTTTCGCTGTCGTTTATACCGCTGCAATGTTGCTAATTCAACCACACTGGCTTTTAGTTGAGCTTGGTTTTTTCTTTACGCTGCTCATGATGGGTTTACCATTGCCCGCTATTTCATCACTGGCAATGGAAAGTGAACGAGAATATGCTGGTGCAGCTTCGGCACTACTTGGCTTTGCCCCATTTTTTCTGGGAGGCATTGTTTCACCATTAGTCGGTATTGGCGATATATTCTATGCCTGTGCGATAGTGATGCTGCTCTGTGCCATCATTGGATTTGGGTTATATTGGTCTGTGAAAGATCAAATTAAAAATGAGACATAAGAGAAAGAGCTAGTGCAAGCATTGTTTCAATATATAAAACAATCTTATTCATAAATCGCTATTTTTCCCGATTTTTATTTCACTATAATGCACAAAATCAATTATCCATAAGGAATTAACATGACTTTTTTACAAAAATTACAACCTCAAATTTTAGCATTCGTTCGCATTTTAACTGGCTATGCCTTTTTACTACACGGCACAGCGAAATTCTTTGAATTTCCATTTTCAATGACAAATGGCAATGGTTCAGTGCAATTGATGTCTATTTTCGGTTTAGCTGGGATCTTAGAATTAGTGGGTGGTGTACTGATTATTTTAGGTTTATTCACCCGAGTAACTGCTTTTATTTTATCTGGACAAATGGCTGTCGCCTATTTTATGTTCCATTTCTCCTTCCTACCTCTCACCAACGGCGGCGAACCAGCTATGTTGTTTAGTTTAATCTTTTTAATGCTAGCGGCATTTGGTGGCGGAGCGTGGAGCTTGGATAATCGCTTTACCCAAAATAAATAAAAAACATTTTCAAAAGACCGCTTGCGATTTGCAAGCGGTCTTTTTTTGCCTAACATTTACCAAATCATCATCGTTGCCAGCTTTTTCCCTGCGCGAATTTTTCGCCTAAAAAATCCATCACTGCTTGCACATTGGCGGAACGATAGCTACTTTGTGGGGTTAAAAAAGCGATATAAATCTCTTCTAAATCACTGGAAATGGACATATCAGGCAATATCGGAACAAGTTTACCTGCTTGGATCTCATCGGCGACTGCCCAATCTGGCATCATCAGCAAGCCACCACCTTTAATCGCCATTTCAATCAAACTCGGGGCATTGTTGCTGACAAAATAAGGTTTCGCCTCTCTCACAATCCCTTGCTCGCCAAATCGCCAGTGTAAAATGCCGAATTGTCCACGATAAAACAGACCACGATAGTGGGGCAAATCGTCAATCGTACAAGGCGTACCATATTTGGCTAAGAAATCAGGCGAAGCTACAAGATAATGTTTCTGCTTGGCGATGATTTTCATTTTGAGATTACTGTCCACAAGACTGGCAATGCGAATAATCAAATCTACATTTTGGCTATACGGATCAACAAAATCATCGGATTGAGTCAGATGAATTTCCAATTTCGGGTAGCGAGCTTGCAAGGCACACAAATGCGGCACAATCTGCTTTTGCCCGAAAAATGTCGGGACGTTAATGCTTACTATCCCAGCTGGTTCTTGATTAGCTTGCTGTAATTCATCAGAGAGTAATTGATATTGATTTAACAGCGTTTGAGCGTGCTGAGCAAAACGTTCGCCTGCTTGGGTCAAAATCATTGAACGAGTATTACGATAAAACAGCGTTTGCCCAAAATCATCTTCTAACTGTTTAATTTGCCGAGAAATCACCGAACTCGCTACATCATAATGGCGAGCAACTTCGGAAAAATTTTTTTCTTTGGCAACCGCAAGGAAAATCTCTAAGGCATGAAAAGTGGTATTTTTACGGTTCATTTGTGTGTTTTATGCAAAGGTGTTTTGTGATTGATGTTATTTTAGCAGGTTTAAATTCCCGTTAAAATTGCGTTGTTTTATGAATATCACCTTTTAAGGAAACAGAATGAGCAAACAGATCCAATTTACCCAAACAGGCACACCCGATGTTTTACATATTGTGGATGTACAAACATCTGCACCAAAAACAGACGAAGTACAAATTCAAATGCAAGTACTAGGCTTAAACCGTGCAGAAGCAATGTATCGCTCTGGTGCTTATGTGATTGAGCCTGTTTTTCCTGCCACAATGGGTTATGAAGGAGCTGGCGTGGTAACGGCAGTGGGCGACAAAGTCAGTGAATTTTCGGTTGGCGATAAAGTGAGCGTGATTCCTTCTTTTATGTTTACCGAATATGGCACTTACGGCGAAATCGTGAATATGCCAAAACACGCTGTGGTTAAACACCCTGACAATCTTTCAATGGAGCAAGCTGCGGCAAGTTGGATGGCGTTTGTTACCGCCTACGGTGGGTTAATTGAATTTGGCAAAGTAAAAGCAGGCGATTTTGTAGTATTGGGTGCAGCGACAAGTTCAGTCGGCTTAGCTGCTATTCAAATTGCTAAAATGCAGGGGGCAACGGTGATTGCTCTGTCTCGCACCCACGCCAAAGGCGATATTTTACTGGAAAAAGGAGCGGACTTCGTGCTTGCCACCAAAGAAGATGATATCACCGCTAAACTGCTTGAAATCACCAACGGTAAAGGCGTGAATATGGTGTTTGATCCTGTGGGCGGAAAAGAAGCAGCTGCTATCATCAATGCAATGGCACAAGAGGGCAACTATATTATCTATGGTGCATTAAGCCATGATGATATTGCTGTGCCTGTTTTCCCAATTTTGGGCAAACATTTAACCGTGCGTGGCTATGAGCTGTTTGAAATCACTACCGTACCTGAAAAACTCGCACAAGCGAAACAATTCGTCTTTGAGGGCTTAGCAAGCGGTCAGTTAAAGCCTGAAATTGACAAAATCTTTGCCTTTGAAGAGATGGTGCAAGCTCACGAGTATATGGAAAGTAATGCACAAATGGGGAAAATTTTAGTAAAAATCTAACGTTTAAACCAAATACCGCTTGGATTTAACGCCAAGCGGTGTTTTTGTGTGGAAATTTTGCAAAATTCAAGCCGTCTGCACCGCCTTGATGATCTCGCCTAATTCCGCCCACACTTGGCGAATAGGCACAGGCAAATCCTGTTTAAAATAGTATTGCCACGTTTGTAACATTAAATGAGCCACCATTTCACCTTGATAATCCAACTGCTTATGCGGAAATTGTTTTTGTTGTTTGGCGATGTAATGGTTTTTTAACAGCAAAAACATATCGTCCCACAGATGATGCCGTTTGGTTTTAATCGTCCAAAGTGCCAAAATCACTCGGCGTTTTTCATAAAATTTGGGCAAAAGTATCTCAATAAATTCATTTAAATTATCAAGATTTACTCTTTCATCAATCAAATCGGTATATTCGGCTTTCAGTTCACTAATCATCGCCCCTGCCAAATCGCTTTTGCCTGAATAATATTTGTAAAAAGTATTTCTATTGACCAAAGCTCTATCCAAAATCTCTTGCACGGCGATGTTTTCATAGGTTTTTTCTTGTAGCAATTCCACAAAAGCGGTGCGAATGACCTTATGCGTTTTTTGTACTCGCAAATCTTGTTTTTCAGACGGCATAACGATTTTGCTCCAATTTATCTATTTAATAGTACAGATTTTAAAATTTGTCATCTTATTGTAGCAGTTTTGGGCAATTTTGACCGTTTTTATTGTGTAATTTCTCTCTTAAAATAAACACATACCACTTTTATTGAAGAGAAATTAAAATGACACAAAAACAATCACTTCACCTAAATATCGGCAGATGGATATTAATCGGCATTATGTTTGTACTCACTGCCTACTTGTATTTTGCCCCTGAAATGCAAGCACCGCTCGGGCCGCTGTTTGCGATGATGATAGCCGTATTTGCTTTTTGGCACGGTTTTGAGCGTTTTGGCGTCAAAAATATGCTGATTTTCTTTTTTATTACTTGGATTATCAGCCATTTTTTTGAGTCGCTTAGTATTTCCACAGGTTTTCCGTTTGGCTATTATCACTACGAAAAATTGCCCGGCCCAAGAATTGCCAATGTGCCATTGATGATTATGCCTGCCTATTTTGCAATGGGTTATACCTCTTATATTCTCGGACAGGTCTTAACAGGGCAATATGGCAAAAAACTTCAAGGAATTCAGATGATTATCACTCCATTGATTGCTACCTTTATTATGGTAATGTGGGATTTGGTGATGGATCCGTTGGCGGCAACCATTAACCAATCTTGGATATGGAAAGAAAATGGTGCTTATTTTGGCGTGCCATTGTCTAATTTTGCTGGTTGGTTTTTTGTGGTGTATCTGTTTATGCAGCTTTTTTCACTCTATCTTGCCAAATTTGATAACGAACTGAAAACCTACAACAAAGCGTTTTGGCTGGAAGCGGTTGCGGTATATGGCATTAAAGGTTTGTCGTTTATCATTCCTGCTTTTGTACTGGAAACACACCCCGAAATCAATGGCTCAATGGCATTGGTAACGGTATTTACAATGATGTTTGTAACCTTGCTTTGTGCCATTCATATTTTGACAATGCCTCATCGTCTTAACGATTAGCCGTTATGGATAAATAAAACCCACCGCTTGTTTTGAGTTAAACATCAGACAAGCGGTGTTTTTTATTGGCAAACTTTTCAGCAGGCAGCCCCAAAAAACTTAATTTGTAATTCATTCTCATTTTTTGCTAAAGTGGCGGTTATTTTAAGTTGAAGTTTAAAATGAAAAAATCCTTAATCGCCCTAGCATTATCGCTTGCCTTAACTGCCTGTCAAACAATGCCGGCAGACACGCATTCAAATGCAAAAGCCGAATTTGACAAAGCTGTCTCTTTATACCAAGCCCAAGATTATCAAACCGCCAAACCCTTGTTTGAACAAAGCACCCATCTAAAAGCCAAGCGTTATTTGGGTTTGATGTATCTAAACGGTCAAGGCGTGGCAAAAGACGAAACCAAAGCCTTTGATTATTTCAAGCAGGCAAGCGAACAAGGCGACATCACTTCGCAATATTGGCTTGGGTTTTGTTATGAAAATGGCATTGGTACGCCAAAGGACTTAAATCAAGCAATGAGTTGGTATCAAAAATCCGCCCAAAGGGGCGACCACGTCAGCCAGCCTGCGATAGATGCCCTAAAACGCCTAAACACTCAACCTTAATTTTGGAATTTTTATGAAAAAACTTCTCTTAACCACCGCACTTTTGGCAAGTTTGACCGCTTGCCAAACGCCTGTTTCTAAGTCCCTCGTTTCCCAAGCACAAACAACCGCCCAAGCCAGCATTTGGGATAGAGAATTGTATGGCGGCGCAGACAAATCCTACGACAGCGAGCTTTTGGCACAGCGAGAAATGCTGGCAGCAAAATTTACCCAACTAGAATTTCAAGACCTCAAAACAGGCAAAACACTTGCCTATAATCTTTACATTCCCAAAAATCTTGACCCAAACAAAAAATATCCGCTGGTGTTGTTTATGGCGGACGCAAGCACCGCAGGCAAAGGCATAAAAGCCCCGTTAATGCAGGGCTGGGGCGGGATTATTTGGGCGACTGACGAAAATCAGGCCAAAAATCCCGCTTTTGTACTGGTGCCGGCATTCAGCGAAAAAGCGGTTTATGACGATTGGACTACCCGCCCCGAGGTGGCGATGACGCTGGATTTGGTCAAACAAACGCTTGATGATTACCCCATTGACCGCAATCGGGTTTACACCACAGGTCAGTCTATGGGCGGTATGATTTCCTTTTATTTCAACAGTATCGAGCCGGATTTGTTTACCGCTTCGTATTTTGTCGGCTCAAAGTGGGACATCAACGTTTTAAAACCGCTGGAAAAAAACAAATGGATTTTTACCCTTGCCGACGGCGATTTGGGGGCGGTCAAAACCCACGGCGAATTAACCGCCATGCTTAAAGCCGACAAGGTGGCGTTTGAACAGCTCAATTTGTCGGCAAAACTGCCCCAAAGCGAGCAAAACGCCAAAGTGTCGGCACTGCTTGCCAAAGGCAGCCCGATTAATATCGTTTATTTTGACAAAGGCACGGTTCTGCCCGAGGGCAACACGATGACCAAAGGCGGCGAGCATATGTATTCGTTTGATTATGCCTACAAACTTGCCCCCGCCCGTGAATGGCTGTTAATGCAGAGCAAGGGGGCGAAAGGGGTAATCACCGCCGATAAAATGCAAGCGAAACAACTGCTTGACCAAGCCGTTGCCCTGTATAACCAAAAAGACTACACGCAGGCGATGCAGGCCTTTATCCGAGCCGATGAAGCGGAGCATATCAAATCCAAACGCTATATCGGTCTGATGTATTTAAACGGTCAGGGCGTGGCAAAAGACGAACGCAAAGCCTTTGATAATTTCAAACAGGCAGGCGAACAGGGCGACATTACGTCGCAATACTGGCTGGGCTATTGCTATGAAAACGGTATCGGCACGGCAAAAGCGTTAAATCAAGCGATTGTGTGGTACAAAAAATCCGCACAAAGAGGCGATCATGTTAGTCAGCCGGCGATGGACGCTTTAAAAAGATTAAAAGTCAGCCCTTAATATAAGGAGAAGCAGTATGAAAAAACACCAATACCGCATTACGGTGGATTATCTTGCCGACCGCGACGGCAGCCCCGTTGAAGCCCCGCCGTTGGTATTTGAAGCCCCTAACCACGACAATCTGTTTGAGCTTTTGGAAAAAGTCAAACAAATGCACCCCGACATCAGCGGACAGGATTTAAGCCGTTTTCTGATCGGCTTGAAACTGTTTAGCGAAGTCTGCTTGGAAAATCGTGATAACGCATTTTTTAGTCAATTTTCCCCCTATATTAAAGACATCATGATGACAGTAAAGGGCAAAAAATAATTTTACCCCATCAACTTTGGAAAAATATGTTATGAAGAAACTCATCTTTACAACCGCTTTTTTAGCATTTTTAACCGCCTGCCAAGCCCCTGCTTCCCAGAGTGCAGGTCAAGCCCAAGGTGAAAACCCTGCTTGGGATTCCCAATACGGCGGGGCGGACAAATCCTACGACACCGAGCTGTTGGCACAGCGAGAAGAATTAGCAAGCCGTTTTCAAGTGTTTGAATACACCGACAAAAACGGCGTGAAAATCAGCTATAACCTGTACACCCCTCAAAACCTTGACCCCAACAAAAAATACCCGCTGGTCATGTTTATCGCCGATGCCTCCACCTCGGGCAAAGGTGCCAAAGCCCCGTTAATGCAGGGCTGGGGCGGGATTATCTGGGCGACGGACGAAAATCAGGCGAAAAATCCTGCCTTCGTGCTGGTGCCCGCCTACGAAAAAGGGGCGGTGAACGACAGTTGGGAGACTTCCGAGCAGGTAAAAGTTACCGCCAATCTGGTGCGTGAGGTGATGGCGAAATACCCCGTTGATAACAAACGGGTTTACGCCACAGGTCAGTCTATGGGCGGTATGATTTCGTTTTATCTGAACAGCACCGAGCCCGATTTGTTTACCGCCTCTATGTTTGTCGGAAGTCAATGGGACATCAATGTGTTAAAACCACTAACAAATGCCAAGTTTATTTACACTGTTTCCGCTGCTGACCCAAAAGCCTCTATCGGAATGAAAGAAGTGATGGGTTTAATGCAGCAAAATAGCGTACCGATTGCTGAAACTGAATTTTCTGCTTTGTTGCCAAAAGATGCGCAAAATCAGAAAGTTGCTGAAATTTTAACACAAGGTAAACCCGCCAACTTTATCCGCTTTACACCCAACACCGTTGTGCCAAAAGGCGTAACCCACAAAGGGGGCGAGCATATGTATTCGTTTGATTATGCTTATCAATTAGATGCCGCTCGAGAATGGCTATTATCGCAAAGTAAATAATGCGAATAGTGAAGGCACCGCTTAAATAAATTCAAGCGGTGTTTTTTATGATAATTTTTGCAAATTTCTCAACGTTTGCATTGCCAATGTCGCTTTTTCATAAGGCACAAAAATATGGTCGTGATAATTCCCTGCGACCACATTGCAACTAATCCCCACATTACCTAACGCTGTGGCAAAAGCCGCTGTTAATCCCACTGCGGCAAGATCAGAATGTACGGCCAAACTAATCCACGCACATTTAAACTGAGCTTGTAAACCGTATTCCGCCACCGTCTCTTCATTTATCACAACCGATAGCCCCTCTTCTTCACGAATCGTTGCAATGATTTTTGCAAGTGGTAAATCATCGTCATGATTGAGTGTGGCAAAATAATAAACCCCATCATTTAATTTTGGGGTCATTGTGCGTAAAAGTTCGTTTAAATTACTGATCGCTTGGGACATCTCATACTCCGAAAATAAAAGTGCAATAATATGCTGTTTTGATATATTGAGCAAAGCATACTTTTACCCAACCTTTGCAAATTTTGCAAAACTGTTTCCCAATTGCATCTATTTTTCTCATCAATCTTATTCCTTAAAATACGCCTATTACACATCAGATAGGAATACGAAATGACGACGCAATCTCCTGCTTTTTCTCAAGTTTTTCAACAAGATAAATTAACCTTAGGCTTAATCGCCCCTTTTAAAGGCTATGCAGATACACCTTTTCCTGATATTTCCGATTTAGGCGATTTAGCGGAATTGGCCGATCAATTAGGTTTTTCCGCATTATGGCTGCGAGACGTGCCTTTTTACGATCCCCATTTTGGCGATGTGGGGCAAGGGTTAGATCCTTTTGTCGCATTAGGCTATTTAGCGGCACGCACCAAAAATATCGCACTGGGTACAGCAGGCATTGTCTCGCCTCTTCGTTCACCAGCTCATATCGCTAAATCGGCGACCAGTGTGGATAATTTAACGCAAGGGCGATTTATTTTGGGCTTATCCTCTGGCGATAGACCCGTAGAGTACCCTGCATTTAACGAAAATTTTGAAAATCGTGCTGAGCGTTTTCGGGAGAGTTTTGATTTAATCCGCACACTCACTGATCCAAAAACACAGGATTTTCCACTGTTCAAAGGCAAACATTACGGTAGCTTAACAGGCGATATTGACACCTATCCCAAAGTAAAAAACCGCCTGCCGATGGTGGCGATCGGGCGGGCAAGGCAAGAATTTGATTGGCTGGCGAATACCCCCGATGCGTGGATTTGGCACGGGGTAAATCCTGCCAATACCGCTAAAATTATTGCTCAGTTACAAGAGTTAAACCAAGATGGCATTTGGCGTCCTTTCGGTTACGCCAATTTTGTGGAATTGTTAGAAGATCCAAATGCACCTGCTCAGCTTTATAACAACATCTACTTGCGTGGTGGAGCAAATGGTTTACGAGAATTTTGGCAAGAGCAGAAAGAACAAGGCTTAGCACACGTAACGATCAATCTCAAACCTACCACTCGCCCAGCGAAAGAGGTATTACAAGATTTAGCCGAAAATGTGTTAGCAAAATTATGATGAAAAGAGACCGCTTGTAAGCGGTCTTTTTCTGCACACGATTTGACAATACCCTTTCTCCCATTATAATGCGTTCACATTTTTAAACCTATAAGCCAATATGAACGAACAAACCTATGCTATGCAGTTGATGAAAGATTGCATTCCCATTTTTACCGTTTTAGCTGATGAAAATCGTCATCTAATTTTAAAACTTTTACTGGATCGGGGAGCAATGAATGTCAATCAAATTACAGAACAGCTACATCTTTCTCGCCCTGCGGTGTCGCATCATCTAAAAATCATGTTGCAGGCAAATGCGGTGAACGTTGAGCAAATTGGCAAAGAGCGTTTTTATCGTTTAGCAATGAAAGAAGAGATTGAGAAAATAGGCAAGCTGGTTGAGTTGATGAGACAGTATTGCCCAAGCCAATCCGCATAGTATTACGGGTGCAGCCATTGCACCTTTTATTTTGATAAATAAGTTTACGTTTTTAAACATATAAACATTATGGAGATTTTTATGTTATTTCAACCCTTTACTTTCCCCAACGGCCAAACCGCTAAAAACCGTTTTTTTAAATCAGCAATGGAAGAGCAACTTGCGAAAAATGACCGCCCTACGCCACATTTGGTAAATCTTTATCGCACTTGGGCAAAAGGTGGGGCTGGTGTATTGGTTACAGGGAATGTGATGGTAAGCCGTCAAGGAAAAGGCTCGATCAATGATGTTGTCATTTCTGATGAGAGCGATTTAACTACTCTTAAAGCGTGGGCAGAAGCGGGTAAAACCGATAATACGTTGTTGATTATGCAAATTAACCACGCAGGTAAACAGTCGCCCAACGTTATCAATCCTACCCCTGTTGCTCCTAGTGCTGTTCCTTTGGTGGGAATGGACGGCTTTATCAATCCGCCTCGTGCATTACAAGCGGTAGAAATTCAACAAATTATTGCAGAATTTATCCGCACGGCTCAAATTGCGGAAAAAGCTGGATTTAGCGGTGTGCAAATTCACGCCGCACACGGCTATTTAATTAGCCAATTTCTCTCCCCTCATCATAACCAACGTAGTGATGAATGGGGTGGTAGTTTAGCTAATCGTATGCGATTTTTGGTTGAAATTTATCAAGGGATCCGTGCCAATGTGAGGCAAGATTTTCTCGTAGGGGTAAAATTGAATTCAGCTGATTTTCAAAAAGGCGGTTTTGATGAAACAGAAAGCATTCAAGTTGTGCAAAAACTGTCGGTATTAGGCATTGATTTCATTGAGATTTCAGGCGGAAACTATGAAAGCCCTGCGATGCTTGCCGAGAAATCTAACACTCGTCAGCGAGAAGCTTTTTTTATTGATTATGCGGAAAAAGCGAGAAAAGTCAGCCAAGTACCGCTAATTATTACAGGCGGATTTAGAAGTGAAGCGGCAATGAATGATGCCCTAGCCAGTGGTCATTTAGATTTTGTCGGCATGGCGAGACCCTTTGCCTTGCTGCCAGATTTGCCGAATCAAATCCAAAATGGCACTTATCAAACCCTAGCTACACACCGCATTCAAACGGGCTTTGCACCCATTGATAAAAAGCTCGGGGCAATGCTGGAAATGAATTGGTATATGGCTCAAATGGCATTGATGGGGCAAGGAAAATTGCCTAATCCCAAATTATCCGCATGGAAAGTGTTATTCAAATCGCTGTGGGAAAACGGCAAGGCAGGGCTGAGAACGGGAAGAAGCTAAATGAAAATAACGGCTCGCTCCTCTGTTTTCGCAATGGGGCGAGCCTTAAAATCAATGAGCTTAGACAAGCGGTGGATTTTGGCGAGAAATCTGCAAATAATCATAACATTCTTTGATGTCATTTCCATTTATGGAAACCATCTTTCCATTAAAATAGATTGCACGCAATTAAATTTAGATCTATTATATATTCATTCCTTACTTAAATCAGGAGAAAAATAATGAATAGCAAAATTATTGAAAAATTAAACGAACTATTAGCGGTATATCAAATGGCAAACATTCAGCATCAAACACACTTAGTATTGGTGCGTGCGTGGGGCTATGAAAAATTGGCAGAGACAATGGCAGCTCATATTGATGATGAGCCAGAAACGATCATCAATTTACAAAATCGTATTTTGGATTTAGGTGGTGAAATTGCTTACACTTTGCCACAACCTACTTTTGGTACAGATATTGCCAGTGCATTTGAAGCTGATTTGAAATTACAAATTGACGCTCGCCCTCGTTTAAATGAAGTGATTGAGCTTTTCCAAGCAGAGCACGATGCCACCTCTCGTGTGTTGGTGGAAGGGATTTTAAAAGATGAAGAAGAGCATTTAGCGTGGTTAGAAGCGGAAATGAGCTTGTTAGACCGTTTGGGCGATCAGCTTTATTTAGCGGCAAGAGCGTAACAAGCGGTTTAAATACCATAAAAATTTGCAAACAAGGATACTCATTATGCGTCAATTTGATAAAGATTATTTAACCAATCCATTTAAACAAGCCGTGACTAATCATCAAGTGCAGGTTGGTTTTGCGCTCAGTTCAGGTTCAGCAACGGTCGCTGAAATTGTGGCAGGTTCGGGCTTTGATTTCCTTTGGATTGATGGCGAACACGGGCCAAATACGCTTGAAACTGTTCTTGCTCAGGCAAGAGCGATTGCGGCTTACGATAGCCACGTAGTCGTTCGCTCATTAGAAAGCGACCGCGCGTTAATTAAACAGCTCCTTGATGCAGGCATTCAATCTATTATTGCCCCGATGATTGAAACAGGCGAGCAAGCCAAATATATCGCAGAATCTATGTATTATCCGCCAAAAGGCAAGCGTGGATTTGGGGCACCGGGCGCAAGAGCAGGACGTTGGGGACGCATTCCAGATTATGCTGCAAGCGGTGAGCAACATCTATTCCTTGCACTACAAATTGAGAGCAAATTAGGTGTGCAAAATGCCGAAGCGATTGCCAAAACCGAAGGGGTAGATGCTATTTTCTTAGGCCCTGCTGATTTGGCGGTGGATATGGGCTATTATGGTGATTTCTCTGGCGAAGAGATGCAAGCAACCATCAAAAAGCTGATTCAAGATATTCGTGGTTGGGGAAAACCAGTCGGTACTCTTGCAAGCTCGCCAGAAGAAGCACAACGCTACATTGAGTGGGGAGCAAGTTTCGTGGTGGTTGGTGCTGATGTCTTTGCGCTTGCCCACGTTGCAGACAGCACCGCAGAAACATATCGTGTGTTAAAAGGTTAATTTCATTCAATTATTCATTTTTAGAAGGAACATTGTATGGCTAACATTTTAGTGATTTCAGCACATCAAAATTTAAATCATTCAACAAGTAATCGTTTGATTTTAGATGAATTGGAACAAGGCTTAGGTTCACAAGTGAGTATTCGCCGTTTAAGTGAACTTTATCCTGACTTTAACATTGATGTTAGTGCAGAGCAGCAAGCCCTGCTGGAAGCGGATGTTGTCGTATTGCAATACCCAATTTTTTGGTATAACACCCCTGCGATTTTGAAAAAATGGCTTGATGACGTGTGGACATACGGCTTTGCTTATGGTGAAGGCGGTGATAAGTTGAAAGGTAAGAAATTATTGGTTTCTACCACCACAGGCGGTGTTAAAGAGGTTTACACTGATGAAGTAATGGGCAAAATAGACGACCTGCTTAAGCCAATGAAAAGTTCAGCGATTTATGCAAGTTTTGAATGGCTTGAACCAGAGGTGAGCTATGCGCAACTTTACATTCCAAACGTGCATACAGAAGCGGATTTAGCCAATGTTCAAGCTAACGCCAAAGCACACGCCGCACGAGTAATTGCTAAGTTAGCAAACCTATAAAAGTATCTTTTTTACCTTTGCAAGCGGTGGCTTTTTCGCAAAATTTTGCTAAAAATCTACCGCTTGTTGTTTATTGTTCGGAAAGCAAAATGAAATTATCAGCATTAAGCCTTGTGCCTATTCGTCAAGGGCAAACACATAAGCAAGCGATTGAAGCGATGTTGCGAGAAGTAAAATTAGCCGAAGAGTTAGGGTTTGAACGCTACTGGATTGCCGAGCATCACAACATTAAAGCCTATGCCAGCTCTGCGACACAAATTTTGCAGCATATCGACCGCATTAAAGTTGGGGCGGGCGGGGTAATGAGTCCGAACCATAGTCCACTTATTGCGTGGAACAATACGGCACATTAGCAACCTTGTATTCCAATCTACTACTAACATTTCCAACCTTCCGCATACTGACAGCAGCCCTATGTGATTTTATATTGGAATATTGCGATAGCCGATAGTGATGAAGAAGCGCATTCTAGTAAATAATTTAGAAATGCTTTATAAATCTTATAGGCTTATTCTCCGTTTGGTACTTTTAAGAAGGGTGTAAAAGTTAAAAGCATTCATATTTTTCAAAATTATATTGCGAACAATAAAAATAAGCGTATAATATTCCCCAATACGCAATGACAAACGTATAGTTCACTTTAAATTGTTTTTATTAAGGAATTACTATGAAAATTTTTTATCACACAAGTGCAACTGCAACAGGCGGTCGTGATGGACATACCCGTGTAGATGACGGTTCAATCGGCTTTGATTTAGTTGGTTTCCAAAACGAGAGCAGCAAAGAAGGAACTAACCCCGAGCAACTTTTTGCTATGGGGTACGCAGCATGCTTTGACAGTGCAATGAATCATGTTGCACCAACTTTGGGGATCAAACCAAGTAAATCCTCAACTAGTGTTGCAGTAGGTATTGGACAGAAAGCGGACGGTGCATTCTCATTAGATTTAGATATCACTATTACCGTAGCAGGAATTAGCGAAGCAGAAGCCCGTACATTAATTGAACGTGCACACGAAGTTTGTCCATATTCAAATGCGGTACGGGGCAATGTGGAAACTCGTTTACACGTAAATTTAATTCAATCTTTTGATTTGTAATTTAAGCGGTCGTTTTGGTAAAGAAATTTGCAAAACGACCGTTTTTATCTTTAGGCTAAAGGACGAAATTATGATTACATTACATTATTTGAAACAATCTTGTTCACACCGTATTGTTTGGCTCTTAGAAGAATTAGGGTTAGATTACGAGCTCAAAATTTATGATCGAGAGCCCGAAACTGGCTTTGCACCAGCTGAATTAAAAGCACAACATCCATTAGGTAAAGCTCCTGTATTACAAGATGGGAATTTAATACTCGCCGAGGGTAATGCAATTATTCAGCACCTGCTTGATCGCTACGATAATGGTAAACTCACTCCTCATCACAAAACTGACGACTACTCTTACTATCTTTATTGGCTCTCTATTTCTTCCTCACTATTCTCAGCAAATTTAGCACAACTCTTGGCAAAGCAAGGCGACCTAGGTGCATACAACGACTATGCTAAAATGCAAACAACACTTTATTTCAAGCATATTGAACAGACTCTCGCAGGTAAAAAATGGATTATAGGCGAACAATTGACTGGAGCTGATTTCTCGCTCAGCTTTCCATTACAATGGGGGAAAAATTATGTTGATCTGGCAGATTATCCAAATATTCAGCGTTACTTAGCACAAATTGAACAATACCCAAGCTATCTCCGAGCAAATCAAAAAGCAGCGATTCTAGACATGGGTGCATTTTAAACTAGATAAGCAATGCCACTTAAATTAAGCGGCATTGTTTTAAAGTAGAACAGCATTTACCCAAATATACTCAGGTTTAACTTTGCAAATTCTCTTTTGGCAGTCTGATAGCCTAAATTAAAAATAGCATCAAGTCGCTTACTTGATAATTCAAATACACTGTATTGATTAACGTCTTTGGGATTAATCAACCAGTCACAAAAACGATTCTGCATAGCAGAATTCTGTGACATCATAATTTCAATCGCACGCCATGCTGTTTGAGGAGCAAAAGCAAATTTGTTTGCTGGCTTATAGTCTAAACCGCAATCTAAATTTACCCCTATGACAAAATCACATCGCCCTTGAATTACATTAGCTGGAAAATTATTTAAAATACCACCATCGCTATATAATTTTCCTTCTACCATGATTGGAGAGAATACGCCAGGAAAAGCACAAGATGCAGCAACCGCTTCTTTCAATTTAGTTTGAGGGCTAAAAATCTTAGGTTTTGCCGTCTCAATATTTGTCGCAGAAATATAAACTTCTTTTGGTAAATCCCCCACCCTTAACTCACCAAATACTTGTTCTAAATAGACCATAAATTTTTCAGCATTTAATAATCCATTTTTGGCTAGGGAAAAATGGTGTACATTAAACAAATTAACCGAGCGGAAAAACTCTAATATCTCCCGAGGGCTTTTGCCTACAGCATATAGACTACTAATAAGAGCTCCTGCACTAGTGCCAGAAAAGAGCTGTGGCTCAATCTTCTGCTCTTGCAGAAACTGCAATACTCCTGCGTGAACCAACCCCTTATGTCCTCCGCCCGATAAAACTAAACCAATAGAATACTGTTGCATTTCGTTTCCTTCATTTCAGCTAGAGAACTCAATATAGCATATATGGATTTTCCTTAGCCAGAGAACGAATAGCCAGCTCGTAAATTTTAGAAAGTTTTACATTTCAGATATAAACAAACCGCTTGTATTCATTTATCACCAATAACAAGCGGTTTATTTTCACTAAAAATCTGCAAAAGTGTAGCGGATACGTAGCAGATACAATAAAACATTTCGGATAAACTCAAAACATCCATAAGCAAAAACCCCAAGCCTTGCGACTTGGGGTTCCTTAAATTAAAC
>NZ_SMAM01000007.1 GCF_004346205.1 Bibersteinia trehalosi | reverse complement strand
CCATTATTCGTCGTGACATTCCAACCCGCATTGGCCGTTGCATTCACTTTTTCCAACTGACCAACATTCACCGCATCCGTTAAATTTACACCCGCTGCGACATTAGTAATGGTTGCACCGCCAACATCAACGGTTTTATTCCCATTTTGATTATCTAATTTAATCGTTGTGCCGTTGTTGGTGATACTGCTGATATTGGTAAGATCACCTTCTACTTTAACCGTATAGTTGGTTAAACCTTTACCATCAGTTTCAGTGGTCACATTGACATTGTTACCCGCTTTTACTACAGATTTTTCAGCATTTACCGTATAAACCGTGCCATTGGCATCTGAGGTGCTGGTAACTGTGGTGTAATTGCCTGCTTTAACTACTGATTTGCTGGCATTTAATTGTTGCAGATTCACTGCATCCGTGGCGTTTGTACCATTTGCAACATTGGTGATATTTGCACCATTAACATTTACTACATTATTGTTGTTGGTATCACCAATAGTGATCGTTGTGCCGTTATTGGTTAAAGAAGTAATGTTGCTTAATGCACCTTCAACATTAAACTTAACATCAACCCCGCCGGTTGTGTTGTTTGCAGTAACAACCGCAACACTATTATTACCATTAACAAAATTCACCACTTCGCCTGCGGTAATATTTTCTTTTACCTCACCATTGCCAGAGACTGTCCAACTTACATTGTTGATGGTCTTCACAATATCGCCAACGGTCGCAATATCTGTTGCATTCGAATTATCGCTAACCTTCGCCTTACCACCTTCAACGGTTGTTGTACCGTTACCAATAGTGAGTTTATTACCTACATTATTTGTAATGCTGGTAATGTTAGTTAAATCACCAGCTACGCTTACATTGTAAGTAGTTAAACCATCACCGCTAGTCGTTACATTAACTTTGACATTCGTACCTTCAGTCACGACCGATTTTTCAGCATTCACTGTATAAACCGTGCCATTGGCATCTGATGTACTGGTAACATTGGTATAGTTGCCTGCTTTAACTACTGATTTGCTAGCATTTAATTGTTGCAGATTAACCGCATCTGTGGCGTTTGTACCATTTGCAACATTGGTGATATTTGCACCATTAACATTTACCACTTTATTATTGTTGGTATCGCCAATAGTGATCGTTGTGCCGTTATTGGTTAAAGAAGAAATGTTCTTTAAATCACCCTCAACATTAAACTTAACATCAACCCCGCCGGTTGTTTTGTTTGCAGTAACAACAGCAACACTATTATTACCATTAGCAAAGTTCACCACTTCGCCTGCGGTAATATTTTCTTGAACAGCGCCATTGCCTGCTACAGCCCAACTTACATTGTTGATGGTATTCACAATATCGCCAACAGTCGCAATATCCGTTTTATTCGAATTGTTGCTAACTTTTGCTTTGCCACCTTCAACGGTTGTTGTGCCATTACCGATGGTTAGCTTATTGCCCACATTATTTGTAATGCTGGTAATGTTAGTTAAATCACCCTCTACATTAACCGTGTAATTCGTTAAACCTTTACCGTCTGTCTCTGTAGTGACATTAACATTATTACCCGCTTTTACCACTGATTTATCAGCATTTACCGTATAAACCGTGCCATTTGCATCAGAGCTGCTGGTAACATTGGTGTAATTCCCTGCTTTAACCACCGATTTGCTGGCATTTAATTGTTGCAAATTCACCGCATCTGTTGCGTTTGTGCCATTTGCCACATTTTGCACGGTATTACCGCCCATATTCACCACACCACTTGCATTCACGGTGAAATTATTCGTGGTTACGCTGTTAAAGGCAGGATCCATAGAGGTTGCAATACTAATCTTACGATCAGACTGCGTAATATTGATATTCTGCCCTGCATCGATAGTCACTAAATCGCCTAACTGAACATTAGCCGTTGAATTACCATCTACCTTACCGCCAGCAGAAGCAGTTGTTGTGATATTCCAACCTTGTTTAATCGTATTATTTAAGTTGGTAATATTTTGGGTATTATTAGAAACTTGATTGATCGCATCTTTTGTTGTTTGGTTAAGATCGATCGTATATTTGAATACATTGTTAGCTTCACTAGATTCAGTGACTGTAACATAATCAGAACCTTTTTCAGCAATGGTTTTCAATGTATCAACAGTATAAGTAATAGAGCCATTTGTATGAGCTGTGCTAGAAACATTCGTATTTGTTCCTGCTTTTACAATACTCTTCTTAGCCGCCTCTACTGCTACTAAATAAAGTTGTGAACCATTGATTGCATCCGTAGAATTTGCAGAAACATTACCCGCCGCCACATTCACAATTTGGCGTTCAGCACCTTTTGATCCCACAGAAACCACACTACTCGTGTTATTACCGGCAAAGCCAGTATAAGTAATGCCATTTACTGTTGCCGTTCTTTCTTCAGTTGCTCCACGAGTAGTAGAAGCTGAGCCAAGTGCAACCGCGTTGGTATGGCTTGCTGTTGCATTGGTACCGATTGCAGTAGCATTTGCCGCAGTGACATTTGCAGAGTGGCCAATCGCCATACCACTTTCAGCATTTGCAGCAACTTGGCTACTCGCACCAATACTGGTAGAGAAATTGCTCAATGCTTTTGATTTCATACCCACTGCGGTAGATTCTTTAGCATCTACTGTCGCATTTTCACCAATTGCAATACTACCGCCCGATTTCTGCGTTACATTTGCATCGGCACCAATAGCAATAGAGCGCTCACCGCTTGCTTTAGAAGAGCTTCCCACCGCTACCGCAGCGCTGCCGTTAGAAAATGCTTCTGTACCAAACGCAATCGCCTTTTCTGCCGATGCATTTGATTGCACACCAAATGCAATTGCTGATTTATTTGTTGCATTTGATTGCACACCAAATGCAACAGAATTTTCACTGGTTGCATTAGAAGCGGTGCCTAATGCAAAGGCATTTTTATCTGTTGCGGTGGCATTAGTGCCTAATGAAAACGAACTATTACCAGAAGAATTTGCATTAGTACCTAAGGCAAAAGAGTCATCCTTTAATGCACGAGATTTTGTCCCTAAAGCAAAAGCTCTTTGTGCTGCCGCACTAGCATTAGCTGATGCAATATTAGCTTCTAAATAACTATCATAAGTAATATTAAACGATCCTGCATTTGCATCAGAACCAAACGCAAAAGAGTCATCACCATTTGTTTTTGCAGAAGTACCAATAGCAAAAGAACGATTACCATTTGTTTGGGTATTATTCATCCCATCATACTTAGTTCTTCTTGCTTCACCATCACTAGTGCCATCTAACGTTACATGATCTGCACTACCAATCGCAAAAGATTGTGTCCCTTTAGCTGTCGCAGATGAACCAATCGCTAAGCTAGAGCGGCTATCTGCCCAAGCAGTAGAACCAATTGCAACAGAATAATCACCAATGGCTGCTGATTGACGCATTGCCGCAAATGAGTTAAAGCCTGCTGCTCTTGATGAAGTACCAAGAGCTACAGAACCGATATCTAATGCTTGCGAATAAGCACCAATAGAAACAGCTAAGCCACCAGATGCATTTGAATAATCCCCGATCGCAATACCATTTGAGAAACCATTACGTTGCCCTTTTGCATCAGCATTTAAACCTAAAGCGATACCCGTAGAATTATTCGAATTATACAAAGAAACATCTGTGTTATTCGTAGAGGCATTCGCATAAGATTTACTACCTGGGTTATAGTAGTTATAAGGGCGAGTATTTTGGGCAGAAACACCACTCCCAGTTCCCCCTGAAATATCTGACTGACTAGTATTTACAACTACTCCACCACTTGCAGTTGTACTACTAATTGCGATTGCAGCGTCTGCATTTGGAGCCATCCCTAGCATAACCGAAGCAGAGAGTAAACTTAATGAGAATGTTTTTGCATAGTTATTGGATACGTCAGCTCCCTGATTTGCACTTGACGCAACTTTACCATTATTTTTGGCAAGTTCCGATGCGACCACAAATGTTCGTGTTGCATGGCTCCAAATAACTTTAAAGATCTTATTCATAAGAATAATCCTATTTTGTTTTTATAATAAAAAAGGCAAATACAGAAAAATGATCGCTATTATCAATAGAGATTTATTTTCTATATTTGCCCGCCTAGTTGGGTTAGCCCCAACGTACTAAAACCGCACAAAAACTGCGGTTCAAAAATAAATTCTGGACTTGCTTGCTTGCTTGCTTGCTTGCTTGCTTGCTTGCTTGCTTGCTTGCTTGCTTGCTTGCTTGCTTGCTTGCTTGCTTGCTTGCTTGCTTGCTTAACAGTGTGTGTCATTTTTTAACGATATCAACAATATTGATACAACTATAACGCTCGGAGCGGAGTTTACTCCAAAGAAATTTTTAAGAAATCAAATTTGCACACTTTTACAATATATACATTCACTATTTTGATTAATTTAATCCTCTCAGTTCAAAAATAATCAATTAAACATATTGCTAAACCAATTTAGCCTAAAGAAAACGATTGCATCATAAAAAAATAACGTAATTTATATACGAATTTATAACATCATAATAATCACAAAAATAATCAAAAAACATCATTTGTAAATATCGTTTACATTTCTCGTCTCAACGCCTTTAATATCTACATTCATCATAAAAGTTATGTAAATTTACTTAAATATCAAGCAGTTATACTGCAAGCAATATGAAAAAATATATTCAAAAACACAAAAAGGAAAAATGCATAAATAACACGCCAAAAATGATCATTATTTATATAATCACTTCATTTATCACTCCATCAAAAAAACAATTTAGCAGCTTGAACAAGCGGTTTATTTTGTCTCATTTTTTGCCTATTGCTAATGGCATCTCTAATAAGCATCAGCCATTTAAGTAAGCAGTCTGTTTTCACTATAAGAGAACCCTCCACACTAAAGCTTGGTAAAATTTGCAAAAAATTTTCCAAAATAGACCGCTTGTCGGCTATAATGCATAATTTACTGGATAAAATCACATAAAGAGGCAACTGTGGATTTCTCTCTATTACTTGATGGCTTAAACGATAAACAGCGCGAAGCCGTAGCTGCTCCGCTCGGTAATTATTTGGTACTGGCTGGGGCGGGTAGCGGCAAAACCCGCGTACTTACTCATCGTATTGCGTGGCTTATCGGGGTGGAGAATGTGCCTGAAAGCAATATCCTTGCCGTCACCTTTACTAACAAAGCCGCAGCAGAAATGCGTCAGCGTATTGAAAGTACCCTTATGCAAGCAGGTAATCATCGCCTATTTGGTATGTGGGTAGGCACCTTCCATAGCATTGCCAATCGCTTATTACGTTCTCACTATCTCGATGCCGAGCTTCCACAAGATTTCCAAATTATGGATACGGAAGATCAGCTTCGTTTGCTCAAACGCTTGATGAAACTGCATAACATTGATGAAAAACATTTTCCACCTAAACAGGTGGCGTGGTTTATTAATGCCCAAAAAGATAAAGGTTTGCGTGCCAAAGATATTGTGCTGGAACAAGGCGACCATAATGGGCGAGAATTGGTGAAACTGTATCAAATTTATCAAGATGCCTGCGACCGTGCTGGCTTGCTTGATTTTGCCGAGTTATTAATTCGAGCCTATGAGCTATTCAAAAATAAACCACCGATTTTGCAACGTTATCAACAACGCTTTCAGCAAATTTTGATCGATGAATTCCAAGATACTAACAACATTCAATACGATTTAATCCGATTACTGGCAGGAAATAGTAGTCATGTGATGATTGTGGGCGATGACGACCAATCTATCTACGGCTGGCGTGGGGCACAAGTGGAAAATATCCAACGCTTTTTGAATGATTATCAAAATGCCCAAACTATCCGCCTTGAGCAAAACTATCGTTCTACAGGGCATATTCTTAATTCGGCAAATGCTCTCATTGCCAACAACGATAACCGTTTAGGTAAAAACCTTTGGACAGATAGTGGTGATGGCGACCCTGTGGATATTTATTGTGCGTTTAATGAATTAGATGAAGCTCGTTTTGTTGCCTCACAAATTAAACAGTGGAAAGAAGACCATGGCGATTTAAACGAATGTGCCGTGCTGTATCGGAGTAATAGCCAATCTCGTGTGATTGAAGAAGCGCTTATTCAAGCCAACATTCCTTACCGTATTTATGGCGGTATGCGATTCTTTGAACGCCAAGAAATTAAAGATGCCCTTGCCTATTTACGCTTAATTGCCAATCGCCAAGATGATGCTGCATTTGAGCGTGTGGTCAATACGCCACCACGCAGTATTGGAGACCGTACCCTTGATGTGCTGCGTCAATTAACCCGTAGCCGTCAAATTACCCTTTGGCAAGCAATCCAAGTTGCCGTTAAAGAAGAAATGTTATCAGGGCGTGCCACCAATGCGTTGCTTCGTTTTGTCGATTTAATCAATGCGCTTGATAACGAAACTGAGCAGATGCCCCTATTCGAGCAAACCGATTTTGTGATTAAAAATTCCGGCTTGTATGAGATGTATAAGCAGGAAAAAGGTGAAAAAGGTGAAGTACGCATTGAAAACTTAGAAGAGTTAGTCAGTGCAACCCGTGATTTTATCAAACCCGATGAAGCCGATGAAATGAGCGATCTTAGCGCATTTTTAACCCATGCTTCCCTTGAAGCTGGTGAAACACAGGCATCACCACATCAGGAATATGTCGAATTAATGACGTTGCACTCGGCAAAAGGATTGGAATTTCCTCGTGTATTTATCGTAGGGGTGGAAGAAGGCTTATTCCCAAGTGGAATGAGTTTTGATGAAGGCAGATTGCAAGAAGAGCGCCGCCTTGCTTATGTGGGGATTACTCGAGCGAAGAAAAAACTCACGATTAGCTATGCCGAACTGCGCCGTTTATACGGCAAAGAAGAGCGCCATTTACCCTCTCGCTTTATTGCTGAACTGCCTGAAGAACATATTCGCGAAGTACGGCTACGTGGAAATATCAACCGCCCTGCAGCCTTTGTAAATTCCAAAGCAAAATCAACCGCTTGTATTGATAATACGAATGAATGGAAAATGGGGCAAAAAGTGTTTCACGAAAAATTTGGGCAAGGTACGGTTATTAATGTGGAAGGCAGCGGCGAACAAACCCGCTTACAAATAGCCTTTGTCGCCAATGGCATCAAATGGCTAATTGCGAAAATGGCAAAATTGGAAAGAAATTAGGGCGCAGACACAAGGTTTGCGCCAGTGAATTTTACATGGTAAAGCAGAGCTAAATTGGCTGACGTGGCACGGCATTTTGGTAGCCAAACTGCCGCCATGCTTCATAAACCACCACCGCCACCGAATTGGATAAATTCATACTGCGGCTATCTTTGCACATTGGAATGCGGATTTTTTGCGACATCGGCAGTGTATCTAAAATTGCCATAGGAATGCCGCGGCTTTCTGGCCCGAACATCAAGAAATCGCCTAATTCATACTGCACATCGCTATGATTTGGCTCGCCTTTAGTCGTCAGGGCAAACAGACGTTTCGGCTTGGCACGAGCTAAAAAATCGTCAAAATTTTTGTATTTTTGAATATCGACAAACTCGTGATAATCCAACCCTGAGCGACGCAGTTTTTTATCGTCCCACGCAAAACCCAGTGGTTCAATCATATGCAGTCTAAAACCACAATTGGCACATAAACGGATAATGTTGCCACTATTTTGTGGAATTTCAGGTTCATAAAGTACAATATCTAACATTCTATCCCTCCTTATGCTTCACTATCCAACAATTATGAATCTGCGGATTACGCTCAAAATCCAGTGGTAAGGTTTTCGCCGAGATATTCTCTGCGGTTAAACCCAATTCGGCTAAACCGTCAAAATCCATTTTAAAGCCTCGTTTATTGTTTGAGAAAACGATAGTGCCATCATGGGTTAAAATGCGTTTGAGATTTTCAAATAGCTTAATGTGATCACGCTGTACGTCCCAGCTATTTTCCATACGTTTAGAGTTAGAGAATGTTGGCGGATCCACAAAAATCAATTCAAAGCGTTCACGACATTCGGCAAGCCATTGCAAACAATCGGCTTGAATTAAGCGGTGATTGCGATGATTTCGCCCTGTTAAATCATTCAGCGCTAAATTTTGCTCAGCCCAGTTAAGATAAGTGTTAGACATATCCACTGTGGTGGTAGATTTTGCGCCATGCAGTGCAGCGTGAATCGTCGCTGACCCCGTATAGGCAAATAGGTTTAAGAATGTTTTACCTTTCGCCATTTCGCCTACCATTTTACGAGTAAGGCGATGATCCAAGAATAAGCCTGTATCCAAATAATCAGTGAGATTGACCCACAACTTCGCCCCATACTCTTCTACAAAGAAATAATCGCCTTTGTTTGCCAATTTTTCATACTGATTGGTACCTTTTTGTTTTTGGCGTACTTTCAGCACTAATTTATTTGTTTCAATGCCTGTAACCGCCAGCGTTGCCGAAACGGCATCAAGCAAGCGTTGGCGTGTTTTATTTTCATCAATGTTTTTCGGCGCTTGATACTCTTGTACCACAATGTGATCTTTGTATCTGTCCACCGCTAAATTATATTCTGGTAAATCCGCATCATATAAGCGATAGGCTTCTAAGTCTTGTTGTTTCGCCCATTTCTCAATTTTTTTGATATTTTTCGCAAGGCGATTGGCAAAATCTTTTGCCACTTCACGATTTTGTTCAAATTGTAAATTTTCGCCTAAATCTGACCGCTTGTTAGCATTTTCACTGATCAGATAATTTTTCTGCACACAATCTAACGGCCCATTTTTTGCTTTAAATTGACGAGCAGAACGTAAACGCAAGCAGTTAAGCAGTTCTGGCTCGCCACTAAAAATAGACGCATTCCACCCAGCAAACTGCTGTTTTAAACGTTGCCCAAAGACAGAATAGAGCGCAATCAACGCAGGCGTTGTGCCAAGTCGTTCACCATAGGGAGGATTACAAATTACCGTGCCGATGTGCTCCGCACACGGATTTTTAAGTGCGGCTACATCGCCTTGCTGAAATTGGATTAAATGCGCTACTCCTGCATTCTCGGCATTCTGTTTTGCCTTAGCGAGAACACGATGATCGAGATCGAAACCAAAAAACATTGTAGGGGCGGACCGATGTGTCCGCCCATTTTCGCCTGTTTCAGGGCGGACACATCGGTCCGCCCCTACCATTTGCTTCTTTACCGCTTCATTCTTGACCGTTTCCCACACAGCAGGCTGATGCCCTTTCCAGCAATCAAAGCCCCATTTTTTGCGACTGATTTGTGGGGCGATATTGGCTGCCATTTGTGCTGCTTCAATTAACAGTGTGCCAGAGCCGCACATTGGATCTACTAACGGTGTGCCTATTTTCCAGCCAGAACGCAGGATAATTGCTGCTGCAAGGGTTTCACGCAACGGGGCAGCGCCTGTATCTTCACGATAACCACGCATATGCAACGCCTCACCACTTAAATCGAGCGAAATCACGAGCTCTTCACGGTTCAGATAAGCGTGTAAACGCACATCAGGGCGGATTTTATCAACAGTTGGGCGAGCAAAACCTTTACGCTCAAAATAATCCACAATACCGTCTTTGACACGCATTGCACCAAATTGGGTATGACGAATTTCTCGGTTTGTGCCGTTGAAATCCACAAAAAAGGTATCACGTGGGTCAAATAATTCTGCCCAATTAAAGGCAACTACTGAGGCATAAAGATCGCTATCGCTAAAAATTTTAGTGGTAATTAACGGCAATAAAATGCGTGAGGCTAAACGGCTGTGTAATAACGCTTTATATGCCCCTTCAAGGGAAGTGGTGAAATGCACGCCGCCTTGGGCAATTTTGCATTCAGCATGGTTAATTTGTTGCAGCTCGCTTTTTAGCATTTCTTCAAAGCCACGAGCGCAAGTGGCGAAATAGGTTTGATTGATCATACTTTCTTTTATCTTCAACAAAATTGACAAATTATAGCGGAAATAGCGAAATAAGCGGTCAAAATCCGCAAAAATTTTGCAAAATCACGTAAAGAAACTTCACTCACTCCAAATTTCGGTTAAAAACCACTCTTTTAAGCAAATTTCAAAATAAAAAATCACTTTTATTGCATAAATATGCAAATTTAACTTGTTTTTGAAGCAAAAGCACTCTACACTCTCGTTCATTCTTTATACTTTGGGAGAAATCAAATGGCAAAATACAAAGTGTTTATTGACGGTGCGGCAGGCACAACGGGATTGCGGATTTATGAACGTTTAGGGCAAGCAACAGATATTGAATTATTAAGCCTAGCTGAAAATGAGCGAAAAGATCGCAATGCTCGTCTGGCGAAAATCGCAGAGGCGGATATTACTGTGCTTTGTTTGCCTGATGAGGCTTCCAAAGAAATCATTGCAAGCGCCCCAAAATCAGCAAAAATTTGCGATACCTCTACCGCTTTTCGTACTCATTCCGACTGGGTTTATGGATTCGCTGAACTTACAGGGCAAAAAACAAGAATCCAACATGCAACCCGAGTTGCTGTACCGGGTTGCCACGCTAGCGGTTTTATTGCGTTAGTTCGCCCATTGATTGAAAAGAACGCCTTACCCAAAGACAGCTTACTTTCTTGCCACTCTTTAACGGGCTATTCAGGCGGTGGTAAAGCGATGATTGGCGAATATCAAGCCCAAGATCGGGCGGAAAAATACACGGCTCCTCGTTTATACGGCTTGCCACTTAAACACAAACATTTACCTGAAATGCAAACGCTAACAGGGTTAAATAATGCACCATTATTCACTCCTGTCGTTGCGGATTTTTACAGTGGAATGCTCGTTACCGTGCCGTTATTTACGGCTCAGTTTAATCAAGGTTATCAAGAAGGCGTTGCCGTGCATCAGCTATTGTCAGATTACTACCACGATAGCTCGCTGATTCAAGTCCAACCATTTGGTGTAATGCCTGATGATAATATGCTTAATGCCAATGAATACGCAGGCAAAGACAGTATGCAAATTTTTGTCTATGCCAACGACTCTCAAATTCTGCTTGCGGCACGTTTTGATAATCTCGGCAAAGGCGCAAGCGGTGCTGCAGTGCAGTGTTTGAATTTGATGTTGGGACGAGATGAAACAGCAGGTTTAGATATTTAATTTGTAGGGGCGGACCGATGTGTCCGCCCGAATATCCCACGAAATTAATGGGCGGACACATCGGTCCGCCCCTACATAAAAATTTTAAATTTAAGGAATAAAATATGACATTCACAACAATCAACGGCGGGGTTACCGCACCAAAAGGATTTAAGGCAAGTGGCGTGCATTGTGGCATTCGCCGTAATCGTGGCAAATTGGATTTAGCCTTGCTCGTGAGCGATGTGCCTTGTGCTACTGCCTCTGTTTATACGCAAAATAAAGTGAAAGGCGCACCGATTTTTGTAACGCAAAAAAACATTGCGGACGGCTATGCACAAGCCATGTTATGCAATAGTGGTAATGCCAATACTTGTAATCCCAATGGCGTGGAAATTGCCGAGCAATGTTGCCAACTGGCAGCGGAAACGCTTGGATTAAAACCAACGGATTTTGTGATTGCCTCCACAGGCGTTATCGGGCAACCACTAATGATTGAGCCTTTTGAATATGGTATTCCCAAAGCCTTTGAGGAATTAAGCTATGAAGGGGGAGAGCAAGCTGCCGAAGCGATTATGACCACCGATACTGTCAAAAAATCCTACGCAATTCAATTTGAATTGGGCGGTAAAGCTTGCCATATCGGGGCGATGACCAAAGGCAGTGGAATGATCAATCCAAATATGGCGACAATGCTCACTTTCATTACAACCGATGTGGCTATCACGCCTGCAATGTTAGATAAAGCGTTGAAAGCGACGGTTAAAACCACGCTCAACCAAATCAATGTGGACGGCGATACCTCCACCAATGATATGGCAACGGTAATGGCAAATGGCTTAGCAGGCAACCCTGAAATTGATGAAGAAAATGCGGATTTTGTGCTTTTCTGTGAGGCATTAAAACAGGTTTGTATTTGGGCGTGCCGTCAAATTGCCAAAGATGGCGAAGGTGCAACGAAATTATTGCAATGCACCGTAAGCCATGCCAATACAGAAGAAAATGCACTAAAAATCGCGAAAAGTATTATTTCTAGCGACCTATTTAAATCGGCAATGTTTGGCGAAGATGCTAACTGGGGACGTGCTTTATGTGCCATTGGCTACACCGAAGGCAATTTCAGCATTGACGGCGTTTCTGTGATCCTCAAAAGTGCCAAAGGGGAAGTCAAAGTATGCGAAAACGCTGCCTACCACCCATTTAGCGAAGAAAAAGCCGCTGAAATTTTAAGTGAAAACGAGATTGAAATTTTAGTGGATATGCACGATGGCACCGCATTCGCCCAAGCGTGGGGGTGTGATTTAACTTATGAATATGTCCGAATCAATGGGGATTATCGTAGTTAAATCTCCCCCCTCCCCCTCTTTTTCAAAGAGGGGGCGATCTTTTTGAGCGTAAAATAAGATTGAGCGTGATTTCCCCACGAAATAAATTCCCCTCTTTGAAAAAGAGGGGTTAGGGGAGATTTTATTGGGGCGAAGCCCCAAGATGATAAAAAACAGGAAAACCAATATGCAACAATCCCAAATTGAAGCCCTCACCAAAGTGATGGGCGAAGCAACGCCCTATATCAAAAAATATCAAGGTAAAACCATCGTGGTGAAATACGGTGGCAATGCGATGATCAACGAAGAACTCAAACAAGCCGTTATGCAAGACTTACTATTGCTCAACCAAATAGGCGTAAAAGTCGTGTTAGTGCATGGCGGTGGCCCTGAAATTTCTCACGGATTGAAGCTCATTGGCAAGGAAAGCCAATTTATCAACGGTTTGCGTGTAACCGATAAAGAAACGATGGACGTTGTGCAACAAATGCTGGCAGGCAAGGTAAATAAAAGCCTCGTTGCTTTGCTTAAAGGCAAAGGCATAGGCTTATGTGGCTTAGACGGCAATATGCTGCTGTGCGAAAAATTACAGACCGAATACGATTTAGGCTTTGTGGGCGAAATCAAAAGTGTGGACACTACATTGCTCAACTTCGCTCTTGATTCTAGTTTTATCCCTGTGATTGCGACCATTGGTGCAGATGAACAGGGTATCGCTTACAACATCAATGCCGACACCGCCGCTAGTGAAATAGCAATAGCATTACAAGCGGAAAAACTCGTCAGTATGACCGATATTGCAGGGCTATTGATGAATAAAGATGATGAAAGTACCTTAATCCCCGAAGTGGAAATTAGCGAAGTGCAAACGCTCATTGATAAAGGCATTATCAGTGGCGGTATGATCCCTAAAATCGCCTGCTGTGTGGATTGTGTGAAAGCTGGCGTAAAAGAATCTGCCATTATTGACGGACGAATTCCCCACGCGATTTTGCTAGAAATGTTCAGCACCGAAGGGAATGGGACGTTGTTTTATAAAAAGGAGGCAAATCATGAGTAGTCAGACAGCCAAGCAATTAGATCACACCTATATCGCCCAAACCTATGGGCGGTTTGATTTAGCATTAAGCCACGCTAAAGGCTGTGAAGTATGGGATTTTGAGGGCAAACGCTATTTGGATTTTACCTCTGGGATTGGGGTAAATAGTTTGGGCTGGGCTGATGAGAATTGGCTACAAGCGGTCATTCATCAAGCAAGCACCCTTTCTCATACCTCTAATTTATTCTACACCTCTCCCGCTGCGCAACTTGCCGAAAAATTAGTGAAAGCAAGCGGGTTAAAACGGGTCTTTTTTTGCAATTCGGGGGCAGAAGCCAACGAGGGAGCAATAAAAACTGCTCGCAAATATAGTGTTGATAAATACGGTGAAAACCGCTCAACGATTCTTTCTCTGGTGAATTCTTTTCATGGGCGAACCATTTCTACCCTTGCGGCGACAGGCCAAGCTGTCTTTCATCAACATTTTTTCCCTTTCACACAAGGTTTTGAACATTTAGAAGCAAATAATCTTAGTGCTCTCACGCAACGACTCAACCAAAATGATGTTTGTGCGGTAATGCTGGAAATCGTGCAAGGAGAAGGCGGTTTAAATTCGTTGAATCCCGATTATTTACAAGGCGTGCAAGCACTTTGCCAAGCGAACGATATTTTGTTGATTATTGACGAAGTACAAACAGGCATAGGGCGCACGGGCAAAATGTTCGCCTATCAACATATTGGTTTAACGCCTGATATTGTTACCCTTGCCAAAGGCTTAGGAGGTGGCTTGCCAATTGGGGCAGTACTGTTTGGTGAAAAATGTGAATATACGCTTGGTAAAAGCGATCACGGCTCAACCTTTGGGGCAAATCCTGTGAGCTGTGCGGCGGCTAATGCGGTGATGGATAAATTAACGCCCGATTTTTTAGCTGAAGTCGCACGCAAGGGGGAAAAACTGAAAGCAGAATTAGCAAAATTGCCAAAAGTAAAATCCGTCAGCGGTTTAGGTTTAATGCTTGGGGTGGAATTTGAAGAAGATATTCAAGCCAGTAATGTAGTGGCAAAAGCAATTGAACAAGGCGTGTTGTTTTTAACAGCGAAACATAAATTACGTTTATTGCCGCCGTTGATTATTTCAGATGAAGAGATAACTGAAGGCTTGGCTGTACTACAGCATATTCTGGCAAGTTATTAACTCACTAAGGCGCCAACTATGTGCGCCTTTTTCATTTATTCCTTGGAAAATTTTAGCTATTTTTGGTATCGCTTGTTCCTACTCATTATTAGACTTTGGTACTTATATCTAAACATCCTATCTTTTTCTTTTAAAAATTTTGAACTAAAAACACACAGCAGCAGTCGAAACTTCCGCCAAATTTGGTTATACCTAGGCTCAGTTGATAATTCTAATTATCAACTGAGCCTAGTATATGGATGTATAACTTTTTATTTTACTTTTGGAGCAGGATGCTTTTTTTGGAGCAATCAAGCATAAACAGGGCTATTGCTCTAATTTTTTATGCTTTATAATTCGCTGCATTTTAAGCAAACTTAATTATACAAATCTAATATATTCGATATATTTGGATTTTTAGGCTTTTTTAATATGCAAAAACTATATAAAACACCAATCCTACCTCTATCTTTGTTATTAGCAACGCACTCCACAATAAGCCTTGCTTACTCCAAGATTGATGAACAGCGTGAACAAATTGTGATCGCCTCCCGCGAAAATAACACAGCGCTCACCCAAGCTATTCAGGAGTTGAGGAGACTTTATAAACAAACCAGTGACAAAAAGGTACGTGATGATTTAATCGCCCTACTGATTCGTCAAGAAAATTATCAACAAGCGTTGAATGTTTGCGCAAAATGTAAAATAAGTGATTTTTCAGAGAGTGAACTGGAAAATTTAGCTCGAGCAGCACGTAATCAGAAACAGTTGCAAAAATCACTGACGCTTTATCAGCAACTGGCAAAAAAATTTCCACAAAACCCTAATGGGTTGCTTGGTAGTGGTTTACTTTTTATTGAATTAGCTCGCTACCAACAAGCAAAAGATAGTCTCAATCGTTATATCACTCGTTTTGGGCAAGACAGTGCTGTTGAAGAAGCTCTCGGCTACTTACGCCAAAATGCTGAAACAGAAATTGGTAGAATTGGGCGCCTACAAGATGAATTGCAAAAAAATCCTCAAAATCAAGCGCTTGCTTTGGAACTCTATCGCCTTGCGGCAAAATATAATCTGATTCCGCTACAACAACGGCTTAAATCACAATACCCCGAGCTCTTTAGTGCAAATGATGCGGCTTGGCTTTCACACACAATGGCAATCAATAATGTTCGTGGCGAAGCAATCACGCCCCAGCAACTTGATCAATCTTTCCAACAATTAAGTCAATTAATAGCACAAAATACCGTTGATTCACCTATCTATCGACAAGCATTACAAGATCGCATCGTCTTGGCTGTTCGCCTCAAAAATTACCGCTCAGCCCTTGCCGACTATCGCCAACTAGAAAAATCTGTGCAGACGATTCCTAATTATGTGCAAGAATCTTATGCGGATGCCCTCTTAGCTGAAGGCTCTCCTTCAAAAGCATTATCTATTTATCAAAATTTGGTAAAGCCGTCTGAAAATATTCCTGCCGAATTGCGCTTTAAATTAGTCAATGCCGCAAGTGATAGTGGACAATTTAAATTGGCTGAACAATATGCCAATGCCATTGATGAACCGCCATTTGTACAAGACTATACCCATACTCAGCGGATTATTAACCCTAATTATGATCGCCAATTCTTTAGTCAAGTGAGTTTAACCAACTGGCGAGGGAATAAAGCTAAGGCAATGCGTTTACTTGAAGAGCGTTTACAACAAAAAACCCCTGGTGATCCTTGGACAATGCTAGAAATTGGTGAATTGTCTCGCGCTTTTCAACATTATGACGATGCAGAAACTTGGGCAAATAACGCGATGCCATTTTTGGCGCCACATGAACGTCACAATAGCCAGCGTTTACTCGCTAATGTGGCATTAGATCGTCAAGATTGGAAAACAGCTTCTCAAATTATCCGTTCATTTGATGATACACAAAAATTTCAAGAACGTAGTTTGTTAGAACGCTATGAGCGCTTAAGTTCAACAGAGGTGATCGCACACTTTGGTATACAACATAAAACCTCACCAAAAGACAGTGAAAATAATGAGGTTTCACAAGAATATCTTATTTATTCACCACGCAGTTTCAAAGGACATCGAGCTTATGTTCATTATCTTGCAAACAATGCCCCCAATGGGCAACAAAATTTAAAACAACAACGTGCAGGAGCTGGTGTCGCTTTAAATTTTTATCCGTTAGACTTAAATTTTGAAGCAGGTAGAGGTATTAAGCTCAATGATAGAGCCTATTTCACACTGAATTTAAATTACCAGTATTCCCAACACTGGTCGTTTGCGTTGCAAGCTAATCGTAATGGCAGCCAAACCCCAATTAAAGCAATTCAGCAAAATATCTATAGCAAAGATATAGGTATTGCCTCAACTTACCGTTATAGCGATCGATTCCAAGCCGGCTTAAATGCGAATTGGATGAAATTTGATGATAGTAATTTACGTCAAAACTACTTTGTTTGGGCAAATCTCCACACTTTACAAAAAGATCGCTGGTCCCTTTCTAACTCGCTACGGTTCGATTATCAAAAGAATAGGCAAATTAATAACGCTATTTATTACAATCCTGAACAAAGCAAAAGTGTTGAATTTGGTACAAATATTGCCTACCTACAGCCTTTTGATTACGGCTTAATCCTCACCCATCATCTAAAAGGGAATATTGGACGCTATTCACAAAAACATGAATCGCATGCAAAAACTTGGTCGCTCAGTTATGAACATCAATGGCGGGTGGGTAAGAAATTAGCTATTAGCTATGAAATCGGGCGTAAGAAAAATATTTATGACGGCGACACAGAATTTAATAATTTCGCCAATGTTAATTTTTCATTCTATTTTAAATAAGGTTTAATAATGACTTTTAATAATAAATTTAAGATCTTTTTATTTCTCTTTATGGCAATATTTGTCGGAGAAACCGCTGCAAAAAACAACGAATACCATGTACTTGCTTATCATTCAGTGCTTGATGAAAATGCACCCGAGCAAGATAAATACTATCTACCGCAAACCATTCCTGCGCGCCAATTAATCGCCCATTTTAATTGGCTAAAAACGAATGGCTACAATGTTATCGCTTGGCAGCAAGTTGTGGATGCAGAAGCAGGAAAAAGTAGTCTGCCAGATAAAGCGGTGCTACTCAGCTTTGATGATGGCTATGAATCCATGTATAGCACTATTTTTCCCTTGCTAAAAGCCTACAACTATCCAGCGGTATTTGCCCCTGTAAGTAGCTGGTTAAATGCCCCAACGGGTAGCCAAATTCAATATGGAAGCACCGCTAAACTCTCTCGCAATGCCTTTGCCCAATGGCATGAAGTGGCAGAAATGCAGCGTAGTGGATTAGTCGAAATCGCCTCACATACTCACGATCTCCACTATGGGGTTAATGCAAACCCTGCAGGTAGTCAGATCCCTGCGGTAATTTCACCTATCTACAAAAATGGTCAATACGAGAGCAAACAAGCATATCGCCAACGTTTACAACGTGATTTTCAAGCCTCTGTGAAATTCATTCATCAACATACAGGACATGCACCTCGAATTATTGTTTGGCCTTATGGGCAATTTAATGACACAGCCGTAGAGGTTGCTCGCCAAGCAGGTATGCCTCATCATTTTTCTTTAGATATGAGCAAAGTTAATCGTGCCGGTGACAAACATATCGGGCGATTATTACTGGATGCAGAAACTTCAATTGATACTATCGAAGAATATTTGGCGGGGAAAACGGCTGAAAATGGCATACAGAGAGTAATACATGTCGATTTAGATTATGTCTTTGATCCCAACCCAGCCCAGCAGGCTAAAAATTTAGATGCACTTATTCAGCGTATTTATGATTATGGCATTACGACTGTTTACCTACAGGCGTATGCTGATCAAGATGGTAACGGCGTTGCTGATGCGCTTTATTTCCCCAATAAATATTTGCCAGTGAAATCGGATCTGTTTAGCCAAGTTGCTTGGCAATTAATTAGTCGAGCCGATGTAAAAGTCTATGCATGGATGCCCGTGCTTGCTTTTGATATTGGTGAAAAAGGTGAATACGTGCTTGATCGTCGTACAGGCAAACCTGCTGAAAATCACTATCTTCGCCTAAACCCTTATTCAGCAAAAAATAAAGCGATGATTCAATCCATTTATCAAGATCTCGCATTTTATGCCAAGTTCAATGGCATTCTTTTTCATGACGATGCATTCCTTACCGATTTTGAGATCAATGATAACAGTGCGCAAAAGACTGCAGATTTAATTCAATTTACGCATGAATTAACACAAAGCCTTGCACCTTATTTCCGTTATGGTAAAGAAAAAATCAAAACAGCACGTAATATTTATGCGTCATTGATCACTCAACCGGAATCAGAAGCTTGGTTTGCACAGAATTTTGTAAAATTTACTCAACACTATGATACTACCGCCATTATGGCAATGCCTTATATGGAAAATGAGAATTCAATTGATGCTAAAGAAGCCAAAGCTTGGCTAGACAATTTAATTCATTTAGTAAAAGCGGAGAATATCCCTTTGCATAAAGTACTATTTGAGCTACAAGCAGTAAACTGGCGTAATAATAAAGCGATACCAACAGCTGAAATGATTGATTGGATTAGTACATTAACTAAAAACGGTATCTATAGCTTCGGTTATTATCCAGATAACTTTATTAACAACCAACCTAATTTAAAGCAAATTAGACCTTACATGTCAATTAATCAAAACTCGACAAAATAACAAGGTATTCATATGTTTTTAGAAATTTTTGGCATTTTTGTTTTCGCCTACCCTGCGGTAATGGCTCTCTATTGGTCGGTAGCAGGTATTGTCTATTTTATTCTTTATGAGAGAAATTTATCTAAGCAAAAATTTTGCAAACACCAAAATAACATGCCGATGGTAAGTGTTATGATCCCTTGCTATAACGAAGCAGAAAATTTAGATGAATCTATCCCACATTTATTAAAATTACGTTATCCCAATTATGAATTAATTTTTATCAATGATGGGAGTAAAGATAGTACTGGAGAAATTATTGATCGCTGGGCTGAGCAGAATTCGAAAATTATTCCCCTTCACCAGCAAAATTCAGGAAAAGCAAGCGCATTAAATAATGCCTTAAAAATTGCACGTGGCAAATATGTCGCCTGTATTGATGGTGATGCTGTATTAGATTATAGGGCTCTCGACTACATGGTCGAATCGCTGGAGAAATCTTCAAAATATGGTGCAGTAACAGGCAATCCTCGCGTAAGAAACCGTAGCACAATTTTAGGTAGATTACAGGTTTCTGAGTTTAGCTCTATTATCGGTCTGATTAAGCGAGCACAAAGCCTGATGGGGACAATCTTCACTGTCTCTGGTGTTTGCTGTTTATTCCGTAAAGATGCCATGTTAGAGATCGGTGGCTGGAGCCAAAATATGATCACGGAAGATATTGATGTTAGCTGGAAACTCCAAACTGCTGGCTATGATATTTACTATGAACCGCGTGCACTATGTTGGGTATTAATGCCAGAAAAACTCTCTGGATTATTCAAACAACGCTTACGCTGGGCGCAAGGCGGTGCAGAAGTCATTATGAAATATTTTTCCCAAGTATGGCGATTTAAAAATCGCCGTTTATGGCCGATGTATATTGAATATTTTATCACGGCGATCTGGGCTATTTCACTGATAATCACCACACTGATTGCTGCCTATCAGTTTTTATTCTCTCAACCATTAATATGGAATCAAAATCTGCTGCTACTGAGAACCAGTATTGCTATTTTGTTCTCGGCCTTTTTCTTTCAATGCTTATTTAGCATGTATATTGATAGCCGTTACGAAAAAGGATTAACTCGCTATGTATTTTCTTGTATCTGGTATCCATGGGTATATTGGCTACTAAACACATTAACGCTATTAATTGGTATTCCCAAAGCCATTTTTAGAAACAAATCCCAATTAGCAGTTTGGGTAAGCCCAGATAGAGGAGTATAAGTATATGCCAAGAAAATTACAAAAATTAATGGTAATTAATAAAAGTCGTAACTTACCACTTAAATTAAAATTAAAAACTATATTAATTGATATTATCACCTGGGGATTGTGGATTTACGTGGGATACTTTATCTACGTCCATGCAGATCATATCCTTAACCTTCCTATTATTGATAATTTAATTTTTATTGATGTAATAGGCCTGATGTTTTTAATCGTGTTAGGATTACTCATCCTAACTATATTATGGGCTGTGATTACAAGAAGTAAGCGCAATACCAAAAATAAGGAAAATAATGATTTAAAATAATATTATTTTTCAGTTCAAGCGGTCAGTTTTGCAAATAAATATGCAAAATTGACCGCTTGTTTTTTTAGTCTTTCGAGATGCTAACACTCGCTTTAATATGCTTTAGATGCACGACAATAGTAAATGTCATGATGACCAATAGAGCCCACGCACTCCATTTACTCACATGCACCATAGACCACGCGCCAAGCTGATTTGGATAACGCCAGATCCCAGCAAAAGTACCTAAATTTTCTGCTAACCAGATAAAGAAACCTATTAGAAAAAAGGCGAGTAATAGTGGCATTTTTCGCGCAGTATCGTAAGGCGTAAATTGCACAAACGTTCTTGCGTATAATCCAAGTGCAAAAGTAGCAATATACCAGCGATAATCACCTAAATAGTGATGGGTAAAGAAATTAAGATAAATCAATAAGGCTGTAAGTGTTGCCAACCAATAGGGTGGGTGGCGATAAATTTTAAGATCAAATAATCGCCATGCTTGAATGATATATGAACCAACTGCCGCATACATAAACCCAGTAAATAATGGTACATTCAGCACTTTAGTATAAGCAAAATCAGGATATGCCCAAGACTGAATATGCACTGAAGTTTTAAAAACTTCTAGCACAAAACCCACTAAGTGAAACAAACTAATAGCTTTCAGTTCATCCCAAGTTTCGAGCTTAAGTTTTAACATCACGATTTGCATCAACAATGCAAAAACCAGCAAAATATCATAACGCGGTATACCAAATAAGCCTGCTTTTGGCACAACAAACATTGCCACAAAAAACATCCCTGCAAACAAGCATGCCCTTGCTTCCTTTAATCCAAAAAAGCAAAACTCAACACAAAAGCGACGAATACCACGCAATTGTAAATTCGGCTGGTGATTCATCAACCATTTATCAAACTGATTTAGCATTTTTTACCTATTTTTATACCGCTTGTTATTTATATCGATTATTGAATTTGGCTTGATGTACAGCTATCACCTCTTCTAATTCAATGCCGTATTTATCCGCTAGCACGCAAAGATTATCCAGCACATCGCCAAGCTCTTCGATAAGAGCTTGACGTTTTTCTTTTTCGTTTAAATCCGCTTTATCTGGGCGTTCATAGCCAATTTCTATCGCTCGCACCGCGGCGGCAACTTCGCCCACCTCTTCGGTAAGATAAGCCAAACGACGAAAAACATCTCGTTCATACCAACCTTGCTGTTGATAAAATTCTCGAACCCATTTTTGATAATCTGAAAAGTGCATTTGTGTTCCTTTTTTGTCGGTGTATCACCCTATTCCTTATTATTGTTTGGGCGGACACATCGGTCCGCCCCTACGGTGTTTTTTCAAATTACCGTAGGGTGGGCTTACTCATTCCTTAACGTATCAAAAATCACTTCCGCTAATGCTTTGGAAATGCCCGGTACGCTTTCAATCTCTTCCAGCGTGGCGGATTTCACCCCTTGCATTCCGCCAAGATATTTCAATAACGCTTGGCGACGTTTTGCCCCGACACCGGCAATACTTTCCAAACCGCTTTCGGTAAAGGCTTTTTGCCGTTTTTTGCGGTGGGCGTTTATCGCATAATTATGGGCTTCATCTCGAATATGTTGGATTAAATGTAACGCTGGGCTGTCGGGGGGCAGATGAATTTCCTTATCCCATTTGCTGATAATCAAGGTTTCTAAGCCTGCTTTGCGTTCTACCCCTTTTGCCACGCCAATCAATAGCGGTTGGGTTTTATCCCATTCTACGTTCAATTTTGCAAAGGTTTCCAACGCTCGATTCAATTGCCCTTTACCCCCATCAATAAAAATAATATCGGGAATTTTTTCAGGGGGAAGTGGGCGATCATAGCGTTTAAGCAAAACTTGTTCCATTGCCGCATAATCATCACCGCCAGTAATCCCTTCAATGTTAAAACGGCGGTAATCGGATTTAAGAATGCCATTTTCATCAAACACCACGCAAGAAGCGACCGTTTGCTCGCCCATTGTATGGCTGATGTCAAAGCACTCCATTCTTGCAATTTTTTCTAAATTGAGCACCGCTTGCAATGCTTCATAACGTTTGTGAATACGATCATCTTGCTTTAATTGCAAATTCAGTGCCGCCACGGCATTGGTATGTGCAAGGGCTAAATAACGGCTTTTTTCGCCACGCACTTTATCTGAAATGGTAACTTTATGTCCTGCTTGCTCGGTCAGCACCGCTTCTAGGGCAGATTTTTCACTCACTTTTTGGTCAATCACAATCTGATTTGGGATAGTGCGGTGCTGGTTCATTTGCAAATAAAACTGCCCGATAAAGGTATCGCTCAATTCTGCTAATTCCGTGTGGTTAGGCACTTTGGGGAAATAGCTGCGATTACCCAACACCTTGCCTTGACGCACAAATAAAATATGCACACAGGCAATACCGTGCTGATAGACGATAGAAATAATATCCAGATCATCTAATCTGTCTTGCGAAATAGATTGTTTTTCGGTTACCGCTCGCACCTGCTGAATTTGATCCCGATAGCGTGCCGCCATTTCAAAATCCAGCTCTTCGGCGGCTTTTTCCATTTTACCGATCAGATATTCCACCACCTGATGGTCTTTCCCCTGCAAAAACAGACGGACTAAATTCACCTGATTATTGTACTCATCTTGCGAATAATAACCTTCTACACAAGGGGCAAGGCAACGCCCGATCTGATATTGCAAACAAGGGCGTGAACGATTTTTATAGTAGCTGTCTTCACACTGACGAATCGGGAAAATTTTTTGCAGTAAATTCAAGGTTTCTCGCACTGCCCCTGCATTCGGATAAGGCCCAAAATACTCGCCTGCGATTTTTTTGCTTCCTCTAAAACTGGCAAGGCGTGGATGCTGATGTTTGGTCAGCAAAATATAGGGATAGGATTTATCATCACGCAATAATACATTGTATTTTGGCTGACTTTCCTTAATGTAATTATGTTCCAGCAATAAGGCTTCGGTTTCAGAATGGGTGATGGTGGTTTCAATATGGGCGATATTTGCCACTAACGCTTCAGTTTTACGGCTGGAAAGATTAGCTCGGAAATAGCTAGAAAGGCGTTTTTTTAAGTCTTTTGCTTTGCCCACATAGATAATTTCGCCTTTATCGTTATACATACGATAAACACCAGCGTTGTGAGAAACATTAGCAAGGAAGGATTTGGGGTCAAATTGCGACATAGGATATCACCAAAATATCGGGCGGACACATCGGTCCGCCCCTACAATTATTTTTTACAGCACATTACGATTTCAATAAACTGCCTTTTGAGGCTTTCAAATACTGCAACATAGACCAAATCGTTAATCCTGCCGCAACATAAAGCAAAATAAAGGCAAGCATTTCCATTGTTTCACTTTGTCGCCAAAGTAATCCCCCCAAAGCAAACATTTGTGCAGTGGTTTTCACTTTTCCCCAAATAGAGACCGCCACATTTGCTCTTTCACCAATTTCTGCCATCCATTCACGCAATGCCGAAATAATAATTTCACGAGAAATCATAATTGCCGCTGGGATACTTATCCACCAAGTATGGTAGTGCTCAACCACACATACCAAAGCAACCGCCACTAAAACTTTGTCTGCCACAGGGTCTAAAAATGCGCCTAATCGTGTGGTTTGATTCCATTTACGAGCAAGATAACCGTCAAACCAGTCAGTAATAGAGGCAATAAAGAAAATTAAGGTAGTAAGCTCTGGTGAATATTTAAATGGGAGATAAAATGCCACAACAAACAGTGGAATAAGTACAACGCGGAAAATAGTTAGGTAGGTAGGGATATTGAATTTCATAATTCGCAGCTCAAGCAAGAAAAGTTGAACTATTTTAAACAAAACAAGCGGTCACTTCTACGCCCTTTTTTGCAAAATTTTGTAAGGAAATGACCGCTTGTACTTTAGATAATTAATTTAGCGACAATCACTAATTGACACTGCCACAATTTAGGCAGTAAAGATAACTCTGTTTTGGGTCGTTAAATTTATTTAAAAGATTACTTTGTTGTTTAATTTTTCCAGCTAGTGGACTATCAAGCAACATAGATAAATCCAATTTCGCTTTCATTTTAAAATCACGCATTAACTGACTAAAGAAATCTTCTTTTTGTTCAATAAACCATTGTACTGTGAAGCTATCACGTTCAGCTAGATTCTGTGCTTTACGTTTGGCATTAATCAGCGATTTAAGTACATCATAGGCATCGTCAAAATCGCCTAGTTGATCTACCAAGCCATGTGTCAATGCAGTTTCACCTAGCCAAACTTGTCCTTGTGCCACTTTATCCACTTCAGCTTTACTCATCTTACGACCCTTAGCCACCAGAGCTAAAAAACGATCATAGCCGTTTTCAATGCTAATTTGGATCATCTCAGCATGTGTTTTATCTAATGGCTTTAATGCCGATTGCCGCGCTAATGGCGAGGTTGCAATACCATCTTCACTAACCCCAACTTTCTTGGCAGTCTTTTCTAAATTTACAGATAATCCAAAAATACCAATAGAGCCAGTCAATGTTGTTGGTGCTGCAATAATTTTATCCGCAGTAGCAGAAATCCAATAACCTCCTGAAGCTGCCATTCCCCCCATAGAGATAACCACGGGTTTACCTGCATGTTGAAGATCTTCTGTTGCTTGGCGAATTAACTCAGAAGCCACCGCACTACCACCAGGACTATTAACACGGAGAATGACGCCTTGCACACTCTCATCAGCCCGAGCTTGGTGTAATAATTGTACAATTTCATCACTTCCCGCACTGTTTTCGTCTCCTTTACCCCAAACGATTTCCCCTTCTACATTAACCACAGCTATTTTCTCTTGTGATTTAAGGTTAAAGCGATCGGGTAATTCTGCAGCATAATCTAAATATTCAATATGCTGATAGCCCCGTTTAGGATGTTTACCAAAAGTCTCAATTAATTTCTGCTTAATTTCTCGGCTGCTAAGGCTTTGTGTAATCCATCCTTGCTTAAGCGCGAATTCTGCGTCATCACCTTTTAAAGCGCGATATTGCTGCAATAATTTCTCTGGAGCGAGAACAACATTTTCTGCGTTTATTTCACGGTTTTTCGCAATGTTATCTCGCATATTTTGCCAGAGTTTACTTAACCATAATTGAGCATTTGCTTTAGCTTCAGAAGACATATTGTCACGCAAAAATGGTTCAACCGCTGATTTATAAGTCCCAACTCGAAAAACATAGGGTACAGCCTCAATTTTCTCTAATAATGATTTGAAATAGAGATTAGAATAACTCAACCCTTGTAGCTCAACCATTCCCGATTTATTCAGATAAATATTGTCTGCAAAGCTTGCCAGATAATATTGTTTTTGACTAAACAAGTCTCCCACAGCAATCACGGATTTCCCTGACTGCTTAAATTCTTGCAATACGTTACCTACATAGGTGAGCGAGGCAATATCCCCCCCAGAGAAATTCTTCAAATCTAATACAATGCCTTTAATCCGGCTATCTTTTGCTGCTTTACGGATTGCCTGTACAACATCAAAGGTTGAGATTTTGAGCGGTTCACTCCCATTGCCAATTTCTGACTGTAAAAAACGGCGAAAATCGGCAAATTCATCATGGTTATCTGCAAGATAACCATCAAAATTAAGCGTTAATGCCCCGCTTTGAAAAGCTGGATCTGCATTTTTTGATTTACTACTATCACTACTAAGTAACGAAGTAAAAGCAAAAAATGCCAGCACAAATAAAATAAAAAATAGGCTTACCGTAAATTCCCGCACACAGCAAAAAGCACGATATAGCCCTTTAAAAATTTTTATAATCATTAATACCTCCTATCGGAAAAATTGCAGTGTAAGCTACCACAAATTCAGGCGGAAATTAACAAATTATGTTATGATTTTGCGTCTTTTTATCATTCGAGAAGCCTTATATGAACACCTTAGATTTCTTACAACGCCGCCGTTCATGCAAAAAATTTGGCAATATTGCGCCAAACCGCGATCAACTTGAGCACATGTTTAAAGCAGCCCTGCGAGCGCCCGATCACGGCAGATTAAAACCTTATCGTTTTGTCGTTATTGAGAATAAGCAAGCACTGTATCAAGCATTGCTTGCGGCTGTCACTGAATTTGATTTAGGCGAACGAGGCTTAGAAAAAGCAGAAAAACTTTCCTCACAAGCACCAACCGTTGTTGCGGCTATTGCCAAACTGGATGACCAAAATAAAAAAGTTCCTGCTTGGGAACAGATGGTAACAACAGGTTGTGCAACTTATGCGTTACAACTTGCCGCGAATGTTCAAGGCTTCGAAACAGTATGGATCAGCAAACATTGGGTGCAAGGCAAAGCAATGCGTGAAATGCTGACATGTAAAGAAAATGAAAAAGTAATCGGACTAATTTTAATTGGTTCCCCACAAGATAAAGCGGAAATTACAACAGCAACTGAAACTGAAAATACAGAAGGCTTTGTCTGCTACCTAGAGGGATAAAAAATGAACCAAGATCAACACGACTATCAAGATTTAATTCAGATTTTTGATAACTGCTTTGCGAAAGAATACAATACACGCTTAGAAAAAGGCGGGGATTACCCAATCTACTTACCCGCCCATTTAGATGAAGGTGGGGTAGCAAGCGAGCGAGATTACAATGTCATTTTATTCGCACATGGCTATTACAGTAGTGCTTTACACGAAATTGCTCACTGGCTAGTAGCAGGACGTGCTCGTTGGGGATTAGAAGATTTTGGCTATTGGTATGAGCCTGATGGCAGATCAGCCGAACGCCAACGTGAATTTGAACAAGTAGAAGTAAAACCGCAAGCAATTGAGTGGATTTTAGCGACTGCTGCCGGTTTCCGCTATTTCGCCAGTGCCGATAACCTTACTGGTGACGCTGGCGATAATTCTGCATTCAAGCAAGCAGTGTACGAACAAGTTAAAACTTACGCAGAAAAAGGTCTACCAAAACGTGCAGAAACTTTGCGTCAGGCGCTTTGCCAATTTTATGGTACTCCCAATACAATTGATTTAACCCAATTTGATATATCAAGAATTTAACAAGCGGTCTCTTTTTCGCAAAAAATAACAAAGGAAACATTATGCAATTTACTGTTATTATCCCTGCTCGCTATGCTTCTAGTCGCTTACCTCGCAAGCCATTATTGGATATTGTTGGCAAACCAATGATTCAACACGTTTGGGAAAAAGCTCAACAAGCAGGGGCAAGCCGAGTGATTGTAGCAACTGATCACCCTGAAATTGAAAGCGTTGTTAAAAGCTTTGGTGGTGAAGTTTGTCTCACTTCAGATAAACACAATTCTGGCACCGAACGCCTTGCGGAAGTAATTGAGAAAATGCACATTGCTGATGATGAAATTATTGTCAATGTACAAGGCGATGAGCCGCTAATTCCCCCAATGATAGTAGCTCAAGTAGCGGAAAATTTAGATCGCCATCAAGTGAATATGGCAACCCTTGCGGTTAAACTTGAAACCAAAGAAGAACTGTTTAACCCCAATGTGGTTAAAACCTTAACCGACAAAAATGGAATGGCGCTCTATTTCTCTCGTGCATCTATTCCTTTTGCTCGTGATCATTTTGCTCATTGTGATGATGCTTTTGTCGCAAGCCAACAGTATCTCCGCCATATTGGCATCTATGCTTACCGAGCAGGCTTTGTGAAACAGTATGTCGCTTGGCAGCCAACACAATTAGAACAACTTGAAAGCTTAGAACAACTGCGTGCATTATGGTATGGTGAGAAAATTCATTTAGAGCTTGCAAAACAAGCGCCTGAAGTGGGGGTAGATACCGCGGAAGATTTAGCTCGGGTAAGAGAAATTCTTACTAAACAAGCGATATAACAACAATCGAATTTTACTCAACATGCCTTTTGGTTATCTTTTAGGTCAAAATTGGTCTTAGATATTAAAGCATTTAAAAATAAACCCTGAAAATAATTTCAGGGTTTATTTTATTAATCAATATCTTTCAGTTCATCTTCCGACAAAGTTTCTTGACTACTTTCAACTTTGCCATCTTTCACTTTAAACTCTAAATTTTGAAAATAGGCCTCACGAAATGTAACATAAGGGTCGGCTGATTGCTTAAGCAATGCCTCTTGCCCAATTAACGCAGCTCGTTTATCAACTCCTTGCACAGTAAATTTTGCAACAGACCATGGCGTAGCAAGTAGTGATAACACTGGATAAGTACTATCCACTATACCACCGAGATCTTGTCGCGGTGTTGCTGCACCATAAGCAGGTAGCATGACATAACTGCCCGTTGGTACATTATAACTTCCTAAAGTATCACCAAAAGAGCGATGCCCATTCTCTAGTTTAAGATCGTTGGTTAAACTGGCAAAATCAATTAAACCACCTAACCCAAAGATAGAGTTAATCCAAAAACGGCTGAAGTGCACCATCGCTTTTTGTCCTTCCCCTTCTAATAAGCGATTGACAAAACTTGCTGGTTCGTCAAGGTTATTGGCAACATTAACCAAGCCCGTTTTAATTGGGCTTGGTACATACTCTTTCCAACCTTTTGCGACAGGCTCTAATACATAAGGGTCAAGATATTCATAATTAACCTTCCACATAGCACGATTAAAACCTTCAAGTGGATCGTTACGCGTACCATCTTCATTTAATGCAGAAGAACACCCAACAAGCATAAATGCTGCAGCAACCAAGATAAGCTGTTTAAATTTTGTCATAAAAAACCTGTTATTTTAAGAAAGGATTATGTTGTTTTTCTCGTCCAATTGTTGTGTGCGGACCATGACCAGGAATAATTACAAAATCATCGTCTAAATCAAATAACTTTGTCCGAATTGATGAAATTAAAGTATCAAAATTACCTTGGTAGAGATCAGTTCGACCAATGCTGTCTTTAAACAAAACATCACCACTAAAAGCAATTTTATTTTTCATTTCAAAAAAACCAATGTGCCCCGGAGAATGTCCCGGTAAATGACGAATTTCGAAAGAAAGCGTACCGACTTCAATTTCATCCCCTTCATTTAACCAGTGATCAGGCAAAAAAGCAGGAACTCTAGGAAAACCATAGCTAGCACAGATTTCAGGTAGATTGTCGAATAAAGGCTTATCAGCTAATTGGGAACCATAAACCTCAACACCAAAGTGTTTCGATACCTTTTCAACCGCCATAATATGGTCAAGATGAGCATGCGTAATCAGTAATTTAGTTACGTTAAGCTGCTGCTCTTCAATAAATTTAATAATAATGTCGGCATTGTCACCAGCATCAATAATAGCTGCATTTTTGTTTTCATCCCACACAATGCTGCAATTTTGCTGAAATGCACTAACAGGAATAATTTGTAAATTAAGCATAAAAAACAACCGCTTACTTAACCTCGCCAGGTTCGTACAGGACCTGTATCAACATGTACAAAGTTACTCCGAGGATAGAACCCAACCCCGCCATTATTTAAACTTTGTGCCGCATTTCTAATTTTTGCTAATGGCACTCCTTGAATATAGAAATCAACCGCTTTACCTTGCATATGGAAACTGTTACCAGCACCACGCACTGCACGATTACTTCTTGGTGTACGATACCCGCTTAAAACCTGAATTTCTGAATTCCGCAATCCTAAACGAGCTTGTATTTGGATGAGCTTTAAATAAAGATTTGGGTCAATAGCACGAACCTTATTTTCACGTCTATCGCGCATTAAATAGTTCATACTTTGTAAACTTGCCGAATTAAAACGCCCACCTAGATGCTGACCTGTTGCCACATCTCCTGTATTGACATTACGCAAACGTAATACCATTGGCTTTGGCGTGGAAACAATTGCCGCTGCTTTATTAGAAAATAGTGTTGCACCAAGCATAATTCCACCAAGCGAAAGCCATCTACGGCGTTGTAAATTGGTTTGATCCATTAAATTCTCCTTCTTTGGATATTGGATATATCTCCGTTTTAAATGGGTATATCCTAACGATCTATCGTTAATCTCCGAAGCTCGGTAATTGACGATAAATCATTAGCAAGTCAGATTTAGTATTCACAATAAAAACAAAGTTCCGAGAAGATTATTATACTTCTCGGAAAATATCATTTATGCGATCTAGATCACATTTTTAACCTTCATCCAATCTATTGAGACTCGCGGAAGATTAACATCATATTTATAGATATCAGGCAAGGTATGCACTTTACCATTTTCTACCCACGCCGTGACATAATACAAATAAACAGGATTGTCTGAACGAATTGGCACCGAAGTTGTTTTACGGCTGGCTAATACACCTTGCTTCTTACTATCACTCCAACCCGCTTCTTTCAATAATAATGTCGCGAGTTCATCTGATTTTGCCACACGAACACACCCTGAGCTTAACGCACGATCATTTTTACCAAATAGACCTCGGTTAGGTGTATCATGCAAATAAATAGCATCAGAGCTTGGCATATTGAATTTATACAATCCCAATGCAGCATTGTCACCCGGTTTTTGGCGAATATGATAAGGGAAAGTATTCTCTTTACCTTTATATTGCGCCCAATTGATATTACTTGGGCTAATCTTATTACCACGCCCATCTAAAATCTCATAGCCTGAACGCTCTACCATGCCTGGATTACGGCTAAATTTAGGAATAAGATCTTTAGCTTTAATTGTCGGCGGTACATTCCAAGGCGGATTCACAACCACATTACTTAATTTGCTGTACATAACTGGTGTGCGGCGGTCATCTCGTCCAACAATTACTTTAGATTGTAAAACCTGCTTGCCATCACGCATATAGTAAAGCTGATAACTTGGAATATTAACGAAAATACCATTAGTAAAGCTTGGGATTAAACGTAAGCGTTGTGCATTCAATGCTAATTTCGCAAATGTCGTGCTTCCCCCTGCTACTGCAGACTCTTGAGCTTTCCCTTTTTGTCCTTTGGTATTTTTGCTGTTCGCAGCTTTTTTAGCGACACTCGCCGTGCTATTTGGAGACATTGTAAACAATCTATCTACCGTTTCACGGTAAATATGATTATTTGGTATAAGAGCAGAAATATATTGTACAGCAGAGCCATTTCTGACAGCCCGTAACCAAGCAGAAACATGACTTTCAGCCGGAGCTTTAGTTACGTAGCTACCTAACCGATATAGCCATTTATCTGCATTACGTCCCACATTTTTATTGTAATACAGATAATCTAAAAAACTGTCTGTTAATAAAACATCACGAGCGAAACTATCTTCTGGCGTATTTAGAATTTGTTGTAGTGCTTTCGTTGATTTTGCAGAAACCCCACTGGCTGCAAAAGCAGCATACTCTTTTAAAAATAGCTGTGTTGCCCGTTTATCAGACCATATTGAACTAAATTCGTTATCTAAATAAACCTTAGCTGTTGTAGATGCTAACAATAATTGATTTGGTGCAATTTCTTGATTAAGGCGATTTTTAGCTTGCGCAAGTTTTTCTGCTGCAATTCGCTCTTCTTCTGCACGTTGAATAAAACTTTCTGCTTGCCGAGCCATTGCTGCTGCTCTTGCTTGCTGAGCTTCAAAACTTAATTGCGGCAATACCGTATCAACAGTATTTAACGCATTTGGTGTGGCAACATTTATTTCTGCAACTTGAGTTGTCGCACTTGCTACTGCCGATGTTTCTGCAAAAACAGCAGAACTCAATATCGTAATAGGTAAAAACTTAAACGCTTTCATGTTTAATCCAAAAAATAATTTGCTCATTTGCAAAATGTTTAATAAAACAGACCGCTTACAACACAAGCGGCCTGGTAATTTTCGCACTAATTATATACGATATTTGACTATTTGTTAATTTTGAGCCAATCGATCATCATATTCTCCGTCTCTTTTAAGAAGAAATCTGGAGCCTCATAATCTTTTGGTAAAGCATCAAGATTCTTTAATGGCTTTTTGCCTTCTCGCTTAAAACGTGCATTCAGATCTTTCAAGCGTTTAGCTTCACTTGCTTCGTTCTCTTTTTTACGCTCATCTAAATTGAGTGAGGTAAATTGGCGAGCATCACGTTCTTTGCGCAAAGCAATATCTTCATTGACCACAATAAATTCAGGATCTTCTTTAATTCTAGCTTGGTGTTTTTCAATTAGCTGAGTAACAACCGCACGTGAATTTGCCGTTTCTTGATAACTTGCTGCTGGAATCTTATCCCATGCTAATGCATTATCTTCAAAACTTTCACCTGTCTTTTCAGCATTAATAATTTCTGGCAAACGAATATCAGCTTCTACCCCTTTAAGCTGTGTACTTCCACCATTAATCCGGTAAAACTTCTGAATAGTATATTGGATTGAACCTAACGGCTCACGATCTAAGTCATACACAAAATTTAATGAGCGGCTTTGCTGTACTGTACCTTTACCAAAACTTTGCTGACCAACAATGATCGCACGATTATAATCTTGCAATGCGGCAGCTAAAATTTCTGAAGCCGAAGCACTATGGCGGTTAATCATCACCATAATTTTGCCATCATACTCGACGCCTGCATTCGGATCTTCATGTACTTTGATACGATTAAACGCATCACGCACTTGAACCACCGGACCTTCATCAATAAATAAACCAGTTAATTCAACAACTTCAGTTAAAGAACCTCCGCCATTTTCACGTAAATCAATAATCAAGCCATCCACTTTTTTAGCTTTCATCTCTTTTAATAATTTACGCACATCTTTGGTTAAACCAATATAAAAGCTTGGGATCTTAATAACGGCAATATTTTTACCATCCACTTTATCTATTGTAAGCTTAGCTGCACTATCTTCTAAACGAATTTTATCGCGCACTAAAGTCACAATTTTTGATTTTCCCCCTTTTGCGGGTTCAATCTCTAGATAAACTTTCGAGCCCTTTTTCCCTTTAATTTTATCAACGACATCATCAATTCGCCAACCAACCACATCTTCAATTTTATTTTGTGATTGTCCTACCCCGATAATTTTATCCCCTACAGCTAAGCGCTTGCTACGAGCAGCAGGAGCACCAGGAACTAAAGATTTAATCGTAGTGACATCATCTTCCATCTCAAGCGTTGCACCAATTCCTTCTAATGAAAGGTTCATGCTCTCTTGAAAACGTTTTGCTGAGCGGGGAGAAAGATAACTAGTATGAGGATCAATCTCTCGTGCAAATGCATTCAAATAGGTTTGCAAAATATCATCCGCTTTGGTTTGTGTTAAACGGCGAATCGCTAAGTTATAACGCTTAGTGAGTGTTTTTTTAATTTCACCCCATTTTTTATCTTTCAAATATAAACCGATAATGTCATTTTTAACCCGTTGTAACCAAAGTTCATTAGCCTCTGCTTCGGTTTTAGGAAATGGAGCTTTATCGCGCTCATTTTCAATTTGGTCATTAGCTTTCAAATCAGGTTCTTTATCAAGCAACGACAGCGCATATTTATAACGCTCATAACGACGCTTACTCATCAGCTCATAGATTTCAAAAGCAATATCAAGCTCTCCGTCATAAAGAGCATCATCTAATTTGCTCGCATATTTGCTATGCAATTCATCAATATCTGATTGTAAAAAAGTATTATGAGCAGGATCAAGCCAATCAATATAGCGATTAAAGATCTTTTCTGAAAATGTATCATCAAGGGTAAACTTGTGATAATGCGACTGTGTTAAACGAGCAGCAACCCGCTTGGTCGAAGTTTGATGTTGCTCGCTTGGCTGTGGAATAACAATTTTATCTGCTTTTATTTCTGGCTCTGCGCTAAAAGTATTGGCTGATAACAACCCTAAACACAGCCCGATAAAGTAACTTAATTTGGTCGGTTGCATAATATTCCTAAGATAACACCAAAACTATTTACGAGAGAATTTGCTTTCTAAAGCAGCTAAACTTTCTAATGATGCTTTAGGTGCATTATGGCGTTCTGTACGTTTTTTAGCATTCTCTTCGCGTGCTTTTTGTTTAAAGAATTCTTTACGTTGAGCTTTGCGTTGCTCTTTTCTCTCTGCCGCACGGCGCTCTGCCACGACTGCTTTAGCTTGAGCTAAGGTTTGTGCTGCATGTTCTGCTTGTTGGCTATCTACCACACCAGCTTCTTCACCATTTAAGCCCACACGAACAGCACCATCACGACAAGCGTGAAGATAACGCCAACTCATGGTATAGCTACGTAATGCTTGGCGTAATAGTGTTTTACTCACTTTGTCATCGCCAGCTAGGGCTTCTGCTAATTCTTGAAATAAGCCCACTTTAAGTGGTTTGGCTTCGCCTTCAGCGATAAAACAGAGAGGAAATTTTTCACAAAGGTAGGCAATGACTTCTTTAATTGGCATTGCAGTTTTTTGATGAGTTTGAACCGCTTGTTCATCTTGTTCAGATAATTGTTCGTTTAATTGTTCAGACATAGTTTTTCCATGTTGTTAAGGGAGAAAATAAACGGGGCGTACTCTATTTTATTTGTCCGCCCTTGTCTATCAAATTTAATGCGTACTTAGACTCTAATTTCTTATGAAGTTCCAATTATGCTTGGCTTTCTAAAAAACGCTCAGCATCGAGTGCAGCCATACAGCCTGTTCCAGCAGAAGTGATCGCTTGACGATAATTATGATCCATCACATCGCCTGCTGCAAATACCCCCGCAACGCTGGTTGCAGTGGCATTACCCTCTAATCCCGATTTCACCACAATATAGCCATTGTTCAATTCAAGCTGATCTTTAAACATATCTGTATTCGGTGCGTGTCCAATTGCCACAAATACACCATCAAGCACTAGGCTTTGCTCAACACCATCTTTGACGCTCTTAATACGCACACCAGTCACACCAGCATCATCACCCAGAACTTCATCAAGTACACTATCAGTGTGCAAAATAATTTTGCCTTCTTCGACTTTTCTCATTAGACGATCAATCAAAATTTTCTCACTACGAAAAGTATCACGACGATGAATAAGATGCACTTCAGAGGCAATATTCGATAAATAGAGAGCTTCTTCAACCGCAGTATTCCCTCCACCAATCACTGCAACAGGTTTATTACGATAGAAAAAGCCATCACAAGTTGCACAAGCAGAAACACCACGACCTTTATAATTTTCTTCTGAAGGCAAGCCTAAGTATTTTGCGGAAGCCCCAGTTGCAATAATCAATGCATCACAAGTAAAGGTATTAAAATCACCTTTTAACGTGAATGGGCGTTGAGAAAAATCAACCGTATGAATATGGTCAAAAATGATTTCCGTGTTAAATTTTTCAGCATGCTTTTGCATTTTATTCATCAAATCTGTGCCGGTAATTTCACCAAATTCACCCGGCCAGTTTTCAATTTCAGAGGTAGTGGTCAATTGTCCACCTTGTTGCATACCTGTCACTAATACAGGATTTAAATTTGCACGAGCCGCATAGACTGCTGCAGTATAACCCGCAGGCCCCGAGCCTAAAATTAATAATTTTGCGTGTTTTACAGCCATTATAATTTCCTTTCTAATTTGTCTAAATTTATCAATTAATATAATAACGAATAAAGCTTACGTCTAAACTGACCGACCAGAGGATCGGTATTTCCCATTGCTGATAAAATAGCTAAAAATTGCGTTTTAACTTCGCCATCTCCTGCGCTCAAATCTTTTTGTAGCCATTCAAATAGTAATCCTAACGCCTCTTCATTCCGTTTTACTTGGTGAAGTTGGTTGGCCAATTTGATTGCAATTTCAGGCGTTTTGTTCATTCCATAGGCTTGCTGCAATTCTTGAATTTCAGGTGAATCCGCCGCTTGTTCTAGTAAATGAATTTGATCTTGCAAGCCCTGCCAACGGCTATCTCGATCTTGTAATGGAATCTGTGCCAAAATAGCTTTTGCAGGTTCAATCTCTTTCAAGGCAATATGCGTTTCAGCATACAATAAGCCAAAATCACTATTTTTCTTGTCTGTTTTCTCCCAAGCCGATTTTAACAGCGGTAACGCCATATCAAATTGTTCCGCCTCTAAAAATTCTATCGCTTGGGCATATTGTAGTTCCTCTTCTTTTGGCAAAATGTTGGCTAGCCGAATGCGTAATTCTTGCTCACTGATCACACCTTGAATCGCATCAACAGGCTGGCCATTTGCAAAAAAATAGCTAGTTGGCACCGCTTGTATACGAAACTGCTGAGCAATTACCATTTGCTCATCACAATTGACGATTGCAAGTAAAAATTGCTTTGGATATTCATCAAGCAATCGACGAAATAATGCCTCCATTTCAATAGATGCAGGTTCTCGAGATGAAATAAAATGAAAAACCACAGGCACTTCGGCTGTGGCACTGATCACTTCACTAAAATTTTGTTCATTAATATTAATTAAATAATCCATATCTTCATCACATTAAAAGCAGTGTGATAATACACACTGCCTTTTATTAAAACTTTTAGCCTTACTCAGAGTGATAACGCCCAATAATTGTTTTTACACCGCCATTACCAATACAGACAGAGTTATCAGTTGCTTTAGAGTACGAACCATCCTGACAAATCGCTGTTACACCAGCAGGTACTTGGATTTGTTCAATCACTGGAGGCTTTGCGATAGTACTTGAAACTGTATTGTCAGTTTGAGCTTTTACTACCTCCACTGGAGTACGTTGTACACAAGCGCTTAATCCACAAAGCAAGACCAATGCTGTAACAAATTTGAGTTTTTGCATAATCACCTCGCATAATCATTATAATAAAGGCTGAAAATTACTTTTCAGCCTAACTATGATGAAGAGTTTTATAGCAAATAGCAAGTTAGCCGTTAATGAATTTTTCGCCTAATTCAATATCTGCTTTTAAAGTTGGAATCATTGCTTCAATCGCCGCTTGCTCATAAGCGCTAATTTCACCAATTGGTAGCAATTCTTCTACGCCATCTTTACCTAAACGCACAGGCTGAGCAAAGAAACGGGCATATTTACCGTCTCCCTCTACATAAGCAAATTCAACAACATGCTCACCACTTAAGCCTTTTAATACTGAGCGAGCAAAACGTGCTGCAGCTTGAGCCATAGAGAGGGTTGCTGAGCCGCCTCCCGCTTTAGCTTCTACCACTTCAGTACCTGCGTTTTGAATGCGCTTAGTTAAAGCTTCAACTTCTTCTGCAGTGAAGGCAATTTTGTCGGTTTCTGTCGCTTGAGAAAGTAATGGTAAAATCGTTACCCCAGAATGCCCACCAATCACTGGTACTCGCACATTATTCACATCCTTACCTTTTAGTTCTGCCACAAATGTTTCAGAACGCAACACATCTAGCGAAGTCACGCCAAATAATTTACGTTTGTCATACACACCTGCTTTTTTCAATACCTCAGCAGCAATCGCAACGGTAGTATTAACAGGATTTGTGATAATCCCCACGCAAGCTTTCGGGCAAACCGCTGCGACTTTTTCAATTAAGTTACGTACAATTCCCGCATTAATATTAAATAAATCAGAACGATCCATACCAGGCTTACGCGCAACACCTGCTGAAATTAAAACAAGATCTGCGCCCTGCAAAGCTGAAGCAGGATCTTCCCCGGCAAAACCTTTTACCTTAACCGCGGTTGGGATATGGCTCACATCAACAGCGACCCCAGGAGTCACAGGCGCAATATCATATAAAGATAATTCCGTCCCTGCAGGGAGCTGTAATTTCAACAAGAGCGCTAACGCTTGGCCGATACCACCTGCTGCACCTAAAACTGCAACTTTCATAAACTTCTCCTATTATCAGAATAAATAAATCTTATTGAATTGTAGAAAAAAGCGAATACGCTTTCAAATAGCGATGTTAAATTTTGCGATCTAGTGCAAATTTTAGAAAAAAATTTTAGATATCAATTGATTTATTTGCATAAATAAGCAAAAATTTTGCATATTTTTAAATAAAAATGCATAACCTTGTATAATGGAAAAAAACGATTCTCTCTCTGATGCGTTCAAATCATTGTTACGCGAAGAAAAATTTGGCTCACAAAGTGAAATTGTAGCCGCTTTGCAAGAAATGGGCTTCAGCCAAATTAACCAATCTAAAGTGTCACGTATGCTTTCAAAATTTGGTGCAGTACGTACACGTAATACAAAAATGGAGATGGTTTATCAGCTTCCCGCGGAATTAAGTGTGCCAACAACCTCTAGCCCACTGAAAAACTTGGTCATGGATATTGATCATAATGATGTATTAATTGTTATCCATACCAGCCCAGGCGCGGCACAATTGATTGCTCGTCTATTAGATTCCATAGGCAAAGCGGAAGGGATTCTTGGCACAATTGCAGGAGATGATACGATTTTTGTCACCCCAACACGAGAGACACCAATTCACCAATTAATGGAAACTATTCACGAATTATTTGAAAACTCGCTGTAATGAATATTCTTATCACCGGTGGCACAGGCTTTATTGGCAGAGCTTTATCCCAAGCCCTTATTGCGCAAGGGCATCAGCTAACTATCCTTTCTCGCCAACCCAAAATAGATACACACGCGCTCAAATTTATTCAAAATTTTGCTCATATCAAAAATCTAGATGCATTTGATGCTGTTATCAATCTGGCTGGTGAGCCTATTTTTGCGAAAAAATGGACAGGAATACAAAAAAGTAAACTTCGTCAAAGTCGGCTTGAATTGACACAAAAACTCGTTGAATTATGCCAAAAAAGCTCAAATCCGCCACACACCTTTCTTTCTGCATCCGCAACGGGCTACTATGGTAATTTAGCGCAATTTGCAAAAAATTGTACAGAACAAACCGCTTGTGGTAATGGCTTTGCTGCGCAGCTTTGCCAAGAATGGGAAGCCTGTGCATTACAAGCACAAAATAAAAAAACACGGGTTTGTTTACTTAGAACAGGGATAGTATTAGATACAGCTGGCGGTGCATTAAAACAGATGTTAGCGCTCTACCGATTAGGCCTTGGGGGAAAATTAGGTCACGGTAAACAGCACTGGGCTTGGATTTCCCTTGAAGATCATATTCAAGCAATGCTATTTTTATTGGAAAATCCCGATGCTCAGGGAGCATTTAATTTCGTTGCTCCGCAATCTATCAGAAATACTGATTTTAATTATTTATTAGCTAAAGCGATTCACCGCCCAGCATTTTTTTCTGTTCCTGCATTTGTGTTAAAGCTTATTCTTGGCGAGCGTTCGCAACTTTTGCTGGATAATCAACCGCTTGTACCACACCATCTAACTCAATTAGGCTTTAAATTTAAGTTCAATAACTTAGAACAGTGGTTAGCGAGTTGTTTTAAATAAAAAATAGGGCGATTAAGCCCTATCTTTTTAATAATCTAACTCATCTTTATACAAGTTATAATCCGCCTTTAATGCTTGGATTAATGCTATAAAATCATCAGGCAGTGGTGCATGCCACTCCATCAATTCGCCGGTAATTGGATGTTCTAAACGCAACATTGCTGCATGTAAAGCTTGGCGTTTGAAATTACGTAACACTTCCAAAAATTCTTCACTGGCACCCTTGGGAGGGCGAGGTCTTCCACCGTAAAGCTGATCACCAAGTAATGGATGAGCAATATGTGCCATATGCACACGAATTTGGTGCGTACGCCCTGTTTCTAAGCGTAAACGTAAACGTGTGTAATTGCGAAAACGCTCCATAATACGGTAATGCGTAACGGCAGGCTTACCCATTGGATGAACAGCCATTGCAGTACGTTTGGTAGGATGGCGAGCCATGGGTTCATCCACTTTCCCTCCTTGAGTCATAATACCACTGGCGACCGCCTCATACTCACGGGTAATTTGACGTTTTTGTAGCGCGGAGACTAAATGCGTTTGTGCTGGTAACGTTTTTGCGACCACCATTAAGCCAGTGGTATCTTTATCTAAACGATGCACAATCCCTGCACGTGGCACCTCAACAATTTGTGGGTAGTGATGCAATAAAGCGTTTAGCAATGTGCCATCTGGATTACCCGCCCCCGGATGAACCACAAGATCTTTTGGTTTATTGATCACTAAAATATCATCGTCTTCATAAACAATATTGAGTGGAATATCCTGGGGTTCAAAGCGGATTTCTTCTTCTGTTTCCGCCTGCACTTCAATTAATTCACCACCAAAGACTTTTTCTCGCGCTTTATTGACGATTTTGCCATTCACTGTAACCAGATCATTTTCAATCCACACTTTCAAACGCGAACGTGAATAATCAGGAAAAAGTTGTGCTAATGCCTGATCAAGTCTGGCACCTAGTAAATCCGAAGTTACTTCGGCTGTTAAAGTAATTTGTTGAGCCATTAAAAATATAATTCCAAATATGCTTTTCGTATTGAATGATGTAGAATAGCGCTATTTTCCGTCTGAACTTTGCGGATAATAGCCAGTCGAACCGCATTGTACATTAAACATATTTTTATAGGTAATATTTATGCGCAAATTTACAACTCTTGCATCAGTTATGCTAGCAGGTTTGCTACTTGCAGGCTGTTCTAGCGACAAAAGCAAAGAATTCGAAGGTATCCCTGCCCAAGAACTTTATAGTAAAGGTCAGCAATATCTTGAAAATGGCGACTACAACAATGCAATCCGTTATTTAGATGCCGTGGATGTCCGAGCGATGCAAGGCGCATATGGTGAACAGATACTACTCAGCACAATTTACGCACAATATAAATTAGGTGAATACCACAAAGCATTAGTGCTTGCTGAACAGTTTGGTCGCAGCTATCCACATAGTAGTTCAATGGATTATGCACATTACCTTGCGGCATTAAGTAATGCTCGTCTAGGCGACAATTTTATCCAAGACTTCTTCCGCGTAAACCGTTCTTCTCGCGCAGTAGAAAGCATTAATAACGCTTATGGTAATTTCCAAGCTATTGTCCAACGTTACCCTCACAGCCAATATGTTCAAGATTCTTTAAATTGGATGGCATACTTAAAACATCGTCTTGCCGAACACGAGCTTAAAATCGCACAATTCTACATGGAACGAGATGCCTATGTCGCCGTAGTCAATCGGGTATCCGATATGCTCCGTGCTTATCCAGATAGCAAACCGACAGCGGATGCTCTACCGCTAATGCAAAAATCGTTTGAAGCAATGGGCATTCAAGATTCCGCTCAAAAAGTTGCCGCAATGATTGAAGAAAATAAAGGTAAAGAATATCCAAGTATTAAAAAACCTGAGTACTCGCCTCAATTCTAACAAGCGGTTAAAAATTTCAAAAATTTTACAAAAGGGGCGCAAGCCCCTTTCCCATTTCTATAATTTCTACAGATAAAAATGAAAATTCTCGGTATTGAAACTTCCTGCGATGAAACTGGTGTTGCCATCTATGATGAACACCAAGGTTTAATCGCAAACCAACTTTACAGCCAAATTGAAATGCATGCAGACTATGGTGGCGTTGTACCCGAGCTTGCTTCGCGTGATCATATCCGTAAAACACTCCCCCTTATCCAAGCTGCACTTAAAGAAGCAAATATTACAGCTCAAGATATTGATGGTATTGCCTATACTTCAGGGCCTGGGCTAGTCGGGGCGTTATTAGTAGGATCCACTATTGCTCGCTCCCTTGCCTATGCATGGAATGTGCCAGCTCTCGGTGTCCATCATATGGAGGGCCATTTGCTGGCTCCTATGCTAGAAGAAAATCCTCCTCCATTCCCCTTTGTCGCACTGCTTGTTTCAGGTGGACATACACAGCTGGTTAAAGTTGAAAATATCGGCAAATATGAGCTACTGGGAGAAAGTATTGATGATGCTGCAGGCGAGGCTTTCGATAAAACAGGAAAATTGCTGGGCTTAGATTACCCTGCTGGTGTTGCAGTTTCTCAATTAGCTGAAAAAGGCACACCAAATCGCTTTGTTTTCCCACGCCCAATGACAGATCGCCCAGGACTCGATTTTAGCTTTTCAGGCTTAAAAACCTTTGCGGCTAACACAATTCATGCGCACTTGGATGAAAATGGTCAGTTAGATCAACAAACCAAATGCGATATTGCACACGCCTTCCAACAAGCAGTGGTAGATACCATTATTATCAAATGCAAGCGGGCGTTGCAACAAACAGGCTATAAATGCCTAGTCATGGCAGGAGGCGTAAGTGCAAATAAGCAATTGCGCCAGGATTTAGCTACATTTATGCAAAGCTATGGCGGCGAGGTATTCTATCCGCGCCCACAATTCTGTACGGATAATGGTGCAATGATCGCTTATGCTGGGTTTGTTCGCTTAAAAAAAGGTGAACGTAGTGATCTTGCTGTCAGCGTTAAACCTCGCTGGCCGATGACAGAATTGACCGCAATATAAACTCAACGTTAAAGATTCACAAAGCATCCAAATTAAATGGTGGCTTCCTCCAGAGGTAAGCCACCATTTAGTCGGAAAGTTTCCATCAAGAAAAGTTGTACACAGTTTCTGCTGTCAAGAGAAAAAGAGCAAAAAATTCTAATTTTTTTTGAAAAGAATCTATAGACACAATATAACTTATTGATTTTAAAGAATAAGTTATTTTGCATTCAATTATAGGGTAAAAATTTAAAGCCTTGTTCTACAAAGGCTTACGTGACTTTTCAAAAAGTTACCCCCAAAGTTATCCACAGGCACTGTGAATAAAAAAACGAGCATTTTGATACTGTTTTTTAATCCAGAAATACTCGTTTTATTAGAGTGAGTTGATATTTCAGATGGAATATCAGCACACCTCACATTTAAGTCTTATCTACGATAAATATCTTCTCCATCTCGGCGAGTTTTTAACAAACGTAAGATCCAAACATACTGCTCTGGGTTTTTAGTCACAAAATACTCAATCACCTCATTCATTGCCCGAGCAGACTGCTCTGCCGTACCATCAAATTCAATTTGAGGTAGGATCTCAATCTGATATTTACCTTTTTCAGCGTTATAAATTGGGAACATAGGGATCACCACTGCATTTGCTACTTTCGCCATTTTATTTAAACCTGGTAAGGTGGCTTTCTCTGTAGCAAAAAACGGCACATAAACACTATTTTCTTCACCAAAATCTTCATCAGGTAAGAAATAGCCTAGTTCTCCTTTACGCACATCCGCTAAAAATGGCTTAATTCCATTCTGGCGCGCATGCATTTTGCCACCAAAACGCTCACGGGTTGCATTCCAAAGCCAATCTACTAGTGGATTATGATGAGGGTGATACATCGAAGTCATCGGCATGCCAAAAGTGTGCATTGCGATCCCTGAAGCATCTATCGACCAGGTGTGCGGTACAAGCAAAATTACATTTTTTCCGCTATTTTTAGCCGCTTGCACAATCGCTAAATCCGGAAACTCACAACGGCTTTGTAAATGCTTTGGTGAACGCAAAGCAATCTCACCAATCCCTAACATCGTTTGTCCTACCGTGACAAACATTTTCTCAATCACGTTTTCACGTTGCTGAGAACTCCATTTGGGAAAACAGTAACGTAAATTTGTCTCGGCTCGATGATACTGTTTATTACCTTTTTGTTTAATGATTTTATACGCTTGACGCCCTACCCAAGCAGCAAATTTATCTCGCAGCCGATAAGGAATAAAGGCAAGTAACACTAGCCCTAATACCCCAAGCCAAATCCCCCAATATTTGGGGTGAAGATATTCTTTACGAAATTGATGTTGATAACCATCTCGATAGGTTAAACGTTCCATTTTTTCTATTTCCTTTTTATTTTTTCTTTCTATCCACAATGTTCTTCAATGCTAAAATCACCCCTAGCCCAATAAATGCCCCTGGTGGCAAAATGGCCAGCAATAAACCATGATCAAATGCAAAAATATCTAACCGTAAGCTCTTCGCCCAATCCCCCAATAGCAAATCCAACCCATCAAATAGCGTACCATTACCAATTAACTCACGCATAGCCCCGAGTACAACCAACGCTAGCGTCATTCCAAGCCCCATAGCAAAGCCATCAAAGGCAGATTGCAACACACCATTTTTAGAGGCAAAGGCTTCTGCTCGTCCAATTACAATACAATTAGTTACGATCAAGGGAATAAAAATCCCTAGTGATTGATATACTGGATAAGCAAAGGCATTCATCAATAGCTGAATAGTCGTTACTGCGGTGGCGATAATCATCACATAAATCGGAATGCGAATATCGTGAGGGGTAATATGACGAAACACCGACACTACCGTATTCGTTGCAGTTAGCACCAACAAAGTCGCCAGCCCTAGCCCCAAAGCATTAGTCACATTATTTGATACCGCCAATAATGGGCAAAGCCCCAAAAGCTGTACCAATGCCCCGTTATTACTCCAAACCCCCTGAGTAAAAAGCTGTTTCCAGTTGGTAGGTTCGACTTTTGGTGTATCGTCAATTTGTGTGATTTCTATTTTTTCTGTCATTTTTTTCCCTTTAGCTATGTGGGCGAGTGCAACACGCCCCTACACAATCCTATTTACAATCTCCAAAACGTTCGGTTATCTGCGGATTTTTCGCTAATTCATTTATCGTCCATTTTGCCGATTGACGAACATTATTCACCACCGCTCTTGGGGTAATCGTTGCTCCCGTAAACTGATCAAAACTCCCCCCATCTTTTTTTACCGCCCATTCGCTTTCGTTTTCTAATCTGAAAATGCGGTTACTGAATGATTTGATCCAGTCGGATACACGAGTTTCAATTTTATCGCCTAATCCTGGGGTTTCTTTATGTTCAAGGGTTCGCACACCTAATACATTGCCATTAGGTTCAATTGCCATTAACAACACGATGTTGCCCGAATAGCCGTCTGGAGCCGTTGTTTGTAGAATGTAAGCGGTCGTTTCAGTACCTTTTTTTGCAAAATAGATCTTATTTATCATCGCTTGTTCAGGCTCATTAACTATTTTACAAGTAGCAGTTGGATCGTTATCAAATAGCTCCTGAGGCAAAATTTCACGAAATAAAATCCGCTGTTGCTCTGCGGTAACTTGCTCAATTCTGCCTTTAGTGAGCCCAAAAATGAGCGTAGAAATCAGCGTACAAGCCAATGCTACCGCCCCCAAAATCAGGGCATAACGCAGGGTGATTTGACGAGTCATTATTTTCTTCCCCCTAATTTTGTGCCATATAAACGTGGCTGCGTATAATGATCAATCAACGGCACGCAGATATTGGCAAGCAATACACCAAATGCGACACCATCAGGGTAATTACCGTAGTAGCGGATTAAATACACCAACAATCCAACCAATGCGCCATAAATCAATTTACCTTTGGGAGTAATACTGGCAGACACAGGATCGGTTGCAATAAAAAATGCCCCGAACATCATCGCACCACTGAAAAGTTGCATTGGCATTGCCCATGCAGATTGTCCGAATAGATCTGTGATGCCCGCAAATACCGCAAAGCTAATCAACATTGCCACTGGGATTTGCCAGTGGATAATTCGCTTATAAATCAATATCATACCGCCAAGCAGGAAGGCTAAATTGATTTGTCCCCAGCCCCGTAAGAAAACATCATTGAGCAGCAGCTCAAACTCTATACGACTCAACGTCTTAGCCGTTTTTGAAGCATCTAACACTGTTGCTGATGAAATACCATCTACGCTCTCTTTTAGTTGATGTAGGCTAAAACCATCAGTAGTAAAACCTGAAAAAATCAGTGAAAAGCTATCTGCAAAAGTCGGTGGCTCGCTTAGTAGAGCGATTGGTGGAATCCATGTTGTCATCTGTACAGGAAAAGAAACCAATAGCAAAGCGTAGCCAATCATCGCAGGGTTAAACGGATTTTGCCCCAAACCGCCATAAACATGCTTTGCCAGCAATAATGCGGTGGCAACACCAATCAAAATCACCCAATAAGGGGCATAAGGCGGAATTGCCACCGCCAAAATCAGTGCAGTGAGAATGCCCGAGAGATCAGCCAGATAGAAAGCAGTCGGTTTACGGCGTAATTTTGCAATAATCATTTCAATCGCAGTGGCAAGACTTAACGCAAGGGCAATCTGCCAAAGCACTCCATAGCCAAAAAACCACCACATGACTCCAATCGCTGGCAACATTGCCCCAATCACCCACAACATAAAATTCGCCGTGAGGTTGGTGGAATGGGTATGGGGGGAACTCACTAGTTTGAACATTTTATAATAAACCTTTTGTAAAAAATCCAAGAAATTTAACCGCTTGTTAAACCTTCGGCAAATTCAAATTATATTTTATCGCCAATAAACGGATCACAATCACAGTGCTGGCAGTGACAAAATAGATCCAATCACTTGCTAATCCTGCTGAATAGGCAAGAACGAAAATCACGCCACCAATCAGGCTTGCGGTCACATAAATCTCTTTTTGCAGAATAATCGGCACTTCGTTGCGTAAAATATCCCGGATTAAGCCACCAAAACAGCCTGTCATGCCGCCCAGTGCGATGCAAATTAATGGGTGCAAGCCAAAATCTAAACCTTTTTGCACGCCAATCACGGTAAACACCCCAAGCCCTATCGCATCAAATACCAGCAAGCCAATTTGCCAACTTTTGCGGGAAATTTGGTTGCGGAAAATCGCTGTGATGATAACGGCGATGGAAATCATCACCAGATAAATCGGTTGTTTCATCCAAAACACAGGGGTTGAGCCAATCAACATATCTCGTAATGTGCCACCGCCTACGCCTGTCACCAATGCCAAAATAAACATACCGAATATGTCCATTTTGTGCTGGCGTGCGGCAATTGCCCCAGAAATGGCGAAAACGATAGTGCCGATTAGGTCTTGGATAAATAAGAATGACCACGCCTGTGGTAGAAATAAATCAGCTAACATAACAATACATTACTCAGCTTGCTTCGCAAATTTTACCAATTCAGGTTGAATAATCCGTGCATAATCTTCCGCATTCAGTATGATTGAACGCTCTAATGTGCCAGCGTTGAACGCTAATTCTTCATAACGCCCAAATAAACTCGGTTCAACAATCAATTTGAGATCCGTGTGAAAACTGACGGGGGGAATTGCCCCAAAAACACAATCTGTTAATTCAGATACTTCCGCTGGGCTTGCAAGAGAGGCTTTCCCTGCGCCAAAATGCTGGGCAATTAAAGCTAAATCTGCCTGATAATCGGCTGGGAGTACCGCTAACACCACCTGTTTTATGCCATTGCCTTTTACTTTACAAACCAGTGCTTTCGCCCCTTGCCCAATTTCCGTGCCACGAATTTTTGCCACTTCTTCAGATTTCCCTGCACTTGAGTGAGAAACAACACGGTAGCGTGCGTTGTGTTGCTCAAAAAGTGCGGTAAGTTGGATAAAAGTATTTTCTGACATTATTTCTCCTGATTCTGTTTTCGTGCTTTGGCTCGGGCAATTGCTGCTGCAACCGCTGCTTTTCTTGGATCGTTTTCATCCGTATTTGCTGTTTTTGCAGAATTTTCTGCATTTTCTAGCGCTTGATTTACGTTAGCTGACGCAAGCGTTGCGTCCCTACTGGCGGCTTTTTTCGCTTTTGCTCGGGCAAGGGCTGCTGCAACCGCAGCCTTTCTTGGATCCGTTTCCGATGAATTTAAATTCTCCGTAGGGGCGGACCGGTGTGTCCGCCCTTGTTCTTCTGCCTCATTTTCGGGCGAACACATCGGTTCGCCCCTACTAGCGGCTTTTTTTGCTTTCGCTCGGGCAAGGGCTGCCGCAACCGCGGCTTTTCTTGGATCGGTGTCGTTCGTATTTGCTGATTTTGCAGAATTTTCTGCATTTTCTACCGCTTGATCTGCGTTGGCGGACGCAAGCGTTGCGTCCCTACTGGCGGCTTTTTTTGCTTTCGCTCGGGCAAGGGCTGCTGCAACCGCAGCCTTTCTTGGATCGGTGTCGTTCGTATTTGCTGATTTTGCAGAATTTTCTGCATTTTCTACCGCTTGATCTGCGTTGGCGGACGCAAGCGTTGCGTCCCTACTGGCGGCTTTTTTGCTGTNNNNTCGTATTTGCTGATTTTGCAGAATTTTCTGCATTTTCTACCGCTTGATCTGCGTTGGCGGACGCAAGCGTTGCGTCCCTACTGGCGGCTTTTTTCGCTCTCGCTCGGGCAAGGGCAGCGGCAACAGCGGCTTTTCTTGGATCGGTTTCGTGCGTATTTGCTGATTTTGCAGAATTTTCTGCATTTTCTACCGCTTGATCTGCGTTGGCGGACGCAAGCGTTGCGTCCCTACTGGCGGCTTTTTTCGCTTTCGCTCGGGCAAGGGCAGCGGCAACAGCGGCTTTTCTTGGATCGGTGTCGTGCGTATTTGCTGGTTTTGCAGAATTTTCTGCATTTTCTACCGCTTGATTTACGTTAGAGGACGCAAGCGTTGCGTCCCTACTTTCGGCTTGTTTTGCTAATCGTCTTGCTTTGCGTTGTGCCATCAGGTCGCTATTATCAGGTTCACCTGTCTCCGTGATTTTCTGTGCTGTTGTTTCTGCTTTTTTCGCTTTTAAACGTTCAAGAGCAGCTTTAACTGGGTCTATACCATCTGCATTTGCCACTTCTTCACGGCGTTTTTCAGCCGCTTTTTGAATGCGTGCATTGCGTGCTTCTTTTTCTTTTTGCATTCGGGCTTCACGCGCTTCAAAACGCTGTTTAGCTTCTTCCGCTTTGCGGGCTTTGTCGTCTGCTTCCGCAATTTTGGCTTTTTCTTGGCGGAAGTATTGGATCAGTGGAATGTAGCTCGGGCAGACGTAGGCACACACACCACATTCTATGCAAGCATCAATGTGGTATTGTTTCGCTTTGTCGTGATCGTCAGATCGTGCAAACCAGTAAAGCTGTTGAGGTAAAAGCCCAACTGGGCACGCATCGGAACAGCTAGAACAGCGAATGCAATTTCGCTCAGGCTGTGGTGGAGCATATTCAAAATGATCAGGCGCAATAATGCAGTTCGCTGTTTTGGTAATTGGTGATTGCAACGATGGCAAAATAAAGCCCATCATTGGGCCGCCTAAAAAGACAGGGAAACGCTCGTCTGCTTGATAATCCACTTGTTCCAACAGGTGAATAATCGGCGTGCCAAGTCTTGCCCACACATTGCCTTTATTGCGAATTTTATCCCCTGTGAGCGTTACCACTCGCTCAATTAAGGGTTCATCATTGATAATGGCCCGTTTAACCGCATAAGCCGTACCCACATTTTGCATCACAATGCCCATTTCAATGGTGCGACTGCCCTGCGGAATTTCTAAGCCTGTGAGAATTTGCACAAGCTGATCACTTGCCCCACTTGGATATTTGGTTGGAATCACACGAAGCTGAATATCGTTTGAACCGTCAAGTGCTTTTTGCACCGCTTTGATGGCTTTAGGTTTGTTATCTTCAATCGCAATCACCACTTCTTCGGGACGAAGGAGATAACGTAAAATGCGAATCCCTTCAATCATATCAAGGGTGTAATCTTGCATAAGACGATCATCACAAGTGATGTATGGCTCGCACTCTGCACCGTTGATAATCAAGAGTTTACAACGTTTGTCCGCATAGCTTAATTTGCTAGAAGTCGGGAACACTGCACCGCCTAAACCTGCGATCCCTGCTTGGTAAATTTTCTGCAAAATCTGATCGCTTGTCAGGCTAAAAAAATCATCAATCGGATTGCGTTCACACCACTCATCTTTGCCGTCTGTTTCAATCACAATGGTTAATTCAGGCAAGCCAGAGGGGTGCGAGGAAACGTAAGGCTCAATCGCTTTAACAACACCCGATGTTGGGCTATGCACAGGGAGCTGGCGATAATGATCGCCTTTGGTTAATGGTTGCCCCTTTAAAACGTGCTCACCCGCTTTCACCAACAATTCTCCCGCTGTACCACTGTGTTGTAATACGGGCACATAGAAAAATTTCGGCAAATGTAGTGTGCGAATGGGCTTTTGGTTAGACTGCTTTTTATTCTCTTGAGGATGAATACCACCAGGGAAATCCCACAATTTCCCTGAGCGAATGCGACTTAATACATCAATTTGCATTTTTGCCTCCTTCAGTCACATTCACAGTTGGGATCACTAAATTGGGATCAAATTTCCAGTTCCAGTTTTGCGTGGTGGTTTTAATCGGGATCATTTTGATACAGTCGGTTGGGCAAGGGGCAACACAGAGCTCACACCCCGTGCAAAAATCTGCAATGACCGTGTGCATGGCTTTGTTTGTGCCAATAATGGCATCAACAGGACAAGCGGCAATACATTTAGTACAGCCAATGCAATCCTGCTCAATAATATAAGCCACCATTGGTACAGGGGCTTCGCCATCTGTTTCAGGCACGTCCACGCCCATTAAATCAGCGATTTTTTCAATCGTTTCACGCCCACCTGGAATACATTTAGTAATCTCATCGCCATTGGCTACCGCTTGCGCATAAGGTTTACACCCCGGATAACCACACTGCCCACATTGGCTTTGTGGCAAAATCGCATCAATTTGCTCGACAATGGGATCGGCTTCTACTTTAAGTTTAATCGATGAATAGCCCAGCACTGCCCCGAAAATCAGCGCGATAACGGCAATTATGGCAATTGCAAGGTAAAGGATTTGGTCGGTCATCATTAGCTTGCCAACCTCACAAAAATATGGCTCATTGTTCCCACAGTTTGGATAGAAATCGGTTTACACAAAGGGGCATATTATCCGTGTTTTTGCAAGATTGAGCAAATACAAGCGGGCAGATTAGGGGAGAAAATTGCAAGAGGCAATGTAATTATCAAGCTCAACAAAAAAACTTGCTCTATATTAGATTTAGAGAGGCATTTCTTGATTGTATGAATAGAGAACTTGCAAGAAATTACAGCGAAAAATAGCTCGCCTGATGTTGCAAGCGCTTGATATTGAGCTAAAAAATGCAAATAAAAGCCTTTTAAATTCATGAGCATCACGCCTAAAAGGCTTTGCCTGATTTATATTCTCACCATGCCACTAAACCCCATAAAGGCAAGCGACATTAAACCAGCGGTAATCAACGCAATACTTGCCCCCTGAAAAGGCTGTGGTACGTCAGCACTGGCGAGACGCTCACGCAAGGCTGCAAATAACACAAGCACTAGCGAGAAACCTACAGCTGCGCCAAAACCATAAAGTACAGATTCCACTAAATTATTGGCAAGATTCACGTTCAATAACGCGACCCCTAGCACAGCGCAGTTCGTGGTGATTAAAGGCAAATAAATACCTAACAAACGATATAAAGTCGGACTAGTTTTATGCACGATCATTTCGGTTAATTGCACAATCACTGCGATCACTAAAATAAATACTAAAGTGCGAAGAAAAGTAGCATTGAATGGCACAAGAATATAGCTTTCTACCAGATAAGCAATGAGGCTTGCAACCGTGAGTACAAAAGTTGTGGCAAACCCCATGCCAATGGCTGTTTCTACCTTCTTAGAAACGCCCATAAAAGGACAAAGCCCTAAGAATTTTACCAACACAAAATTGTTAATTAGGGCTGTGCCGATAACTAATAAAATATAATCCGTCATAATACTGCAGTTACTGCTTTAAGAAATCACTCAAAAAAACAGCGGTTATTATCCGTTTTTTTAATGGGAAATGCTACCTTATTTGTGAAACAAGCGGTATCATTTCAACAAAACTCTGCAAAGGAGGAGCTAACAATGCAAACAAAGCAATTTCTCATTTTTGGGCGTGTCCAAGGCGTTGGTTTTCGCTTTTTTACTTGGCAGCAAGCCCAAAAAATTGGCTTATCTGGTACAGTAAGAAATCGAGAGGATGGCAGTGTTGAAGTCATTGCACAAGGGAGTGAGAAACAGCTTACTCAACTCAAACAATGGCTGTTACAGGGCTCAAGATTTGCTCGAGTTGAAAATATCCTTGAGCAAGAATATCTGACAGACAGCCTCTACCAGCAATTTCGTGTTATTCAATAATGACAAAAAAACTCAACTTCACCCTTTTATTCCTACTGCTTACAATTAGCTTGGTATCAAGTTTGTATCGTCTTGGTGATTTTGCACATTTAATGGCAGAAGGCGTTCCTATTGATATGCGTTGGCAAGTTTTAATCGATATCCGCCTCCCTCGCCTACTACTGGCAATGTTAGCAGGTGCTTGCTTAGCTTTAGCGGGCAATGCAATGCAAGGAATCTTTCAAAACCCATTAGCAAGCCCTGGCTTACTTGGCAGTAGTGCTGGAGCAACGACAGCAAGTGTTTTTGTGCTTTATTATTTCTCTGCACCCATCGGTTGGTTACTCTTTTCTGGTGTCGGTGGTGCTTTAAGTGCATTTCTATTAGTATGGCTAATTGCACGTTACCAAGGCACAACGATGATGATTCTTGCTGGCGTAGTAATTAACGTATTACTTGGTGCAACTATTACTCTCTTACTCTCAAATGCGGAAAGCCCTTGGGCATTAGCTGAGCTTTATCGCTGGTTACAAGGATCGTTAATTTGGGCAAGAATGGATAATTTGGCTATGGCAACACCTATTATTTTGTTAGGTGGTATATGTTTATTCAGCCAGCGCCGCTATTTAGATTTACTCACCTTTGGCGAAGAAACTGCTGCAACCATGGGCATTCATCTTAAACGCAGCTTTTTTATTGTCAGTATTGGTGTTGCGTTGTTACTTGGGGCTACGATTCCACAAACAGGTACTATCGGCTTTATTGGCTTAATCGCCCCTCATCTTGCCAGAATGTTATTGCATAAGCCTCCTTCACAACTCTATATCACTTCGGCATTATTTGGTGCATTACTCCTACTTATCGCCGATCTCTCAGTGCAATATTTAGCTCTTTTCAACCGCATTTATATTGGTACATTAACCGCTATTTTAGGCGCACCATTTTTACTTTGGATTTTACTCACAGAGCGCAAACAACTCGCGCAATAAAACGTAAAGCGAATGATGATTCACATTGATAATATTACTCTACCCTATGGCTTAAATCAGATAACCTGCCGTATTCCACAAGGTAAATTAATCGGCATTATGGGCGCAAATGGTGCGGGTAAGTCCACCTTGCTTAAGGCTCTCGCAGGTATTTTACCCCTTACAAGCGGTGAAATTTGGCTAGAAAATTGCAAAATGACGGCACTTTCCCCGCAGCAACGTAGCCAAAAAATTGCTTATCTTGCTCAAAAACTCAATCTTGCGTGGCAACTTTCGGTATTCGATGTGATTGCATTGGGCTTGCCATGTCCTCTTTCTTCCTCGCAAGAACGTTTAAGAATTCAGCAAGTTGCAGAAAAATTTCATATTACCTCACTATTAGATAAAAACTATCAGCAACTTTCTGGCGGAGAACAGATTAGAGTTCAATTGGCTCGCTGCTGCATAAAGCAAGCCCCTATTTTGCTTGCTGATGAGCCAATCGCACCACTCGATCCCTATTACCAAATCGATATAATGCAGCAATTAAAATCTCTAACACCAGTGCAAACTTGTGTTGTCGTTATCCACCATCTACCGCTCGCCTATCGTTTTTGTGATGAAATTATTCTCTTAAAAGAGGGAAACTTACTTGCTTTTGGTCAAACACAAGCGGTGTTAAATGCAGAAAATCTTGCAAAAGCATTTGGCGTGAAAGCTGAAATTGATCTTGAAAGAAAGGAAATTGGGCGAATTGAAAAATTATAAAGCAACTTTGCCGTTAAAACTCAAGGAAAAGTTGCTTTATTCATAAAGATTATGGTTTGATTTGCTCTTCGATCACTCCTCCACCTAAGCAAATTTCGCCTTGGTAGAATACCGCAGATTGTCCTGGGGTAACAGCAATTTGGGGCTCATCGAAAATCACGCGGATGGTTTCATCGTCAATCGGCTCAATTACGCAATCAATGTCCGCTTGACGATAACGGGTTTTCACTGTGCAACGCAGATTTTCTCGGATTGGCTGACGATCAACCCAATGAAGCTGGCTGGCGATTAAGCCTTTGGAGAGCAATGCAGAATTATCTTGCCCCTGCGCCACAATCAAGACATTGTTGATCAGATCTTTTTCCACCACATACCACGCATTTTCTTTCGCCCCTTTCACACCGCCAATGCCTAAGCCTTTGCGTTGCCCAAGAGTGTGATACATCAACCCATCATGGCGACCAATCACTTGCCCATCAACAGTTTTAATCTCACCAGCCTGTGCAGGCAAATAGCGCGCTAAGAAATCTTTAAATTTGCGTTCACCGATAAAGCAGATCCCAGTGGAATCTTTTTTCTTCGCGGTAGCTAAGCCAAGATCTTCGGCTATCGCACGCACAATCGGCTTTTCAATATCGCCCACTGGGAACAGGCTTTGCCCTACTTGTTGCTCGCTGAGAGTGTAAAGGAAATAGCTTTGGTCTTTATTGCTATCCAAGCCGCGCAATAATTTTGGCGTTTCAGATAAAGCAGGGCGGCGGACATAATGCCCTGTTGCGATAAAATCAGCCCCTAAATCTTCTGCGGCATATTCTAAAAACGCTTTAAATTTAATCTCTTTGTTACACAAAATATCAGGATTTGGTGTACGTCCTGCTTTATATTCTGCAAGAAAATGCTCAAACACGTTATCCCAGTATTCCGCCGCAAAGTTAATTTTGTGCAATTTGATTCCTAATTTATCGCAAACCGCTTGTGCATCGGCGAGATCGGCTGCAGCGGTACAGTAGTCGGTATCATCGTCTTCTTCCCAGTTTTTCATAAACAAGCCTTCAACGATATAGCCTTGTTGTTGCAGAATAAAAGCAGAAACTGATGAATCAACCCCACCAGACATACCGCAAATCACTTTTTTCTTAGCATTTTCGGCAAGTTGTTCAGAGGAAAGTTTAGGAAAGTGTTGTTCGTAAGTATTTGAAGTTAATTGATTTGACATAATTTCTCCCGTAACTTCGGTTAAGGCGAAGCACTTGGTTTGTTAAAAATAACAAGCGGTTGAATTTGCAAGATTTTTTGCAAAATTGACCGCTTGCAACGTTATCAGCTTATTCGCTGATAGAAAATTTTTCCGACTCTATCAATATGCTCAATAAAATTCGGATTGCTGAGTTGATGATAAATAGAAAGGTCGAATAAATAAGGCGAGTCGGAATCATCTAAATCACCCCAAATTCGTTTAACAATATCGTAAGTGAGCTTTTCACCTTTAAAGGTTAAATCAATATCCGAACCTTCACGATAATTCCCTTTTGCCCTTGAACCATAGATAATGGCTTGCTCAACTTCGGGATATTTTGCCAGAATGTCGGTAATAGTTTTCGTCGCTCGCTCGCTTAATCCAAAGTCTGACATAACGCATTTACTCGTTGTTCAAAAGCAATGAAAAGTGGCAAGTAATCGTGAATAATTTTATTAAATTCGTTGGTTAATACCGCTACATCATAAGTATGCACGATTAAGTTGCGGCTTTTTATCATTTCTTGCCAAACTTCACCGTGAGTAATAAGGCCTCGATTAAATGCCAAACGAGAAGCGGATTTAGAGCCTAAAATTTCGGTTTCGCCTTCCCATTTCAAAATATCTTGCATTAACTTCCACGCAAGTTCGTGGGTGATTTCAAAGCTCTGAATTATCCCCTTTTTGATTACATCAACATCAGTATCAGCATATTTTTCGCTTTCACTTTTTAAATAGCCTACTGCTTTTTGATAGTTATCAAATCGTTGTTTCCAGCGAATATCTGTCATTGGTTATCCTTGATTATTTACGCCTTTCCGTTACCGTTTTACCGCCAATCCCCCAACTATCCATTGGAATTTCATCAATCACAACAACGGTTGTTTCAGGATTTTTATTTAAAATACGCTGCAACAAATCCGTAACACCGGCAATAAGCTCGGCTTTTTGTTTAGCAGTTGGGGCTTCTGTTCCACCTGTAATTTTAATATTGACGTAAGGCATAACTTACTTCACTTCATAAAACTGTGGTTCTGCTTTTTTGCCAAATTTTTCGTTATATTCGGCAATTGCCGCTTCATCACCAGCGGCAACTTTGGCTTGTAAGTTATCGCATGCTTCTTCGCAATCGCACATCTTTTTCATACCTAATGCAGTAATACCACCGCAGCTCCCTTTAATCGTTTTTTTGCTGATAATAAATCCAATCGACATCATAAAAATGATTGCCACAAAAAAACCGAAAGTCAGTAAAATCGTTTCCATTTTATTCTCCTAAATTAGTGAATTAACTTCTCAAATGCTTTTGACGCTTTTGTTTCAAAATGCTGACCATTTTTGATAATCATAAAAATAGCTAGATTCTCTTTTTCCGCGATTTCTAAAGCTTTGTCTGCACCAAGCACAAATAAACCGGTTGATAATCCATCAGCAGTCATTGTCGTTGGAGCAAAAACTGTAATAGATGCAAGATTATGGTTAATCGGGCGAAGCTGTTTTGGATCAATAATATGTGAAAAACGGTTGCCCTGTTCATCTTCAAAATAGTTGCGATAATCACCCGAGGTTGCCATCGCTAAATTATCTAATGGCACGATAATTTGTGTTGCCACTCCCTGTGCTAAGGCAGGTTGCTCGATCGCAATTCGCCAAGCCTGACCTTGTAAATTTTTACCTTTACCACGCAGCTCACCACCAATTTCCACCAAATAGTTTTCTACCCCGAGTTGTTCAAGCTGTTCCGCAAGTTTATCTACACCAAAACCTTTAGCTATCGAAGAGAGATCTAAATAAAGATCAGCCTCTTTTTTAGTTAATTGATTATTTTCGAGCAGCAATTTATCAATCCCAACTGACCGAGATTTTTCCGCAATCTGCTCAGCACTTGGCACTTTATTTAAACGCTTATCAGGTCCGAATCCCCATAAATTAACTAAAGGTCCGACTGTAACATCTAAAGCTTGCTCAGTAATAGTGTTTAAGCGGATTGCTTCCTGAACTACTGTGGCAAAGTCTTGGCTAATCACAAAAGGTTTATTCGCCTCTTTCATTTGGTTAAATTGTGAAATTTGCGAATCTTTTTGATAAGTGGACATTTCATCATTCACCGTTTTTAGCAAACGATCTAATTTTGCTTGCACATCACTTGATTTAGGCAAACTTGCCACTTTGCCATCATCAATATATTTTATGCTATACGTTGTGCCCATTGTTTTACCCGTTAAGGTAATTTGTTCAGGGGCTTTATCACAAGCGGTAAGAAATAGGGAAAAAAATGCAAAAAAGAGAAATTTTTTCATAGCTTTCATTCAGTTAAAAATTTGCGGAAAATTGTAACATATTTATGGAATAAGCACTTCATAACGTTGCAAAATGATCTGTTTGAATGCTTCACTGCAACTTGCCCAATCCACTAAATCAACCGTAAAAGGTAAATCTGAGTCGGTAAAAGCAAGTTCTAATTCAGTTTGCTGACGAATGCTAAGCGGCTGTTCAGTCATTAAGGCTAAATCTAAATCAGAATAGGTTTTCGCTGTGCCTTTAACACGAGAACCGAATACCCAAACCGTTGTGTTGGGCAACTGCTTGGTTAGAATATCTCGTACTTGCTGAATTTGTAATTCGGTTAAATCAATCATTGGCATTGCGTTTTTGAAGCTGTGTGACTAAAAATCGGGTGCTTTCCAAAAAAGCAGCGATCCCATTATAAACTTGCAGGGCTTTATTTTGATCGTAAGTATGTGAGGTAATGTTTCGCATTTTACGATAATCAAACCAACTTTCAGGGGATTCAATCAAACCTGCCTGTGCCGACATTCTTAGAATATCCCGAAAATCGCTACTATCAATATCACTATCATTTGACTCTATGGTTTTAAGCTGACGCTTTAACATTTTGATCGAAAGCTCATATACAAATTCAAACTTTTGGATACTCCCTGCAATCAGCGTATCTTGCACAATCTCTTCTTGTTGATTAAACCATTCTTGATTTTCTAATTTTGAGATCGTTTTTTCTAACGAAGTAAATGCATCTTGTAATGCGGTAATATTGAGTTTTTCCATATCTGACTTTAACAATTTGTTTTAGGCGAATGACATTCGCCCCTACAATTCATATTACTAAATCCCCCAAAGAGATTTAAGAATATAAACTAAATCAAGCGGTGGGTTTTGCAAAAATTTTTACAAAACTCACCGCTTGTTTTTATTTGAAGTTAAGGTTTATCAACCACCGAAGTCATCTAATAAGATGTTCTCGTCTTCAACACCTAAGCTCTTCAGCATACCGATTACGGCAGCATTCATCACTGGTGGACCACACATATAGTATTCACAATCTTCAGGTGCTTCGTGATTTTTCAGATAGTTTTCATAAAGCACATTGTGAATAAAGCCACGGTAGTAGTCTTCATTATCACCCGGTAATGGATCTGAAAGTGCAACATACCATTTGAAATTATCATTCTCTGCTTGAAGCATATTGAAGTCTTCAACATAGAACATTTCACGTTCAGAACGAGCACCGTACCAGAAGGTCATTTTACGTTTTGATTTCAGACGTTTTAATTGGTCAAAAATATGTGAACGCATTGGTGCCATACCTGCACCACCACCGATAAAGACCATTTCTGCATCGGTATCTTTCGCAAAGAATTCACCGAACGGACCAGAAATTGTTACTTTATCACCTGGTTTTAATGACCAAATGTAAGAAGACATTTGACCCGGTGGCGCATCAGGCTGACGTGGTGGAGGCGTTGCAATACGCACGTTTAGCATAATAATGCCTTTCTCTTCTGGGTATGAAGCCATTGAGTAAGCACGCACGATATGCTCGTCCACTTTTGACACATAACGCCATAAATCAAATTTGTTCCAGTCTTCGTGATATTCTTCAGGAATATCAAAGTCTTTATAATTTACCACGTGTGGATCAGCTTCAATTTGAATATAGCCACCAGCACGGAATGGTACTTCTTCGCCTTCTGGAATTTGTAATTTAAGCTCTTTGATGAAGGTTGCTTTGTTATCATTAGAAATAACAGTACATTCCCATTTTTTTACACCAAAGATCTCTTCAGGCAATTCAATATCCATTGAAGATTTTACGTTTACCTGACACGCTAAACGATAGCCTTCTTTTGCTTCACGTTTGGTAATGTGTGAAAGCTCGGTTGGTAAAATCTCACCACCACCGCTTTTCACTTTCACAACACACTGACCACAAGAGCCACCGCCACCACAAGCACTCGATACGAAAATACCTTTGCTAGCTAATGCACCAAGTAATTTACCACCAGCTGGCAGAGTAATTGCTTTTTCTGGATCATCATTGATAGAGATCGTGATGTCGCCAGAATCCACTAATTTTGATTTAGCAAATAGGATAATTACCGCAAGTAACAATACAAGGGCGGTAAATACCACAATACCGAAAATAAAATCACTCATTCGATACGCTCCTTATAATTGAATACCTGAGAACGACATAAAGCCTAATGCCATTAAGCCTACAGTGATAAAAGTGATACCTAAACCACGTAAGCCTGCTGGAATATCAGAGTATTTCATTTTCTCTGTTAAGCCTGCAAGAGCAACAATCGCTAACATCCAACCTGTACCGGCACCGATACCATATACCACAGACTCTGCGAAGTTATATTCACGTTGTACCATAAATGATACCCCACCAAAAATCGCACAGTTTACGGTGATAAGTGGTAAGAAGATACCTAATGCACTGTAAAGCGCTGGGAAGAATTTGTCCAAAATCATTTCTAGAATTTGAACTAACGCTGCAATTACACCGATAAAAGTAATGAAGTTAAGGAATGAAAGATCCACTCCTTCAACAAGTGCATTTGGTTTTAATACATACGAGTACACAAGTTGGTTCGCAGGCACAGCAATACCAAGTACCACAATTACCGCAATCCCTAAACCGAATGAGGTTGAAACTTTCTTAGATACCGCAAGGAATGTACACATACCAAGGAAGAAAGAAAGTGCCATATTCTCAATGAAGATGGATTTTACAAAGAGACTAATATAGTGTTCCATTGATTATTTCTCCACCTGTTCTGGTTTCCAAGTTCTGATTGCCCAGATTACGAAACCGATAATAAAGAACGCACTTGGAGCAAGTAGGAACAAGCCGTTTGCTTGATACCAACCGCCATCTTGTACAGTTTGGAATACGGTCATACCGAAAAGTTTACCTGAACCGATCAGCTCACGGAAGAACGCTACAACGATTAACATTGCACCATAACCTAAACCGTTACCGATACCGTCCACAAAGCTTTCCATCGGGCCTGATTTCATCGCAAATGCTTCTGCACGACCCATTACGATACAGTTGGTAATAATTAAGCCAACGAATACCGATAACTGTTTAGATAAGCCGTAAGCATACGCACGTAAAATTTGGTCAACCAAAATTACCAATGATGCGATAATTGCCATTTGCACAATAATACGAATGCTGTTTGGCACATAATTACGAATCAAAGAAATGAACAAGTTTGATAATGACACCACGAAAGTTACTGCGATTGCCATTACAAAGGCTGTTTCTAATTTGGTCGTTACCGCAAGTGCAGAACAGATACCTAAAATCTGTAATGCGATTGGGTTGTTATCCACAATTGGTGATAACAATAATTTTTTCAAATTTGAGCCTGCCATTAGTTAGCTCCTGCTTTCAATTTGGTTAAATATGGACCAAAGGCGTTTTTGCCGAACCAGTATTTGAAAGTACCGTCCACACCGTTTGAAGTTAGTGTTGCACCAGATAAACCATCAATACCGTGATCTTTATCGGCAGAAGCACCTTTTCCAATAGTGATTGCTGATTCGCCTTGTTCGTTTTGTAATTTCTTACCAACGAAGTTAGCCTGCCAACGTGGGTTTTCAATTTCACCACCAAGACCCGGAGTTTCACCGTGATCATAGAAAGTGATACCTTTAATGGTATTACCATCTGGCTCAACTGAAACAAAACCATACATCACAGACCATAAACCTGTACCGTACATTGGTAGTACGATTTGGTTTACTTCACCTTGTGCATTTTTAACCAAATATACTTCTGCATATTTCGCACGAGCACGTAAGCCCGCTTTATCGTCGGCTGGCGCAATCGAAACGCTTTGTGCAGGATCTTTTGCCGCTGCTTTTGCGTCAAAATTGGTTACGCCTTCTACATAGTCGCCAGTTGCTAAATCAACAATTTTAGCTTCAATGTTTTTTGCATAAGTCTCTTTGATATCGCTTGCTTTATCCGATTTTAATAAACCAGCAACGCTTAAAATATTTTTCTGTTTATCAAGCACTTTCTGCTCTTCTTGAGTAGGCTTAAGCAGCACTGCTGCACCAGCTACGATTAAAGAACAGATTAAACTCAATAACACAACGACAGTAATAGTACCGCCAACACTATCTTTATTGAATTTAGACATTGCGAATTCTCCGACGTTTGATGTTAGCTTGAACCACTAGGTAGTCAAAGATTGGCGCAAACAAGTTAGCAAATAAGATCGCTAACATCATACCTTCAGGGTATGCTGGGTTTGCTACACGGATAATCACAGCCATTGCACCGATTAATGCGCCATACCACCATTTACCTTTGTTAGTAAATGCCGCAGATACAGGGTCTGTTGCCATAAAGAACATACCCAGTGCAAAGCCACCTAATACTAAGTGCCAATGCCAAGGCATTGAGAACATAGGATTAGTGTCAGAGCCAATGAGATTGAATAAAGTTGCAGTTGCTGCCATACCAATCATTACACCGGCAATAATTCGCCAAGATGCAATACGTGCAAAAACAATAATTGCTGCACCGATCATAAGCATTAAGGTAGATGTTTCACCGATAGAACCTGGAATGTTGCCTAAGAATGCGTCCATCCAAGTAATATCTGCGCCAGTTGCAACGTGTTTTAAGCCTGCTTCGCCACCTGCTGCCCATTGAGAAAGTGCAGTTGCACCTGAGAAACCATCAGCCGCAACCCATACGGTATCACCCGAAATTTGAGCAGGGTAAGCAAAGAAGAGGAAAGCACGACCTGCTAACGCTGGGTTCATAAAGTTTCTACCCACGCCACCAAAGACTTCTTTTGCAACCACCACACCGAAAGTAGTTGCAAGGGCTGCTTGCCATAGTGGTAATGTTGGCGGCACGATAAGTGCTAAAAGAATAGAGGTAACAAAGAAACCTTCATTGATTTCGTGTTTACGCACCATTGCAAATAATACTTCCCAGAAACCACCTACTAAGAAAACGGTTAAGTAAAGCGGTAGGAAGTAAGTTGCACCTAGCAACATTTTGCTACCCCAACCTGCATTAGCCACAGAGCCTAAGGTATCCGCAAAACCATAGTGCCAGTTATTTGCCACTAAATCTGCTAATGTCCCCATTTGGGTTGCAGCAAGAATTGCTTGATGACCTACGTTATACATACCGTAGAACATTGCAGGGAATAATGCGAACCATACGAATAACATCATACGTTTAGAGTCAATCGCATCACGTACGTGGGCATCTTTTTGCGTTACTGTACCTTGAACGAAAAGCACAGTCGCAACGGCTTCATACAAGATATACCATTTCTCATATTTACCGCCCGGCAAAAACGCAGGTTCCATTTTTTCTAATAAATGTTTCAAACCCATTTTTAACCTTCCTTCTCGATTTTCTCTAACGCTTGGCGTAACAATGGCCCCCAGTTATTTTTACCTGAGCACACAAAGGTACATAACGCTAAATCTTCTTCATCTAACTCTAAACAGCCTAATGCTTGAGCTGAATCAGTATCGCCAGCTTCTAAATCACGCAACAATAATGTTGGGATAATATCTAATGGCATTACACGCTCATATGCACCTGTTGGTACCATTGCACGGTGTCCACCGTGAACAGCTGTGGTAAAGTTAAATAATTTCTTCGCAAAGTGTCCAAGCGTTGTACGAGTAATTGAGTATTTATCACCGTAAGGTGCAATCATACCGAATAACACTTTTTCACGCCCTTCAAGCAATACAGAAACCTGCAACGCATAACGACCTAAATAATCGTGTGGACCACTTGCTTTCGCACCGCTTAATACAGAACCTGAAATCACACGATTTTCACCGTCATTTAACTCATTTGCGGTTAATTGAGAAAGGTTTGCACCTAAACGGGTACGGATCAAACGAGGATTTTTCACCTGCGGGCCTGCAAGCGAAATGACACGTTCAACATTTAATTCACCAGTCGTAAATAATTGACCGATAGCAATCACATCTTGATAGTTCAAATACCACACTTGTTTTGTGATACTAACAGGATCAATAAAATGAATGTGCGTACCAGCAAGACCCGCTGGGTGTGGACCTTTAAAGCGGTTAGTTTGCACATTTGCAATTTGCTTACTCTGTGCCGCATTTAAGATATTAGAATCAGCTGCGCCACATAAATGTACGGTTTTGCTGCCATCAAATAAACGACTTAATACCGTTAAACCATTGAAAAATGCTTGATTATTTTCAGCAATGATCACTTCTGGATCCGCACTCAATGGATTTGTATCCATTGCATTCACGAAAATAGAAGACGGTTCAGCATCTAATGCTGGCACTTTGCTAAATGGACGAGTACGGAATGCAGTCCAAAGACCTGATTCCACAAGATTTTGTTTTACTTGGTCTGCAGTTAAAGAAGCCAACTGTGCTTCTTCATAGCAGTTAAAGGTAATTTGCTCATCACCCTCAACACGAATAACGACTGACTGAAGAACACGTTTTTCGCCACGATTAATCGCAACAACAGTACCGCTGGCAGGCGCGGTGAAAACCACACCAGGATTCTTTTTGTCTTCAAAAAGCACCTGACCTTTTTTCACAATATCGCCTTCGCGAACCTTCATAGAAGGACGCATACCCACAAATTCTTCGCCAAGCACAGCAACTTCAGTAACAGCATTGCCATTACGGATTACTTGCTCAGGTTTTCCGTTAATCGGAAGATCCAAGCCTTGTTTAATTGTAATCATATTGTTTGCACTACTTTTGGTTGGGTTAAAAAAAATGGTTGTTTAGGAAACTCCTAATCACAACCGCTGCTATTGAGCCGCAATCAAATTTGATAAACGTAGAATTCCCCCACTTATCAATAAGACCGCATTAAGTTCTCAAATCGGTTACTTCGCATACAGCGAACAAAATAGTGCGCTATTTTAGCTAAAATCATCTTAAATTTCTACTTTAGAAACATTTTTTTAACCTACAGCCTTGGAAAATTTGACCCTAGTCAAAAATCAGAGATGGCGCTAAAATAGCTGGCAATTTTTAGATTTAATCAGGATAGATTATGACCAACATTACAATTTCAGATGCAGCACAAGTACACTTCCGCCGTTTACTTGATCAACAAGAAGAAGGCACGAATATTCGTATTTTCGTGGTCAATCCAGGGACACCTAATGCTGAATGTGGGGTTTCTTACTGCCCTGCAAATGCAGTAGAAACAACGGATACTGAAATCAAATTCAACACGTTCTCCGCTTTTATTGATGATATTAGCCTGCCATTTTTAGACGATGCCGAAATCGATTACGTGACCGATCCAATGGGTTCACAGCTCACGTTAAAAGCGCCCAATGCCAAAATGCGTAAAGTCGCAGACGATGCACCATTTATTGAGCGTTTAGATTATGTGATTCAAACCCAAATCAACCCGCAGCTTGCCAGCCATGGCGGTCGCATTACCTTGATTGAAGTCACCGAAGATAAAATTGCGGTATTACAATTCGGTGGTGGCTGTAATGGCTGCTCGATGGTTGATGTCACCTTGAAAGATGGTATTGAAAAACAACTTCTCGCTCAATTCCCTGATGAATTAAATGGCGTGAAAGATGTAACCGAACACCAACGTGGTGAGCATTCTTATTACTAACAGGTTGAATTTTTGTAGGAGCGGATCAGTGTGTCTGCCCAAATCATTTCATCGACATAACGGGCGAACACATCGGTTCGCCCCTACACGAAATTATTATCACAAGCGGTCATTTTCCCTCAAGTTTTTGCAAATTTTTATTAAAATTCAACCGCTTGAATATTCAAATGGAACAGCCAATGCAAACTAGTTTCTACCGTGGTCGTTTTTCCGTTGCCCCAATGCTTGACTGGACTACTCGCCACTGCCGTTATTTTCATCGCCAATTTTCTCAGCACTCACTGCTTTATACTGAAATGATTACTGCCCCAGCAATCTTGCACGCCAAATATGATCTACTTGCTTATGATCCATCAGAAAACCCCGTTGCACTGCAATTAGGTGGCAGTGATCCGAAACAATTAGCCGAATGTGCCAAACGAGTTGAAGAACGAGGGTACTCAGAGATTAACTTAAATGTCGGCTGCCCATCGGATCGTGTGCAAAATGGAATGTTTGGTGCTTGTTTAATGGGTAAAGCAGATTTGGTGGCTGAGTGTGTGGATGCAATGAAAAATGCGGTTAGCATTCCCGTTACCGTCAAGCATCGTATCGGTATTGACGAACTAGATAGCTATGAATTTCTATGCGATTTTATTGAAAAAATCCAACCATATTGCGAAGATTTTATTGTTCACGCTCGCAAAGCGTGGCTTTCAGGTTTAAGCCCAAAGGAGAACCGTGAAATTCCACCACTAGATTATGAACGGGTTTATCAGCTCAAACGAGATTTTCCTCATCTTAAAATCAGCATTAACGGCGGAATAAAAACAATTGATGAAATCAAACATCATTTGCAATTTGTGGATGGGGTTATGGTTGGGCGTGAGGCATATCAAAACCCAAGTTTATTGGGGCAAATCGATCAGGCTCTTTTTGACCCAAATGCCAAAATCATCACTCCGCGCCAAGCCGTTGAAAAAATGCTGCCTTATGTTGAGCAACAATTAAGCAAAGGAGTTTACCTCAACCACATTGTTCGCCATATGCTAGGCAGTTTCCAAAATTGTAAAGGGGCGAGACAGTGGCGCAGGCATCTCAGTGAAAATGCGTGTAAACAAGGTGCTGGCATTGAAATTATTGAACAAGCGTTAGCATTTATTCCAACAGATATTCGCTAACCGCTAAATAAAATGAAAAAATATTTGCAATTTTTCGATTAAAAGCGTAGATTTAGATGCATGCAATTTTGGAGTAAATTATGAACTACAGCGTTAAAAACCATCACCACCATCATTTGACCGATTAATCTTTCGGGCATTTGTTGCGTGTTCGGAAGATAACTTCCGAAATGAAATGGCTTAACGCACCAAAATAACCAATTTCAACCCTTTCGGAAGGTAACTTTCGAAAGGGTTTTTTAATTTCTGCATTTAATAAATTTAAGGATATAACAATGACAAAGCTAAGCAAATTCACTACTTTACTTGCCCTTTCAATTTCAGCCAATGTATTTGCTGAAAATAAAACATTCACTTACTGCCTCGAAGCTTCGCCTGCCGGCTTAAATCCGCAGCTAGTCACAGACGGGGCAAGTTTAGATGTTGGGCAAGCCGTATATAACCGCCTCGTTGATTTTGAGCAAGGTAGCACTAATCTCATACCTTCACTTGCCGAGCGTTGGGAAATTAGTGATGATGGTAAAACTTACACTTTCTTTCTACGCCAAAATGTCCAATTTCACAGCAATAAAAACTTTACCCCAAGCCGTAATTTCAACGCAGATGATGTTATTTTTTCAATTAATCGCCAACGAGATACAAATAACCCATATAACCAAGTTTCTGGGGGAAATTATGAATTCTTCTTAGGTATGGATATGCAAAATATCATTGATAACCTAGAAAAAGTTGATGATTACACGCTTAAAATTCAGCTAAAAAAGCCCAATGCTCCGTTCTTAGCTAATCTTGCCATGGATTTTATGGCTATGTTCTCCGCCGAATATGCCGACAAAATGCTTGCTGCCGGCACCCCAGAAAAACTAGATACCGCCCCGATTGGCACTGGAGCTTTCCAATTCCACTCCTATCAAAAAGATGCGACTGTACGCTTCACTGCCTTCGACAATTATTGGCAAGGTAGAGCAAAACTAGATCGTCTAGTTTTCTCTATTACACCAGATGCCAGCGTACGTTTAGCAAAACTAGAGAAAAACGAATGTCAAGCAATGCCATACCCAAATCCAGCAGATCTTGAGGCATTGAAAAACAATCCAAACATACAATTGCTTGAACAATCAGGCTTAAATATTGGCTATATCACATTTAACTTACGCAAAGCGCCCTTTGATAATCAAAAAGTACGCCAAGCGCTAAATTATGCGGTAAATAAAGATGAAATTTTAACTTCAGTCTATCAGGGCTCTGGCATTAAAGCGAAAAACCCAATGCCAGCAACCATTTGGGGTTATAACAATGAGGTAGAAGATTATGATTACAACCCTGAAAAAGCGAAAACCCTATTAAAAGAAGCTGGGCTTGAGAATGGCTTTAAAACCGAAATCTGGGCAATGCCAGTCGCGCGACCATATAACCCAAATGCACGTCGTATGGCAGAGATGGTACAAGAAGATTGGCGTAAAATTGGTGTAGAAGCCAAAATTGTCAGCTATGAATGGGGCGAATATCTTAAACGAATGGCAGCAGGCGAACACACAGCAGGCATGATGGGCTGGACAGGCGATAATGGCGATCCTGATAATTTCTTAAATACGTTATTAAGCTGTAATGCCGTCGAACAAGGCTCAAACTACGCTGGGTTCTGTAATCCCGAGTACGATCAATTAGTGACTGAAGCTGCAACAATCAGCGAGCAAAACAAGCGGTCAGAATTATACAAAAAAGCGCAAAATATCGTAAAAGAACAAGCTGCTTGGTTACCAATTGCCCACTCAACGGTCTATTTTCCGATGCGTAAAGAAGTGAAGGGGTATGTCTTAAGTCCGTTTTTAGCTCACAACTTTTATACGGTTGATTTGCCTTAATCTCATATCTACAAGCTCAGGAAACTGAGCTTGTTTTTATACTCTATAACGACTTTTTAGCACATGTTAATGTTGCAAATAAGGCATCTAAATTTAAGCCATTTGGGTGATATATCCACGCATTCTGTAAATTTTTTCTAAAACCCAACCGCTTGCATAAGAAAAATTGATTGCAATCCATAAAAAAATTTGTATATTCGATATATTCCGTTTTATCCAAATCATGAAACAACTTTTTAACAACACAACATTATCTGGAGTGAAACATGAAAAAGAAAAACTTCGCTAAACTCTCTCTTATAACATTAGCTATGACCGTCGCCGGTGCCGCTCTCGCAGCTCCCAAAACCTTCGTTTACTGTTTAGAAGCCTCGCCTTCTGCAATGAGCCCAGTGCTCGTGACAGATGGGGCGAGTTTAGATAGTAATGGCCGTACAATTTACAACAAACTCACTGACTTTAAAGAAGGTACTACCGATGTAGTACCATCCCTTGCTGAAAGTTGGGAGATTAGTGAAGATGGTAAAATCTACACGTTTCATTTACGCAAAGGAGTAAAATTTCACGAAAATAAAGCATTCAAACCAAGTCGTGAATTTAATGCCGATGATGTTGTATTCTCATTTAATCGTCAATTTGATGAAAACCACCCATTCCATAAAGTATCTGGAGGAAATTATGAATACTTTATTGGCATGGACATGCAAAATATTATTGATAAAGTCGAAAAAGTGGATGATTACACGGTAAAATTTACCTTGAAGGTGCCAAACGCCCCTTTCTTAGCCAATTTAGGCATGGATTTTGCCGCTATTTTCTCTGCTGAGTATGCTGAGAAAATGCTAAAAGCTGGCACACCGGAGAAAATTGATACCCAGCCAATCGGCACAGGCCCATTCCAATTTGTTGATTACCAAAAAGATGCAACTATCCGTTTCAAAGCCTTTGAGAATTATTGGCAAGGTAAAGCAAAACTTGACCGCTTAGTATTTGCCATTACCCCAGATGCTTCTGTTCGCTTAGCAAAATTGCAAAAAGGCGAATGCCATGCAATGCCGTATCCAAACCCAGCTGATATTGAAAATCTGAAAAAAGACGATAACATCAATTTAATGACTCAGGCAGGAATGAATGTGGGTTATTTAGCTCTGAATAACAAAATCAAGCCACTAGATAACCAAAAAGTTCGCCAAGCATTAAATCACGCGGTGAATAAACAAGCGATTGTTGATGCGGTGTATCAAGGTGCAGGGCAAGTGGCAAAAAATCCAATTCCACCAACAATGTGGAGCTATAACGATGATGTGCAAGATTATGAATATAACCCAGAAAAAGCTAAAGCATTATTGAAAGAAGCTGGTTTTGAAAAGGGATTTGATACCGAGCTTTGGGCTATGCCGGTTTCACGCCCATATAATCCAAATGCACGTCGTATGGCTGAACTTATTCAAGCCGATTGGAAAGCTGTCGGTATAAATGCTAAAATCGTCAGCTACGAGTGGGGCGAATACCTAAAACGCTTGCGCGCAGGTGAAGCAGCAACTTCTATGATCGGCTGGACCGGCGACAATGGTGATCCGGACAACTTCTTAAACACTCTATTAAGCTGTGCGGCTGTCACTTCCGGTTCAAACTATGCTAATTTCTGTCATAAACAATTTGAAGATGTGGTGGTGAATGCAGCACAAGAAAGTGATCACGCTAAACGTGTTGAACTTTACAAACAGGCGCAAGCCATCTTTAAAGAACAAGCACCTTGGATTACCATTGCACACTCAACCGTCTATTTCCCTGTGCGCAAAGAAGTGCAAGGCTATGTGATGAGTCCATTTGGTTTACATAACTTCTACAATGTAGATTTAGCAGAAAAATAATTGGGTATATAAAATATGCCTTTACAAGCGGTTGAAATTTGCAATGTTTTTGCAAAAATTAACCGCTTGTAATATCAATGAATGTAGGGGCGTACTGTGTACGCCCACCTAGATTTAGGGCACAGGTAGTACGCCCCTATGTTTATTAAAATATCTAACAAAGAGATTTTGAATGTTTCAATTTATTCTTAAACGTATTTTAATGGTGATTCCAACCTTTATCGCCATTACTTTGATTACCTTTGCGCTTGTGCATTTGATTCCTGGCGATCCAATTGAGATCCGAATGGGTGAACGTGGGCTTTCGCCTGAAATTCATCAACAAATGATGGAGCAGTTAGGCTTAAATCGTCCACTTTTTGAGCAATACATCAGCTACATTGGCGGTGTACTGCAAGGGGATTTAGGCAATTCATTCCGTAATAATGAACCTGTATTAAAAGAGTTTTTTACCCTTTTTCCAGCAACTGTTGAGCTCGCTTTTTTTGCTTTGCTTTGGTCGTTGATCTTTGGTATTACGCTTGGCGTAATTGCGGCAGTGAAAAAAGATAGCTGGATTTCACATACCGTGAGCACCCTTTCTCTAACGGGTTATTCCATGCCGATTTTCTGGTGGGGCTTAATTTTAATTCTCTATTTTTCCACGCCACTCGGTTTGCCAGCCTCTGGACGTTTACCCTCACAGTATTGGATTGAAGCCGAAACCGGTTTTATGCTGATAGATACTTGGCGCTCAAATGAGCCAGGAGCATTTCTGGCTGCAATCAAATCACTGATCTTACCTTCTATTGTGCTAGGCACAATACCACTTGCTGTGATTACTCGTATGACTCGCTCATCCATGCTAGAAGTGCTAGGCGAAGACTATATTCGCACCGCAAAAGCTAAAGGATTAAATACCACTCGTATTGTGATTGTGCACGCTTTGCGTAATGCGTTAATTCCAGTGGTAACGGTTGTTGGCTTGATTGTTGGGCAACTGCTTTCTGGAGCGGTATTAACCGAGAACATCTTCTCTTGGCCGGGCATCGGCAAATGGATTATTGATGCCATCAACAGCCGTGACTACCCTGTGTTACAAGGCTCAGTGTTGATTATTGCCACGATCATTATCCTTGTAAATTTAACGGTGGATTTATTGTACGGGATTGTGAATCCTCGTATTCGTCATTCGTAATATAAATGGACGTATGTAATACGCCCCTACCACTATCAAGATCTTAATTAAACATTTGTAGGGGCGTATTGCATACGCCCAATTAAGCGGTTAAATTTCCGCAATTTTTTGCAAAATTATTTTTAGTTGGAGTTTCATAATGTCTCAAATAACGGTGGCAAATCCTCCCGCCCCGAAAACCCCATTACAAGAATTTTGGTACTATTTCAAACAGAATAAAGGCGCAGTCATTGGGCTTAGCTTTATTGCTGTGGTCTTTTTTGTGGCAGTTTTTGCCGATTTTATCGCTCCTTTTGATCCAATAGCTCAAAATCGTGCAGATTTACTTTTACCCCCTGCGTGGTTTGAAGGCGGTAAAGTGGCTCACCTGCTTGGTACGGACGATATTGGGCGGGATATTCTTTCTCGCATTATTTATGGTGCAAGATTATCGGTCTTTATCGGCTTGATTATTGTGGTGATGTCGTGCGTATTGGGCGTAGTGCTTGGTTTATTGGCAGGTTACTACGGCAGTACATTAGACATTATCATTATGCGTTTTGTGGATATTATGCTGGCGATTCCGAGCCTACTTTTAACCATTGGCGTAGTGACGATTTTAGGGCCGTCTTTGATAAATGCAGCGATTGCGATAGCGGTGGTATCTATTCCAAGCTATGTGCGTTTAACTCGTGCGGCGGTGATGAGCGAGAAAAACCGAGATTATGTGACCGCTTCTCGTGTCGCAGGGGCAGGTGTATGGCGTTTGATGTTTATTGTGATTTTGCCAAACTGTCTTGCACCGCTGATCGTGCAAATGACAATGGGGATTTCTAATGCGATTTTAGAACTTGCTGCACTCGGTTTTTTAGGCATTGGTGCACAACCACCAACGCCTGAACTCGGCACAATGCTGGCCGAATCTCGTGGTTTTATGCAGGCAGCAAACTGGCTTGTTACCATTCCAGGCTTAGCAATTTTATCGTTGGTATTAGCGTTTAACTTAATGGGCGATGGCTTGCGTGATGCCCTTGATCCAAAATTAAAACAGTAGGAGAGCAAAATGGCATTATTAGAAGTAAACGAACTCTCCGTCCATTTCGGGGAAGAAAAAGCCCCATTCAAAGCGGTAGATCGCATTAGCTATACGGTAAATGAAGGTGAAGTGTTAGGGATTGTGGGGGAATCCGGCTCGGGCAAATCGGTCAGTTCCCTTGCGATTATGGGCTTGATTGATTATCCAGGGCGAGTCTCAGCTAACGCTCTGAATTTTGACGGTCACGATCTGCTAAAACTTAGCCCAAAAGAAAAACGAGAAATCGTTGGGGCAGATGTTTCAATGATTTTCCAAGACGCGATGACCAGCCTCAACCCAAGCTATACGGTTGGTTTCCAAATTATGGAAGCTTTAAAAGTGCATCAAGGTGGCAGCAAAAAATGGCGAAAAGAGCGTGCCATTGAGCTTTTAACGATGGTGGGGATTCCTGATCCTGTTTCACGACTTGAGGTGTATCCCCATCAACTTTCAGGCGGTATGAGCCAACGGGTGATGATTGCGATGGCGATTGCTTGCAATCCAAAATTATTAATTGCAGACGAACCTACCACCGCATTGGACGTAACGATTCAAGCGCAAATTATTGATTTATTGCTAGAATTACAACGCAAAGAAAATATGGCGTTGATTTTGATTACTCACGATTTAGCATTGGTCGCAGAATCGGCACACCGAATTATTGTGATGTATGCAGGACAGGTCGTAGAAGAAGGCAAAGCGGAACAGATTTTCAACGCACCGCTCCACCCTTACACCGAAGCATTATTAAAAGCCTTGCCCGAATTTGCCGAAGGGAAATCTCGCTTGCAATCGCTTTCAGGCGTTGTACCGGGTAAATATGACCGCCCACAAGGCTGTTTGCTCAATCCTCGTTGCCCTTATGCAACCGATAAATGCCGAAGCATTGAACCAGAAATGCAAACCATCAACGGCAGACAGGTGAAGTGTCATTTTCCGTTGGGTGTAAATGAACAACAGAGCGTTAATTTGCAAAAAAATTCATCATTTTAACCGCTTGTAGGGGCGAATTATATTCGCCCTAAACATAGAAAAGAATAATGAAATTTGACCCAAATAGGCACCGTAGAAAATCGTTGCGGTTAAGGCATTATGATTATCGTCAAAATGGCTTATATTTTATTACTTTATGCTGTAAAAATAGAGAATGTTTATTTGGAGAGATTTATTCTAATAAAGTTGTATTAAATCGTTTAGGAAAAATCGCTGTTCAATTTTGGCAAGAAATTCCAAAATACTATCCACAAGTAAAATTACATCAATTTGTCATAATGCCAAATCATATACACGGTATTATTGAAATTCATTCTGTGGAGCATTGGGGCGAATGTAATTCGCCCCTACATAAAGGATTTAACGGAACATCACAAACAGTGGGTGCTATCATTCGAGGATTTAAGTCAGCAGTAACGTCATGGGCTAGAAAAAATACAATGCATTGGGATATATGGCAAAGAAATTATTATGAACATATTATTAGGAATGAAAAATCGTACCACGAAATTTCAGAATATGTTACGAATAATCCCATTTTATGGATACAAGATAGATTTTATATAGAAAAGTAAAATTAACGTTATGATGAATTGTAGGGGCGAATTACATTCGCCCATAATGATTTCAGGGTGAATATAATTCGCCTCTACAATGGTAAAAAAGAATGAACGAAAATAATCAATCCTCACTGCTTAAAGCAGTGAATCTTAAAAAATACTACCCTGTCAAACAAGGGCTGTTTGCTAAGCCAAAGCAAGTAAAAGCGGTTGATGGCGTGTCGTTTACGCTGGAACGAGGCAAAACCCTTGCGGTGGTTGGCGAGTCAGGCTGTGGTAAATCTACGCTTGGGCGAATGCTCACAATGATTGAACCCCCTACCGAAGGCGAACTTTTTTATAACGGACAAAACTTTTTGGAAAATGATAAAGAAACGGTGCAACTTCGCCGTAAAAAAATCCAAATCGTGTTTCAAAATCCGTACGCATCACTGAATCCACGCAAAAAAGTCGGTACGATTTTAGAAGAACCACTGTTGATTAACACCAACCTCTCGGCAAAAGAGCGGAAAGAACAAGTGCTAGAAATGATGGCAAAAGTGGGGCTAAAACCTGAATTTTACGATCGCTATCCGCATATGTTTTCTGGCGGACAACGCCAACGGATTGCCATCGCGCGTGGTTTAATGTTGCACCCTGATATTGTAGTGGCAGATGAGCCTGTGTCCGCTCTAGACGTTTCCGTGCGTGCACAGGTGCTGAATTTGATGATGGATCTACAAGAAGAGATGGGGCTATCTTATGTGTTTATTTCCCACGATCTTTCAGTGGTAGAACATATTGCCGATGAAGTGATGGTGATGTACTTAGGACGCTGTGTGGAAAAAGGCGATACCAAAACGATTTTTGGTAATCCGCGTCACCCTTATACCCAAGCACTGCTTTCCGCAACGCCACGTTTAGATCCGAGCCAACGTAGAGAGCGAATTAAACTTACAGGTGAGCTACCAAGCCCACTTAACCCACCACAAGGTTGTGCGTTTCATGCACGTTGTCGTTTAGCTACCGAAAAATGTAAACAACAACGACCAGAATTAAAAACCTACCAAGATGGTACGCAAATAGCCTGTTTTGTGGTAGAAGAACATTAAGAGAAGAAAAGGGAACCATTGATGTTCCCTTTCTTTTTGCAAAAAATTAGGCGATTTTAACCGCTTGCTATAGCCAGAAGAGGTATCCTATAGTGGCAATCATTACAATGCAAAGTAAATCTAATTTGTAGGAACGTAGCATATCTTTCTGCTTAACCATCCCCGTCCCAAAAACAATAGCATTCGGCGGAGTACCAACTGGCAGCATAAAGGCACAACTTGCCCCCAATGCAATAATTAAGGCAAATCCAAATGGCGACATACCCAATACACTCGCAATTGAGATAAAAATTGGCACTAGCAACGCTGCACTCGCCGTATTTGAAGTAAATTCTGTCAAAACTACGATAAAAGCAGCAATGATTAAGCAAATTAAAGCGTAGTGTTTGCCTTCAATCAGGCTCACAATAGCGTCCGCCATAATTTTGCTCGCCCCTGTTTGCCCCAATACAGCACTCAGCGTTAAGCCTCCACCGAATAAAAAGAGCACGCCCCATTCTGTGTTATCCTGAATCTGTTGCCAATTGACAACTTTACTCATACAAAGTAACAATGCCCCAATAAGCGCCATCACACTGTCGAAACTTTCAATCTTGTGACCCAAACCAATCAGGTTTGCAAGCCAAGGGTTAATAAAGCTGCTTCCCACCCAACAGAGCGCAACAAATAAGAAAATAATTAAGGTGATCCAACGCTCTGAATTCATCTTAATTTTTTCAAAATGATATTCAAATTCGCGATTAAATTTAGGTTTAAAGGTTAAATATAATACGCCAATCATCAAAGGTAGAAGCAGAGTCATCACAGGCAAGCCATACATCATCCATTCTGCAAAGCCAATTCCTAGCTGGCTCGCTGCAATTGCATTTGGAGGGCTCCCCACAAGTGTTCCCATACCGCCAATACTGGCACTATAAGCAATCCCAAGCAATACAAATACATAAGTATTATGCTCTTTTTCTCGATCCATATTACTTAAAATACCCATTGCCAATGGCAACATCATTGCCGCTGTGGCGGTATTACTCATCCACATGGATAAAAATGCCGTCACTAAAAAGAGATAAATCACGGCAGTAAATAATTTTCCCTTGGCTAACGACATAATTCTATTGGCGATCATTTTATCCAATTGTTGAATATGCAATGCCGTTGCAAGTGCAAAACCGCCAAAAAAGAGAAAAATTGTTGGATCGGCAAAAGCAGTTAATGCTTGTTTAGAAGGCATGATACCTAATGCAATCGTGAGCACAGGCACACATAATGCAGTTATCGTGACATGTACTGTCTCTGTGAGCCATAAGATGGCAACAAATGCTAACAATGCTAGGCCTTTAGTCGGCTCGGGCTCAAAAGGAAGCGTATGGAGTAGTGTAAAGAAGAGAATCACATCGATGAAAAAAATCATCGTCTTACGAGAGAATGTTTTCATAGGAATTATTATAAGAGTTAACGGATCGCTATTATAAAAAACCCAAAATTTGCCGAATTATTCTGGATCAAATTTCTTGATTATCAGTGGCGACTTTATCGCCAAATAGTATTTGGTAAAAAAATGGGATTTTTTGACCGCTTGCTCAAAAGCGTTAGGCATATCATAGAAGAATAGATGGATGATCGCCCTCGAAGAACTAATCTGAGCTCACAAGATTTGTCATTGCCAACGCTTTACGTTCAATCTCCAACCATTCTGATTCAGGTTCAGACTCGGCAACAATGCCTGCTCCCGCATATACCAGCATCTCTTTTGCCCTCACTAATGCAGAACGCAAGGTCACGCAGAACTCCGCCTGTGCAGGCGAAAAATAGCCTAATGTCCCTGCATACCATCCACGCGTAAAAGGTTCATGCTGTTGTATAAACTGTTTAGCCTCTGTGCGTGGCAACCCTGCTACAGCTGCAGTCGGATGAATGCGCGCAAGACACTGGCTATCCCCAATATCAGGTGCTAATTCCGTTTGAATAAAACGGCGTAAATGCTGCACATTCTTTAATGCCTTGATATGCGCATCGCCCACCTGAATATCACCAGCACAATCCGCCAAATTGGTGCAAATATCATCGACCACCAACCAATTTTCATACAAATTTTTGTGATCGTTTAATAGCCACAAGGCATTTTGTGCAGTTTCAGTAATATCGTGGCTTACTGCAACCGTTCCGGCGAGCGCTTCGGTAAGTAGCTGCTTATTTTGTCGCTGATATAAACGCTCAGGGCTTGAGCCAATAAAACATTCATGGAGATTCTCAGCCCATAAAAAATGGTAGCAACCTTGATTCAAATGCCGACTTTTCGCCAATAAATCATAACCAGAAAGAGGCGAAGAAAGCTGCCAACTCGTTGCATTTGCCAATACCACTTTATCAAAGGCATCTGTTTTAATCGCACTGATTGCTTGCTGAATGTTGGTTTGCCATTGCTCAAAGCTACAGAGTTGTTTTTTAGCAATCACCTGATTTTTCGTTGAACCAAAAGTACGAGGCTCATCAAGTTGCGCTAAAAACGCGACTAAATTTGCTTGCTCATCTGCATAGCCAAAGAGCTCTGCTCGCAGTTGTTCTTCCGTTTGCCAGAGCAATAAGCGCGGTAAAATAAAATGAATCTGCCCCTCAAACTGAATGCCGCCCACCAAATGCACTTGATGTTGATGACAAAATGCTTCTGCTGCCGCTAATTGCTGAAAACGCAAGACTTGTCCAAGCGCAACGAAAGTATCGCGTTGTGCACGCTGTTGCCAAAACATTTGAGGAAAGCAGGCTTGCCCTTTTAGCCAACTAAGCAAATCAGCATCGTTAGGCTGGCATTTTACCGTTGCACTAAAACGGAGTAATCCTGCGCTTACTTCGTTTTGTGCAAGCTGTTGGCTAAGTGCTTGCGTAAGTTGGGTAAAAACAGACATTAGAAAATAGAGAGCATAAAATAATTAACCACAAAAAAGGTTCGCATTTTAACGTATTTCTGCTTTTTTTTCTGCACAAATCGGAGTAGAGTAAATCATTTTTTTCATAAAAGTAAAACAATACAGGAAACCTATGGAACGCTTTAGCAAAACCGACAAACTCGCGAATGTCCGCTATGATATTCGCGGTCCTATTCATAAAGAAGCAACTCGCCTTGAAGAAGAAGGACACAAAATTTTAAAACTCAATATTGGAAATCCTGCCCCTTTTGGTTTTGATGCGCCTGCTGAAATTATCGTGGATATTATGCGCAACTTGCCAACCGCACAAGGCTATTGTGATTCAAAAGGGCTATTCCAAGCACGTAAAGCTATTGTGCAATATTACCAGCTAAAAGGGATTCATCAGGTAGATGTTAATGATGTCTATATCGGCAACGGCGTGTCAGAACTGATTACCATGTCAATGCAAGCCTTATTAAACGAAGGCGATGAAATTTTAATCCCTTCACCAGACTATCCGCTTTGGACCGCCGCCGCTACGCTTGCTGGCGGTAAAGCCGTGCACTACCTATGTGACGAAGAAAATGAGTGGTATCCAGATATTAACGATATCCGCGCTAAAATCACGCCTAATACGAAGGCGATTTTGGTCATTAACCCGAATAACCCAACAGGAGCAGTATATAGCCGTGAAATTTTGCTCGAAGTAGCACAAGTTGCACGTGAGCATAACTTGATGCTATTTGCAGACGAAATTTACGAAAAAATTCTTTATGATGGTGCCGTGCATCATCACCTTGCGGCTCTCGCCCCTGATCTTTTAACCGTCACCTATAACGGCTTATCAAAAGCCTATCGTGCGGCGGGTTTCCGTCAAGGTTGGATGGTATTAAGCGGCCCAAAAACACAAGCAAAAGGCTTTGTTGAAGGATTAGATATGCTTGCTTCCATGCGTTTATGTGCTAATACGCCAATGCAACATGCAATTCAAACTGCGCTGGGGGGCTATCAAAGTATTAATGAATTTATCCTACCTGGTGGGCGTTTATTAGAGCAACGCAACCGTGCTTATGAACTACTTACACAAATTCCAGGAATCAGTTGCGTTAAGCCAAAAGGTGCAATGTATATGTTCCCGAAAATTGATACGGAAATGTATGGTATTAAAGATGATGCGCAATTTGTCTATGATTTGCTGCAAAAAGAGAAAGTATTACTCGTACAAGGCAGCGGATTTAATTGGCATAAACCGGATCACTTCCGTGTGGTCACCTTGCCTTATGTCTATCAGCTAGAAGATGCCATTGGGCGTTTGGCAAGATTCTTAAAAACCTATCGCCAATCTTAATCAATTTAAACCCGTCAAATTGGCGGGTTTACTCTTTCCTCTATCACGCAGGTTTTTATGCTCGGTATTTTTTATTCGCTACTTGCTTCAGCTCTTTTTGGTGGACTCTATTATCTCTCAACCTTATTACGTCCACTTGCTGGAGTAGAGGTTTTTGGTTTTAGAATGTTGTTAATGTTCCCGTTTATGTTGATACTACTGTTTGTAGTGCTGCGTAAGCGCGCGGAATTTGTCAATTTTTTGCAAAGAATCCAACGTGAACCTTATTTAATTTTCGTCCTGATGCTCACCGCAACCCTCTGTGGTGTGCAAATGTGGCTTTTTTTATGGGCACCAAACAGTGGCAAAGCCATTGATGTATCTATTGGCTATTTATTAATGCCGATTACAATGGTGATTGTCGGTAAATTTGCTTATAAAGAGCAACTTTCAAAACTCAAAATCTTAGCCATTATCTTAGCTTTTGTTGGTGTAATGAGCAGCGTGGTGGCAAGCGCTTCACTTTCATGGGCAAGCGCCTTAGTTTTCTTGGGCTATCCAGCTTATTTTATGGTGCGCAAAAAATACCAAATTAGCCATATCTATAGCTTTGTCTGTGAAATTGCACTGCTTTTGCCTGTGGCAGTGTGGTTTATTAGCCAAATTGAGCTTGCTCCGATTTTAGAGGTAAATCCTCGTCTCTATTTTTATCTCTTTTTACTCGGCCTATTTAGCGGAGTGGCTTTAATGTCTTATACCCTTGCTAGCACACTTTTACCTTTTAATATGCTTGGGCTGTTGGGTTATGTGGAACCTTGTGTGATGATGCTAGTTTCTTTCTTAATTGGTGAGCGGCTTGATCCTAGCGCTTATACCTTGTTACTCTGTTTAAGTTTTGCCATCAGTTGTTTGATTTTAGACGGCATCGCCTTGATGAGAAGGAAAAAACGTCTGGAGAGAGCAAATGCTTAAAGGGATTCTTGCGGCATTGACGGCCAACATTCTATTTGGTTTAGGCTATTATTTTGCTATTTTACTGCAACCTCTTAGCGACCAACAGATGCTCGGTTTTCGAATTATTATTCTTATGCCAATCATACTATTTGCAATTTTTGCTTTCCGCCAGCAATATGCATTTCGTGAACTTTGGCAAAAAATCTGTCAAAAGCCAGCGCTTGTTATTGTGATGGTATTGCTGACATTGAACACCGGCGTGCAACTTTGGCTCTTCTTATGGGCACCAAATAATGGGCAAGCACTGCAAGTCTCAATTGGCTATTTGCTATTACCCATTGTAGCGGTGCTCTTTGGTAAAATCCTCTTTAAAGAACACTTTTCACCTTTAAAATGGTGGGCGGTGAGTTTTGCCATATTAGGTGTAGGAAGCAATATTTTAATGAGCAGTGCAATTTCGTGGGCAACGTTTGTAGCAGGATTTGGTTACCCCATTTACATTGCTCTACGGCGTTATTTCCAGATTAATCACCTCGCTACTTTTTGGCTAGAACTGGCATTACTGCTACCTTTTGCGCTCTATTTTATCAGCACAACTGAGCTTGAAATCGTGTTAAGGCAAAATACGTATTTTTATCTTTATCTTGCGCTGCTTGGCATTGTCAATGGCGCAGCATTTATTCTGTATATTTCAGCAAGCAACTGGTTGCCGATTAATGTGCTAGGTTTAATTGGTTACGCCGAGCCCTTAGTGATGTTACTGATTTCCTTTGCCATTGGCGAAGTGCTGGAGGCAAAATCCTATTTATTAATGTTTTGTTTACTCTGTGCAATTGCTTTGTTGAGTGTAGATAGCTTTAAGGAAAATCGAGATTAAATAATGACGCCACCAGCAATGAAACTTATCCGTCTTGCTTTAAATGTACCTCTTGCCCGTTTTTTTGATTACCTCTTGCCAGAGGAAATATCTACGGAGATCGGCGCAAGAGCCGTTGTACCTTTTGGACGGCAAACGAAAATAGGTATTGTGGTGGACTTGCCAATCCAAAGTAATATTCCCAGCGATAAATTGAAGCCAATCACCGCGGTATTAGATCAACAATCCTTATTTGACGACGAAATTTGGCAACTTTTAAACTGGGCGGCAAATTATTATCACGCGCCGCTGGGAGAAGTGCTAATGAGTGCTTTGCCTGTTAAATTACGCAATGGTGAAAGTAGCAAACGTACACAGCCAGACTATTTTGTTGTTACCGACATTGGGCGAAACGCATTATTAAGTGGTGAATTAGCAAGAGCCAAAAAACAGCAACTATTACTGGAAACCCTAGCGCAATTTGCTCATTTTTTTGAAAAACCAACCGCTTGCGCTCCATCCGTTTGGAAGGGGTTAATGGAAAAAGGCTATATCAAAAAAATCGAAATCCCTTATCAAGCGGTGAGTTGGCAACAGAAATTAGCGAATCAACCTATTTGCAATCGTCAAAATCGACTGACGTTAAATAAACAACAAAGTTTAGTGGTAGGACGTTTAAATTACCATGAAGGTTTTGGGGCATTTCTACTAAATGGGGTGACAGGCTCAGGCAAGACAGAAGTCTACCTTCAGGTGATTGAAGAGATATTAAACCAGGGCAAACAAGTATTAGTGCTTGTACCTGAAATTGGTCTAACACCACAAACAATTCACCGCTTTAAAGCCCGCTTTAATGTCGAAATTGATGCTTTACATTCTAATCTAAACGACAATCAGCGGTTAAATGCGTGGCTGCGGGCGAAAAATGGAGAAAGTGCGATTGTAATCGGCACGCGTTCCGCTCTATTCACGCAATTTCACAAGCTCGGACTAATTATCATCGATGAAGAGCACGATAGCTCGTTCAAACAGCAAGACGGTTGGCGTTATCACGCACGTGATTTAGCCGTATTGCGAGCAAGAAATGCAAACATTCCGATTATTTTAGGCTCAGCAACGCCAAGTTTAGAAAGCGTGCAAAATGTACAGAATGGTAAATTCATTGAATTACAACTGAGCCAACGCGCAGGTGGTGCAAACAATGTCAAACAGCAGGTCATCGATCTGAAAACACAGCGTATCTATTCTGGGCTTTCTGAACAGCTTTTAGCCAAAATGCAACACCACCTAGAAAAAGGCAACCAAGTGATGTTGTTCTTAAATCGACGAGGCTTTGCTCCTGTGCTACTTTGCCATGAATGCGGTTGGATCTGCCAGTGTGAAGCCTGTGATAAACCCTACACCTACCATCAAAAAAGCCGTATTTTACGTTGCCATCACTGCGCATCTCAACGTGTCATCCCGAGACAATGTGGCCATTGCGGTTCTACCCATTTAATCACAACAGGCATGGGGACTGAACAGCTGGAACACGTGCTTACAGAGCGTTTTCCACAGTTTACGATCTCTCGTATTGACCGAGATAGTACCGCTCGTAAAGGTTCACTAGAACAGCATTTAACGGATATTCAAGCTGGTAAAAGCCAGATTTTGATCGGTACTCAAATGCTGGCTAAAGGGCATCACTTCCCAAATGTAACCTTGGTTGCGATTGTCAATGTGGATAGCAGTCTATTTTCCACCGATTTCCGCGCTGAAGAACGTCTTGCTCAACTCTATTTGCAAGTGGCTGGGCGTGCAGGACGTGCTGAAAAACAAGGGGAAGTGGTGTTACAAACCCATTATCCCGAACACCCTTTGCTCAAAACCCTGTTAAACGAAGGCTACTTGGCATTTTCAAGGGAAGCATTAAAAATGCGGAAAGTGATGAACTTACCACCATTTTCGGCCCAAGTACTTATCCGAGCAACGGGGCGAGATAACGATAAAGTAGCAGAATTTCTACATAATCTGACCGCTTGTTTACAGACGATGATTCAAGATAACCAATGGCAAGGATTTCAAATTTTAGGGGCTTTTTCTGCGCCAATGGCAAAAAAGGCGGGACATTATCGTTGGCAGTCAATTATTCAGCATTCACAGCGAACAATGCTGCAAAAATTGCTTTCACTATTTGATGAGGTTAAAACACAATTCTTACGTAATGATATTCGCTTAACAGTGGATATTGATCCACAAGATGTAACATAATTACAAATAAGAATAATTATTGATAAAAACATAAAAAACACGTAGACTTCACGCGTTTTTGTTCATTAACAAACATTAAAAGGAGACCTCCATGAAAAAATCCCTTTCTACTTTGGCTCTCGCCTGTTCAACCCTCTTCTCTACGAATGCATTTGCTGCAGAAGAGATTAATATCTACTCTTACCGCCAACCTTATCTCATTGAGCCTATGCTCAAAAATTTTGAGAAAGATACCGGTATTAAAGTAAACATTATCTTTGCTGACAAAGGCTTGGTTGAACGTGTGAAAAAAGAAGGTGAGCTTAGCCCTGCTGATGTATTACTCACTGTAGATATTGCACGTGTTATGGAAATTGTAAACGCAGGTTTAGCACAAAAAGCGGAATCACACGTTTTGCAAGAAAATATTCCCGCTCAATATCGTGATTCAAATAACGAATGGTTTGGATTAACGACTCGTGCTAGAGCGATTTACACCTCGAAAGAACGCGTAGGCAAATTGCCAGTAGGCTTTGACTATTTAGACTTAGCCAAACCAGAATATAAAGGCAAAGTATGTGTGCGTTCAGGTAAAAACTCTTACAATGTGTCATTATTTGCCTCAATGATTGCTCACTATGGCGAAGAAAAAACTAAAGCATTCTTACAAGGTTTAAAAGCTAACCTTGCCCAAAAACCACAAGGTGGCGATCGAGATCAAATCAAAGCAATCAAAGAAGGCGTATGTGATTATGCGCTAGGTAACAGCTACTATTACGGTAAATTGTTAGACGACGAAAAACGTCGTGCTTGGGCTGAAGCCGCAGAAATCAACTTCCCGACAGGTCAATTTGGCACACATGTAAATATTAGTGGTGTAGTCATTGCGAAACACGCGCCACATAAAGAAAATGCGATCAAATTGATTGAATATCTCAGTGGCGATAAAGCACAAGCTCTCTATGCAAAACTTAATCACGAATACCCAGTAAAAGTTGGCGTAGAGCCATCAGCAATTGTGAAAGGCTGGGGCTCATTCACTGCAGACACCATCAAATTAGAAGAAATTGCAGCTAATTACGAAAAAGCATTGAAATTAGTTGATGAAGTTAAATTTGATGAGTTTGATGCAAAATAATACCTCATCAGTGCAGTAAACTTAAGTTTGTGCAATTCCAACTCCCCTCTCCCTGCTTTGCCAAAGAGGGGAATTTGATCAAACATTATTAAATAATGAAACTGAGTTACCTTAGCTGGAAAATCATTGCTTTACTGATTACTTTAATTACCCTACTTCCCTTATTAGCGATTGGCTATCATGCCGTTGATGGGCAGTGGCAAAATTTATCACATTTGTGGCAAACAATGCTTGGCACTTATTTGATAAACTCTACACTGCTTGTATTTGGCACGGTGCTTCTTGCACTTTTTTTTGCATTACCAAGCGCTTGGATCGTGGCAAATTACCGCTTTTACGGACAAAAAACCTTACAATGGCTGCTCTGTTTACCTTTAGCAATGCCGGCTTATTTAGTCGCCTATCTTTATACCGACTTATTAGATTATTCAGGCAATTTCCAAATACTATTGCGATCACTATTTGGCTGGAGTACACCGCAAGATTACTGGTTTCCGCAAATTCGCACTCTTTATGGAGCCTGCTTCGTTCTTGCCTTAGTGCTTTATCCTTATATTTTCCTGCTGGTGCGAGTTGCTTTATTAGAACAATCTGAAAACTTAGTCCAAAGTGCCCAAATACTAGGTGCAAAACCTTACCAAATTTTTCAGCGTATCACCCTTCCGCTGATTCACCCTGCGATTGCTATTGGGATTGCCTTAGTCGCCATGGAAACATTGAGTGATTTTGGCACAGTTGCCTATTTTGCTATCCCAACACTCACCACTGCCATTTATGATTCATGGCTTGGCTATCATGATTTAGGTACAGCAAGCCAAATTGCAATTTTTATGTTATTAATGGTGCTAGTTTTTTTACTGTTGGAACAATACAGTCGCCACCGTCAAAAAAGCTATCAACGAGGTTATGAGAAAAAAAACTCTTTCAAAACCCTCACAGGCTGGAAATTGAGGCTGGCGCTGGTATGGTGCTGGGGCTTACTTGCTCTTGCCTTTTTCTTACCGCTTGGCCGGTTACTTTATTGGTCTTATGAATACTTTGAAGAATCCTGGAATTTGGATTTTGTACAATATGCGCTAAATAGTTTGAAAGTCTCTATTCTTGCAGCGATATGTAGCGTATTTGTTGCGATCTTATTGCATCTAGCTCACCGTTTATCTTTTGGTAAATTTTCGTCTAAATTGACCCGCTTGTCGCTTTCACTTTCATCGTTAGGTTATGCGATTCCAGGCACAGTGCTGGCAATTGGCTTACTTTCTCCTTTAACCTTTGCTGATCATCAACTACACGCTTGGCTTAAAGCATTACATTTATCACCTGTTGGTTTGATTTTCTCGGGTTCACTTTTTGCCTTAGTCTTTGCCTATACAATTCGCTTCTCGGCAATGGCGATTGGCAGCCTCGAAACCTCACTCGGTAAAATTTCACCATCATTAGATATGGCAAGCCAAACATTGGGCAAAAGTGGCATTTCAATGTTCCTGAATATACATGTTCCTTTGATTTATAAAGGAATTATTACCGGAGGATTAATGGTTTTTATTGAAGGGATGAAAGAACTAAACGCCTCTTTGCTACTACGTCCATTTAATTTTGACACCCTTGCGACACACGTTTTTGCGTTTACTTCTGATGAGCAATTAGAGCAAGCAGCAATGCCTGCTATCGTGTTAGTTTTAGTCGGATTATTGCCCGTAATTTGGCTCACTAGGGCATTAGTCTCACAATCGGAAAAAGAACGCTAAAAATATAGAGATAACTTATTGCATCATTGATATCATTTTTACGCAACAAGTTGTACACGATGAGGAAAATATGTCTGTATTAACCATTCAAAACCTTAATCTCAGCTTTGGCTCAACGAATGTGCTTAAAGAGTTGTATCTAAACGTGAATGAAAATGAAATCATCTGCCTACTTGGTGCAAGTGGCTGTGGAAAAACAACCTTACTGAAAGCCATTGCAGGCTTGTTGCCGATCGAGCAAGGTGAAATTCAGCTTGCCGGCTGTTGCTTAAAAAGCAAAGCAGTGGAAGATCGTAAAATCGGGCTGATTTTCCAAGATTATGCGCTGTTTCCACATTTAACTGTTGCCGAGAACATTCAATTTGGATTAAGTAAATTACCCCGTTCAGAACAACAACAAATCACCGTGCAAATGCTATCAGTCGTAAAATTACAAGGCTTTGAACAGCGTTTCCCCCACGAATTATCAGGCGGTCAGCAGCAACGTGTTGCAATAGCAAGAGCATTAGCCTGTAACCCCGAATTGTTATTGCTTGATGAGCCTTTCTCTAACATTGATAGCCAAACTCGCTATGCTATGATTCAAGAGATTAAGCAAATTCTCAAAAGCCAAAATGTCCCTGCGATTTTTGTTACCCACAGTAAAGAAGAGGCCTTTGCTTTTGCTGATAAAATTGCGGTAATGGCTCAAGGTAAAATTGTGCAGTTTGGTACGGCAAGCGAGCTTTACCATACTCCTATCAATTCATTTGTGGCGGATTTCCTTGGTGGTACAAACTATTTGGCATGCTTTGTCAGTGATAAGAAAATACTACACAGCCCTATCGGTGAATATCGTCTTTTCCCTGAAATGCAAATTACCAAAGGGCATTATCAATGGTTGCTTCGCCCAGAACAATTGCACCTCAAAAGCAGCGAACAGGGCGTTGGAGAGATCTGCAGTAAATTGTTTTTAGGTTTATATTATCGTTATCAGGTGAAAGTCAATGAAGTAGAATTGACCGTTTATCAAAACCAAGAATTTAATCTCGCACAGCGAGTTGAAATTAGCTTTAAAATCCGAGAATTTATTCTATATTAAAAAGGCAGAGAATCCTCTCTGCCTCTGTGTAGATTAGCCTAAAATCTTGGCGAGCTCTGCGCTCACTTGTTCAACAGGCAGTGTGCCATCTAAGCGATGATAAACAGTATTGCCCGCTTCAGCCTCTGCGCTATAGTAGGCAATTAATGGTTTAGTCTGTTTGTGATAAATTGCCAAACGCTCTAATACTGTTTCTGGTTTGTCGTCTTGGCGAATAATTAAATCTTCGCCCGTCACATCATCTTTACCTTCTACTTTTGGTGGGTTATACACCACGTGGTAAGTACGACCTGATGGCTGATGCACACGACGTCCGCTCATACGTTCCACAATCACCTCATCTGCAACATCAAACTCTAAAACAAAATCAATTTTCACACCAGCTTCTTTTAATGCATCCGCTTGCGGAATAGTGCGAGGGAAGCCGTCTAATAAGAAACCGTTGGCACAATCTGGCTGAGCAATACGATCTTTTACTAATGCAACTGTCAGTTCATCTGGCACCAATTTGCCTTCGTCCATAAGTGCTTTTGCTTGTTTACCTAGTTCTGTGCCTTCTTTAATTGCTGCACGGAACATATCCCCCGTAGAAATTTGTGGAATGCCAAATTTTTGCATCATAAATTGTGCTTGCGTGCCTTTACCTGCACCAGGTGCACCTAACAAAATAATTTTCATAGAACCTCTATAACAGTGAAACAAAGAAATAGGCGGTAACCTTACCGATTACCGCCCCAAATTGCAAATTTTTTCAAGATTTTGACCGCTTGTTATGCGTTTACTCAAATTCTTAGAAAGTGTAGTCCGCTTTTAGACGGAAATCACGACCTGCACCCGCTAAACTACTTGCGCCAGCACGTTGGCTATGGCTCTTATAATTTTTATTGAATGCATTATTCACAGCAAAGTTAAGCGTTAAGTTTTTATTTGCTTCCCAGCTTGCGTAGAAATCATTCACGCCATAACCTGCTTGTTTAACATTGGTGCTAGCTGCATTTGAACCACGGCTAGGTGTGCCTGTTTCACCTTCCACAAAGCGACCTTTCCAACCAATTTCAAGACTTGGTTGTTCAAATTTATAAGAAATTGCAGCAGTCCATGTACGACCGGTTGCCACTGCATATACCGTGCTATCTAAACTTGCACCATTGAAGGTGTAAGTTTCTGGTTTGCTATCTGCCACGCCTAAACGGAATTTGAAACCGCCTTGTTTATAGGCTGCACCTAATTCATAGCCGTGGTTACGTACTAATGCAGAATTCACGATGGTATTATTCAATACAGCGTGAGCATCTTTCACTTTTTGCCAGAAGTAGCTACCATTTAATGAAATTTGGTCATTGTAATCATAGTTGAAACCAATTTCTGTGTTACGCGCTTTTTCTGCTTTTAAGTTATCCGCTACGCTACGCACACCAGAACCACTTAATGCCACTTCATACAAACGAGGACTACGTGTTGCATAGTTTAAATTGGTATTTAAGCTAAATCCTGTTGCCACCTCCCAAATTAAACCTACACTTGGATTAAATTCACCATCACTCGCTTTTTTGCCGTTATTCGCTTTAAAATCGAAATGATCATAGCGTAAACCTGTTGTCATTGTGACAGGCCCGAATCCCCAGATACCTTCTGCATAAACACCGATATCTTCTTTTTCTTGACGATTCGTTACCCCTGTCGCTTCAAGCGCACCAGTTCTACGATTTTTCGCAAAAGCTTCGATCGAATTTGGTTTCCCTTCTTGATGGCGGTAATTTACCCCATATTTCACTAAATGATTGCTACCAATTTCAGAATCAAAGTTAATATTTGCACCTTTAGTCGTCACTTTAGTTTTAGAATGGCTATCTGTTTCTTCACGAGATTTCTCCATCACATAAGCATTTGCCTTTAATTCTGTGATAAAACCTAAGTTTTTGCTAATCCATTCAAGATTCGTGGTATTTTGCGTAGTAATACGATAACGCGGTTGGTTATTTTCATCATTAGCAACCGTAGCCCCATTCTTATCTAATAAGTAATAAGTCGGCTTACCACTGCGACCAACACCTGCTCGTGCACCTAAGGTATAACCTTGTTTTTCTTTCTCTTTTGTTAGCGTTTCAGCAGTTGCCCAATCTTGTGAAAAATCAAACTCTTCACGTAATGCACGTTCACCATGATAACGTTCTTGGCGATGGCTTAACACTAAACGGTTATTTTCATTAATATCAAAACCTAATTTTGCTAATAAACCACGCTGGCCTAACGCACTATTTTTAACTGTATCGCTGCCCTCTTTATTCGTGTAGCCTTTACCGCCTTTATAATTTTCGGCGGTTTCCCAGTTACCACTTAAAAGTGCATCAAATGCTCCAGATTTTCCGTAAACGCTAGCTCCTTGTGAATGACCTTTATTACTGCTTACGCCTGCATTTAATTTAAAGCCAAATTCCTGCCCTTCGCGTAATAAATCTTGTGCATCAACGGTTGTTGCCTCAATTGAGCCACTTGTTGCACCAATACCTGCACTCGCAGAGCCTGCACCTTTACGCACATCAATACGTTTGATTAGGCTCGGATCTAACATAAAACGGCTTTGGTGATGGAAAAGCTGTGTATCGCTATATGTGTTATCAACTTTGATATCAATTTGGTCTTGCCCCATCCCGCGGATAGTCGTCCATTGAGATGTGCCACCTGTACCACCACCAAAGTTGATTGCGGGTTCTGCGCTTAACACGCCTCGCAAATCTTCTTTCGTTCCTTTATTTAAATCTTGCAATGTCACGACATTTGTTCTGCTTTTTGCCCCTGCGTTTTCAGCAACTACAGAAACAACACCAAGATGAGCCACTTCTTCTGCATAGGCAAGAGAAGAAACAGCAACAAAAACAGCCGCAGCCAGTTGTGTTTTAACGAATCGCATAAAAGTTCCTTATGTAAGTGTAAAAATTTGTAACTTTTGGCATTCTAGCAATCATTTAATAAAAATCAATATCACTTGTAAAAAAATTGTAATGTTTTTAATTTCTATTTACAAAAATCAAAATATGCTTAGAATTGAGAAGTTTTTTCATTTAATAAGGACCTTTATTATGTTAAAAAAAACCTTAGTTGCTCTTTCTCTCTCAGTATTCGCACTTTCTGCGTTTGCTAAAGATGTCACGATCCCAACTGCACGTGGTGAAGTCGCGCTTTCTACACCTAGCAAAATCGCCGTTTTTGATACCGGCAGTATTGATACATTACACGCGTTAGGAGTCAAAATGGATGGCGTGGCAGAGGTAAGCAAAGTGTTACCTTATGTCAAACCCTCTATTGAACAAGCTAAAAATGTTGGCACGGTTTTTGAGCCAAATTTAGAGGCATTAAATGAATTAAAACCAGATCTCATTATTGTTGGTACTCGCACTGCAAAAAAATTTGATGATGTCAGCGCCATTGCGAAAACGATTGATATGACCGACAACGGTGATAAGTTAATTGAAAGTGGCTTAACTCGTATCGATAGTTTCGGTAAACTTTTTGATAAAGAGGCTGAAGCTGAAAAATTAAAAGCTGAAATTGAATCCCTGTTTAACGAAACGAAAGCCGCCGTTAAAGATAAGGGCAATGGCCTAATCATCTTAGTAAATGGTGGCAAAATTGCCGCATTCGGTTCAGGCTATCGCTTAAGCTGGATTCATAACGATCTTGGTGTACCAATGGCAGATCCGAACTTAAAAGCACAAGGACATGGTCAGCCAGTAAGCTTTGAATTTATCCAAAAACTTAACCCAGATTGGTTATTTGTACTCGATCGTATTGCGGCTATCGGTCAAGAAGGTCAAACCGCACAACAAGTACTTGATAATGAACTTGTACGCCAAACAAATGCGTGGAAAAATGGTCATGTGATCTACCTAAGCTCTGCCTCTTACCTCGCTCCAGGTGGTGTTGAGCAGATCAAAACCGACTTAACTAACATCAAACAAGCATTTGAGAAAAAATAATCGTCATTAACAAGCGGTTGATTTTGCAGAATTTTTTGCAAAATCAACCGCTTGGTATTTTCTTCCCAACACTAGGGAAATAATAAGCGAAGTAAATAAACGGCATATGCTTGTTCGCTTTAGCAAGCTCTCAGGATGAGAAAAATAATACCATTATGCTTACCTTAAACCGAATAAACCTACTTATTCTGATTATTCTTATCCCATTTAGCCTCACTATTGGTGTGGCGGATTTTCATTGGTCGCAACTGTTCAGCGCCCCAGAACAATTACAACTCCTGCTCATTAGTCGCCTACCACGAACACTTGCTGTCTTGCTAGTTGGCGCAACCTTAGCCGTGGCGGGCATGGTGCTTCAGATTGTGTTGAAAAACCGTTTCATTGAACCCAACATGATTGGAGCCACACAAAGTGCAGGAATAGGAATCTTAGCAGCCAGTCTGCTGTTTCCCACTTCGGCATTAATCATCAAAATGTCGTTGGCGGCGCTGAGTGCCTTAATCGGTATTGGTATTTTTTCTCTGTTGTTACAACGCTTACCACCACAGCAGCAGTTACTTGTCCCATTAGTTGGCATTGTCTTTGGCAATATTATTGAAGCTATTGGAACTTTTATTGCTTATGAAACCGATAGTATGCAAATGATGAGTATCTGGACCTCTGGTGATTTTTCTGGCGTTTTAGCAGGGCGTTATGAGCTATTATGGCTCACGGCCATTTTAGCTTTAGTTGTCTATTTTCTTGCTGATCAACTCAGCATTGCGGGGCTTGGGCAAAATCTTTGCACTAGCTTAGGTATTAATTACCGCCAAATGACTTGGCTTGCACTCATTATTGTCGCGATGATTACTGCCGTTGTTGTCGTTACGGTAGGGCAAATTCCTTTTATCGGCTTAGTTGTGCCGAATATTATTTCACGTTTAGCCGGCGATCGTTTACGCCAAAATCTCCCCTCTGTCGTATTACTAGGCGCAAATTTAGTCCTCTTTTGCGATATTTTAGGACGGGTGATTAACATGCCGTATGAAATCCCAATTTCAACCGTATTCGGTATTCTCGGTACAGTAATTTTCCTATATTTATTGTTTAAGGGGAAACGCCGTGCAAGCTAATATTAAAACTCTTTTTTCATTACTCTGCCTGCTGCTTTTCGCTTCGCTAGCTTTATTTCTCACTTACAATGCGAACGGTAACTGGGATTTCGTGCTACCATTTCGTGGCAAAAAATTAATCATGTTGATTATTATCGGCTATGCTATTGGCGTTTCTACATTACTGTTTCAAACGCTAACACACAATCCGATTTTAACACCAAGTATTTTGGGCTTTGATCATCTCTATCTGCTTACCCAAACCACACTCGTCTTTTTCGTTGGTGGCTTAGGTTTTACTCAACTAGATGCGAACTATAAATTTCTATTTGAGAGTTTAATGATGTTAGGTGGCTCATTATTGCTCTTTAGCTTGTTAAATAAAAATAGCCAAGATATTGCCCGTATGATTTTAGTTGGCGTTATCTTTGGTGTTTTATTCCGCAATTTAAATAACTTACTACAGCGCCTTATCGATCCAAATGAATTTGCCATTGCTCAAGGTTCCTCCTTTGCTGATTTTAATAGTGTTAAACCTGATTTACTTTGGATTGGCTCATCCATTCTATTGCTAACGCTTATCTGGATTTGGCAACAACGGCATAAATTGGATGTTCTACTACTCGGTAAAGAATACGCGATTGGACTCGGCTTAGATTACACTCGTTTTAGTCGCCAATTACTTATTTGCTGCGCAGTATTAGTCTCTATTTCAACCGCGTTAGTCGGCCCAATTTTATTCCTCGGCTTGTTAGTCTGTGCTATCGTAAACGCTATTAGCCCGAAGGTGCAGCATAGTATTCGCATTCCTATGACTATTGCAATTTCAGTGATAACGCTTGTCCTTGGGCAAACTATCTTTGAACAAATGCTTAAAATGCAGGGTGTATTAAGTGTCGTCATTGAATTTCTTGGTGGCTTAGTCTTTATCTATTTAATTTTACGAAAACGGAAGGCATCTCGATGATCAAAATTCAGAATGTCTGCCATAAAATTGGACAGACAACGATTTTAAATAATATTAATTTAAATATCGAAAATGGCGGGATTACCGCATTAATTGGGGCAAATGGTGCAGGAAAATCAACCTTACTTTCCTTAATGGCACGCTTGCAACCCTTGCAACAAGGACAAATCTGGCTTGATGAATTTAATATTAGTCAAACGCCTTCGCGTACTATCGCGAAGAATCTCGCAATTTTGACCCAAGATAACCATATTCATAGCCGCATCACGGTACAAGATTTATTGATGTTTGGACGCTATCCTCACCACCAAGGCAGAATATGTGATGAAGATAAAGCCATAGTAAAACAAGCGTTAGAACGTTTCGAATTAAGTACGTTTGCTGATCGTTTTTTAAGTGAGCTTTCTGGAGGGCAACGCCAACGGGCCCTAATCGCCATGACTTTTTGCCAACAAACTCAGCATATCTTGCTTGATGAGCCGCTCAATAATTTAGATATGTTTCATGCTCGTGAATTAATGCGTTTACTGCGTAAATTAACAGATGAATTGCACCTCACAACTGTGATGGTTGTGCATGATATCAATATGGCAGCTGCCTATGCGGATACTATTGTGGCAATGAAAAATGGTGAGATTATAAAAGTCGGCTGCGCAGGGGAAATTATTACGCCCAAAATGCTGAAAGAGATCTTCAATTTGGAGGCAGAAGTACTAGAGCACCAAGCCACACCGCTTGTAATACATCATATTTAGCCTAAAGGAAAAAATCAACCGCCCTATATTCCTCATATTTATAGGGCTGGCTGCAAACTCATTGAAGCCAGCCCAATGATAAATCAGGCTACTTACTTAGTTAGTAAGCTTCTCATTCCAAGGGGCAACTTTGCATAACATGAGCATTCCTGGAATGCCGACAAAAAAGCAGATCCAGAAAAACATGTAATAGCCGTAGTTTTCCACCAATACACCTGAAAATGCGCCAAAGACTTTACTTGGAATTGCCGCAAGGCTGGTAAAAATAGCAAGCTGTGTTGCCGTGTAAAGCGGGTTTGTTTCCTTTGCCATAAAAGCAACAAATGCTGCTGTTCCTAGACCGACGCCAATATATTCCGCAATAATCACGACACTCAGCATAAAGTGTTCATAGGCGCCGATGGTTTCAAATTTACCGTAGCTTGCCATCCACGCAAAACAGAGAATCGTACCAAGTTGAACCGCACCAAACAGCCAGAGTGAGCGATTTATACCTAATTTAATCATCATTACTCCTCCAATCATACCTGAAATAATTGAAGCCCATAATGAGTTAATTTTTACCACTGTCCCAATATGGGTCATCGTAAATCCCATATCTAAAATGAAAGCGGTCTGTAACGAGGTAGCAAGCGAATCGCCAAATTTATACAGAAAGATAAATAGAATCAGCCCCACGCCACTAGCAATACCTTTACGTTCAAAAAACTCTTTAAACGGTAAAGTAAAAGTGCGATAAAAGGGTTGTGAACGATCAATTTCTGGCACGTTGGGCTCTGTACTTAAAAAGAGCGACATCACCAAGCCCGGTAGCATAAATAAAGCTGTAATCAAAAATACGCTATCCCACGGCAAACTATCGGCAAGAATAAGCGATAATCCCCCTGGCACTAATCCTGCAATACGATAGGCATTCACGTGAATGGAGTTACCTAAGCCAAGTTCCGCATCGCTTAAAATCTCACGGCGATAAGCGTCCACCGCAATATCCTGCACTGCCGAAACAACTGCCACCGCGGTCGCTATTGCGGCAATCATTTTAATATCTAATACTGGATTAAATTGTCCAAGCAGTGCCAGCAAACCTAGTAGCACAATTTGAGTCATAAACATCCAGCTACGACGACGACCTAGAACATTGGGATAATAGCGGTCAAGCAAAGGGGCAACAATAAATTTCCAACCATAAGGAAAACCGACTAAAGTCATAAAGCCGATGGTTTTTAAATCTACCTCACTTGAACGCAACCATGCAGGCACAAGCTGAAATAGTACATAAAGTGGCAAACCAGAAGTGAAGCCCGTAAAAATACAAAGCATCATATTACGGCTAAAAATCTGTTGCCAAAGCGAGGGCTTCACTTGTTCCATAGTCTACCCCTGATAACCATTTGGATTATTTTTTTGCCAGTTCCATGTCTCTTTCATCATTTGCTCTAAACCACGTTCAGTTTTCCAACCGAGCTGTTCCAACGCTTTTTGTGGATTAGAATAGCAAGTAGCAATATCACCTGGACGACGTTCCACTAATTTATACGGCACTTGAATACCATTGGCTTGTTCAAAAGCTTTGACCATATCCAATACGGAATACCCCATCCCAGTGCCAAGATTGTAAACATGAAAACCGGCATCATTTTGATGTTTTTCTAAGGCCTTCAAATGCCCAATGGCTAAATCCACGACGTGAATATAATCACGTACGCCTGTGCCATCATGGGTGTCGTAGTCACTACCAAATACTGATAATTCTGAGCGTTTACCTACTGCTACTTGGCTAATAAACGGCATTAAATTATTTGGAATCCCATTCGGATCTTCACCAATTAAACCGCTCTCGTGTGCGCCAACTGGATTAAAATAACGCAGTATCACTGCACTAAATTGCGGAAAAGCTTTGGTGGTATCTTCTAAAATGCGTTCCACCATATATTTTGATGTGCCGTAAGGGTTGGTTGTGCCACCCACTGGGCAATTTTCGGTGATTGGAATCTCTTGCGGATCGCCATATACGGTTGCTGACGAACTAAATACAATGGTATTCACCCCTGCATTTAACATCTCTTCAACCAGCGTAATAGAGCCTGTCACATTATTTTGATAATACCAAAGCGGTTTTGCGACACTTTCACCCACCGCTTTTAAACCCGCAAAATGAATAACCGATTCAATCGGATTTTCCGCAAAAATTTGACGCAAAATTTCACGATCTAAAATATCGCCTTGATAAAATTTCACACTTTTACCTGTGATTTGTTTAACACGATTAAGTGATTCTTTTGAAGAATTACACAGATTATCCAACACCACAATCTCACGGTTCTGTTTTAATAATTCTACAACGGTATGTGAGCCGATATAACCTGCCCCACCTGTCACTAATACTGCCATTTGATTTTCCTCTCAGTTAAAAGATAGCTATAGTTTACCCTGTTCTTGGTAAAAAATCCGCAGAAATTGACCGCTTGTTTATAAACCAAGTTGCTTAAATAATTGTGATTTTTCCCTCTCAGTTAGTATCCGATACTGTCCCGCATCCAAATTTCCCAGTTTAAATTTACCGATACCAACTCGGATTAAACGCAGTGTCGGAAAACCAATATGTGCAGTCATTCGCCGCACTTGGCGATTTTTACCTTCACTTATTTTCAGCTCGAGCCAGCTAGTAGGAATCGTTTTACGTTCTCGAATTTTTGGTGCACTTGCCCAACTAAATGCCGGAGCCTCAATTTGACGCACTTTAGCCGGCTTAGTCAGCCCATCTTTTAGTTCAACCCCTCTACGTAATTTATCTAGATCGACTTCTGTAGGAATTCCTTCCACCTGTACCCAGTAAGTTTTTTCTTTCTCAAATTTAGGGTTGGCTAGGCGATGCTGAATTTCACCGTTATTGGTTAAAAGCAATAACCCTTCACTATCTCGATCTAATCGCCCAACGGGGTAGATATGAGGAATACTGATAAACGCTTTTAACGTTTGACGATTTTGATCATCACTGAACTGCGTAAGCACATCGTAAGGTTTATTGAATAGAACAAGAATGGTTTGCTCGAAAGAAAGTTTAGGCTTTTTCGGACGAGAATATGTTAGTTTAGGGCGAAATGAGAATGTCATTTTAAAAATAGAATAGAAAAAAACGATAGGGCGTACGACATACGCCCTCAGATGCAAGCATTGCGTTCTGCACTGGAGTCAACACTTATAACTTCACGGGTTCAATAATTTCACTGGGATAACAGCCTAGCACTTTTAAGAAACTGGTGACCTGTTCCAGTTCTTGTAACGCTTTTTGGGTATTTTCAGCATGAATATTTGCTTCTAATTCGACATAGAACATCTCTTCCCAAGGTTTGTTATAAATCGGACGAGACTCCAGTTTTACCATGCGAATATCATGTTGTTTAAATACCAATAGCGCATCAACTAATGCCCCTGCCTGTTGGGTTGTTGTCATCATTAAAAGCGTTTTCGTTTGCACTTGTGGTGAAACTTTTACCGGCTCTCGAGCCACAACAATAAAACGAGTGATATTATTTTTTTGGTTGGCAATCGCTGTTTCGATCATCTCTAAGCCGTAGAGCTTACCACCATCTTCATTACCAATCGCCGCGCAATTCGGTTTATTTAAACGTGCCACCATCTGCAAAGCGTGGGAACTACTTTCACAGTATTTGATATGGACTTTATCCAAACCTTGCAAGAATTGACTACATTGCTGTGCAGGCTGTGGATGCGTATAAATCGTATCAATTTGACTTAATTCGACTGGTTCTGCTGCCAGTAAGCAGTGTTTAATCGGGTACGCTAATTCGCCGACAATAGCAAGTTCGGTATGTTGTAACAAATCATATACTTCATTAATTGAACCTGACGTTGTATTTTCCAATGGCAACACACCATAATCGGCTTCACCACGCATGACTTTTTCAAATACCGCATCAAAAGAATCACAATTTAACTCAATCAACGGATTTGGATAATGTTTGGCAAATTGACGAGAAGCAAGATGAGAGTAAGAACCACGCACGCCTAAAAAAGCCACCGCAATGCTCTGTTCTCTTTGAGCATTCAGTTTATCTTGCAGGTAATTTTGCTGAGTACGCACAGAATCTTCAATGATACGTTGGAAAATTTGCGTAATGTAATCGGCATCTAACTGATAATTTTCAGACTCGGCAAAACTCACTAACTCTTGTAATAACTGTTTTTCACGTTCTACATCACGTAATGGCTTTTGGGTAATTTCTTTACTACGTACAACATCAAATGCGAGACGATGACGCTCTGAAAGGAGTTTTAATAAATGACGATCTACATCTGTGATACGCTGGCGAATTTCGGATAAATCAAGAGACATTTTTTTTCCTATAACAAGCGGTCAAAAATTTTATCTTTTTTGCAAAAAAATTTGACCAATCTAACCGCTTGCCTCATTTATAACATTATTTGGATGAGAGCATAATATGCTCCGAGTAGAATAATTAGAACGTCTTTTTACACTCTTGGCAAGCCTTATTCTTTTCGGGATGTAAAGTGCAGTGCTTGTTGTGATAAAAGCAGCGCTATAATGCGTTTATCTTCGGCAGAAAGTTCCTCAATAGAGGATAATGCCACCAGCAATTCTGTTGCTTGGCGACGTTTTATCTCAAATTCTTGCACATCGTGCTGATAAATATGCGGCAATGATTCTAATAAATACAGCCAAGCACGGCGACAAACTAGCGATTTAGTAGCCTGTTTATCAACTAAATCTCTTAGTGCAAAAATTTCTAATGCAATACGATAATAGTGCTGATAACGCACAATTTTAGCTGTTGATTTAGTAATACTACTTTCGCGTTGAAAATAAAAGTAAAAAGGGAGATCGAAGTATCTGATACGTTGGGCAAGTAACATCGTATGAATATGAAATACTTCATCTTCAAAGAGTAGCCCAGGAATAAATGAGATAGCATTATCAATAAGAAAAGCGCGCCGGAAGACTTTTATCCATACCTCGACGCGTAAAAAATCGAATGCCTCAATCCCCGCAACGACATTACGCTGAAAAAAAGCCTCATGCATTGTGCCTTGGCCCTGTTGTTCACCCGTACCAAAGTAGGTAAATTTGCCAATAGCAATATCTAAGCTATCCGCTACAGCTTGCCGAATAAACATCGAAAAATTAACAGGATCAACAAAGTCATCACTATCAATGAATGCAACATACTGCCCCTTAGCTAGCGATAAACCAAGATTTCTTGCCTGTGATAACCCTTGGTTTGTTTGAGAAACAATGCGCACCATTTTATCTGAAAAACGTTGTTGAAAGGCCTCCGCCACAGCTAAGCTGCTATCAGTTGAGCCATCGTTGACAATAATTATTTCATATTCAAGATTGAGTCCACTCAAGGAAAGTAGGCAGCGGTTAAGATAACACTCTACATTGTAAACAGGTACAATCAGGCTAATGATAGGTTGATGCATATTAAGTCTTTAAGATAAAAATCAGCCCTTAAAACTAAGGGCTGAAAAAGTTAAAGTTTGGATTATTTTAATACTTTCTGTAGTGCTTCGCTAATATCTGCTAGGCTTCTCACCGTGGTTACACCGGCAGCTTCAAGCGCAGCAAATTTTTCCGCTGCCGTGCCTTTTCCACCACTGATAATCGCTCCTGCATGCCCCATTCGCTTACCTTTTGGGGCAGTGACACCTGCAATATAACTCACGACGGGTTTAGTTACATTAGCTTTAATAAAAGCAGCTGCTTCTTCTTCGGCAGAACCACCAATTTCACCAATCATCACTATTGCTTCGGTTTCAGGATCATCTTGGAATAATTTCAGGATATCAATAAAGCTAGATCCCGGAATAGGATCTCCACCAATACCCACACAGGTTGATTGTCCAAAGCCATAATCCGTCGTCTGTTTTACCGCTTCATAGGTTAATGTCCCCGAACGCGACACAATACCTATTTTACCTTTTTTATGAATATGTCCAGGCATAATACCGATTTTGCACTCATCTGGTGTAATAATCCCTGGGCAATTTGGCCCAATCATACGCACACCAGTTTGATTCAAGCGTTGTTTTACTTCCAGCATATCAAGCGTAGGAATGCCTTCTGTAATACAGACGACTAATTGGATTCCAGCATCAATAGCTTCTAAGATAGCATCTTTACATCCAGCGGCAGGAACATAAATCACTGTTGCAGTTGCGCCAGTAGCTTCAACGGCTTCTTTTACGGTGTTAAATACAGGAAGTCCTAAATGTGTTGTTCCGCCTTTATTCGGTGAAATACCACCAACTAACTGCGTGCCATAAGCGAGAGCTTGTTCCGAATGGAAAGTCCCTTGCCCGCCAGTGAAACCTTGGCAAATCACTTTGGTATCTTTATTAATTAAAATTGACATTTTATTTGCCCTCCGCTGCTTTTACTGCGAATACGGCTGCATCCGTTAAACTTTCCGCTGCGATAATATTTAAACCACTTTGGGCTAAAATTTCTCGTCCAAGTGGTGCATTATTACCTTCTAAGCGTACAATGACCGGCACCTCCACTCCTACTTCATTTACCGCAGCTATCACGCCTTCGGCAATTAAATCGCAGCGCACAATACCACCAAAAATATTCACTAAAATCGCTTTGACTGCTTTATCGGAAAGAATAATCTTAAAGGCCTCAGCAACACGCTCTTTAGTTGCGCCTCCCCCTACATCAAGGAAGTTAGCAGGCTGCCCTCCATGCAATTTAACAATATCCATTGTTCCCATTGCTAGCCCTGCGCCATTGACCATACAACCAATATTTCCTTCCAATGCAACATAATTCAGCTGAAAACTCTCTGCAAGCGCTTCGCGAGCATCAGTTTGGCTTGGATCATTCATTGCCGCTAATTCTGGCTGACGATACAATGCATTACCATCAACAATCATTTTGGCATCTAAGCAAAGCAAATTACCAGCTTTAGTCACCACAAGTGGATTAATCTCTAAAAGTGCAAGATCTTTTTCTACAAATAGCTTACCAAGCTGTGTGAAAAGATGAACAAACTGTTTAATTTGATCACCACTTAATCCAAGCTTAAAAGCAAGCTCTCTACCTTGGTAAGGCATTGCACCGACTAATGGATCTAGGGTTGCTTTAAAAATCAGTTCTGGCGTTTTAGCTGCAACATCCTCAATATTCATACCACCGGCACTTGATGCCATAAATACAATTTTCTGCGATGAACGATCAATCACCGCGCTCAAATACAGCTCTCGTTCAATATCACTTGGCTCTTCTACATAAATCGCACTAACAGGCTGACCTTCTGCGGTAGTCTGAAATGTCACCAAATGTTTCCCCAGCCACTGCTCGGCAAAAGCTTGAGCTTCTGTTACGCTGTTTACCAGCTTAACTCCCCCTGCTTTTCCACGTCCACCCGCATGAACTTGGCATTTGACTACCCATGCTTCACCGCCTAAGGTTTCAATTGCTTTTTCGATTTCATCGGCAGAAAAGCAAGCAATTCCCTTACTCACAGGGAGTTGATATTGCGCAAAGACTTGCTTTGCTTGATACTCATGTAGATTCATACAATCCCCTTGGTTGCTGTATCAAAAAACGTTGGCATTATAATCCGATTTGTTAATCAGATGTTAAATCAATTTTCAGAAGTTTTAAGCAGATCACAAAAAATAAAAAAATCTTCCTAAAGATATTAGGAAGATTTTATTTTAAATTTACGCAATACCTTTATGTCTTAACAATGCATCTAAGGTCGGTTTACGTCCACGGAAGCGTTCAAACAAGACCATAGGTTCTTCTGAACCACCACGAGTTAAAATGTTATCAAGGAAAGATTGCCCCACTTCACGGTTAAAGATCCCTTCTTCTTCAAAACGAGAGTAAGCGTCAGCGGAAAGTACCTCAGCCCATAAATAGCTATAATAGCCTGCTGCATAGCCCCCAGCGAAAATATGGCTGAAACTGTGTGGGGTGCGAACCCATTCTGGCGTAGGGAAAACCGCCACTTCATCACGCACCTTGTTTAAGGTTGCAAGTACAATGCCCTCACTTGGTTTTGCCATATGTAGGCGGAAATCAAACAAGCCGAATTGTAGCTGACGAAGGACAAACATTGCCGCTTGGAAGTTTTTCGCTTTTAGTAATTGGGTGAGCTTTTCTTTTGGCAAAGGTTCGCCCGTTTCATAATGCCCTGAAATAAAGGCTAATGCGTCTTCTTCCCAGCACCAGTTTTCTAAGAATTGGCTTGGTAATTCCACTGCGTCCCAAGGCACACCGTTAATGCCGGCAACATCGCCCACATCAATTTCAGTAAGCATATGGTGAATGCCGTGTCCAAATTCGTGGAAAAGGGTCGTTACTTCATCGTGGGTAAATAACGCAGGTTTGTCGCCAATCGGTTTATTAAAGTTGCAGGTTAAATACGCCACGGGTTTTTGCAATGAACCATCAGCAAGGCGTTTTTGGTTGATACAATCGTCCATCCACGCACCGCCACGCTTATGCTCACGAGCGTATAAATCTAAATAGAATGAACCACGCAAGCGGTCGGTTTCGTCAAAAATATGGAAAAAACGCACATCAGGGTGATAAACGTCCACATCAAATTGCTCTTCCACACGCATACCGAAAATGCGGTTAATCAGCTCAAATAAACCGCTTAACACACGATTTTCAGGGAAATAAGGGCGAAGCTCTTCATCATTGATCGCATATAACGCTTGTTTTTGTTTTTCGCTATAAAACGCAATGTCCCAAGGGGCTAGCTCAGTCACACCAAATTCTTTTTCGGCAAAAGCTTTGAGTTCAGCAAACTCTTTTTCACCTTGTGCTTTTGAACGTTTTGCCAAATCTTCTAAGAACTCTACCACTTGTTGTGGATTTTCCGCCATTTTAGTGGCAAGGGAATAATCTGCATAAGTTTCAAAGCCAAGTAAATTTGCTAATTCTAAACGCAGTTTAATTTTTTCATCAATGTTCGCTGAGTTATCCCATTTACCCGCATTTTCTCCCTGATCGGACGCTCGAGTATTAAATGCCGCATACATTTTCTCACGCAGTTCACGGTTCTCGCAGTAGGTCATTACTGGCAGATAACTTGGAAATTCAAGGGTAAAACGATAGCCTGATTTTTCTTTGCTTTCAGCACTCGCTTTTGCTGCTTCTAAGGCGGATTCTGGCAAGCCTTTTAATTCATCCGCATTTTCTACAATGATTTCCCAGCCCATTGTGGCATCAAGTACATTATTAGAAAATTGCGAGCTTAATTCAGATAAGCGAGCGACAATTTCGCCATAGCGTTGTTGTTTCTCTGCGGGCAAGCCAATGCCTGAAAGCTCAAAATCACGCAAGCTATTTTCTACCGCTTTTTTCTGAGCGATTGAATAAGTTTCAAACTCGGGGCTGTTTTTGAGTTTTAACCAACCTTGATATAAACCTTGATGTTGCCCTGCCCAAGTGCCAAATTCAGAGAGCAACGGTAAACACGCTTGATAAGCTTCACGTAACTCCGGGGAATTTTTCACCGAGTTCAAATGCCCTACAGGCGACCACGCACGGGAGAGTTTATCCCCTGCCATTACTTGCGGCAGATAAAAATTCTCCCAAGTTGGGTTTTCAATTTGGGCAACTTGCTCAATGATTTCACGATTTTCTTGAATTAACTGCTCAACGGCAGGTTGAATATGCTCTGGCTTAATTTCAGAGAATTTGGGTAAGCCAGTTACGTGTAAAAGTGGATTAGTCATTGTTATTCCTTTTTTCAAACAAAAACGGGCAATAGTTTGGGGGATTTTATGGAAATTTCAAGAGGAATAATAGAATTTCAAGCGGTCACTTTCAGCCAGTTTTTTGCAAAACGCTAATAATTTGTAACAACTGGGTTAGCAAAATATCTCGTTTTTCTTACCGCTTAGTTACAGTTTTTTCCAAATTTGATCCAACGCAAAAGAATAAAAAACAATCAGCGAAATCAGTGGGATTTTTACTCCAAAAGCGTATTATTTTTACCAGTAAAATAATTTTAAAACTTTATGGAGAAACTAAAATGACAGCAAAAAAAGTGGTTGAAGCTCAACCGTATGATGCTCAAGTCGAAGTTAATGAACTGGTTGAACGCGGGCTTAAAGCATTGGATGCTTTCCGTCTACTTGACCAAGCCCAAGTCGATTACATTGTGGCGAAAGCCTCTGTTGCCGCTCTTGATCAGCATGGTGTGCTCGCCCAACATGCGGTAGAAGAAACAGGACGTGGGGTATTTGAGGATAAAGCCACTAAAAACCTCTTCGCTTGTGAATATGTCGTCAATAATATGCGGCATCTTAAAACCGCAGGTGTAATTAGTGAAGACGATGTCACTGGTATCACTGAAATAGCCGATCCTGTCGGGGTCGTTTGTGGTATCACTCCAACAACCAATCCAACCTCTACCACTATCTTCAAAGCACTCATCGCTCTCAAAACTCGTAACCCTATCGTTTTTGCCTTCCACCCTTCTGCACAACAATGCTCTGCACACGCAGCACAAATTGTCTATGATGCAGCTGTTGCGGCAGGTGCACCAAAAGATTGTATCCAATGGATTAAAACACCATCAATGGAAGGCACATCTTTATTAATGAAACACAAAGGCATTGCGACTATTCTTGCCACTGGCGGAAATGCTATGGTTGAAGCAGCTTACTCTTGTGGTAAACCAGCACTGGGCGTGGGGGCAGGCAATGTGCCAGCCTATGTAGAGAAAAGTGCTAAACTTAAACAAGCGGTGTATGACATTGTAATGTCAAAATCATTTGATAACGGTATGATTTGTGCCTCTGAGCAAGCCGCTATTGTAGATAAAGAGATCTACAATGAGTTTGTACAAGAGATGCAATCTTATGGCGTATATTTAGTTAATAAAAAAGAGAAAGCCCTGCTTGAACAATTTATTTTCGGGGTTGATAAAGCCGATAAAGCAAGCTGTGCAGGCGCAAAATTAAATTCGGCAGTAGTGGGAAAATCTGCCTTTTGGATTGCAGAACAAGCGGGCTTTTCTGTGCCGAAAAATACCAATATTTTATTGGCTGAGTGTAAAGAGGTGGGCGAACTTGAACCACTTACCCGTGAAAAACTTTCGCCTGTTTTAGCATTGTTAAAAGCCGATAATACCGAACACGGTTTACAACTTGCTGAAGCAATGGTGAATTTCCATGGCTTAGGACATTCGGCGGCAATCCATACCCAAAATAGCGAACTTGCTAAAACGTTTGGGGAACGTGTAAAAGCCATTCGTGTCATTTGGAACTCGCCTTCTACCTTTGGTGGTATTGGTGATGTTTATAACTCATTCTTGCCATCACTCACATTAGGTTGTGGCTCTTACGGTAAAAACTCTGTGGGCAACAATGTAAGTGCAGTGAACTTATTAAATATTAAACGGGTTGGCAGACGGAGAAATAATATGCAGTGGTTTAAAGTGCCATCAAAAATCTACTTTGAGCGCGATTCTATTCAATATTTAAAATCAATGAAAGATGCGGAAAAAGTCATGATCGTCACCGACCGAGCAATGGTCGATCTCGGTTTTGTCGATAGAATTACCGAACAATTACGCCAACGCCGTAATAAAGTTACCTACCAGCTGTTCTGCGATGTAGAGCCAAACCCAAGTATTGAAACCGTGCGTAAAGGCACAGAACTTATGCGTAGCTTCCAACCAGATACTATCATCGCATTAGGCGGTGGTTCACCAATGGATGCCGCCAAAGTGATGTGGCTTTTCTATGAACAACCAGAAGTCGATTTCCGTGATTTAGTGCAAAAATTTATGGATATTCGCAAACGCGCCTTTAAATTCCCACAATTAGGACGCAAAGCCAAATTTGTTGGGATCCCAACCACTTCGGGTACAGGTTCTGAAGTGACTCCATTTGCAGTGATTACCGATGGTGACATTAAATATCCTCTTGCGGATTATTCTTTAACGCCAACAGTCGCGATTGTCGATCCTGCATTAGTGATGTCTGTCCCACCCGCAGTTGCTGCTGATACCGGTTTAGATGTGCTCACACATGCAACAGAGGCTTACGTTTCTGTGCTTGCAAATGACTATACTGATGGCTTGGCATTACAAGCGATTAAATTGGTCTTTGAAAATCTTGAAAAATCGGTCAAAGAATTTGATGAAGTTGCACGTGAAAAAATGCACAACGCTTCAACCATGGCAGGTATGGCATTTGCTAATGCATTCCTTGGTATTTGCCACTCAATGGCACACAAAATTGGCGGTAAATTCCATACTATTCACGGTCGTACCAATGCTATCTTATTGCCACACGTTATCCGTTATAACGGTACTCGCCCAACCAAAGTGGCAACTTGGCCGAAATATACTGATTATGTGGCTGATCGCCGCTATCAAGATATTGCCCGCATGCTTGGCTTACCAGCAAGCACACCTGCTGAAGGGGTGGAATCTTACGCGAAAGCAGTGCACGATCTTTCTGTACGCTGTGGCGTGAAAATGTCATTAAAAGAGCAAGGTATTGATGAAAAAGCGTTCTTAGAAGCCCGTCGAGAACTGGCATTCAACGCCTTTGAAGACCAATGTACCCCTGCTAACCCACGTCTTGCGATGGTTGCGGATATGGAGGAGTTAATGACCAAAGCCTACTATGGCAAATAAGGCTTAGTACAATACAAGCACGGCATTATGTAGCCAATGCACCAAATGCCGTACAAGCGGGTATTTCTACCCGCTTTTTTGCAAAAAATTAAGGGAAAACAAGCGATTGTTTTCCCTTAATTTTCTTAAAACTTCACTTTATGCCCGTAACTTTCAATGATCAATTTAATATGCTCAAGACTCTCTTTTGTCGGAGGACGCACATCTTCTAGCTCATATTCTTCGCCTAATGTTTTCCACTTATGCGCGCCTAAACGGTGGTAAGGAAGCAATTCAACTTGTTCAATATTATCCATACCTTGAATAAATTGCCCAAGTAAATGTACATCGGCATCGGCATCAGTATATCCAGGTACAACCACATAACGAATCCATGTACGTTGATTGCGTTTTTGTAAATACCTTGCAAAATCTAGCGTCCGTTTATTCGATACCCCAATGAGATCTTTATGAACCTCTTCATTGAGCTGTTTGAGATCAAGCATGACTAAGTCTGTTACATCTAGCATTTCATCAACTAACTCACTGTAATGGCGTACAAAACCATTCGTATCTAAGCAAGTGTTGATCCCTTCGGCTTTACAGGCTCGAAACCAATCTCTAACAAATTCCATTTGTAGCACAGCCTCACCACCTGATGCTGTCACACCACCACCAGTAGCCCGCATAAAATGCTTATAGGTCACAACCTCTTTCATTAGCTCTTCAACAGAGATTTCTTTTCCCCCTTCTAAATCCCAAGTATCGCGATTGTGACAATATTTACAACGCATTAAGCAGCCTTGTAAAAAGAGAATGAAACGAATCCCCGGTCCATCAACTGTACCGCAAGATTCATAGGAGTGATAACGTGCAATAGCCATAAATATCCTTTTTATACTTCAACTAGCGCTATTATACGTTATTTTATGAGAGAAGGCGCGGAACTATTACACTTACCGACAAATCATTAACGTTAATGATGTGTATGATCTGAAAATGTCAGCATAAGTTGGCGTACCAGTGTAGGTGACCAGTAACGCCCACTAGTATTGAGTTTCGCAACTCCGTCTGAAGTGATTTTTAATAATGACAAAGACTGCCATTCATCCAGTAATTGCATTGCTTGTAGATTGCCTTGAAAAAGTGAGGTGTCTATCATACCCAGTTCCATATTATGCTGTACCTCACTCAATAACGATTTATTTACACCATGCTTACTCAAATAAGAAATGGCTTTCTGTTGAGGTTCTGTAGCCAAATATTCTGGCAAAGATGCCTGTACTTGAAAACTATAACCGCCAAAATTACCACCAGCACCAGCACCAAAAGCTAAGCAATCCATATTTGACTTAACTAGCGTATTATACCAATTTCGCTCTCCTCGCCCAGGATAAGCAAAGTGGTTATTGCTCACCTGTTGCCAATTTGCTTGTATTAACTTCTCTACCGCATAAGCATAGTGCTGAGATTGTATTTCAGCGCTAGCAGGCTGTGGCAAAGTACCATGCTGAATTAGGCGGTTAATTGGCAAAAATGGATAATTATTAAAAGCATAAATATCCAAGCCTGCAATAGGAAGCTGGCTTGCAAGCTCAATATCCTTCGCCCAAATTTCATCATTTTGGTTAGGTAAACCAAAAATAAAATCTGCAATAATCACAGCATTTAATTGACATAAGGCTTCCAGATAATGATAAGCCTGCTCACCACTATGCTTACGTCCTAAGCGTTTCCGCAACGCCGAATTAAATGTCTGCACGCCAATGGAAATCCGATTGACTCCAGCTTCTACACAAGCTGCTGCTTTTTCTAAATCAAAATGGCTAATACGTCCTTCTAAGGTAAATTCACAATCATCAGCCAAGGGCAAATAGTGATAACAAGCTTGAATTAAACGTACCAAATCTTCTTTATGTAATGCTGTTGGTGTGCCGCCACCAAAATAAACGGCTTTAATTTTGCCTTTCCCTTGGGATAGTGAGCGATCAAAGGCAAGTTCTTCTATCAATTTATCTGTATAAATCTTGCTGTAATCATCTTTCCAAGCATTCCGATAAAAACCACAAAAAACACAGTGGCTTGCACAAAATGGAATATGAATATAGGCAAGCGCATCTTCATTTAACGCACGACTACGCGCATTTAGCCATACTTGTTGCCACAATTCTGGTGTGACTGCTTCGCCTCCCCAAATTGGCATAAGTGCTTTTCGCTCAGGAAAAGCCGTTGGTGCAGCTTGGCATGGCTGCCAAGTTTGAGTTGTAATCATACTTTGAGTCCTCAATAACACGAATGAAAGTGAGCTTTATACCCGAACACAATATAAATGATATTGATTTCTATCAATGATTATCTATTTTGCTAACAATCGACATAAAAAACCGCTTGTAACCTTGGGCTACAAGCGGTTGAATACCATTCAGATTTTACAAAATGGATTACATACTCTCAGTGAAAGTACGGGTAATTACGTCCATTTGTTGCTCTTTGGTTAAAGAGTTGAAACGTACCGCATAACCTGATACACGAATGGTTAATTGCGGATATTTTTCCGGATTTTCCATTGCGTCTAACAACATTTCACGGTTAAGCACGTTTACATTTAAGTGCTGACCACCTTCCACTTCCGCTTCGTGGTGGAAATAACCGTCCATTAAGCCTGCAAGGTTGCGTTTTTGCGCTTCTAAATCTTTACCTAACGCATTTGGTACGATAGAGAAGGTGTAAGAAATACCATCTTTCGCATAAGCAAATGGTAATTTCGCCACAGAAGTTAATGAGGCTACCGCACCTTTTTGGTCACGTCCGTGCATTGGGTTTGCACCTGGGCCGAATGGTGCACCTGCACGACGACCATCTGGGGTGTTACCTGTTTTCTTACCGTAAACCACGTTTGATGTGATAGTTAAAACAGATTGAGTTGGGGTTGCATTGCGGTATGTACCCAATTTTTGAATTTTCTTCATAAAGCGCTCAACTAAGTCGCACGCAATATCGTCCACACGGTTATCATTGTTACCAAATTGTGGATATTCACCTTCAATCTCAAAATCGGTTGCCACGTTTTTCGCCACACCAATCACTTCGCCTGCTTTATTTTTGATTTCAATATCACTGCGAATTGGTTTTACTTTCGCATATTTGATTGCAGAAAGTGAGTCTGCCGCAACAGAAAGACCTGCGATACCACATGCCATTGTGCGGAATACATCACGGTCGTGTAATGCCATCAATGCGGCTTCATACGCATATTTATCGTGCATAAAGTGAATGATGTTTAACGCCGTCACATATTGGGTTGCAAGCCAGTCCATAAAGCCGTCTAAGCGTTGCATTACATCATCGTAATCCAAGTATTCGCTAGTGATTGCCTCTGTTTTCGGGCCAACTTGGTCGCCTGATTTCTCGTCCACACCACCATTGATTGCGTAAAGCAAGGTTTTCGCTAAGTTCGCACGCGCACCGAAGAACTGCATCTGTTTACCCACCACCATTGGGCTTACGCAGCACGCAATCGCATAGTCATCGTTGTTGAAGTCTGGGCGCATTAAATCATCGTTTTCGTATTGTACAGATGATGTTTCAATAGACACTTTCGCCGCATAACGTTTGAAACCGTCTGGTAGGCTTTCAGACCAAAGAATAGTTAAGTTTGGCTCTGGTGATGGCCCCATGGTGTAAAGGGTATGCAATAAACGGAAGCTGTTTTTGGTGACCAACGTACGACCGTCTAAGCCCATACCTGCGAAGGTTTCGGTTGCCCACATTGGGTCACCAGAGAATAATTGATCGTATTCAGGGGTACGTAAGAAACGCACCATACGTAATTTCATCACCAAGTGATCCATTAACTCTTGAGCTTCTTGCTCAGTAATTTTGCCGGCTTTTAAGTCACGTTCAATGTAGATATCTAAGAAAGTTGAAACACGACCAAACGACATTGCTGCACCATTTTGTGATTTCACCGCCGCCAAGTATGCGAAATAAACCCATTGTACCGCTTCTTGAGCGTTGGTTGCTGGTTTAGAAATGTCATAGCCGTAACTTGCTGCCATCTCTTTCATTTTGCCTAATGCACGGTGTTGCTCAGCGATTTCCTCACGTAATTGAATTGTCGCTTGGATATCTTGACCAGCTTCAAGACGAGCTTGAAGTGAATCGAATTGGCGTTTTTTGTCTGCCATTAAGAAGTCTGCACCGTAAAGTGCCATACGGCGATAATCCCCGATGATACGGCCACGACCGTAAGCATCTGGTAAGCCAGTAATTACGCCTGATTTACGGCAGCGTAAAATATCTGGGGTGTAAACATCAAATACCCCTTGGTTATGGGTTTTACGGTATTCAGTAAAGATATGTTCAATTTCTGGTTTAAGCTCACGACGATAAACTTTACAAGAGCCTTTCACCATATTGATCCCACCAAATGGCATAATTGCACGTTTTAATGGGGCATCCGTTTGTAAACCAACGATTTTTTCTAAATCTTTATTGATATAACCCGGTGCGTGTGAAGTAATGGTTGATGGCGTATCCGTATCAATGTCGTACGGCTCGTGGGTTTTGTTTTCCACTTTGATCATTTCCATCACATCATTCCAAAGTTTGGTTGTCGCTTCGGTAGCGTCTGCTAGGAATGATTCATCACCTTCATATGGCGTATAGTTTTTTTGAATAAAGTCACGTACATTGACTTCGGTTTGCCAATCGCCACCAGCAAAACCTGCCCACGCTTGTTGTTGAGCTTCATTTAATTGAGTCATTTTAAGTCCTCGTTAAATAAAAATAAGTGTTGATAATTATGAATGACAAGCGGTATGTTTTTGTCAAAAATCTACAAAATTTGACCGCTTGTTGGAAATTTTTATTCCACCTTGCCCTGATCCCTCTCTTTAGCAAAGAGGGGAGATTTCTAATGCTTTCTCAAATGCAAAAACCACTGCACCATTGCAATAAAGAATGCACCACCGACAATGTTACCCAGTGTCGCCCAAATTAGGTTTTTACTAATAAAATTCGCTACGGTTAAATCGGCAAACTGAGCTGGATCCATACCAATCATTGCCCAAAATTCAGGGCCCGCTGCACTATGAATCAAAATCCCCATTGGAATCATAAACATATTTGCCACACAGTGTTCAAAACCGCCCGAAACAAACATTGCAATCGGTAATACCATAATAAAGGCTTTATCGGTTAATGACTTGCCCGCATAAGCCATCCATACCGCAATACAGACCATTAAATTACAAAAAATCCCCAGATTGAAAGCTTCAAACGCAGTGTGATGGATTTTATGTTGAGCGGTGTTTAAAATGACCAATCCCCATTGCCCTTTTGCCGCCATTATTTCACCGCTAAACCACGTGAGTAGTACGATTAAAATCGCCCCAATAAAGTTGCCTAGATAAACCACTCCCCAGTTTTTCAACATTTGAGCAAGGGTAATACGTTTGCTTGCTTTGGCAATCACTGTCATTGTGCTTGACGTAAAAAGCTCTGCACCAAACACCACGCACATTGTGACACCTAATGAAAACACCACACCACCTAAAACCTTTGCCACACCCCACGGTAATTCGCTGGCTCCTACTTGGCTAGTCGCATAAAAGACAAACGCAATGGCAATAAATGCCCCTGCAGTAATCGCAGAAATAAAAGAATAGAATTGATGTTTGGTGGCTTTAGCAACTGCTGCATCTTCAGCAATTTTTGCCATTTCGGTAGGAGAATACATTTATTTTAAGTAATGAAAAAATAATTAAAACTGGTGGAATTATAATGAGGGCACATTTTACGCTCAAATGAAATGTGAACTTCATCACATTTTTTCTTGATCCATATCAAACCATGCCCAAAACCAAGCAAACGATTACTTTTTGGATACAAAAAAACAACATTTAGTTCACAAACAAATCGCTCAAGAAATCACAATTCCCATCAACCCGAAGAATTATGCAATTTAATTGGAATTATCAATAGCCCTAGAGCATCTAAGCATTTTTAAGCTAAAATGTGTATCGAATACACTTAACAAGGACAATAAATGAAGCAAGTGCCAGAAATTCTTGATGTAAAAGTTATCGCTAAAACCGCTATTTTCGAAGTGCAATCTGTTGAACTACGTTTTTCTAATGGTGCTGAGCGCACCTATGAACGTTTAACTCCGCAGCGACGGAGTTCGGTGATGATTGTCCCGATCCACAATAACCACATTATCTTTGTAAAAGAGTATGCAGTTGGTCCTGAACGTTATGAATTGACCTTTCCCAAGGGAATTGTAGATCAAGGTGAAGCGCCCATTGAAAGTGCTAATCGTGAGTTACAAGAAGAGATCGGATTTGCTGCTCGGAAAATTGAACCTCTCCGCCCACTTTATAGCGGCCCAAGCCATATGTATGGGCTAATGCATCTCTTTGTTGCCCAAGATCTCTATCCTTCTCAACTAGAAGGAGATGAACCAGAACCACTTGAGATTATTCATTATCCGCTAGAAAAAATAGATGAGCTACTTGCCGATCCAAATTTTGGAGAGTCGCGTAATCTTTCCGCATTATTTTTATTAAAAGAGTACCTAAAAAATGCACAATAAGGCAATTCTCTGGATTTTTCCCCTTCTTAGCCAACTCACATTTTTCTTACTGACTGGTGTTTTTGGCCATTTTTCGCTGACTAATTTTGCGATAGTTTTTTGCAGTGTTGCTATACCAGCTTTTTTCTTTGCTCTTATTTGCGTTAAATTTAATTATCATCGCCAGCATCTCTTTCCTATCGCATTTTTTAGCGGCTTAATCTTTTTTCTTTATGGCTTAATCATCATTCCTTTTGCCATTAGCAAGCCTGAAACAGATATTTCATTGATTGAACATAGTTTAATGCTCTTACTCTATACTTTCAGCTACGCCTTGGCAGCCATGATGTATGCATTGTTATGCTTACGCTTATTCCTACGCAAACGTTCAAGTCATTAACGACATTTCACTAAATTTACGGTATGATATGCCGTTTCTTTCCGGGGGTTTTATGCAGCAATTAAATCAAACACTTCTTGATCAGGTTCTCCACATTGCACAACAAGCAGGTGAGCACTTAAAGCGTTTCTATGCTTGCGCGGTTGAAGTACAAATTAAAGCCGATCACACCCCCGTTACAGAAGCAGATCTTTTTGTTAGCCAGTTTGTTATCGAACAACTGCAACAATTAACGCCAAATATTCCTATTCTTTCTGAAGAAGGGCAAAAAATTCCTCTGAGTGAACGCAGTCAATGGCAAGAATACTGGCTAATTGATCCCCTTGATGGCACACAACAATTTATCGATCGCACTGATCAATTTTCAGTCGTAATTGGCCTAGTGCAACACAATCGACCAGTGCTTGGCGTTATCCATTCCCCAATTCTAAATAAAACCTATTTTGCCTTAAAAGGACAAGGGGCTTTTCTATTGGAAAATGGTATCCGCACTCACTTATCCGGTATTTGCAAAAAATTACCAGAAAAGCACCGCTTACAAATTACTATTGGGAGCGTAAATATCCAAAAAATTGAGCCCGCAATTTTGCCCCCTTACCAAGCTAACTTCACTCGCTTTGGCTCCTGTAGTCTCAAGGCAGGCTTAGTCGCAGAAGGCAAAGCTGATTGCTATATCCGCTTAGGAGCAACTGGAGAATGGGATACGGCTGTGCCCGAAATTTTACTAGCAGAATGTGGTGGTGAAATTTTTGATTTAAACTTTCTACCGCTAACTTATAACCAGCGTGAGACCTTTATTAACCCACCGTTTATTATGGTTGGGAACAAACAATATAACTGGCAACAAGTATTCGCTTTTCATCGCCAGTAAATCTATTTTTAGGAGAGCTTTTATGAACGCAGATAATACCTGCATTGTGATTTTTGGTGCGTCAGGCGATCTGACTTACCGCAAGTTAATTCCCGCCCTTTTTCATCTTTACCGTATTGGCAGACTATCCGAAAACTTTTCTGTACTCGGCGTTGCTCGTTCGGAATTAAATGACATCAGTTTTCGTGAAAAAATGTTCAATGCCCTGCAAAAATCAGAAAATGCAAGCGGTGAAATTTTAGAAAAATTTTGCGAACATCTTTACTATCAAGCAGTAAATACTGCTGATGCTGCAGACTATGCCAAATTACTCCCACGCTTAAGCGAACTGCACGAAATCTACCAAACTCAAGGTAATACCCTTTACTATCTTTCTACCCCACCAAGCCTCTATGGTGTAATTCCAGAGTGTCTTGCAGCTCACGGCTTAACTACCGAAGAGAATGGCTGGAAACGCATTATTGTGGAAAAACCATTTGGCTATGACATTGAAACAGCCAAAGCACTCGACATTCAAATTCATAAATATTTTGCTGAACACCAAATCTATCGTATTGACCACTATCTTGGCAAAGAGACAGTGCAAAACTTATTAGTGCTACGTTTTTCTAACGGTTTGTTTGAACCGCTTTGGAACCGTAACTTTATTGATTATGTAGAAATTACGGGAGCGGAGAGTATCGGCGTTGAAGAGCGTGGCGGTTACTACGATGGCTCAGGTGCAATGCGTGATATGTTCCAAAATCATTTACTACAAGTTTTAGCAATGGTGGCAATGGAACCGCCGGCAATTATCAATGCTGATTCAATGCGTGATGAAGTCGCAAAAGTACTACACTGCTTACACCCGCTTTCAAGTGATGATATCAAAAATAACCTTGTGTTAGGGCAATATGCTCGTGGTAAGGTTGATGGGGAAGAAGTCCTTGCATACTTAGAAGAGAAAGGCGTACCGGCTGATTCAAATACCGAAACCTATATGGCATTACGTTGTGAAATCGACAACTGGCGCTGGGCTGGCGTACCGTTCTATGTTCGTACAGGTAAGCGTTTACCGGCCCGAGTCACCGAAGTGGTGATTCACTTTAAAACTACGCCACACCCTGTATTTAGTCAAAATGCACCCGATAATAAATTGATTATCCGTATTCAACCCGATGAAGGGATCTCAATGCGTTTCGGCTTGAAAAAACCAGGAGCAGGTTTCGAAGCAAAAGAAGTCTCAATGGACTTCCGTTATGCAGATCTCAGCTCGGCTTCTAGTTTATTAACGGCTTACGAACGCTTACTACTTGATGCAATTAAAGGGGATGCGACCTTATTTGCCCGAACAGATGCAGTACACGCTTGCTGGCGTTTTGTGCAACCTATTTTGGATTACAAAGCTAAAAGTGGCAGGGTCTATGAATATGAAGCTGGCACCTGGGGGCCCTCTGAAGCAGATAAATTAATCGCTAAACACGGTAAAGTATGGCGTAAACCGTCAGGATTAATGAAGAAAAAAGTTTAAATGGTTGTAGGGGCGTACATCGTACGCCCATAATCACAAAAGAACGTATGACATACGCCCTCACAAATGGAACATCAAATGAATACCCAAATTTTCCCCACCGCCCAAGCAGCGGTAGAACAAATTGCTAAAGAGTTTATCGAATACAGTCATCAAAACCGTCCTGTACATATTTCCCTTTCTGGTGGTTCAACCCCCAAATTATTATTCAAAACCTTAGCTCAAGCCCCGTTTAATACCGAAATTCAATGGCAAAATCTACACTTTTGGTGGGGCGATGATCGAATGGTTGCCCCAACCGATCCCGAAAGTAACTACGGCGAAGTGCAGAAATTACTGTTCGATCACATCGACATTCCAAGCGAAAATATTCACCGCATTCGTGGTGAAGAAAATGCGGAACAAGAACTTGCAAGATTTTCGCAAGAATTGACCGCTTGTGTGCCTAACTTGGCGTTTGATTGGATTATTTTAGGCATGGGAACCGACGGACACACCGCTTCACTTTTCCCACATCAAACCGATTTCAACGATCAAAATGTTGCTGTCATTGCCAAACATCCTGAAACTGGGCAAATCCGCATTTCCAAAACCGCTTCACTCATTGAAAAAGCAAAACGCATTACTTATTTGGTTACAGGAGCAAGCAAAGCAGAAATTTTAAAAGAAATCCAAACCACACAGGCAGAAAATCTACCTTATCCAGCAGCCAAAATTCAGGCGAAAGAGGGAGTAACGGAATGGTATTTGGATAGTGAGGCTGCGAAAGATCTTTAACAACAAGTTTTAGCTATGTTCAACCTTAACAATAAAATCTTTACAGCTTTGCAAAATAGTGAAAATGGAGAAGTGAGTAATCAAACCCATTTCTTCTATTTTCAGCAAGACAACGTAATTTGGGCTGAATATCACGGTGGGGAAATTTTAAAGGGATTTTTAATTGGTAAATGGATTTCAGATAGCCAAATTAAGTTTAGTTACCAACATTTAAATCATCAATTAGAAAATCGTCTCGGGCATTGTGTAACAACATTTTCTGTGGAAAATGGAAAATTAGTTGGCTATGAACATTGGCAATGGCTTGATACATTGGAAACGGGGCAATCCCAAATTATTGAAATAGATACAGCGGCATTACACAGCCAAATGGCAGTGTAATTTATTTTAGGTCAATAAATATTAACAAGCGGTCAAATTTGCAAAAAATGTTACCAATTTGACCGCTTGCATAGAATCAAAAACAATAGGAGCAAACAATGTCACAAAAAGGCGATATCGGCGTTATCGGTTTAGCGGTAATGGGCCAAAATTTAATTTTAAATATGAACGACAACGGCTTTAAAGTGGTAGCGTATAACCGTACTACTTCAAAAGTGGATGAGTTCTTAGCAGGTGCGGCGAAAGGCACAAATATTATCGGTGCTTATTCGTTAGAAGATTTAGCGGCGAAATTAGAAAAACCGCGTAAAGTGATGTTAATGGTGCGTGCCGGTGAAGTAGTGGATCAATTTATTGATGCATTACTACCGCACTTAGAAGAAGGCGACATCATTATTGATGGTGGTAACTCAAACTACCCTGATTCAAACCGTCGTGTTAAAGATTTAGCGGCGAAAGGTATTCGTTTTATCGGTACCGGTGTTTCAGGCGGTGAAGAAGGTGCACGTCACGGGCCTTCTATTATGCCGGGCGGTAACATTGAAGCGTGGGAACACGTTAAACCGATTTTACAAGCAATTTCAGCGAAAACCGACAAAGGCGAGCCTTGCTGTGACTGGGTGGGTAAAGAAGGTGCGGGTCACTTTGTGAAAATGGTTCACAACGGTATCGAATACGGTGATATGCAGTTAATTTGCGAAGCTTACCAATTCTTAAAAGACGGTTTAGGTTTAAGCTACGATGAAATGCAAGCGATTTTCCAAGAGTGGAAAAAAACTGAATTAGACAGCTACTTAATCGACATCACCACCGATATCTTAGGTTACAAAGACGAAGACGGCACACCGTTAGTTGAGAAAATCTTAGATACCGCTGGTCAAAAAGGCACAGGTAAATGGACTGGTATCAATGCGTTAGATTTCGGTATCCCATTAACCCTAATCACTGAATCAGTATTTGCTCGTTGCGTCTCTTCATTTAAAGATCAACGTGTGGCGGCTTCTAAATTATTCAACAAAACGATCAGCCCTGTTGAAGGCGATAAAAAAGTGTGGATTGAAGCGGTACGTCGTGCGTTACTTGCTTCAAAAATCATTTCTTACGCACAAGGCTTTATGCTCATTCGTGAAGCGTCAGAAAACTTTGGTTGGGATATTAACTATGGTGCAACCGCACTTTTATGGCGTGAAGGTTGTATCATTCGTAGCCGTTTCTTAGGCAACATTCGTGATGCGTATGAAGCGAATCCAGACTTAGTATTCTTAGGTTCAGATGACTACTTTAAAGGCATTTTAGAAAATGCGATGGCAGACTGGCGTAAAGTGGTAGCGAAGTCTATCGAAGTGGGTATCCCAATGCCATGTATGGCGTCTGCGATCACGTTCTTAGATGGTTATACTTCAGAGCGTGTGCCAGCAAACTTACTGCAAGCACAACGTGACTACTTCGGTGCGCACACTTATGAGCGTACTGACAAACCACGCGGCGAGTTCTTCCATACTAACTGGACAGGTCGTGGCGGTAACACAGCATCAACCACATACGATGTGTAATTAATACAATAGCTAAGAGGGGAATTTATTTTCCCCTCTTTTTTCATTAAAATTTCATTTTCTTTCTATATTTGGAGTTTATCTATGAAAAAATTATTTGCACTATCAAGCATTATTTTTGCTTTAACCGCTTGCTCTCAGGAGCCAGCAAACCCACACCACAATCAAGCATTAGAAACAGCGATTCAAGAGTGCCACAAAGCACACCAAGGACACGAGGCTGTGCATAATTGCTTGGCACAACGTGGTTTTGAAATGCCTAAAAACCATCCGCCAATGCATCATCACTCAAACCCTGAATTAGCAAAAGCAATGAAAGAGTGCCATCAAGGCTTAACGAGTAAAGACGATATGGCAAAATTTGAAGCTTGTTTAAAAGCAAAAGGCTTTGAAAAACCTGCCAATCACGCCAAAACACATTGATTAACTAAAAGGCGGTATTTTCCGCCTTTATTTATGCTTTTGGCACAATACCGCGTTGCCGTTTATCTTGTAAAGATGGCTTTTGGTAGGCTAATCCATCATTTGTTTTATCAAGAAAGAAATTTCGATACTCCCCCACCCACATTGCTGTTGCCCCACAAACCGCCACAGGCATGACAACCAAATTAATAAATGGAATTACCATAAACAAACTAACCAATGCCCCAAAAGTAAAATTCATTACTCGCTGTTCCTTCAATGCGTTTCGCATTCTGGCAAAACTAATTTTGTGATTATCAAACGGGTAGTCGCAATACTGAATAGCCAGTAACCACGCGCTAAAAATAAAAGCCAGCACAGGCACAACAGTTTGCCCCAATACAGGAATAAACCCAAGAATAAACAGAGCAAGCAGCCGTGGTAAGCTATAGAGCATTTTGCGCCATTCCCGAGCTAACATTCTTGGCACATCTTTAAGTAATTCAGTAAAACGCATTTCTGCTAAATTTTCCCCTGTGAGCTGTTGCTCAACTTTTTCGGCTAATAATGCATTAAAGGGGGCTGCAATAAAATTAGCTAACGTGGTAAAAGCAAAGTAAAAGCCAACTAAAATCAGCAAAAAGATAAGTGGAATAAGGACAACACTAAGCCACTCCAACCACGAAGGCAGAAGACTTTCCAGTAATCCACCGATGTTGGCAAAGAAAAGCCAAATTAAACCTGCCATCAAAAGCGCATTAATCAATATAGGAAAAATAACAAATGGCAGTAATTGGCGTTGGAAAATCAATTTCCAGCCATGTATAAAATATTGTAACCCTAAGCCTGCTTGGCTTTCTGGTGTATTAAATACAGAAGACATATTCAACCTTTTGTTCTCAAAATTTGCAGAGAAGTATGGTAAGCTATGCAACGTTTTTCGCAAAGTGTGAAAATCTTATTCTGATGATTATTTGAGCTATGAGGACAAAATGGAAACATCAACGCTTTTCTTTATTCTAGCTGGGTTACTAATTGCGTTTTTAGTGGGCTACAGTCTATGGTCTGCACGTCGTGAAAAATCACGGGTTTTCTCCAATACTTTTTCGACTCGCCCCGTATCAGCCCCTGTCGGCTCACAAAGCAATGCGGAAATTCCTAGCACATTAAAACCGGAGGGCTTTAGCCAGCAAACTCAAGCCAATGAATTTGATAGTCCTGAGCGTTGGCAAGCTGAGCAGCAAGAAATTGATAATCAGGTTCGTGAAATCAATATTAAACTACCAAATCAAGCTGAAAATAATATTGCCCAGCCACAAGCAAATATTTTTACCCAGCAAGTTGAAGTACAACCTGTTGCACAAGCAGAATATGTGGAAGAAACCCAAATTCGCCTTCAGAGTGAAAATGAAAACAGCGTAACTGAGCCTGTGCAAGAACCGAATAGCACAGAAAATACGTCTGAAAATAATATGCTAACCCTCTATGTTGTCGCACCAGAAGGTGGCTATTTCAACGGCTTAAATGTGGTACAACATTTAGAAAATTTAGGCTTGCAATATGGCGAATACCATATTTTCCATCGTCATATTGATAACACTGATAGTCCAATACTCTTTAGCGTTGCCAATATGATGCAACCAGGTGTGTTCGATTTAAATAACATCGAAAACTTTGCAACCGTTGGCTTAGTCTTCTTTATGCACTTACCATCACCAACTAACGATTTGGCTAATTTACGCATTATGATCAATACAGCTGATAGCCTCGCACAATCACTCGGGGGATTTGTATTAAACGATCAACAACAGATCTTTGATGAACGTTCTCGCCAAGAGTATGTGCAGCGTATTCGTGCCCAATAATTTGTAAAAAAATCTATTTTCCTGACCGCTTGAACAAGCGGTCTTTTTTATCAAGTATTTTACCAATGAGCATTCAAACCCAATTAGAGCAACTGCGTAAAACCTTACGCAACTATGAGTATCACTACCACGTTTTAGATAACCCTCTCGTTCCCGATGCGGAGTACGACCGTTTAATGAATGAGCTGAAAAATCTAGAATGGCAACACCCTGAATTCATTACGCCAGATTCACCTACTCAGCGTGTCGGAGCCAAACCACTCGATGGCTTTGCCCAAATTCAGCATGAATTACCAATGCTTTCTCTCGACAACGCTTTTAACGAGGAAGATTTAGATGGTTTCCTAAAAAGGATTGAAGATCGTATTGGGGTTAATGCCAATAAATTGGAATTTTGTTGCGAACCAAAATTAGACGGTTTGGCCGTGAGTATTCTCTATGTGGACGGTATTCTGACCCAAGCGGCAACTCGTGGCGATGGCACAACAGGCGAAGATATTACGGCAAATATCCGCACTATTCGTAACATTCCGCTTAAGCTCAACACACCAAACCCGCCACATCGTTTAGAGGTGCGTGGTGAAGTCTTTATGCCGCATAATGGTTTTGAAAAACTCAATCAAACCGCACTAGAAAAAGGCGAAAAAACCTTTGCCAACCCACGCAATGCAGCAGCAGGATCGCTACGTCAGCTCGACCCTAAAATCACTCGCCAACGTTTGCTTATGCTTAATGCTTACAGTATCGGTATTTTTGAAAGTGATGATGAATTACCAAGCACCCATCATGCCCGTTTACAATGGCTGAAAGAGCTAGGCTTAGCAGTAAACAATGAAATTCGCCTTGCTAAAGGTAAACAAGCATTACTTGATTTCTATCACACTATCGGGCAAAAGCGCAGCTCACTCGACTATGATATTGACGGCACCGTTTTAAAAGTGAACGATATTGCTCTACAAGAACAGCTTGGCTTTATTTCTCGCGCCCCACGCTGGGCAATTGCCTACAAATTCCCCGCGCAAGAAGAGATGACGGTGCTAAACGATGTGGAATTTCAGGTGGGCAGAACAGGGGCTATTACCCCAGTGGCAAAATTAGAACCCGTATTTGTCGCAGGCGTAACGGTGAGCAATGCCACACTACACAATGGCGATGAAATTGAACGCCTCGGCATTTCGATTGGCGATACGGTGATTATTCGCCGTGCAGGTGATGTGATTCCACAAATTGTCGGCGTGGTCTTAGAACGACGCCCTGATTTTGCAAAAAAAATCGAATTTCCAACCGCTTGTCCCGTGTGTAATTCTGCGGTGGTTCGGGTGGAAGGCGAGGCTGTGGCACGTTGTACCGGTGGTTTATTCTGCGAAGCCCAACGCAAAGAAGCCTTAAAACATTTTGTTTCCCGTAAAGCGATGGATATTGATGGCGTAGGCGAAAAACTGATCGAACAGCTAATGGAACGCGAGTTAGTGCATACCCCTGCAGATCTGTTTAAACTCGATCACACGACACTCATGCGTTTAGAACGAATGGGCGAAAAATCGGCACAAAATGCACTAAACAGTATCCAAAATGCCAAAAATACGACCCTTGCCCGTTTCTTATTCGCACTGGGGATTCGTGATGTCGGCGAAGCAACCGCACAAAATCTGGCTAACCATTTCGGTACACTAAATAAAATCCGCCAAGCTACTTTTGATGATTTGCAAGCCGTGCAAGATGTGGGCGAAGTGGTGGCAAACCGCATTGTACGTTTCTGGCAAGAGCCTCATAATGTAGAAGTGGTTGAAGACTTAATTGCTCAAGGGGTAAATTGGGCAGATGTGGTAAAACAAGAAATTGCAGATAACCCTTTAAAAGATAAAACAGTCGTGCTAACAGGTACACTCACTCAACTTACCCGAGATCAAGCTAAAGCTATTTTACAAGGCTTGGGCTGTAAGGTATCTGGTAGTGTTTCTAGCAAAACGGCTTATCTCATTGCAGGGGAAAAAGCAGGCTCAAAACTTGCTAAAGCACAAGAGTTAGGAGTGCCAGTACTCAGCGAGCAAGATTTAATCCAACTTGCGGAGCTTTAATTTTAGGAGAAAGATAAATGGCAGATCCACATATTAAATCACCCATGGATTTTTGGGATTATCTTACAGTAATCATCTACCGTAATGGCTTTGTGCTAGCCGCAATAATGTTATTACTTCTGCCTTTTCAATCTTCTATGGCTCAGGTTGGATTACTCATCGCTGGCACAATGCTCGCCTCTTCATTACATCTGTATCTGAAAAATTTCCGCTATTTATTTCAATTTGTGATGTGGATAGGCTTGCTTTGCCAAGTTTTTAGCGTAGAAAATTTGGCTTTGGGGGCGAGTTTTTTTGTACTAGGTGGGTTATGCTATAAAGAGTATTTTTGCTTCCGAGTGTGGGGATTGAATTTCCAGCCGATTTTGCTTGCCATTTTATGGTTTGCTATCGTTTTGCAAATTTATTGGTTATTTTTACCGCTTGCTATTTTGTGTAGTATTTTAACCTTATTTTTAAGTGTACAGAAATGGCGAATGCCGTTGCATTTTGATATTGGGGACAAAGGAAAATATCAGGTTTAATTTCCCCCTACTACGCAAGATACTTCCCTCAGAGAAGAAAGAAATGAAAAATAAAGGGGCGTTAAACGCCCCTTTATTTTTACTTATTTTTGACTATCCTGATGAGTCTTTGCTGCTTTTACAAAGCCTTCAAACAGTTTGTGTCCATCCCGAGGTGTTGAGTTGAACTCTGGGTGAAATTGTGCGGCAATAAACCATGGGTGATTTGGCACTTCGATAATTTCAACCAGTTTACGGTCTGCGGATAAACCACTGACTTTTAACCCCGCTTTTTCAATTTGCGGTAAAAGTAAGTTATTCACTTCATAACGGTGGCGGTGACGCTCATAAATGGTTTCCGCACCATAGACTTCTCTTGCTTTTGAGCCTTCCACTAAATGGCAAGCTTGTGAGCCTAAACGCATTGTGCCGCCTAAATCTGAATCATCAGAACGCTGTTCAACATTACCTTCAGCATCTTTCCATTCGGTAATTAAGCCGACTACTGGATATTTGCAATCTTTATCGAACTCAGTGGAGTTTGCACCTTCTAAGCCAGCGACGTTACGCGCATATTCAATTAAGGCAATCTGCATACCTAAACAGATCCCTAAATATGGCACTTTGTTTTCACGGGCATATTGGGCGGTCATAATTTTACCTTCTACCCCACGATAACCAAAACCACCCGGCACTAAAATTGCATCTACCCCTTTTAATACATCAACACCTTTGGTTTCCACATCTTGCGAATCAATGTACTTGATATTCACCGTTAAACGATTTTTTAAGCCCGCGTGTTTTAAGGCTTCGTTTACCGATTTATACGCATCTGGCAATTCCACATATTTGCCCACCATACCGATAGTGACTTCGCCTGTTGGGTTGGCTTGTTGGTAAAGCACTTGTTCCCATTCAGATAGATCCGCTTCTTTTGCTTTTAAGTGGAAACGATCACACACAAATTGATCTAAGCCTTGTGATTTGAGTAATGCTGGAATTTGATAAATAGAGCCTACGTCTTTTAAAGAGATGACAGCACGCTCAGGCACATTACAGAACAAAGCAATTTTTGAACGTTCGTTCGGTGGAATCATACGATCTGAACGACAGATCAATACATCGGGTTGAATACCGATAGAAAGCAACTCTTTCACTGAATGCTGAGTTGGCTTGGTTTTTACTTCGCCTGCAGTTGGGATATATGGCACAAGCGTTAAATGCATAAATAAGGTTTTTTCACGACCAACATCAACCGCCAATTGACGCAATGCTTCAAGGAATGGTAAGGATTCAATATCGCCCACAGTACCACCCACTTCAATAATCGCCACATCAAAGCCTTGTGAGCCTTCGATGACACGGTCTTTAATTTCATTGGTAATGTGTGGGATAACTTGAATGGTCGCACCAAGGTAGTCGCCACGACGCTCTTTACGTAATACTTCTGAGTAGATTTTACCACTAGTAAAGCTGTTCGCTTTGGTCATTTTAGTGCGGATAAAACGCTCATAGTGACCTAAATCTAAGTCGGTTTCTGCACCGTCTTCAGTCACATACACTTCACCATGCTGGGTTGGGCTCATTGTACCCGGATCGACATTGATATAAGGGTCTAATTTCATCATCGTGACTTTTAAGCCACGCGCTTCAAGAATAGATGCAAGAGACGCTGCCGCAATGCCCTTCCCTAAAGAAGAAACCACACCGCCCGTCACAAAAATATAATTCGTTGTCATTTTGGCTGCCTTTTATTGGGATAATCAGAATTGAATGAAGAATGGTTTTGTACCATCAAGACGGGAGCATAGTTTACAGGATTTTTCAGCTTAAGGCTATGTCTATTTCCGTAACTGCTGCCAGACTTGCTCAGCCCCTTGCCACACACCATGATCAAAACAGTAGGTATATTTCATCGGCAAGGTTGCAAGCGGTTTATTTTGATACATTTTTTGCAAAATAGGGTGTTTGAGTAACTCTGCTCGTTCATTATACCCTTGCCGATCCGCAAGTTTAATCAGCACATTCGGTTGAGCGAGAATGAGTTTTTCCAATGAGAAATTTTGTTCGGTTAAATCACTTTTTAATGGCGTTAAGCCTAACAATTTCAATAGTGTTTGATATTGAGGTAAATGGGCATACACCATACCCGTCTCAGAAAGAAAAAGTGTATCTGTAAGCGGTTGATTTAGCTGAAAATTTTGCAAACGCAAATGGGAAACGATCTTTTCTGCATAGGCTTGATTATTAGTGAGCTTGCCTAACTGCAACATCAACTCAAATAGCTCTTCCGCCGTTTGAGGATTATCATTTAGCGGAAAAAGTTTAAATCCATAGGCTTTAAGCTGATTCACTAACTGGGGATAAAAGGTTTCATTAAGCAAAATCGTTTTGTCTCGATAAGGCAGCAGATCCAGCAGTTGTGGCTCAACGACAGGCTTATCAATATTGACCTTATCTAACATCATCAACGGCTTTTTAGAATAGGGTGACATTGCGGCTATTTGTTCAGAGCGAGCAAATTCCGCTAATAAACGGTCGCTACATAGATTGAGCGAGACGAATTGTTCTGAATAAGCAAATGTGGATAAAAAAGAGAGAAGTAATGAGAGCTTTTTCATTGCTTTTATTATATTACCGACAACGCCTTCGGCATAATCGGTTATCTAAATTCGGCGGTGTCTTATATCGCTGATATAAATCATATATTTCGATCAAAAAAATTATTATCTATCGTTATACCACTGTCTTTCAATAAAAATTTCATTTCATCTTCAAATGATTGAAATTGGTGATGTTGTTTTTGATTTTTTATGTAACGACTGATCATATCTTTATCTTTTTCAGCATAAGTTAATGCACAATAACCTTTTGCCCAAGCATAAAAATCAGGAAAATACGCTTTATTGCGTTCCATAAAAAGGTGTGTTGCATTTTTTAGCTGTTGTATGAAATCAGCGATAGAAATTGTAGAGTGTAGACCAACGAGCAAATGAATATGGTCAGGCATACCATTGATTTGATATAGCTTACAATTTCGTTGTTTTATGTATCCCCAAATATACTGATAGAGTAATTTCTCATTTTCAACATTGATTGCCCAAGTACTGTATTTAGTTCTAAATACAATATGATAAATTAGGTTGATGTAACTCATCTCGCTTTTTCTCTATATACAATAAAGAGGCAACGCCCCTGAATTATGGTAACCGATTGCGGTTTACCGCTGTCGGTACTTTATAGAAGAACGAAAAGAAAAACGATATTGGTCATTTTATTTTGGGATCAAGATCACAAAACTTGCTTATACCGACAACGCCTTCGGCGTAATCGGTTACTAAAATTCGGCGGTGCTACCGCCTGAGTTACATCACAGGGGCAACGCCCCTGAATCATGGTAACCGATTGCGGTTTACCGCTGTCGGTACTTTTATACCAACAACGCCTTCGGCGTAATCGGTTACTAAAATTCGGCGGTGCTACCGCCTGAGTTACATCACAGGGGCAACGCCCCTGAATGATGGTAACCGATTGTGGTTTACCGCTGTCGGTACTTTTATACCGACAACGACTTCAGCTTAGTCATTGTCGGCACGATTACAGCTATCGGTTAGAAGCTTCCTTTCAACCCAACATAAACAGTACGTCCATATTGTCCGTAGCCTAAGATATTTTCGTATTTTTTATTTGCGACATTATTTAGGTTCACATAAGCATTTAAGTTGGCATTTAGCTGATAGTCAGCACCTAAATTCACTAACGTGTATGATGGCATTTTTGTGAGGTATGGATAGTTATCAATACGTTTACCTACATAACTTAAACCTGCTTGAGTACCGAATTTATCCGTTACTTGGAAATGGATACCAGCGTTTGCTTGGTGTTTTGGGCGGCGATAGAGTTCTACACCTAAGTTATTTTTCGCACGAGTATAGGTGTAGTTGGCAAAACCTGTGAGGCTATCGGTAAATCTACCGTTGTAGGCGATTTCAGCGCCTTTGATTTTTGTGGTGCCATCGTTATTGATTGAACGGTAAGTGGTGCAGCTTGTTCCCCAAGCAGAGGTTATTGTTGCTAAACATTCACTACCGATATAATCGGTTACATTACGTGCAAAATAGGTTAAGTCTAAGCTATGATGTTTATTGGTGCTTTCAATTAACAAGCCTACATCGCCACCACGACTTTTCTCTGGTTTAAGGTTTGGGTTGCCTACAAATGAACCGCTCCAACCATAAAATTCTGTGGTGGCTGGATTTTGAATTGCTTTACCGTAGCTACCGTGTAAACGGAAATTTTGCGCTAAACGGATTCCTGCTGAAATTCTACCTGTAAAAGAATTATCAAATTGTGAGCTGTCAGTATAACGGCCACTCACACTTAAACTGTGATCATTCTCGTGGAAATAACGATATTCCGCCGCCACACTTTTCTCAGAAAGCTGTTTATTTTCAAAGGTTGCCCAACTTGAAACCGCATCATAATGTGTTTTTTGATAATCGGCCAATAAACTCACCGCCTGTATTACAGGGCCTTCACGGTCAAAGTTCACATCTAGTTGATAATTGGCATTGAGTTTTTTTGCATCAACAGTACTTAATCCTACACTGCCATAACTATACTCAAATGTATCACTATCTGTTTTAACATGGCTAATGGCAGCAGAATGTTTGAATAATTCGTGATCGCTACCAACATAACCGCCTAAACGAAATAATGTTTCACGGCTACGAGTACGGTCATTGAAATTGGTTTCAGTGGCAATACTACCGTCATAAGCAGCAGTTTGGGTTGAATGAGAAGCAAGAAGTTCAACACCCTTATGACCATCATCATAACCTACTTTTAATGAGGCTTTATCGCTGTGGAATTTATCTTTTTCTATCGCCCCGCCTGTTGTAAATTCCGTACCATCAACAGCGGTATAACGGAATGTATCACGGCTTTGAGCGGAAATAGAGCGGGTATGATGGCTACTGCCGTGTAACGCATAATAGAAACCATTGTCATGACCTGAAATAGTTACAGAGCCATCAGAGGTTTTATTTGTGCCACCGCCAAAGTCAAAATCAATGTTAAACGCTTTATCTTGATACAAGCCGCTTTTCGTCGTGATATAGATCACGCCGCCCATCGCATCAGAGCCCCAAAGTGCAGATTGCTCACCACGCAATACTTCAATGCGCTCAACATTGCTTAGGCTTAATCCGCCAAAATCATAGCCATTACCATTGACAGGATTGACTTTAACTCCATCAATGATAACCGCAGTATGATTTGCATCAGCACCACGCAAGAACATATTGGTTAGTGTACCACGTCCCCCGCTTGCAACAATCGCGACACCCGGTACAGTTTTTAGCACATCAGAAACATAAGTCGCATTACGCTGCTTAAAATCTTTTTCAGTTAAAACTGTTACTGATGAAGCGGTTTTATCTTGGTTTACAGGCGCAGCATAAGCTGAGTAAACCTTAACCTCATCGAGTAGAACCACTTGCTGAGTTTGTTCATTGGCAAAAACAGTGCCAGATAATGACAATAAAATTGTCGTTGTAATCAGATTTTTTTTCATAAAGAGCCCTTAGGTAATCACAATTTTTATATTCTATTGACACAGAATGGGGAAACATAATGAAAGAATTTTATGCAAATCATGAAACAAATTCATAAAAAATCCACACCATTTAAATAGTGTGGATTTGCAAAATTTTGTCAAAAATGCTCCGCTTACTTACATCTGCAAAGCAGCTTTTGCAGCAGCAATTGCCTCCGCAACACGTTCTAAGCTTACGCCACCTTTGGCACAACGTTTCGCCAAACAAGATTCCAACGAAAGAATTGGATAAACATCATCACCAATCACACTGTGGAATTGATTAAACTCGGCAATAGATAGCTCTTCTAACGCTTTATTTTGGCTAATCGCATACACCACCGATTCGCCTACGATGTGGTGAGCTTCACGGAATGGAATGCCTTTGGCAACCAAGTAATCGGCTAATTCGGTTGCGTTTGCGTAGCCTTGTTTTGCTGCTTCAGTGGTGCTTTCTACATCTACTTTAATATCTTCAAGCACTAATGCTGAGATATTTACGCACGCTTGCCACGTTTCAATCGCATCGAAAATGCCTTCTTTGTCTTCTTGCATATCTTTGTTATAGGCAAGCGGTAAGCCTTTCAGTGTTGCCAATAAACCATTTAACGCTCCAAATACTCGCCCTGTTTTACCACGCACAAGTTCACACGCATCTGGGTTTTTCTTCTGTGGCATTAAAGAAGAACCTGAGGTAACACGATCTGAAAGCTCCACAAAATGGCATTCGCCACTGTTAAAGATGATTAAATCTTCAGCAAAACGAGAAAGGTGCATCATACTGATACTTGCCGCAGAAAGTAGCTCTAACACGTGGTCGCGGTCAGATACACTATCTAAGCTATTACGGGTAGCTGTTTCAAAACCGAGATCTTGTGCCAATTTATCACGATCAATCGCGTAGGCTGTACCCGCTAATGCCCCAGAACCTAATGGACAAGTATTCATACGGCGATAAGCATCTGTTAAACGGCTATGATCACGTTCAAGCATTTCATAATATGCCATACACCAGTGAGCAAAAGTGATCGGCTGTGCACGCTGTAAGTGAGTGTAACCCGGCATGATTGAGAGCTGATTATTTTCGGCAGTTTCCACCAATTTCGCTTGTAAATTTCGGATAGATTCTTGCAATGAAAGTACTTGTGCTTTACACCACAATTTCATATCCACCGCCACTTGGTCATTACGGCTACGCCCTGTGTGCAGTTTTTTACCTAAATCACCCACACGTTTAATCAGCTGCTGTTCCACCCAGCTATGAATATCTTCTGCATCTTCTTGCAGTACAATCGCTAAATTTGGATAGACTTCTGCACGCAATTGCTTGAGAGCTTCAATTAATTGCACTAATTCGTCCGCGCTAATGATCCCAACCGAATGAATTGCTTTTGCCCAACCGATTGAGCCATCAATATCTTGCAGGGCAAGACGGTAGTCAAAACGTAGAGAATCGTTAAAGTATTTGAATTGTTGATCTGCCGCTTGTGTAAAGCGACCACCCCAAAGTGCCATAATAAATTCCTTTATTTGTAAAAAAATGAGCGGTTTGCACCGCTTGTTATACGTGCGATTATTGCATAATTATGCATTTTATTTCAATAATTATTTAATCTAGCGTTAAATTCTCTGCTCCATGAGATCGCATTACCACATTATCTTCTGAACGAATTCCACCAAATTGCTTGAGATATGCGATTTTCTGCCAATCAAAGAAACGTGCAAGCGGTGTGTTTTGCCAAGAATTTAGCAACATATCAATCAAGTAAAAGCCAGGCTCAATCGTCAAGACCATTCCTTCAGCGAGCTCTCGAGTACAACGTAAACTTGGGTAAATCGTAGGTGGTGCTTTATGCGTACCTCGAGCGTTTTGTTGAAAGCCTGCGACATCATGTACTTGTAACCCAAGCTGATGCCCTAAACCGTGTGGGAAAAAGGTGCGTGAAATCCCCTCTTCAAAAATTTGTTCAGCGGGCAGTTTTACCAAATCGTGTTCATAGAGTAGCTGAGAAATCCATTGGTGCATTTGGGTATGGTAACTTAAATAATTTACCCCAATTTGCAAATTGGCTATGGTGGCTAACTTAAATTGATCTATTTTAGTAACGAGTTCTGCAAACTCACTATGCTGCTCAGCAGCATAAGTTCTTGTAATATCAGAAGCATAACCAAGATAAGTCGAACCCGCATCTAATAAGAAACTATGTCGATTTTGTGGGCAGGTTTTATCTAAGTGGGTATAGTGCAAAATGGCACTATTTTGATTAATTGCAACAATATTCGCATAAGGCACATTAGTATCTGATTGCCCTGTTGCCTGTAAGTAAGCAAGATTAATTTCGTACTCACTTTTCCCTTCAAAAAAGGCTTCTTTTGCCACTTGATGTCCATGCAATGCGGTTTTTTGTGCCTGTCGAATACAGGCAATTTCAAATTCACTTTTGATCGAACGTTCAAAATGGAGTACATTTAGCACCTTTTTTGGATTAACCTGCGTAAATCCCAGCTCATAAGCCATTGTCTCTTGCTCGCCAATAAAGGCATAGAATGGCAAATTTGCAAAAAATTGGGGCATTTCATCCGCTTGTTTAAGGATATGCCACTCAAATTCATCAGCAAAAAAACTATCAATGGGTGGATTAGGGCTCACGTGCCAATAATCCTGTGGCGCATAAAAATAGACTTTGGGTTTATTTTTACCATCTAAATAGAGCCAGCTCTGTTCGGCTGTAGGATCAGGAAAAATCCAATTAAAATGTGGATTTATTTTAAATGGTGCGCTTTGATCATCTAAAAAATGTAATTTAGGCTGTCCTGCATAAATCCATAATCCATCTAAACGAGCTAATTCTAAGGCAGATTGAACAATGCCTTGAATGCGTAAAATATGCTGTGCAAATAACTGTTTCATAGAAATAAAATGACTAAATTAACCATAAATCAAACTTTAGATACTCTAGGGCTACGTTGCCCAGAACCTGTTATGCTGACCCGTAAAACCATTCGTCATATGAATGATGGGGAGGTGTTATTGATTATTGCTGATGATCCTGCCACCACGCGAGATATTCCAAGCTTTTGTCAGTTTATGGATCATCAATTACTCAAAAGTGAAACGACACAAACGCCTTACCGCTATTGGGTAAAAAAAGGATTATAAAACGCAACAAGGGGCTTAAGCCCCTTGTTATGCCTAGCGTTCGTCTTCATCAAACTCTTCGTCATCAAAAAACTCACCGTCATTGCCGTATTCATCTTCATCGCTGTTTGGATCTTCAAAATAAGTTCCCCAGCCTTCGTAAATCGCGGCATGCTTCTCAATTAACGGCAGTAGCTCTTTTTGCTGGGCAGCAATTAAAGCTGCATCTAGCTTAATTTCGCTGACAATGTCGCACACAAACAGCACATCACCGTTTTCTTCTTCCACCTCTTCGGCTTCTGAAATTTCATAGCCAAGTTTGAAAGCATCTACTACCAGCTTCTCTAACTTATCAAAATCATGGTGAGCAACATGGTGCTCAATAATATAAAGGGCATCAGGATCTGAGCCATCAGCAAGTAAAGATGAAATAATTTCATCCGTTGTTTGGTTCAATTGGTTTACATCGTACATACGTCTATTCCTTTGTTAGTAACTGCATTATTTCAAAATGGGTGACACTTTTTTCTGCATCAAGATAACCTAACTCAATCAACCCTTGCATTAAACGGTATTGTGTTGCATGCAGGCGATTATCTTTTTCAAAGTATCTTGGCGTAAAAAAGATAATATTCTCAATCTGAGCTGGAGTAAAATTAAACAAGGCAGAGCTCGCAAAGCCTCCCACTTTGCTTGGAATAACTCCTAAGAGCAATAAAATTTCTAATGGAATGTCATCCGGTAACGCTATCAAATTTTTAAACTGGCTTAAAATCATTTGATTCATCTCTTTTTCATTCGGATGCCCCTTATAAAAGCAGAGGTAGCCAGCTTTATTATTAAAAAATTGTCCTGACGGTAGGCAATACTGTTGAATTAAATCAACGTGCATTTGCATAAGCCAAGTTTTTGTCTCTTGCGTAATATTAAATAATGTTGTGCCAAGAAAGAGAAAACTCGGTTGGTTTTCCATTAATTGCTTTAAATACGCAACCTTATTCAAATCAATATTGAGGATTTCTAACACCAACTGTTTTTGCTCATCACTCATTTGCTGATAAATAGCAAAATCCATTTGTCGAGAAGATGAGATTTCTTGTTTAAGGATTTGTAATTCCGCTTTTTGTAAAATAGCTTGATTAAACCAGATATATTCTGACTCAAACAATTTTCCCCAAAAATAGCGGCTCAATAAACTTAGCTTAAATGATTTTTTTACCACTAGCTCATCGAATTGCTGCTTTTCAAACTGAATTTGTGCCGCAAGATCGGGAGCTAATGCTAACTCTTGTAACGCAGAAATAGCCTCAGAACCATCATCATAAAATTTTAGTGTCAAATGACAATAATCTTGCGTATCAAGATAAAGTGATAAAAACGGTAATAGCAGTAGCTGATAATGAAAAAGATTTAAATGCAGCTCAATTTCACATTTTCGCTGTTGCTGTTTCACTTCAATCAAAATATTTTTTAGCGCCAATAACAGTGCCGAAAAATCTTTTTCTTGGTTTGGGTAAAATTGCACTACGCCTTTCGGATAGCGCTGAATCACACTTTCAGGAATATGAAAACGGCTCAGCCCAAACAAACGAATGGTTTCTTGATCTTCAAAATGTTGGGCAAAATGTAAAATATAATTAAGCGAAGGAATCGTCGCATAATCTAAATAAACACAAATTTTCTGAGTCGTTGCCATTTTGCAAAATTCCACTACATTTCAACCGCTTGTACAGCGTGCAACATTTCGGCAAACCAACCATCTAATTTACACGCCAGCTTATCAATTCCGATGCGATTTTGAGCAGAAAATGCTTCTACTTGAATATCACCTTGGAAAGGTAAAATCGCTTCACGTACCATTTTGACTTGTTTGCTACGTGCAGATTGGCTAAGTTTATCTGCTTTGGTTAAAAGCAGTAATACGGGTAAATCCGAAGCAACCGCCCATTCAATCATCTGCTGATCAAGATCTTTTAAGGGGTGACGAATGTCCATCAAAATTACCACACCACGGAGAGACTCCCTTTTTTGGAGATATTCACCTAAGGCTCGCTGCCACTGCAATTTCATTTGCTCTGGCACTGCCGCATAACCATAGCCTGGTAAATCGACCAATTTACAATTTAGTTCAACTTCAAACAGATTAATCAGTTGAGTACGCCCTGGTGTTTTAGATGTTCTTGCTAAACTTTTTTGGTTAGTTAATGCATTTAATGCGGTTGATTTCCCTGCATTAGAACGTCCAGCAAAAGCAATTTCTACCCCTGAATCTTCAGGTAAATGGCGAATATCGGGAGCTGATGTCAAAAAATGTGTTTTGTGATAATTGAGTTTAATCTCAGTCATATTATTTCCATTGCAGTGATAAGCCTTGCTTACCATATTGATTTTCTTCAGGGAAACTTTTAAATACGCCCCATTCAATAAATAAAATAGTACCAATAAATACCGGCATTGCCACACCAAGTAAAAATTGCATAATCCCCTGTGCACTCAGCGAAATGCCGTAACAAAAAACTGGGACTAATACCATAAATAAAGCCTTCGCGGAACGATTACGATCATGTAATCGTTTAGTAACAACTGCTGCCAAACTGTAGCCTACAAACAGTAATGGCAGTAAACTTAATGCATCGGAAGCGCTTGGCATTTTCCAAAAATTTGCCAAAAAAAATAGCAGCAGAAAATTTATACCAAAGCCAATCCAAAAGCCTTGGCGATTTAGTCTGCCATTGAAAGAAAAAAGTAAGCGGAATATATTCATAGATAATTACGTCTTGTTTGAACGCTAGTGTAAAGGGACGCATTATTGCGTCCCAACTTGTTTACTGTAGTGCCTTTTCGATTTTCTCAAATAAATCTCTTGCGAGATTATCCAGCCCTTTTAAGCGCTCTAAGCCTCGGCGCATTAATGTTTGACGCTGAGCCTCATAACGCCCCAACTTAATTAATGGCTCAATTAACCGCGCAGCAACTTGTGGATTAGTTTCATTTAATTTAATCAGAATATCAACTAAGAAACGATAGCCTGAACCATCCACCGCATGGAAAGCTCTTGGATTTTGATTTGCAAATGCACCGATCAGCGAACGAATTCGGTTTGGATTTTTAAAGTCAAAACTGCGGTGCTCCAAGAGTTTTTGTACTAATTCAAGCACATTTTCATCTGGGCGAGTCGCTTGTAGCGCAAACCATTTATCCATTACCAAGCCATCTTGATGCCATTTTTGTTCAAAATCACTGAGTAGCCCATCACGACAAGCCAGTTGAGCTTTGGTAGCCGCTGTTAATGCTGCCAAGGTATCGGTCATATTATCCGCTTGTTGATAATGCTGATACACTAAACTGTTACCCTGCTCGGTGAAAGCAAGATAATTCAAACAGACATTACGCAATGCTCGTTTTGCCATATCCTCTGCCACAACACGATATGCCGGCGCTCTATTTTGCTGATACAGCTCCAATAAACGCTCTTTCAGGCCTTCAGCAATCGTTTTTTGCATAAAATCACGCACAATAGCAATGCCTGCTGGATCAATAACTTTAAACAGCTCTGCAAATTCAGTCTCTTTCGGCAACATTAACGCAAGCGCAGTAAGCTCTGGATCTTCATTCGCTCTTTCTAAAACGAGTGTTAAAGCATTCAACAACGCTTCCGAAAACTGCATTGGTTCATCCTGTTGATAACGCTCTAAATTCGCTTTAAGCTCATTACCCAAAAGCATCTGTGCCGCATCCCATCGTATAAATTCATTTTCTGCATACTGCAGTAATGTAATCAATTGCCGATTACTATAGTTATAATCTAAACGCACAGGCGCAGAAAAATCACATAGCAAAGCAGGCACAGGACGTTGATTAACATTATGAAATTCAAATGTTTGATGCTCATGCTGAATATCTAAAATATCACTCACACTTGCCAACTCTTGCTGTAAGCGGATTTTTAATCCATTTTCACTATATAACGCGATTTTCAGCGGGATATGTAAATTCACTTTTTCCAGCTGATCCGCGGTGGCAGGTGTCGATTGTGAAACATGCAAGCGATAGGTTTTATGCTCTTCATCATATTCATCTGTAACTAACAATTCCGGCGTTCCAGATTGACTATACCAACGCCGAAATTGGTTTAAATCAATACCACTTGCTCGTTCCATTGCAGAGACAAAATCCTCGCAAGTTGCAGCTTTACCATCGTTTTCAGCCACGTAGAGCTGCATACCTTTTTGGAACTTTTCTTCGCCAAGCAAGGTGTGGATCATCCGGATAACTTCCGCGCCTTTTTCATATACCGTTACAGTATAGAAATTATTCATTTCAATCACTTTTTCTGGACGAATTGGATGTGCCATTGGACCGGCATCTTCCGCAAATTGGAATGCACGTAAAAAACGCACATCCTCAATTCGTTTTGCAGCTCGGGACCAAAGATCAGAAGTAAATTCCTGATCTCGGAATACTGTCAATCCCTCTTTTAAACTCAGCTGAAACCAATCTCGACATGTAATGCGATTACCCGTCCAGTTATGGAAATACTCGTGAGCAATCACGCTTTCTACACCCATATAATCATCATCGGTCGCGGTTTGTGGGTTAGCAAGCACAAATTTAGAATTAAAGACATTCAACCCTTTATTCTCCATCGCGCCCATATTAAAGAAATCTACTGCCACAATCATGTAGATATCAAGATCATACTCTAAGCCAAAGCGTTCTTCGTCCCATTTCATTGCGCGTTTTAAGCTTTCCATCGCCCAGCCTGCACGGTTGAGATTGCCTTTATCTACATAGATTTCAAGAGCGACTTCCCGCCCACTTTTGGTGGTAAATTTATCTTGTAATAAATCAAAATCACCCGCTACCACAGCAAATAGATAGCTCGGTTTAAGGAATGGATCTTCCCATTCCACCCAATGCTTACCCCCATCAAGTTCACCCTGTGCAATACGATTACCGTTAGAAAGTAAGAAAGGGTATTTTTCCTTACAAGCGGTCAATTTTGTGCGATATTTTGCAAGCACATCAGGGCGGTCAAGCATATAAGTAATTTGACGGAAACCTTCTGCTTCACACTGCGTGCAAAGCCCATCCCCCGATTGATATAAGCCTTGTAGAGACGTATTTTTTGCGGGAATAAGGCGGGTTTGAATTTCTAACTCAAATTGCGCGGCAGGCAAGTTTGCCAAATTCAGGGTTAAACTTTCATTGTCTTGTTGATAATCGGAAAATGATTCTCCGTTAAATTTAACCCCAAGCAGTTCAAAGCTATGTCCATCTAATTTAAGCTGTGTCGCGTCATCGTTTTGGCGTTTTACACTTAAACGTGAGGTCACAAGTGTCTCATTTGGATCAAGTAGAAAATCAAGATAGATATCAGTAATCGTAAAATCAGGAGCTCGGTAATCTTTTCTGAATTTGGCTTTTGGTTGCATAGTTTATCCTTGAAAAGAGACGGAAAAGTATGGCTTAGTATAGTGCAGATTAGCATGAAAGTCTTTGCAAAATTTTTGCAAAAAATACCGCTTGTTATCTTGCTCCAAAAATAGCCGTGCCAATACGCACCATGGTTGAACCACACTCAATTGCAGCCGACATATCGTCACTCATTCCCATTGAAAGGGTATCAATTCCTTTAAATTTAGCTTGCAGCTGTTGAAAGAGCTGCTGCATTGCACATAGCGCAATTTTTTGCTGCGTAGGATCACTTTCTGGCTTAGGAATAGCCATCAAACCACGTAATTTTAAATTGGGCAATTGAGCAATTTCTGTCGCTAATGACAGCATTTCATCTGGTTGAATCCCTGATTTTGAACCTTCATCGCTAATATTGATTTGAATGAGTACATTCAAGGGAGCTAAATTCGTAGGACGCTGCTCATTTAATCGCTGCGCAATTTTGAGTCGATCTATTGTTTGAACCCAATCAAAATGTTCTGCTACAACACGTGTTTTATTTGATTGTAAGTGTCCAATGAAATGCCATTCTAATTGACGGTTTTGGGAAAAATGCTGAATTTTCTCCACGCCTTCTTGTACATAATTTTCGCCAAATACGGTTTGCCCTGCATCAATCGCCTGCTGAATATCTGTAATCGGCTTTGTTTTACTTACCGCCAGCAGTTTTACCTCACTGACTGGGCGCTGGCAATTCTCCGCGATTTGTTGAATACGTTGTTTAATTTGAGAAAGGTTTTGAGAAATCGACATGACTTACTCCAAAAAGCTATAATAGCGCAGAATAATAAATCTCAACCTATTGAAAAGCAAGGAAACCTAATGGAAAGACTGGCAAAAATTAAATTAGTAATCACAGATGTCGATGGTGTTTTAACCGACAATAGCCTCTACTATTCTGCAAATGGTGAGGAGTTAAAATTTTTTCACGTTAAAGATGGCTTAGGTATTAAAATGCTATTGGCTTGTGGTATCCAAGTTGCAATACTTTCTGGTGGAGATACCCCTATTTTACGCCGCCGCATCAAAGACTTAGGTATTCCTCTTTTTCAACTAGGTAAAATGGCAAAACGCGATGCTTGTTTAGAATTAATGCAACAAGCAGGCGTTAGCGCAGAAGAGACCGCATTCCTTGGTGATGACACGCTAGATTTACCTGCATTTGAAGTATGCGGTTTAGCCGTTGCAGTCGGTGATGCTTATGATTATATGCAAGCGCAAGCCGATTTAGTGCTTACCCGTGCAGGTGGACAGGGAGCATTCAGAGAACTCTCTGACATGATTTTAAAAGCGCAAGGTAAAGAAGAAGTTTATGCCAGCGCAGATGGCTTTATGAAAGTTGTGCACCAAATGGCACAATAAATAAACAAGCGGTTGTTCTTTGTAAAAATTTTACCAAAAACAACCGCTTGCTACAGGAAGGCATACTACAATAACATTTTCACAATCTTATCTAGTTTCACCCGCCCAAATTTTTTCAATAATTTTTGTACCGCTGCTGGATAATCTCGCAATATTTCTAAATCACTATAATGACTCAAAATTACCGTATGCTGACGAATGTGGCTCAATTCGGCTTGAGCTTTCTCACTAAGTTCAGCATTTGGATCAGAAATTAGCACTGCATTTTCTGCATCTAATGCCCAAGCTCGCGGGTTAAGATTATTGCCTGTAAGTAAAATATAGCGATTATCAACCCAAACACCTTTTAAGTGGTAACTGTTATTGCCGTTCTTCCATAAACGAATGGTTAATTGTTGATTTTGAATATAGCGATCAAAACTTTTGGCAAAAGCACGTAAATTTTTCTCATAGAGATATGGTAATGCCGATGCCATGGTGAATTTCTCTTCCGGTGGCGTATAGAAATCGTTCGCCGTTTTATCACCAACAATAATTTCAATCTGTCTGCCATTTTCTAATAGCCACTTAATACGATTACGTAATGAACGTGGGAAGTTGAAATAAGGCGTGCAAATAGTGAGCTTTTGATCAACTTGATAGAATAAGGCTTCAATCGTTTTATTCAGTTTATTCTTCCGCCCTAATCCGATTAATGGGCTTAGTTGTAATCGTTCTTGGCTAAATAATTTGCCATTAAAGCTATATTGTTGTTGGCTTAATTGCTTACGAAATGCTTTGATCAATGGGCGAATCTCTGCCGTTTTAGGACGATAAGCTTGATCTAAACGATAAATAGCTGGATTGCTCAGTATATGCTGTTCAATAAAGCTAACAAAACTCTCGGCTAACGCTGGGTTAGTAATAATATGATAGCGGTCATAACGATAGCGTTCATGCTGTTGTAAATACACGTTATTGATACTCGCACCGCTGTAAAGCAACGTATCATCAAATACAAAACCTTTTAAATGAAGCACCCCGAATAGCTCTCGCCCATTAATTGGCACTCCATAAATTGCAATTTCTTGCTCATCAGGTAACGAATATGCCGCTTTCATTTCTGCATACCAATCAGCATTAGAAAGACTTTCCGCCTCACCAATCCGCCCACGCTGAGCGCGATGCCAATCAACCAAAATTTTAATGTCAAGTGCCGGATTTGCCTGCTTTGCTTGATAAAGTGCTGCTAAAATTTCCTGCCCTGCTTCATCTTTTTCGAAGTAGAGCGCAGTAAGATAAATCCGGCGCTTAGCCGATTGGATAAGCTGCAAAATTTTTTGTTTAAAATCGGCACTAGAAAAAAGAAAATCAACCTGATCTGCTTGCTGAGGCAGATAGTTCAATTTCTCTAAAAAACGTTCAGCTCGGCGCTGTTTATTCAGAATGAGCATAATTAATTCCCGATTTTCAATCTCTTAACTACGCATATTTTACACCGAAATGACAGATAAAGCGATTTGCTAAATGCTGGTCTGATGTTAGACATGGTTAAGACTACGTATAATCTAAGTAAAACCGTGTTATCGCGAATAAATAAGCAATAGCCCTAGACAAACAAGAAGATAGTAAAAAAGCGTTGTGAATAAACCACAACGCTTTTACTTAGTTACGCAAATTGACGACTTTCGCCTTTGCCTTCCACATTTTCTACACAACGAGAGCAAAGAGACTCTTCGTCACGACTATCGGAATAGTGCCAACAACGAGGGCATTTGTGGTTTGCAGATTTGATCACTTTCACTGCAAAGCCTTTAAGTTCGCCTTCTTCTACGTCTTTTTGTGCCAGCGGTTTAATCTCTGCTTTTGAGGTTAATAGCACAAAACGCAATTCATCACCTAATTCAGCCAATTTTGACAATAACGCCTCATCAGCATAAAGCGTCACTTCTGCTTCTAAACTTGAACCAATGGTTTTCTCTTTACGAGCTTGCTCTAAAATGCGGTTCACTTCGGCACGCACTTTGAGCAGTTGTTGCCAGTAGTTGTCGTCTAATTTGTCGTTTTCGTTTAAGCCGAATAAACCTTCATAAAATTCTTCGGTAAACACAAATTCTGCACGATTTTCAACAACTGGTAGATGTCCCCAAATTTCATCAGCGGTGAAGGATAAAATCGGTGCAATCCAGCGTACTAATGCCTCAGAAATGTGCCACAGTGCGGTTTGGCAGCTACGGCGAGCAAGACTGTCCGCTTTGGTGGTGTATTGACGATCTTTAATAATGTCTAGATAGAACGACCCCATTTCAATTGAGCAGAAACGCATTAAACGTTGTACCACCGTGTGGAATTGATAATTATCATACGCTTCAATAATTTCTTTTTGTGCATCTAAGGCACAGCTAACCGCCCAACGGTCTAAGGCAATCATTTCATCTGGTTGCACTAAATCACGTTTTGGATCAAAGCCGTTTAAGTTCGCTAATAAGAAACGCGCGGTGTTACGAATACGGCGGTAAGCATCACCTGCACTGTTTAAAATACCGTGAGAAACCGCAATTTCCCCTGTATAGTCGGTGCTTGCGACCCATAAACGCAGAATATCTGCCCCGTTTTTATTCCAAACTTCACTTGGTACGATCACATTACCGATAGATTTAGACATTTTTCTGCCTTTTTCATCGACAGTAAAGCCGTGTGTTAGTACTTGTTTATATGGTGCTTTGTTATCTGTCGCCGTAGAAAGCATCAGTGAAGACATAAACCAGCCACGATGTTGGTCAGAGCCTTCCAAATACATATCTGTTTCATTGCCGTTAAATTCTGGACGAGCTTGTACCACTGAAGCGTAGGTTGATCCTGAGTCAAACCACACGTCTAAGGTATCAGGCACCTTACGGTAAAGTTTTGCGTCCGCTTCACCCAGCACTTCAACAGGATCAAGATCCCACCACGCTTGAATCCCCACTTTTTCTACTCGTTTTGCCACGTCTTCCAAAATTTCAAGGGTACGAGGATGTAGCTCTTCGGTTTCATTATGCACAAACATCGTCATTGGCACGCCCCAAGTACGCTGACGAGAGATACACCAGTCTGGGCGGTTCGCTACCATCGTATCAATACGCGCTTCACCCCAAGATGGAATCCAACGCACTTTTTTGATTTCACCTAAGGCTTGTTGGCGTAAACCTTGCGTTTCCATACCGATAAACCATTGTGGTGTCGCACGGAAAATAATCGGGGTTTTGTGTCGCCAGCAGTGCGGATAGCTGTGGCGAATTTTCTCTAATTTGAGTAACGCCCCTACTTCTTTGAGTTTTTCTAGCACTTTATCGTTACTTTCAAACACGCCAAGCCCTGCAAAGAATGGCACATCGGCTTTGAATTTACCGTCATTTGCCACAAGCCCTGCCATTTCAACGCCATATTTGCGAGAAACAATATAGTCGTCTTGACCGTGATCAGGTGCAGTATGCACTAAACCTGTACCGCCGTCGGTCGTTACGTGATCGCCTAAAATAAATGGCACGCTGTAATCGTAGAATGGGTGTTGGAATTGCAATAGTTCCAACTCAGCCCCTTTTGCTTCACCTAATACTTCAACGCTTTCCACGCCTACGGCTTTTTGCACGCTTTCCACTAATTCTTTGGCAAGAATTAAACGTTCATCACCAAATTGTACAAGCTGATAATCTAATTCCGCATTGAGAGAAATCGCTTTATTTGACGGCAATGTCCAAGGGGTGGTGGTCCAAATCACGGCTGAAATGGTGCCAGTACCTTTTGCAGAAAATTTGCTTTCTACGACCGCTTGATCAACGGCTTTGAATTTCACATAGATAGATGGCGAGGTTTTGTCTTCATATTCCACTTCCGCTTCTGCAAGCGATGAACCGCAATCCAAACACCAGTGAACTGGTTTAGAACCTTTGTAAAGATGACCGTTTTTAATCACCTTACCTAGCGTGCGGATAATTTCTGCTTCGGTATCAAAATTCATGGTCAGATACGGATTATCCCAATCTGCCACCACGCCTAGGCGGATCATATCCGCTTTCTGTCCTTCTACTTGCTCTTTCGCATACTCACGGCATTTTTGACGAAATTCCGCTGCCGAAATTTTCTCATTCGGTTTACCCACTAAGCCTTCTACTTTCAACTCAATCGGCAAGCCATGACAATCCCAACCTGGTACATAAGGCGTATCAAAGCCCATAGCAGTTTTAGACTTGTTGATAATATCTTTCAGAATTTTATTAACAGAATGGCCTAAGTGAATACTGCCATTTGCATAGGGAGGGCCATCGTGCAAAATAAAGGTTTTTCTCCCCTTTCTTGCTTGACGAATTTTTTGGTAAAGATCTTTGTCATACCAATTTTTCAACATATCAGGTTCACGCTTAGCAAGATCGCCACGCATAGGAAAGCCTGTTTCAGGTAGGTTTAGGGTGTTTTTGTAATCAACTGTCATTGTTATATACCAACTTTAATCAAAATTAATTTTGTAAAATTTACTTAAAATCAAAGCGCTTTAAAATAGGCTCTGACTGTAGCCACATCTTGTTTAATTTGTTCGCTCAAAGCTTGAAAACTCTCAAATTTAATTTCATTGCGAATTTTTTTACAAAAATGCACATTAAGCGCATTACCATACAGATCCTTATTGAAATCAAAAATATGCACTTCTAACAACGGCTTAGTGCCGTTAATTGTTGGTCGGTTACCAACATTAGCAATGCCGTTAAATCTGCCTTGTGGAGTTTCTACCTGCACCGCATATACACCTTGAATCGGAGTAACTAAACGGTTAAGCATAATGTTTGCTGTGGGAAAGCCAATGGTTCTACCAAGCTTATTACCGTGTGCCACTCGCCCACGAATATGGTATTTACTCCCAAGTAACTTTTCTACAAGGGCTAAATCATCCTCTAATAATGCTGCGCGAATTCGAGAACTACTAATTCGTTCAATACCTAATTTATAACTATGGCTATTTTCAACCACAAAACCAAAATTACGCCCTGCATCCTGCAATATTTGGAAATTACCACTCCGCTTTGCACCAAAATGGAAATCATCCCCAACACTTACGTATTTCACATTGAGCTTTTCTACGAGAAGCTGCAAGATAAATTCTTGAGCAGAAAGAGCAGAAAAAGTCTGGTTAAAACGCACGCAAAGCACATAATCGACACCAGCATTTTGTAGAGCGAATAGCTTATCTCGCAAACGCATTAAACGAGCAGGAGCAGCAGGTTCATCCTTTTTTGCAAAAAACTCTCTAGGCTGAGGCTCAAAAAGCATCACGACACTAGGTAAACTTAATTCACGTGCTTTTTCTAATAACCGCGCAAGAATTTGCTGATGTCCGAGATGTACTCCATCAAAATTACCAATAGTCAGTGCACAGCCATTTTTAAGTTCAGAAAAGGATTTTAAATTATGAACACCACGAATTAATTGCATAAGGAATTTATGAGAAAAAATAACGGTTGATTGTACAAGGAAAAGGAAGGAATTGAAAGAAAAAGGGGGATTTAAACCCCAGCAATTTAATCATTGTATCAACAAAATGAATTGCTACGTCATAAATACATTATATAAGATAAGGGAAACAAGAAATTTATCGCCATAATCACACATAAATCATAAGCAAAAACCCCAAGCCTTGCGACTTGGGGTTCCTTAAATTAAACCCTGATGTTGCCCTACTCTCACATGGGGAAACCCCACACTACCATC
>NZ_SMAM01000006.1 GCF_004346205.1 Bibersteinia trehalosi | reverse complement strand
ACGCACTGGAAAATTTATCTTTGCAACAGTGCGTCGTTGCGATGGCGTGCATTATAGAGATTTCAAAATCCTTTGCAAGCGCTTTTTTGCAAAAAATTTCAACCCTATTATCATTCGCTTAAATACCCAGCAAATCGCACAAATTATGATAGCTTTTTCACAGACAAGCGGTAAACTCTTCTGTATTTTTTGCAAATGGAGAAAAAAATGAGAATACAGCACATTATCGGCCTAGGCGTAGCCGGCAATTTCGCAGGACATTTAGAACAAGCGGGCGAGGCATCTGACTTTGCTAATGTAAAAACAAGTGAAGCCTCACAACCAAAAGCAATCTTTCCTTTCTATGTTCCAGCTCAACAATTAGATGATTTTCAATTTTTAAGCATTTACCCTCTCTCTACTAATACCATTAACTTTCCTAGTGATGCAGATAATCTGCAGATTGAACCAGAAGTCGCACTGCTTTGCGATATTGCTTACAAAGAAGGAAAAGTCATCTCGCTAAAACCAACCCATTTTGCAGCGTATAACGACTGTTCAATCCGACGTCCGAATGCAAGCAAAATCTGTGAAAAGAAAAATTGGGGAAAGAACTCCAAAGGCCTATCATCTACTTGGATTGCGTTAGATAAATTTGCACAAGGTGGGAATATAGATAACTACCGTATTGCTTGTTTTCATAAACGTGATGGGAAATTATCAGAATATGGCGTTGATAGCCCAACTATTAGTTATAGCTATTTCCACCAAAAATTATTGGATTGGATCATCGACCGAATGAATAATCAACCGGATGAAAATCCTATGAATAATATTGCTGATTTACTAGAAAAAGCCAATTATCCAGACAAAGCAGTGATCAGTATTGGTGCAACTCGTTATACAGAATTTGGCGAGCATAATTTCTTGCAAATTGGCGACACAAGTATCGTTGTCGTCTATAACGCTCAGCAATATAGCCACCAGCAAATTGTTAAGATGGCAGAAAAAGAGCAATTTAATCAAGATATTTCAGCACTCATTCAGCAAGTGAGATAATTCTTGCTCCTAAGGCGTTATTTCTGCAAAATAGCGCCTTTTTTATGCATTCCCTTAGGAAAGCACTGACTTGTCATCAGAAGAGAATAACTTATGTTAAACAAACCCGAACTTTTATCGCCCGCAGGTAGCTTAAAAAATATGCGTTATGCCTTTGCATATGGGGCAGATGCCGTATATGCAGGGCAACCTCGTTATTCATTGCGTGTTCGCAACAATGAATTTAATCACGCTAATCTCAAAATCGGCATTGACGAGGCACACGCACTCGGCAAGAAATTTTATGTAGTCGTGAATATCGCACCACACAATTCTAAGCTCAAAACTTTTATCAAAGATTTGCAAGTCGTGGTGGATATGAAACCCGATGCACTGATTATGTCTGATCCAGGGTTAATTATGCTCGTGCGTGAGCATTTTCCTGAAATGGATATTCACCTTTCGGTGCAAGCCAATGCGGTAAACTGGGCAACCGTAAAATTTTGGAAACAGATGGGGCTGACTCGTGTGATTTTATCTCGTGAGTTGTCTATTGATGAAATTGCGGAAATTCGTACACAAGTGCCGGATATGGAGCTAGAAATTTTCGTACACGGTGCATTGTGTATGGCATATTCGGGGCGTTGCTTGCTTTCAGGATATATCAATAAACGCGATCCAAACCAAGGCACTTGTACCAATGCGTGCCGTTGGGAATATAAAATGGAAGAAGGTACAACAGATGAAGTGGGCAACATTGTGCCAATGGACACGGTGCAAAAATATCAACCAGAAATTGCGATCAAAAATGTTGAACCGACCTTAGGCGAAGGGCAAACGACCGATAAAGTTTTCCTCTATACTGAGCCAAATCGCCCCGATGAGCAAATGACCGCTTTTGAAGATGAACACGGCACCTATTTTATGAACTCCAAAGATTTACGAGCGGTACAACATGTAGAGCAGCTGACTAAAATTGGTGTACATTCACTTAAAATTGAAGGTCGCACCAAATCGTTTTACTACTGTGCAAGAACCGCACAGGTTTACCGTAAAGCGATTGATGATGCCGCAGCTGGCAAGCCTTTTGATGAAAGTTTGATGGATACGCTTGAAAGCCTTGCACATCGTGGTTATACCGAAGGTTTCTTACGCCGCCATACTCACGATGAATATCAAAATTACGACTACGGCTATTCCATTTCCGAGCGCCAACAGTTTGTCGGGGAATTTACAGGTAAACGCAATGCGCAAGGAATGGCAGAAGTGGCAGTGAAAAATAAATTCTTGCTCGGCGACAGCGTGGAAATGATGACACCAAAAGGCAATATCGTCTTTAAAATCGAGCGTATGCAAAATCGCAAAAATGAAAATGTAGAAGCAGCACTTGGTGATGGGCATTTTGTTTTCTTAGATGTGCCAGCTGATGTGGAGCTGGATTTTGCGTTATTAATGCGAAATTTGGAAGGCGTGAATACTCGTAATCCACATAAAGCTTAACAAGCGGTCAATTTTCTCATTTTTTTGCAAAAGAAAGGCATTGGAAACCCAATGCCTTTTGTTTTGCATTTTTTTATGCATTTTAGGCCGCTTGGTTAGTCGATTTAAACTGGGTTAAATCCACTTCTATATCTGCAAAACGCGCTATACCTTGTTGATGAGAGATAAAAATCACCGTACTTTCAGGCAATTCATCTTTCAATAATTGCATTAACTCCCCAGCTGAATGCATATCTAAGCTAGATGTAACTTCATCTAAATAGAGTAAATTTGGCTTGCTGAGCAAAATGCGTGCGAAAGCAATACGCTGCTGTTCTCCCCCCGAGAAAACCGCTGCCCAATTCTGTTCTTGGTCAAGATAGCCTACCCAACGAGTCATTCCTACTTTTTCAAGTACATTATTGAGTTGCTGTTCGGTGTAAATACCACTATCGGGATAGCTTAATACATCAGCCAATGTGCCTCGATTTAAATAGCTACGCTGTGGAATGAGTAATGATTTCTGATTCGGTAAACGGTACTGTCCATCATAATAATCCCAAATACCGCTAAGCACGCGAAGTAGCGTTGATTTGCCCAATCCACTTTGCCCTTTAAGATAAATCCATTTATTTTGCTCAATAGAGAGTGAAATATCATGCAATAAACGGTTATTTTCGGGCGTAAAAATCGCCAGTTTTTCGGTATCAATGGCCTTATCTGTTTCAGCAATCTCCATTTTCACGGCATTCTCTAGCGCATCTATTTCTTGCTTTAATTGGTTTAAACGCACTACTGCTGATGTCCACTTTGGAATAGATGAATAAGCATAAATAAACCAACTAAAGGAATTGAGTACCACTTGGAAAGCGGTACGAATCTGCATTAAGCCCCCAATGGTAACAATTTTTGCTATCAGAAGTGGGATTGAGAGCAAGGTAGGTAATAAAATGGAGAAACGGCTATAGCCAACAGTAAAAAAGCCGAGATTACGTTCTTTATCCATCAGCATACGCCAATTTCGTACAATTTCAGCAAATTCACGTCCAAGTGTCGCCTTTTCTGTTTTCTCACCCTTATACAATGCAATTTGCTCGGCATTATCCTGTTTACGAATCAAACTACTCCGAAAGTTTGCTTCATAAACTTGTTGTTGATAGTTTAAACCGTGTAATTTTCGCCCGATTAAGTGGGTAAGCACCGTACCAACAACAGCATAAATTAAAGCAACCCAAACGAGATACCCCTCAATCACAAAGGTTTCTCCAAAAAGAGTAAATTCAGGTTTTCCTGATAATCGCCACAATACCATCAAGAATGAGAAAAGCTGAATAACGTTAAACAGTAACGAAACCGTGAGTTCAATGCTGTATTCAATAAAAATTCGAATATCCTCAGCGATACGTTGATCGGGGTTATCCATTTTTTTGCGATGAGCCAGCTTATAGAAAATCTGTTTAGAAAGCCATTTATCAATAAACTGCTCGGTCATCGCCTCTCGCCAACGAATAATCAATAATTTGCGTAACCAAGTACGATAAACATTAATGATCACGAAAATGCCGATGTAAATACCGTATTCCATCATCAATGGCACAATTTGATCGGTTTTAAGCTCTGCCAGCACATCATAAAAAACTTTTTGCCAGTCATTAATTCTCACATTGAGATAAGTAATTCCTGAGCCAATTAAAATGACGGTAATAAAAATGAGCCACGCCAGCCAATTCTGTTTTGTTCCCCAAAATGGCTTACATAGCTCCCAAAGCGCTTTAAAAAAATTTCGCATTGCTTTCCTTATTTTTGTTTTTGTGTGGTAATAAACACTTTCAGATTATTTTCATTATAAAGTTTATCAGCCATTTGCTGAATGTTTTTCAGCGTGATTGCTTCTGCTAGCTGTTCCACTTCGCCCAAATAACGAGGTGAATGATACTGTTTATCGCTTAAAATCAAACGATTCAACCAAGCGTGTGGTGATTTTAACCGCTCTTTTTCACTCAGTAAGAATTGAGCTTTTGCCGTTTGTATGTCTTCTTCCTTAATTTGTTTGGCAACCTTTTTCAGAACGTCTTCGGCTAACGCCACCATTTTCTCACTATTTTCCGGTGAAGTGCTAAAGCTTAACTGGCTTTCAATCCGCTGTGAGTTCGGATTTAAGCTACTCTCGAAACGTAAGCTATAAATGCCTAAATGTTCATCTCGTAAAACCAGTTTAAGTTTATTAGCAACGATAGAACGCAATAAAGAGACCAATACCGCATCTTTTCCCTGCCATTGATGTTCGTTAAAAAACCACATTTGAACATTATCTTTTGGCTCAAGATTCATCGAAAAACGCATCATCTCACGCCCTGCGATAGGTAACAAATCTTCCATTTCCAATGCCTGCTGGCGTGGAATTCCAGCAAGATATTGAGAAATTAAGGTCTCCATTTGAGCTTCAGTTAAATCATTCACAAAATAATAGGTAGTCGGTGCATTTTTTATCTTTTGCCAAAGATGGTTAAGCTCATTTTCGGATAAATTTGCCAGCCCTGTTTTATCTGGCAAAATGTCAGTTTGCTCACGCCCAAAACGCAACCTATTGAGTGCTTTTAGCCGCTGATTCTCCATACTCTCTGCTTGTGCGAGATCAATGCTTGCAGCGATCGCTTCTTTTGTTTCATCAACGCCTGCTTTAATTTGTGTTTCTTGCTGATAAGCGTAATAAAGGCGTAATAGATCCGCTAAATGGGCATTATCAACCGTACCACTATAAACTAATTCATCGGCTGTTTGGCTAAGATTTAAATTCACCTTTTTCAAGGCTTTCCAACGATTTAACTGCTCAATTTCCCAATCAAGCGGAGCATTTTGAGCAATTAACTGTACCGCAATTTGGCTTTGCCACTGCCCAAGATTTTTTGCTTTAAAGCCCGCTTGACTGCGAGCCTCAAAGTAGCTTTTTTCTTTGGCAGTGGGTGATTTTAGCCATACCACACGATCACCATTTGAGAGGGTAAAATAGTGTACATTTTCTGCTGAAAAATGCTGTTGGGTGAGAATTTTGCCTTGATACACCACCTTTTCTAACGACATTGGCTCAATCATTTTTTCTGCCGTAGGAGCAGAAATGGGCTGTAAAGCGGTCTGTTTTTGCCAATTTTTTACCAAATCCGCCGTGATTGGCTCAATATGTGTAAGACGTGGTGCTTGATATTGCACAATGCGATCCTGTTGAGCAAACCAGCTTTGAATATGTTGATTTAATGCTTCAATAGTAATTTGATGCAACATTGGCTCAGTTCGTGCGGCAATTTCTGGCTGAGTTAAATAAGGGTAATCCATCAGCACGCTATTGACCATTGCCTGAACCCAACCGCTAAAATCACGATCACTCTTATGCGTTTTCGCTCGCTCAATTTGTGCTTGAATTTTCTCTTTTTGTAGATCTAATTCTGCTTGTGTGATCGGAAAACGTCTCAAGCGTTCAATTTCCATAAAAATTTGTTGCAAACCTTGCTGATGCGACTGTTCATCGACACCTGCAAACAGAGCTAATGCAACACTATTTTGCCCAATATCTGATTTGCGTAACACCATACTTCGAATGCCATTCGGCAAATTTTCCTGCTCATTGCGCAAGCGCTGAGCAACAGTGGCAACAGCTAAGCGGTCGAGTAAGCGGGCATAACGTCCTTCATCCGTTTGTTGGCGTAGCCGACTTTCGTCAAAGCGTAAAATATAGGCAATTTGGCTCACACCGCTCTGTTCATCTTGAATTTGCACTGTGCGTAATGCGTTGCTTAACTTGGGGTCTAAATAATCCCGTTTTGCTACTGCTCGATTCGGAATTGCCTCAAAATACTGCTTAATTAACTTTTTCGCCTCTTCTACATGAGTATCTCCCACAATCAACAGCTGCATATTATTCGGGGCGTACCACGCTCGATAAAATTGTTGCAGCTGCTGGGCGGGCATTGTTTGAATACTTTCTTGCGTGCCAATAACAGGGTGGCGAGTATAACGAGAATCCATTCGCACGACATTGGTTCTAGCACGATTCATTCGCTGTCCAATGCCTTGCCCTGCACGCCACTCTTCTAAAATGACTTTACGTTCATCATCAAGATCCTGCTGGCTCATCGTCGCAAAAAAGAGCATTTGAGATAGCACGTCTAAACTCTGATTTAAATCCGATGCTTTCGGCGGTGTAAGCATATAGGTTGTACTGTCATTACTCGTTACCGCATTATAGTTCCGCCCCCGAACCCATTTTTGTTCGTGTAAATAGGGCATTAAGCCATGGGGATATTTTTGTGTTCCACGAAAAACCAAATGCTCTACCATATGTGCCACACCCGCCTGCTCGTCCGTTTCATCGACCGATCCTGCATAGACTTTCATTCGAATTTCAATTCGCCCTTTATCTTCGTGCAACGGCAAAATGGTGTAACGTAAACCGTTTTCTAGCTTTCCTTGCACTGGCTGGCTAACTTCTGCTTGTGCTAGGTTTATGAAAAAAAGGCAAAAAATTGCCCAAAATTTTTGCATTATTTTTCCTATCAATATCAAATAACTCTTTTTCTTAAATGCAAGCGGTCGAATTTTGCAATTTTTTTGCAAAACTCGACCGCTTGTAATCATCTATATTACCAGTTGTAGCTTGCACCCAAGTAGTAATTACGTCCCATTTTATAGACGGTATTCCCCCCTGCCGATTTTGCTACCGCACGACGGTTTAAGACATTATTAATATCCACATCTAATTGGATATATTGTCCTTTGATAGTCGGTTGTTGATAAGAGAATTTCCAATCCCATAATAGGTGGCTACCTTCATAGGCATCTTTGTAGACTTGTACCTGCCCAACATAATCCCCACAAGCTTCTCGGTAAGCAGCGATAGTTGATGAGCCATTACATTGAATACCACTGCCATTCTCTGTATAGATATATTTACGCCCAGCAACAAAGCGAATACTTTGTCCCCAAGTTAAACGAATCTTCGGAAATTCTGTGGTTATCGTCGCATTTACTGTCCATGGGTTAGCAAAATCATTTGGTTTTGCCCCGCCCAATGCCGGCACTAACCGATCATTGTAGATCATATATTCATAAGTCGAATCATCCGTCTCGGTATAGTTGTAATTTCTTTTACTACGTTGATAACTAAAACCAATCGTATATTTTAACTTCGCCATGCCAAAATCATGTTCGCTATTTTTAGGTTTCACTTCTACAGAATAGCTATCACTCTTCGACCAACCGCTGTTATTGTAAACACGAATACTTTGTCCCGCATCATTCACATCATAGCCAGAACGGAAGCTCTTACGGCTGTTACGATGTACCCATTTCAGCGTCCACAAGCTACCAAAGATATCTTGAGCAATCCCGCCAACAATTTCATCGGAATAGGGATTTTTTAGTTTGGATACATCATAACGACTGATATAGCTATACTTGGCATTACCCCATTCACTCAATGTACCATCTTCATTCAATGTTCGGCTAACACGCAGAGTATCACTCGCTCCTTGACGCAATTTATTCGTGAGCATTGAATTTGCATAATAGCGATTTAACCCTGTAAATAGACGAGTTTTTTCATCACCAAATACATCATAAGAAGCTGATAATCGATGAGCGAAATTTAATTTCCCTAAGAATTGGTTATAATCTGTACGCAGTCCTGCAATCAACTCCAAATTTTTCCAATTCATTCGATCTTCAATAAAAAACGCATAGGCATCATCTCGCACTTTTTTATGGCGAGCTTCAAAGATCTGATCATTATAAGCATATTGGCTATAGTCAATACACTGCTCCGCACCATTACAAATGACATTATTGGCATATTTATAATAGTAACTATGGGTATCATTATCACGCTTATTTTCTGCCTGAGTAATTTTGACTTCCCAGCCTATTTTCAGATGATGCGAGATTGCTCCCGTATCAAATTCGTTCAACTCAACTTTCTGTTTTAAAAGATAGTCTGTGGTGGTTGAGGTGTTTTTACCATAGCCACCAAACATTGCAAAGCCTGATTGACTCATCCAATCCAAATAATCTGCCGCCATATAACGGTAAAAGTGATCTTCTTCGTGCTCAATCCGATTACCCGAATGTTTATAACCTGCTTTGGTTTTCATTTTGAATTTTTCAAAGTTTTTTTCCCATTCCAAATCAAATTGGAAACCACCACCAACATTGGTATAAGCACCATTAACGACATTTTGTTTATAGTATTTCGATTTATTTGGTGCATAAGTAATAGCTGCTCGCCACAAATCGCCATTGTCTGGTAAATAGATCCCATTGAGCATAAAGTTCTCATTACTTCTGCGTTGAATATTCGCAAAAGTGCCTGTCCCAGATAACTGACGATTCATATCGTAAGTTTGCAAAGTCGGATGATAATACTGAATATCAGATGCTATGCGACTATAACTAAAACGAATGGCAGCCTTATCACTTAATGGCTGATTAAGCATTAAATCGAAACTTTGCTTGGTAAATTTAGGCTGCATATTTAATGCTGTCGCCGCTTCAAAACGCTTATTATCATCAACATGCATTTTGGCTAATCGCTCACTTGTTACACGATAGCCCACCATGCCTGCATGTTTTTCAAGATCGGGATCTTTCAAAATTACATCGATCACCCCACCCGTAAAACGCCCATGTTCTGCCGAAATGTTACTGTCAAAAACCTCAATACTTTTAACTAATTTACTGTTAATCCAGAATGATTGTGTGCCACCAGCTGGTAAATCATAGGCATTTCGTCCAGCAGGTGCTGTATCAGCATAACGGGAGCTGGCTGCGGCTGGATTAATATTGTCATTATTTGACATGCCATTTACGATGAAATTATTGTTGTAATACTGTTCACCGTGGAATGACACTTCATTTGGTTTAATTTCCCCCCCACTGGTTGAATTATCCCCAGCACTAGAAAAACGTACATTGACATTATTTTTCAACAAATCTGTAATGTTGCCGTTTGTTGAAGGCATTGCGGCAATATCTTTTTCGGTTAATCGCTGTGTACCAATTTGCTGGCTAAATGAGCTCTCTTTAACCAGCACTTCATCAAGAACCAAAACATCATCAGTGAAATCTTCTGTCTCGCTCTGTATTTCTTCTGCCCACGCCATCATTGATGGTAGCATTAATGTGGAAACAAAAAGTGCAATTTTTGTTTTCTGCATAACCTTACTTCCCTAATCCTATAAAAGTGGGAGAGCTCTCCCATATGCCCATCTATTCCATTACTCAGCACTATCTTTGGTTGCACTAAATGCACCTTGCACATAATTTGTTTCAAGCGAGTTTGTTTGGAATGTTCCCACTACTTCTTGACCTTCATGCCCCGCAAATGCACCTTTATAAGTTCCCTCTAACGGAGTCCCTGTCTTGAGCATTTTTTCATTAATAGCGGCATCACCTTCAAACACGACACCACTGTTGCTGACTAAGACATCTGCCGCCTTTAGTTCAACCGTACGGTAATGATTCTCTTCTTTCGCACTGGTTTTATTCCAAATTTCGCCACTAATTTGCCCATTTTGATCCACATTTAAAGTAACGACATTCAATTTTCCTGCCGTAGCAGCAATGTTTTCGCCCACAAGAGAAGAGCCACTTAAACCCGCGCTTTGAGAATAGGTTGCTAAACCACGATAAGTTGCCCCCAATACTTGAGCTTTATCAATCGTTGGCGTTTTAACCACAGCGATAAAAGAATTTTTCGGCGTGTTCACTCCACTATCTGCATCATAGGCTTCACGCACAACAGCATAAGCAGAATATTCATTCTCTTTTGTAAATAAAATCGTACCCGCTGCGGTATTTGATAATCTTAAACACCCCGCAACAGCTGCACCAGTCACAGGGCTTGCTGCAGAACCGCAACTCGCTGTGCCGTTTGCAATCACTTCTGCTAATTCTGCTTTTTTTACTTCGTCGTTCAGATATGCGTAAGTATAAGAGGTGCTATCTGCTGCAAAACCACCAGCTGTCAAATCTGAAGCAATTTTATCGCCAGCAACTTTCTCTTTTGCAACATAGCTGGCTAATTGACTTTCTGTTGCAGCAAGCTCACTATTGGCTTTTTCTAGTGCGGAATTCGCACTCACAAGCTCGGTTTCTGCTTGAGCAGCTTTCTGCTCTGCCGCTGCAAGTGCTGCTTTAAGCGCCTCAACTTCTGTAGAATCGGAACTGCTCGCAAGCCGTGCTTTTAAATTCTCAATCTCTTGCTGTGCGGCTGTCAGCTGGGTTTGTGCCACCGCTGCTGTAGATTTTGCCGTTTCTGCCTCAATTTGTACCGCTTGTAATGTGTTTTCTACGGTTGTTTGAGCCTCTTTGGCTTCAGCTGCTGCGGTTTCAGCCGTAGCTAACGCACGTTGAGCATCTGCCAATTGCTGTTTTACGATAGATAGCTCTGCCGCTGATGTATTCGGTGTCGTGTTCACAATAGTCTCTTTATGTCGAGAGCCACAAGCCGCAACACCTAAAGAAAGTAGCAGAGCAATAGCAGTATTCGTGACAGTTTTTTTCATTTTTTATTTTCCTTATATGTTAAATAAATCGTTATTTTGTCCCTGCAAATGCACCTTGAAGCACGCCTGAAGTAGTCTGATTCTTAGTATGAATAGTGCCGATCACACCTTCTGCATTTTCACCAACAAACCAACCCTGATAAACACCTTCTACATCAGCCAAATCAGCATATGCTGTTTTATTAAAGGTTGTTGTACCATTAAACCCAACTAATCCGTTAGTCACATTAATATCGCCACTGTTGAGCGTAACACGGACAGATTCTTTACCTGTATTTGCTATCGTATAAATTTTGCCACTTACTGTGTCATTGCTTGCTGTCATTTCAAACTCCATCGTATTGATAGCAGCACTATTGTTATAAGAAAGTGAAGCTTTCCCCGTATAAGTCGCATTAACCACGGCTGACTTTTCCGTGGTTGGGACAGATAATAACGTGATATAGCTATTGGTTGGATTTTCACGGCTAGTATAAGCTTCACGAATAACCGCATAGCCAGCCAGTGTTTGAGCTGCGTTATCTTTTAGCGTATAAACAGCGAGAATATCACCTTCTTGAGCATTCGCTACGGCACATTTTGAACCAGAAGCAGCTGAATTTGAGCAACTGCCAGTAGCAACATTCTCCATTTTGTTGATTGAGGCAAAAAGTTCATCCTGTGCACTTAAAGAAGTTAAGTATTTCTCTGCCTGACTACCCATTACGCCAACCCCACCAATCGCAATTAATTCCGATTCATCGTCTTCATTGTCGATATTATCTACAACATTTTCCGTAGTTGTATGGCTGGGCTCATCTGTAGTCGTATCTTTCGAGCTGCCCTCTGTTGATGAACTCTCCGTTGTACTTTCCGCACGCTCTTCTACTAATGTATTATCTTCACTCGTTTCGGTATCCGAATTCTCATTAGTGTTTGTATTTGTTGCACTACTCGTTGCTCGAATAACAGGATCACCTTGACTACCACTGCCAGCATTCACAGAACATGCCGATACACCTAATGCGATTAAGAGTGCCATTGCACCATTGACAAACTGTCTTTTCATAAAACCTCTCAAGATAAAATTTTGGTAAAAATATTGGAAAAATCGACCGCTTAAAAACTTTTTTCGATTAATAGATTTAAACTACGGTCGGTATAATTGTATAAACTTGGAAATGTGCTACGTTGTTTTTTCCAGCGAAATTGCAATTTCGGCACAATCTCAAAAACAGGCAATGCCCAATCTTTTTTCCATACCGTAGCATTGACTTGATAAATACGGTCGATACGGGGACGAGAAAAACGGAAACCTCGTCCTAAAATCAGATTATCTTTATAATGACGTTCGCTAAAACTGTAGTTAAGTCGGCTGACAATCTGTTTTCCCCATTCTTCTGTCCAACCTAGACGAACTGTTTTTAAATCGTAGCTATAATTGCGTAACGCAGTATTTTCTCGATAGAAATCACTTCCTACTGAAAAATGACGTAGTTGCGTAGGAAACCAATGTAAAGCAAGAGAGACAAATTTACCGTTCCCGTTTAAATCACGATGATCATAGTAACGAGATTTTCCATATTCTGTAGATAGTGCTAATTGCAATTTAGGCGTCAGCCACTGATTAAAGCTGATTCTTGCTCCAGTGATATTTTTATAACGATGATTGGCATACCAGTGACGTTCATAGAAAGGCAAAAAACTCAAACGCTTTGTTGCCCATTTATGAATATACCCAAAATAAGTACGAGATGTCATTTCATCGTAGTCGTGATTATCCCAATAACTCACTCCACTCAAGTAACTTTGAAAGTGGAGATAATGCGCTTTATAGAAATTAAAATCTTTCTCTGCTGCAACATAGTAATTTATACCGTGTGCCGTTTGCGGCAGCATTGAGCTATTTTTCACAAACCCTGTATTCTCAATTTGGCTTGCACTTGACGCATTGTTTACATTACGTTCACGCACATAATTTGCTGCCGCTGAGAATTTCCAACGATCTCGATACTTAACTGCCTGCTGATAATGTCGAATTAAAGCGGCTAAATCTGGTGGTAAATCAGGACTTGACAAAATTTTCTGAAATTCAGTTTGTGCCTCTTTATGTCGAAGAGTAGACATTAAACCTTGGGCGTATTGAATTCGAATAGGCGTAAAATCAGGATATTTGGCAAGAATTTGCTGATAACGAGACATTGCCTGTTGATGATCGCCATTTCTTTCTGCAATTCTTGTTTCTGCTCGTGCGATCAATAACTGATCGGGATGTGCAAAGGAGCGGTACACATCTAATACCAATTGAATTGTTTGAGCGCTCCCTTTAGGTAATAGGTAATTTAAAACCTTTTCTGTCAATGCTTGATCTTGCTTTAATTTTTGCAAATGCGCATCCAATTCAATATTTTGCGCCGGTTCCACTGAACGTCTTTCAATTAAAACAGTTTCAGGCAATTTAATATCAGACAAAACAGGATTTGTTTCAGGAACAGAAAAAGAGGCAGAAAAACTTTCCGCAGCGATAGGAAAAGGGATAAAAAATAGTACAGAAAAAAAATAGTTCTTATGAAAAGCCATAGCAAAAATCAAGCAGCTAAATCGTTACAGCAAAATTTTTTGATATTCTACTGACTTTTTAGTAGTAATCAAGAATTATTCTCAAAATATTCACCAACTATTTATTGCCCCATAAAAAAGCGGGCTTTTGCCCGCTTACTGTTTACTTCGTTTTATACTAATTCTTCCCGTAATTTTTTCGTGACTTGCATCATTACTTCAAGCTGTTCAATCGTCTCTTTCCATCCACGGGTTTTTAAGCCACAATCTGGATTCACCCATAAACGCTCTTTCGGCACGACTTTTAATGCTTTACGCAGTAAATGTTCAATTTCTGCCGCAGTCGGCACTCGCGGTGAGTGAATGTCATAAACTCCCGGTCCAATATCGTTCGGATATTTAAAGTCGGCAAAGGCGGTTAAAAGCTCCATATCTGAACGAGACGTTTCAATGGTAATCACGTCTGCATCAAGCCCTGCAATGGCTGGCAAAATATCGTTGAACTCCGAATAACACATGTGAGTATGAATCTGCGTATCATCCTGTACGCCCATATAGCTTAAACGGAATGCTTCGCCTGCCCATTGCAAATAATTGTCCCAATCTGACCGCTTGAGTGGCAAACCTTCACGAATCGCAGGCTCATCTATTTGAATCACTTTAATGCCTGCTTTTTCTAAATCTAATACTTCATCAGAAAGTGCTACGCCAATCTGCTTACATACGATAGCACGCGGAATATCGTTACGCACAAATGACCATTGTAAAATCGTTACAGGTCCGGTGAGCATGCCTTTTACAACTTTATTTGTTAAGCTTTGAGCATATTGAGACCAACGTACGGTCATCGGCTCTGGGCGTACCACATCACCATAAATCACAGGCGGTTTCACGCAACGAGATCCATAACTTTGCACCCAGCCAAATTTAGTGAAAGCAAAGCCATCTAGCAATTCACCAAAGTATTCCACCATATCGTTACGTTCGGCTTCACCATGAACCAATACATCAAGATCTAATTCTTCTTGGCGACGTATCACATATTCAATCTCTTTTCTCATTGCGCCTTCATAATCTTCAAGACTTAACTCCCCTTTTTTGAAACGAGCTCGAGCGTGGCGGATTTCAGCAGTTTGTGGGAATGAACCGATGTTAGTTGTTGGTAATAGCGGCAAATTTAACCACGCATTTTGTTTTACAATACGTTCGCTAAACGGCGATTTTCGTTGATCAGCATCTTTTGGCAAATTGGCTAAACGTTCCGCAACTTCAGGACGATGAATCTCTGTTGAATTTGCTCGTGTATCTGCTGCGGCTTGGCTTTCATCAAGCGCCGATTGAACCACATCTCGACCATGATTTAATGCCTGTTTCAACACATTGAGCTCGTCCACTTTTTGCAAGGTAAAAGAGAGCCATTGATAAAGATTCGGTTTTTTCTCTTTTAACTGGGTTTCAACGCTCAGATCGAAAGGTGAATGCAACAAGGAACAACTTGGCGCAATCCATAAACGTTCACCTAGCTTCGCTTTTAATGGTTCAAGCAATGCTAGCTGCTTATTTAAGTCTGCCCGCCAAATATTACGTCCATCGATCACACCAACAGAAAGCACATTACGATAATCACTAAATGCAGCCAGCTGTTCTGGCGCACGGATTAAATCAAGATGTAGACCATCAACAGGCAGTGATTTTAATAATTCAGCATGTTCCGCAACGGAACCAAAATAAGTTGCAAGTAAAATTTTGGCAGAGACTTGGCTTAATTCAGCATAAACCGTTTTGTATGCGGCAATCCATTCGTTTGGTAAATCCAAAGCTAATGCTGGCTCATCAATTTGAATCCACTCTACCCCTTCTGCAGCACAAGCGGTCAAAATTTCACGATAAACTGCAACAAGACGGTCTAATAATTCAAGGCGATTGAATGTCTCACCTTTCTCTTTGCCTAGCCACAAGAAAGTAAGGGGCCCAACAATCACTGGTTTTGGATTGTGTCCACTCACTTTGGCTTCACGAATTTGGTTTACATAATGGGCTGGATTGGCTTTAAACGTCGTATTTTTATGAAATTCTGGCACAAGATAATGGTAGTTGGTATCAAACCATTTGGTCATCTCAATCGCAAATTGCGTTTTATTACCACGAGCAAGCTCAAAATACTGTGCAAGCGTTAAATTTTGGCTATCAAACCCGAAACGGGCAGGAATTGCTCCTGTGGCAACTTGTAGATCTAAAATATGGTCGTAGAAAGTAAAATCACCTACTGCAACAAAATCCACATTACTGCTCGTTTGATGCTGCCAGTTCTTCTCTTTCAAAGCTTTCGCTAAGTCTAATAAGTCTTGCTCAGCAATTTCACCACGCCAATAGCGTTCTTCAGCAAATTTTAGTTCACGTTTTGCACCGACACGAGGGAAACCTAGAATATGAGAAATTGTCATGTTGTACTCCTGCTTTAAATTTAAAATCTAATTTTAGACGTCTATATGTCTAAATAACTTGATTCCATATTCCAAGATTTCTCAACATTATGCAAATTCATAATTTTCAAAATAAACATGAATTTATTTCACACACATAAAAAACCGAAAAAAAAGCTGAATACAGTTCAATGTATTCAGCCTTAATTTAATACCTTTTAATTAAATAAAGATTTGTTCACTAACTTGGTAACCTTGAGGTACCTGCTCTTTATCTTCAAAGGTGACAAATTCCCATGCGTTTTCGTTAGCTAATACCGCTCTTAGTAATTTATTATTCAGACCATGTCCAGACTTATACGCTTTGAAATCACCGAGAATGTTATAACCACACATATAGAGATCACCAATAGCGTCCAGCATTTTATGCTTAACAAGTTCATCCTTAAAGCGTAAGCCTTCTTCATTTAAGATGCGATATTCGTCTAATACAATCGCATTATCCAAACTACCACCTAATGCTAAGCCTATTGATTGGAGATATTCGACATCTCGCATAAAGGTAAAAGTTCTAGCTCGACTCAAATTTTGAATAAAATTCTGGGCAGAGAATTCCATTTTATAATTACGTACTTCACTTGTAATCATTGGATGCGTAAAGTCAATGGTAAAATCAAGTTTTAAACCTTTTGAATATGGCTTAAACTCTGCCCATTTATCCCCTTCTTCTACTCGTACATTTTCTTTAATACGAATAAATTTCTTCGGTGCATTTTGCTCTTCAATACCTGCATCTAAGAGTAAATAGATAAATGGGCTTGCACTACCGTCCATAATCGGAATTTCGGGTGCATCAACTTCAACAATCACATTATCTAAGCCAAGTGCAGACATTGCTGCATTCAGATGCTCAACCGTAGAAATACGCACACCCTCATCATTAATCATACACGTGCAAAGTGTTGTATCTCGAATTGCATCAGCACTTGCGGGAAAGTAAACGACAGGATCTAAATCTGTACGTGCATAAATAATCCCTGTGTTAGCCGGTGCTGGACGCAGAGTTAAAGTCACTTTTTTCCCGCTGTGCAAACCAATACCTGTCACTTTGGCTGCCTGTTTTAGCGTTCTTTGCTTAATCATATCGTTTACCTTCTTAAAATATGGCTTAACCGTTATTACGATTTCTCATGAAATCTGGCATTGAAGCTGGAGAGAATAAGCTCCCCCGATCTACGGATGTCGGCGTATTCGTATTCACCGCTTGATGAGTATTACCAAATTGGTTTGGTTGCCCATACCGATGGGCTGCCATTGGATCATTATTTTGGTAACCATGCGGTTGTGGCACAGCCTGAGGTTGCGTATGCGGATCACGTCCCAACATTGGCGTTACTTTTTGCGGTACTGTTTCTTCTGGTTGCCCAATCCCTGTTGCAACAATTGTAACACGTAAACGACCCGCCAAATCAGGATCTTCTGCCGTCCCAACAATAATTGCCGCATCAGGATCTGCGAAACTTTCAACATAATCTAAGATAGTATTGTATTCAGCAAGTTCAATGTCACCATCAGATACAATATTCACGAGAATACCTTTTGCACCAGATAAATCCACATCTTCTAATAATGGGCTTGATACGGCTTCCTGAATAACGCGTTCTGCTCGACCTTCACCTTCAGCTTCTGCAGTTCCCATCAAAGCGCGTCCCATCTGAGACATAACTGTTGTCACATCGGCAAAGTCTACGTTTACTACACCCTGCTTAGTAATCATTTCCGTGATACCTAATACAGAATTACGTAACACATTGTTAGCATAAGCAAAAGCTTCATTCAATTTGACATTTTTAGGCAAGATTTTCGCCAATTTTTCATTTTGAATAATAATTAACGTATCAACATGCTTACTTAATTCACGAATACCTTGCTCTGCATAAGCTAGACGTTTTCTACCTTCACCTTTAAATGGTTTAGTGACCACTGCAACTGTTAATATATCTTTACTCTTGGCGATTTCAGCAATCACAGGAGCCGCACCTGTACCAGAGCCGCCCCCCATGCCAGCAGCAATAAAGACCATATCTGCTCCCTCAATCATATTAGAGAGGGCATCTCTATCTTCTTCTGCGGCTTCATAACCGACTTGAGGGTTACCACCAGCACCTAACCCTTTAGTTAAGCTTGCACCTATTTGAATAGTATTACGTACGGCACTGCTACGTAAAACCTGAGCATCGGTGTTTACAGAGAAGAACTCTACGCTACCCATATCATTTTCAGACATACTTTCGGTATCTGCACTTAAAACCATGTGGTTTAATGCATTACCGCCACCGCCACCGACCCCGATAACTTTAATTACCGCACCGTTGTTACTAAAATCATCAAAAATAGGTTCAAACATTCTTTAATTCTCCCAAAACCGACCGACTACTGTCAGCTTAAACTTTAAAAACTTTTCTTAATCCAATTGACTAAATTCTTTGCTTTATTTACTACTACATTAATTGCCGTGCCAATTTCATGTCCACCCACATTTGGGCTAGAATCAACATCGTTATAGTGACTATATTGCAATAATCCAAGAACTGTCGCATATTGCGGTTTGTTTACATAATCCGTTAATCCCGTGATATTGAGCGGATGACCAACACGCACTTCAGAATTAAAGACAGATTTTGCACATTCTACAATATCTTCAATTTGAGAACCACCACCAGTTAAAACAATTCCTGCAATTAATTCTTGTTTTATCCCTTTTTGATAGAGTTCGACTCGTAATTGAGCTAATTCTTGCGCGATAACACCTAATAAATCGCGATAGCAACGTGCAGTTACTTCAGACAATTGAGTTCGAGTAAAAGTTCTTGGTGCTCTACCACCTAAGCCTTCCACAGTAATTTTTCGGTCTAAAGAATGCGCAGGAGGGCTAATTGCACTTCCATGCTGGATTTTCATATTTTCAGCTTGTTGGCGCGAAGTGGCAAAAACTTCAGCAATATAATCGGTAATATTATTACCACCAAACGGAATAACCTTACTAAAACGTAGTGCACCATCGGTATAAACTAGCACATCCATTGTGCCACCACCGATATCAATTAAACAAACCCCTAATTCTTTTTCATCTTCAGTGAGAACAGAATAACTTGAGGCTAAGCCAGAAAAAACAATCTGATCAATTTTATATTTACTACGTTCTACCGCATTTTTTAAATTTAGTAGCCAGTCGTTATGACAAGCAATCAAATGAGCTTGAGCAGTAAGGCGATTCCCTGCTAAATTAAGGGGATTTTTAGTCGCAGGCAGGCGATCGACACGATATTCCTGAGGAATAATATGCAGAATATCCAAACCATCAGGCAATTTCACTGAACGAGCAATATGAATAGCATTGTCCACATCTTCCTGACGAACAATTGTCGAAAGAGGAACCTGCCCACTTTCATTAAACGCGATAATCTCACCTGAAATTGATAATGTCACACCAACAACTTTGCAGCCATCAACGATATATTCTGCTTCCTCAATTGCTCGGCTAATAGATGTAATTACAGCATCAAGATCAATAACGCCACCTTTATCAACGCCTTTTGAAGGGCAAATTCCAACGCCCATAACATTAATCACACCATCAGGTAATACTTCACCGATAACCGCAACGACTTTATGTGTACCAACATCAAGCCCTACAACAATTTTTGATTCTTCTGCTTTCGTCATATTTTCTGCCAAACTTAAAGTTTATTTTTTACAAATCCTACTGAAACCCCATGCTCATAGCGCAAATCCACATAAGATAAACGTTCGCCTTCTGGCATCTCAATATTTGGGAAAACCGCCACAAAACGGTCAATCTTCGGTAGCCAATCTCCCCGCCCTAAGATCAAACGTACGCCATTATCTAACGTGATCGTCCAAGCACCACGAGAATCCATTGTAACCGAGCTTAAATTCAAATTACGCAGTTGTAAATCCTGCTTAATCTTGCTCCAAGCATCTAACAGCGTTTTACCTTCAATGTCCGGCCCAGATAAAATGGGAAGCCCCTCTCCATTAAATCGCTCTTTCGGTAATGTGAAAGGTACCCCCTGTTCAGAGATATATCGTTCACCATTCCAGTGTGCTACGGGCTGATGCTCAATCAAAGTAATGCTTAAACGATTTGGAAAAACCTTCCTAACCACAACATCGCGCACCCATGGAATAGTTAAAAAACGCTGTTTTATTGCTTGAATATCCTGCCCAAAATAGCCTTTTAATGCAGGCTCCTGCGACAGAATATCACGAATATCAGCATCAGTGGTAAAACGCGTCTTATGAGTTAAAGCAAACGATTTGATTGGCGTTTTATCCAAACGTTCCAACCACTCTGACCAATTCGAGTAAAGAATAAGCGTAAAAAGTAAACCACACAACATGATTGCAGGTTTCAGAAAACGCCTCCAATTCAATGGTTCCGTAGGCTTACTCGCTTTGGTTCGAATAACGGAAGCGTGTTTTTTACGCCAAACAACACCCATTACGCACTTAACTCCAACACTTTTTCAACTAATTGCTCAAAGCTATAACCCACTGTTGCCGCGGATTTGGGGAAAATACTGTGGCTCGTCATACCAGGGCAAGTATTCACTTCCACCAAGTTAAATTTACCGCTTGCATCTTCCATCACATCAATACGACTCCAGCCACGACAGCCAACAACATCATAGGCTTTTTTCACTAATTCTGCCACTTCCGCTTGACGTGTGGCATCAAGTGCCGGCACAACGTATTGCGTGTTATCAGAAATATATTTTGCGTGATAGTCGTAAAACTCACCTTCAGGAATAATTTGTACCGCTGGCAGCACTTCACCATCAAGCACAGGAACAGAATACTCCGCCCCTGCCAAGAACGCTTCCACTAATACAAGACTATCGAATTTTAAGGCTTCATTAATCGCAGGTAGTAATTCTGCTTCAGTTTTTACTTTGGTTACACCGACACTAGAACCCTCGCTAGCAGGTTTCACAAACACAGGTAAACCTAATTTTGCAATAATTTCTGCTGAATCAACCGCTTGTCCTCGTTGTACCACTGCCATTTCTGCCGTTGGTAGCCCTACCGCTTGCCATAATAATTTGGTACGAAATTTATCCAGTGTTACTGCTGAAGCCATAACACCACAACCGGTATATTTAATGCCCATCTGCTCTAGCGCACCTTGCAATACGCCATTTTCACCAATGCCGCCGTGCAAAATGTTAAACACACGTTGAATACCATGTTCTTTTAATTTTTCAATTGGAAATTCCTTAGTATCAATCGCTTCAACGTTATAACCTAAACTTTTTAATGCTTCGTAAATTGCTGCACCAGAGTTAAGCGACACTTCACGTTCACTAGAAACACCACCATAAAGCACCGCGATTTTTTCTTGTTTTAAGCTCATCTTATATTCCTTTTGTATTTATAGCGTTATGCCTTCCAACTTTCCGCTAAATCACGAGAAAGTTTGCTAACATTACCTGCGCCTTGTGCCAATACCAAATCACCATCTTGGATCACTTGATCTAACACCTCACCAAGCTGTGAAACATCAGAAACCAAAATTGGATCAACTTTGCCAAGATTGCGAATTGAACGACACAGATCTTTACTTTCCGCGCCAATAATCGGGCTTTCTCCAGCAGCATAAACATTCAGCATAATTAGCGCATCCACTTGCGATAATACCTGTACAAAATCATCAAACAAATCACGAGTACGAGAATAGCGATGGGGCTGAAACACCATCACAATACGTTTATTTTCCCAGCCTTGACGAGCCGCTTTAATAGTCACATCAACTTCCGTTGGGTGGTGTCCATAATCGTCTACTAACATAACTTTACCATTTGGACGAATGAATGAACCGAGTTGATCAAAACGTCTGCCCGCTCCTTGGAAATCTGCCAATGCAGCTAAAATGGCATCATTTGCAATGCCTTCTTCTTTTGCTACAGCCAATGCTGCCGTTGCATTTAATGCATTGTGTTTGCCAGGAACATTGAGCAATACGTCAATACGCTCCCCATTCGGACAAATCACCGTGTAATGCCCTTGAAATCCTGTTTGCTGATAATCTTCAATTCGGTAATCTGCTTTTTCATTAAAACCATACGTGAGCGTTTGGCGTCCGGCTTTCGCTGCCACCTCAAGCACTACATCATCATCAGCACAAGCCACAGTTAGCCCATAAAATGGTAAGTTGCGCAGAAACTTCACATAAGTCTCTTTCATTTTTTCAAAATCGCCACCATAGGTGTCCATATGATCCGGCTCAATATTAGTAACGACCGACACCATTGGTTGTAAATGCAAGAAAGAGGCATCACTCTCATCCGCTTCTGCAATCAGATAACGGCTTGCGCCCAAATGGGCATTTTTCCCAGCAGATTTCACTAACCCACCATTGACAAAAGTTGGATCTAAACCCGCTTGAGTATAAATCATTGAAATCATTGCGGTTGTAGTCGTTTTTCCGTGTGTGCCCGCAATGGCAATTCCGTGGCGAAAACGCATAATCTCCGCCAACATTTGCGCACGTTGAATCACAGGGATACGCGCTTCACGAGCAGCAACAATTTCTGGATTATCTTCATTAATTGCAGTTGATGCCACAACCACACTCGCACCTTGCACGTTTTCCGCTTGATGACCAATAAAAACTTTTGCCCCTGCTTCCTTTAGGCCTTGCACTGCGGCATTTTCAGCGATATCAGACCCTGAAATTTGGTAGCCTTCATTAAGTAAAACACCTGCAATACCGCACATACCCGCACCGCCAATCCCGATAAAATGGATCTGCTTTACGCGACGCATCTCTGGAATAATTTTTCGTACTTTATCTTGGAAATTCTTCATTATTAATCTCACTATATTTTATTCTTGCTTAACAAGCGGTTGATTTTGCAGGAAAATTCGCAAAATCAACCTCTTGTTATTAATTAGCCTCTTGCACAATCACTTCAGCAACACGTTTTGCTGCCAGTGGGCTTGCCATCTCACGCGCCTTAATTGCCATTTTGGTTAATTGGCTACGATCTGCTACCAATGGCTGTAGCACTTTAAATAAGCTGTCCGGCGTAAAATCCTTCTGCTCAATAATCACCGCGGCTCCTGCATTGGCAAGGTATTCTGCGTTCAAAAATTGCTGACGATCTTTATGTTGAAACGGCACAAAAATGGCAGGCAAACCCGCTGCTGCAATCTCACACACCGTTAAAGCCCCTGAGCGGCAGATAACTAAATCAGCCCATTCATAGGCAGCTTTCATATCATCAATAAACTCGCTTGCCACACCATTGCCTGTTGCTTGGTAAATTGTTTCTACATCGCCCAATTTACCCTTGCCAACCTGATGGCTAATAAAAGCATATTGACCTAACTTCTCTGCCACATAAGGCACAGTTTGATTAATGACTTGAGCCCCTTGGCTTCCTCCCATAACCAAAATATTGATTGGGTAGCCTCGCTCAGCAAAACGTGTAGCTGGATCCCCTATTTCAAACAGATCTTGACGAACAGGATTACCAACGACTTCTGCGTTTGCAAATGCAGTAGGAAAGGCTTGCAAAGTTTTGCGAGCAATCTTCGATAACCATTTATTGGTTAACCCCGCTACCGCATTTTGCTCATGCAAAATCACCGGTACACCGCACAATTTTGCGGCAATACCACCCGGTCCAGACACATAGCCGCCCATTCCGAGTACTGCATCAGGCTGATAATTCTTAATAATTTTACGGGCTTGTAATACTGCTTTAAAAATGGCAAATGGGGCTTTAAGCAAAGTGGCTAATCCTTTGCCTTTAATCCCCGAAATTTCAATAAATTCAATTTCAATGCCATGCTTTGGTACAAGATCAGCTTCCATGCGATCTTTTGTGCCTAGCCAACGAATTTGCCAACCCTGCTGTTGTAATTCTCTTGCAACGGCAATCGCAGGAAAAACATGTCCCCCCGTACCACCTGCCATCACTAACAATTTTTTCGCCATTCTTTATTATCCTAATCTTCCGTTGTATAAGCATGTCCAATACGTGCTAATCGATTTTCGTGATCAATACGCAATAGCACCGCAACCGCAATCGCCATAATAACCAAACTTGAACCACCGTAACTAATCAATGGAAAGGTTAATCCTTTTGTTGGCAGTAAGCCCGATGCTACCCCAAGGTTTACAAAGCCTTGGAAAAAGATCCAAATACCAATCCCAAAAGCAAAAAAGCCTTTAAAACGTTCTTCTAAAATTAATGCCTCACGGCTGATCTTTACAGCCCGAAAAGTCAAAGCGCATAATAATAACACAATAATGCTAATTCCAAAGAATCCAAATTCTTCACCAATGACTGCCATCACAAAATCGGTATGCGCTTCAGGCAAATAAGAAAGCTTTTGAATTGAATTTCCTAAACCTCGGCCAAAAAATTCGCCTTGTCCAAATGCCATTTGTGAATTTGCCAACTGGTAACCATCGCCATAAGCATCAGCAAAGGGATCCATAAAAGAGGTAACCCTTTTCAAGCGATATTCTGAAGTTAGCACCAAGAAAATAAATGCCAGTACCCCCGCAATGCCAAGAAAAATAAACTGCTTAATTCTCGCCCCCATAATAAAAAGCAGCGAGAATGTCAGAATAAATAATACAACTGTGCTACCCAAATCTGGCTGTAAAATCAGCAAAAATCCAAATAACATTAACACTGCAGCAGGTCGCCAGAAGCCAAGATTACTACTGCGAATTTCATCAAATTTCCGCACATAAAAGCTAGAGAAATAACAAATTACCGCTAACTTAGCTAATTCTGCCGGTTGAAAATTTAAAATGCCAAGCGGAATCCAGCGAGTCGCCCCATTCACATTACGCCCAAAAATGAGGACGGCAATCAACAACGCTAGTGCAGAAAAAAACAGTATGATGTTATATTTTTCCCATTTTTCACTTGGGATTCGGCTAAATAGAAAAAAAGCAATGAGTGATGCTGCAACATATACAGCATCACGCACCGCGAAATAAAAAGGATCATTATATTGTGAAGTGGCAAATGGAATTGATGCCGATGTTACAGCGATAAAACCTATCACTAATAACCCTAAAAATAACCAAATCAACGTGCGATCATAAAGCGAATGTGATGGCGTTAATTTCGTCCATCGCACCCACTCGGTTTGAAATTTCTCTTTAAATTCCAACAATTGCATTATGCTATTCCTTTCGCTAATTTCATAAACTCATCACCACGTTGCTCAAAGTTTTTAAATTGATCCAAACTTGCACAAGCAGGTGAAAGCAAGACCATATCGCCAGCCTTTAATTGTGGGCGAATTTGTTCAACGGCTTGATACATGGTTTCAACCAACACACTTTGCAGTGATAATTTCGCTAATTCTGCCCCATCTTGCCCAAAGCAATAACAAACAATGTTCGGTTTATTGATCAATGGTTTTAGCTCTGAAAAATCAGCAGATTTGCCATCACCACCGAGCAAGAGATAAAGCGTACCAGCTACTTCTAATCCGTGCAATGCCGCAACCGTACTCCCCACATTAGTCGCTTTGGAATCATTCACCCAACGCACACCATCATCGGTTTTTATTGCTTGGAAACGGTGAGCTAAACCGCCGTAAGTTTTTAACGCTTTGATGATCCCTTCTCTCGGCACCTCTGCTTTTTCTGCCAGTGCAATGGCCGCCAATGCATTCATTACGTTGTGTCTGCCTTTAATCAGCATTTCATCAATCGCAATAATCGCTTCACCATTAGCATAAAGTTTACCGTTGCAAGCGGTGTAATTTGCATTATTTTCTGCAAAACTCACCGCTTGCATTTCTTTATCTGGATAAGTTAATTGATCTTCCGCATTAACAATCACATTTTCCGCATTCTCATAAATACGCAATTTTGCTTGGCGATAGTTTTCTAATTTATTGTCATATCTGTCCATATGATCTTCGCTCACATTCAAAATCGTTGCCGATTTCGCTTTAAGCGAATAAGTGGTTTCTAATTGGAAACTGGAAAGCTCTAATACATAAAGATCATACTCCTCTTTTAGCAGACTCAACGCAGGCACGCCAATGTTGCCCCCCATTCCCACACGCATTCCTGCCTGCGTTACCATTTCTGAAACAAGACTAGTCACAGTGCTTTTGCCATTTGAACCTGTAATCGCAATAATGGGGGCTTTCGCTTCACGGCAAAACAGCTCAATATCGCCCACCACTTCCACACCTGCGTTAATCGCTTCTTGAATTTCAGGTGTAGCAAGAGCAAGCCCTGGGCTAATCACAATTAAATCGCTTGAAAGCAACCATTCACGATTTAGCCCACCTTTATGCAATGGAATATCTACGGGTAATTTATCTGCGCCCGCTGGGGTTGCTCGGGTATCAATCACACGCACATTAGCTTGCTTATCTTTAAAAAATTCCACACAGGATAAGCCTGTTGTGCCTAAACCAATAATGGTGATAGTTTGGTTTTGGTATTGCATTTTAATCTCCATAGGGTGCAACTTGTTGCACCCGACTCATGTTATTTTATATTCCACACCCACAGGCACATTTTCCGCCACCACGATGAGCAATCAACCGTTCGGCAATTTGAGCAATATCTTCTTGACGATAAAGCCATTTCAACCAATTTTCAGGAATGTTCTCTACGCCATAAAATGCCCCTGCGATTTGTCCACAGATGGCAGCCGTGGTGTCGGCATCATCGCCTAAATTAGCTGCAAGTAAAATCGCCTCTCGGAAATTATCGGTATGCCAAAATGCCCAAAGTGCGGCTTCTAGGCTTTCTACAACATAACCTGAGCCTTTAATTTCATCAGCATTTTTGCTTTGATAATCGCCACGCACAATATGGGCGATATGTTGGTAATCGTTTGGCTCAAAACCATCAAAAATCACTGTTTTTTCTTTGCCCCGTAAAGCATTGGCAAGCAGTTCGGCAAAATAACCGCAGGCTTCTAAGCAAGCGGGGCTGGCATGGGTTGTTTTGGAATTTAGCACCGCATAACGTTTGATGTTTTCAGGTTGATGAAAATAGAAAAGGGAAATGGGAGCGATTCGCATAAGTGAGCCATTGCCAGCTTTATTCGGATCATCATCTTTGCTATATGAACGCCCTGTTTGTTGAAAATCGGTAAGTTCGTTACGAGTATGGTTGCCGATGTCAAAAGCAGGTTGTCCTTGACGCACAGAATTATAGCCCTCTGTTGCCCAACGCAAATAACGAAAAAGCTGATCTTGTGCATCAAAACTTTGGCAAGCGAGTAGGCTATCAGCAAGGCAAAGTGCCATTGATGTGTCGTCCGTCCATTCGCCACGATTGAGTTGCCATACTCCACCGCCAACCATATCGGTTAATGGCTCGGCAATCTGTGAGCGTGGAATAAATTCCAGCGTTGCACCTACCGCATCGCCACAAGCTAAACCTAATAAACAACCTTTTGCTCGGTTTTCTAAATTCATTTTGCAAAATTTCTCTTAAATTAAACCGCTTGTATTAACCTGAAATCACTTTTATGCCTAAACCTACCATTACAGTTCCTAGCAGACGATCAATCCAATGTCCTGCTTTTTGAAACTGTGCATTAACCTGTGGAATAGAAAGTAAAAAAGCAACGGTGGCAAACCAAGTAAAGAGCAGAAACATCATCCATAAGCCGTAAATTGAGAGTTGCCACAATGGCATTTCTGGCGATAGCACCACAGTAAATACAGAAACTAAATAAACAGGGGCTTTGGGATTTAATACGTTACACAAAAAACCTTTCCAAATGCTTTTTCCATAACTTTGTGGAGCGAGTTTTTCTTGTTTAATTTCAACCACTTCATTTTTTGCTCGAGCTTTCAAGCCTTGATAACCGAGCCAAATCAGATAAGCACCACCGACGATTTTAATCGCCGTTAAAAGCCAAGCAGCATTAGCAATTACAACGGCTAAACCCATTATTGAGTAAAGAATGTGTACGCTAAAACCTAAAGCCACTCCTAAAGCACACAGCAAACCTGTTGCTCTGCCACGGCTTAATGTCTGTTGGGAAACAAAAATAAAATCAGGACCTGGTGAAATTGCCGCCAAAATATGAATAGCAGTAATCACACCAAATCCGTACCAAAATTCCACTGTTGATTCTCCTTTGCAAAATTTTTTTAAAATCTGCTCGCTTGTAAAGGCGTACAACGTACGCCCTTACCGATTAACGAAGTTTCAAGGTTAATAACCCCACCAATACCAACATTAAGGTAATGATCCAAAAACGTACGGTAACACGAGGTTCTGGCCAGCCTTTGAGTTCAAAGTGGTGGTGAATTGGTGCCATACGGAAAATACGTTTTTGGCGAAGTTTATAAGAGCCGACTTGTAGAATTACCGAAAGGGCTTCCACTACAAACACCCCACCCATAACCACAAGCAATAATTCTTGGCGAACGAGTACCGCAATCACGCCGAGTACACCGCCCAAAGAAAGTGAGCCAACATCGCCCATAAAGACTTGCGCTGGGTAGCTGTTATACCAAAGGAAACCGAGTCCTGCACCAATAATGGCGGTACAGATAATCGCTAATTCCCCTGCGTAGCGGATATAAGGAATATGGAGATAGTTAGCAAATTCGGTATTCCCCGTCGCCCACGCAATCAAACCAAATGCACCTGCAACCATAATCACTGGCACGATAACTAAGCCGTCTAAACCGTCCGTCAGGTTTACTGCATTGCTTGTTCCCACTAAGACAAAATAGGTTAAAACAATGTAGAACAAACCAAGTTGTGGCATCACATCTTTAAAGAATGGGACAACTAATTGAGTAGCGGCAGTGTCCTTGCCGAGTGCATACATAATAAAAGCGGAAACCAAAGCGACCACTGAAAGCCAGAAGTATTTCCAACGAGCCACTAAACCATCGGTATTTTTGCGTTTAATTTTCCAGTAATCGTCCACAAAACCAATTGCCCCATAACCAAATAGCACAAACATTGTGATCCAAACATAGGGATTGCGTAGATCTGCCCAAAGTAAAGTACTCACCCCAATGGCAAACAGAATCATAATCCCGCCCATTGTTGGCGTACCACGCTTTTTATAGTGGCTTTCAGGGCCGTCATTACGTACTTCTTGCCCAAATTTGAACAGTTGTAAACGACGAATCACAGTTGGTCCAATCCACAGTCCAATGATCATTGCGGTGAGCATTGCCATAATCGAACGGAAGGTAATGTAAGAAACGACATTGAAAATCGTATTAAATTGCACGAGATACTCGGCGAGCCAAACTAACATTGTTGTTTTTCCTCTGAAAATAACTATTGTAGGGGCGAATTACATTCGCCCCTACATCGCAAAATTAAAATTCTTTGCCAAAATAATCACAAATTCCTTTGATGATCTCTTCCATTTTTTGTGAACGAGAGCCTTTCGCTAATAATACAAGCGGTTGATTTTCTGCTTTTTTCTGCAAAATCGTTTGAATTAAAAAATCCGTCATCGCTTGTTTATCGGTGAAATGGTGTGCTGGATTATCGCTAATCACTGCACTCTCTTTGCCAAATGAAACCACTAAATCTAAATTGGCATTTTTTGCCGCAGTGGCGACCGCTTGATGTAGCTCGGCACTTTCCACGCCAAGCTCTGCCATATCGCCAACAGCAAAAATGCGGTATGCCGAATAGCTTTTTAGCACGTCAATCGCTGATTTCATTGAATCCACATTGGCATTGTAGCTATCATCAATCAATAACAGATCATCACTGATTGATACGGGATACAATCTCCCTTTTACGCTCGATTTTTGCTCTAAGCCCGCTTTCACTGAGGCTAAATCAGCGCCTACTGCCATCGCTAACGCCGTTGCTGCCAACGCATTGCTGACATTATGCGCCCCTAAATGCGGTGAATTGATCGCTATTTCGCCCTGTGGAGTATGTAACGTAAATCTTGCACCATTTAAATGTAGCACAACATTTTCCGCCCAATAATCCGCATAACTATCTTGATCAGATTCGGTGTAGCTAAATGAACGTAATTCACGATGACCAATCTCTTTTTGCCACTCTGAGTAGTAGTGGACAAGATTGACAATCGCAATGCCGTTTTCAGGCAAGCCACGATAAATTTCGCCTTTCGCTTGTGCCACGCCAGAAAGTGATCCAAAACCTTCAATGTGAGCGTGTGCCACATTATTCACCAAACACGCATCGGGCTGTGCAATTGCCGTGGTATAAGCGATTTCACCAATGTGATTTGCACCTAATTCCACCACCGCAAATTGATGTTGCTCGGTTAAGCGAAGTAGGGTCATTGGCACGCCAAAATCATTATTGAGATTGCCAAAGGTATAAAGCACTTTATCGGGGTTACCCACAAAATGCTGCAATATTTTTGCGGTCATCTCTTTGACACTAGTTTTGCCCGAAGAGCCTGTCATCGCAACGGTTTTCGGGCTTAATTTGGCTTTGAGCCATTTTGCCAATTCACCCAGCGCAAGACGAGTATCTTCAACAATAATTTGTGGTACAGCGACATCACACTGTTTTTCTACGACCACTGCCACATTGCCTTGTTCAACCGCCTGTTTAAGATAATGATGGGCATCAAATTTTTCGCCTTTTAAGGCAAAAAATAAGCCGTTTTCTACCGCTTGACGGGTATCGGTACTAACGGTTTCCACCGCTATTTGATTATCGCCGATGAGTTTTCCGTTTAAGATTTCGGCGAGATCTTTTGTTGTGAGTTTTATCATTGTTGTTTTCTATGTTTGAAAAATTTTGTAGGGGCAAACCAATGTGTCCGCCCATTGAATTTCATTAGATATTCGGGCGGACACATCGGTCCGCCCCTACGGTTTTATCCTAAGAATTTTTTCACCCACTCCTGATCCGAAAAATGATATTTTTTCGTGCCAATAATTTGGTAATCTTCGTGGCCTTTGCCTGCAATCAGTACCACATCTTTTGGGCTGGCTTGTTCAATCGCTTGCTCTATCGCATATTGACGAATATGCATCGTTTGCACTGCTCTTGGTTTATGAAAGCCTTGTAGAATATCGGCAAAAATCACATCAGGATCTTCAGTTCTTGGGTTGTCATCTGTGACGATCACTTTATCCGCTAACTGCTCAGCAATGCTTGCCATCAATGGCCGTTTGCCTGTATCACGATCACCACCGCAACCAAATACGCACCATAAATCGCCTTCACAATGTAGGCGTGCCGCTTGTAGGGCTTTTTCTAACGCATCTGGGGTATGTGCATAATCTACAATAACCATTGGCATTTCTTTGCTGTTACTTTGGCTGATTAAGCACTCCATTCGTCCACTGACGCCTTGTAGTTGAGAAACCGTTTCAATCAATTTATTGAAATCGTGCCCGAGTACCAGTAAGCCTGCAAAAGCAGTTAATAAATTCGCAACATTAAATGCCCCAATTAAGCGGCTTTCTAATTTGCCATTGCCCCACGAGCTTTCAAATTCAATGCTCGCCCCTTTTAAGGTGTAGCTCACTTTCAGCGCTTTAATCCAACGCTTTTGACTTGGTTGGAAATTTGGATCACAGCTTACCGCTACCGCATGAGGCAGTTTCACAAGCCATTGTTGCCCGATTTCATCATCGGCATTGATCACTTGGGCTTTGGTATTCAGCTCGCTAAATAGGCGGAATTTCGCTGCCGCATACTCTTCCATTGTGTGGTGATAATCCAAATGATCACGGCTTAAATTAGAGAATAAGGCTAAATCAAATTGCAAGGCTTCGGCACGATACTGGTCGAGACCGTGTGAAGAAACTTCCATCGCACAGAAATCTGCCCCTAATTTCACAAAATTCGCCAGATTACGCTGAATTTCAATGGCTGAACCAGTGGTATTGACTGCCTCAGAAACTTGTCCGTATAAGCCGTTACCAATGGTTCCCATCACCGCTGATTTGCCACCAAGCAGGTTATGCCATTGGGCAAAAAGCTGTGCGGTAGTGGTTTTACCATTTGTTCCTGTAATACCGACAAGCGTCAATTTTTCCGATGGATTACCATAAAATGCCCCTGCAATTGCAGAAAGCATTTGAGGTAAATTCGGCACATTGAGCACCGCGCAATTTGCAAAATTTGCATCAATTTGCACCGCTTGTACATCGTTTTCGGCTTCCGCCAGTACTAAAGCCGCCCCTTGTTCTACGGCTTTACCAATAAATTTTCTGCCGTCTACGTTATGCCCTTTTAGGGCAACAAAGAGATCACCTTGCTCAACAACTCGGCTGTCTAATACTATTTGATTAAGCTTGGTTAATAGCGTGTATTCCTCAAGCTTAGGGAAAAATGAAAGTAAGCGGTTCATTGTTCTTATCCTTTATTTCCGAAACAGGAATAGAATAGAAAAATAACAAAACTGCCTTGACCATCAAGGCAGCCTTAAATATTAAATAACTTAGGCAACAATATACTGAATTTGTGTTTCATCCAATCCTGTGGGTAACACAGCAAACACTTCACCATTGTAGCTTAATGTCCCCTTTTCAGCATTATATTGAATTTGCTCATGTACATTTTGCGCTGTTACACTATTAAAAATACTTGTCACAAGCTGAATTTTATCTTCACTTAGAGAAAACTCTGGTAATTGCTCAATATTGTCTGGACTCAGAGGTGCATCAAACACAAATGTATCGGCGCTGTTACTCCCAACATCCATATTATTAGCTAGACTACTCATGAGATCATCATTTGCCCCTCGAAGATCATACTCTTCATCTATCACATAACGCCCTATATCTAGCTCATCTGGATTTGTACTCATAAAGCTTGCATGCTTACTATTACTTAATGAATTAGGCTTAATCTGCTTTGATTCTTCAAAGTTAATCAAGTTATCATCATTTGTAAGATTATTTAACGTAATTTCAGCTAGCTCATTGTCAGGTTCATGCAACTCGGTAGTATCCAGCTCAGTGACGGCTTTACTTATCCGTAATGTATTGAGTCGCCCTGTAAGATTTTCTATCTGGGATGCATTAAGAGGAGCCTCATTTAATATACCTTCGGCTTCGTTAATCGCTTGTTTTAAGGCGATATGCTGTGAATCCTGCGGATTAAAATAATCATCATTGGGATAATAAGCATCTTTAAATTTTGCGAGCGCCAATGCTTTTCGTAAAGCAATGTCACCGCCCAAAGTAGCTTCTGGAATATCACTTTCTGATTTTAGCGCAATACTAGATACTTCATCGACCCCGATATTCTTTTCTTTTTGTAAGTTTTTTCCTTGATAATCAATAGAGTAAATCGCATATCTTCCCTCAGCTTGATCAAAATCGACAAAATAGATTTTATCTTTACCAAGTTCTAAGCGTAATTCACTTTTATGCAGTTTAGCTGAAATGGTATGCAATGTTTCGGCTGTTTCACCGATTTTCGCTCTAATAATTTCCTTGCTGCTTTTATTTATAAAATGCCAGTAACCATTATGAAAAACAGCATCCGTTTGATTAAGATTATTTCTAAAAAATGCCGTATCACTAAAATCAAAACGTGAGCTATCCGCTGGCGGAATTTGATAAAAACTTAACGGCTGAGGGTGTTTCTCATTAAAGTAAAATTTATTATCTGAAGTTAAAAAGTATGCGCCTAACGCAAAAGGTAATCGAGGGTTATCATCCCAAGTCGCATCAACGTTATACCATTGCCCATCAATCTTAATTCTATTCCAAACATGAGCCATTGAGCTATTCGGTAATACTGCTGACACAACCATCTGTGTTTCAATACCTAATAAATCCATCAATAGGCGATAGGCAGAACTATACCCCTCACAAACTGCTTTTTGATGTACTAATGCTCCAACAGAATGAAATGGGTGTCCCTCCTCTTTGTAGAAAACCTCTTTTATAAGACGATTGTACATTGCATAAGCAATATCTGCCTGCCCCATTCCTTCACGCAAATCGTTGTAATAACTCTCTAGGCTTTTCTCCATGAGATTATAGTATTCACCAATCTTTTGAGTAGGGATACTATATCCAATATTATAGCTTTTAACTTCATTAGGATTCTCTGCTTTATACTGCCAAGAGTACTCCCCTGTATGGTTCAAATGAAACAAAAATGGATATTTTATCTTGAAGCTGTCATACCAATTTTTATATTCAGCATCTGTAGCATAGAGATAATCCTGCCCTGCGACTATCTTAGTTTCACTAATGTTGAGATCGCTAACATCAATGCGTTCTTCCCCTTTTAAAGCCGCTTGGAATATTCGACGAATAAACTGCTCTTTAGGCGTAAGTTTTTCTTCCTCCGCTCGCTCAATTTCTAGACGGATTGTTTCTTTTTCTACATCTAAGCGTTCCTGCTCTGCCTTTTCTGCCTCTAAACGCACCTGTTCCGCTTTTTCCGCTTCTAAACGCGCTTGTTCTCGTTTTTCTGCTTCAAGGCGCACTTGATCCGCCTTTTCTGCCTCTAAACGCGCCTGTTCCGCTTTTTCCGCTGCTAAACGTGCTTGTTCTCGTTTTTCTGCTTCAAGGCGCACTTGCTCCGCCTTTTCTGCCTCTAAACGCACCTGTTCCGCTTTTTCCGCTTCTAAACGTGCTTGTTCTCGTTTTTCTGCTTCGAAGCGCACCTGTTCCGCTTTTTCCGCTGCTAAACGTGCTTGTTCTCGTTTTTCTGCTTCAAGGCGCACTTGCTCCGCCTTTTCTACCTCTAAACGCACCTGTTCCGCTTTTTCCGCTTCTAAACGTGCTTGTTCTCGTTTTTCTGCTTCAAGGCGCACTTGCTCCGCCTTTTCTGCCTCTAAACGCACCTGTTCCGCTTTTTCCGCTTCTAAACGTGCTTGTTCTCGTTTTTCTGCTTCGAAGTGCACTTGCTCTGCCTTTTCTGCTTCTAAGCGTGATTGTTCTGCTTTTTTAGTTTCTAATCTAACAGGTTCTACTGTCGTTTTGTCTGTATGAGTAGAACCATTATTATTGCCACCACTTTTACCACCGCTAGATGATGCTGCAGCAACAATCCCCCCCAGCAATAGTAGTCCCCCTGTAGTATAAAGAAGAGTACCAGTACTGATACGATTTTCCCCTTGCTCTACAAGGATTTCCGCTGTTGGGATAGTAAGACTATTTTCTGCTTCTCCCCATGCAAAACCTTCTGGGTTTTCAAGATAAACGATAGGAACATTACGTGTTTTTTCAAACAGCACAATATCTTGACCATTTGTCGTGCTAGCAGAAATTTCCAATACTTTGCTATTTTCATCAACTAATTGGTAAGATGTATTTGGTTGCAATTTAAGCTTGAGGCTACTGTTGGGAGTAACCGCTATAGTTTCTTCGAATTCAGCGTGACTAATTTTGAGATGCATCGTCATTTTATATTCCTTAATACATTATTTTTGTGGTGAATAAATGTCATCCCTTACTTCACTATTAGTTATATAAACTAATATTCTCCTTAATTTAAATTATCTGGTTTAATATTCCTCGCTTTCAGACTATAGCCCATAATTTTAGAGAATAATGGTGCAGAAATTGCACCGCCATAGTAGGCTCCTGCTTTCGGCTCGTTAATTAATACCACCAATGCAAAGCGCGGATCACTTGCTGGAGCAATACCTGCAGTATAAGCAAGATATTTTTCTACATACTGCCCTTTTTCCAACTTACGTGCCGTACCCGTTTTGACTGCAACACGATATCCGCTAACCGCCGCATGCTGTCCACCTTCGCCTTTTTGTGCCACACTCTCCATCATTTTTACCACGTCTCGGGTAATCTTTTCTGGTAACACTCGTTCACCAATCACGGGCGGATCAACTTTAGTTATAGATAATGGACGATAAATCCCAAAACTGCCTAAAGTCGCATAAGCTCGAGCTAGTTGAACAGGAGTAACATTCAAACCATAGCCATAGGATAGCGTAGCACGTTCAATATCTGACCAACGCTTACGATCACCATTTGAGCCTTGTGTTTCTCCCCCAAGTCCTAAACCTGTGCTTTTACCAAAGCCAACTCGATTATAAGTATCAATTAGCAAAGCGATTGAAGGCAAACGTAATGCTAGGCGAGATACCCCGATATTACTTGATTTTTGTAAAATCCCAGTCAGAGTTAAACTTTCACGCGGGGCAACATCTTTGATTGTATGCCCATTCACAGTAAATGGACGAGTGCCAATCACTTCATCCATATAGGTGACTTTATTTTGTAGTGCCGTTAAAACCACTAAGGGTTTAACCGTTGAGCCTGGCTCAAACGTATCCGTAATTGCACGATTTCGAGCCGCTGCTGTAGCAAATCCCCTACGATTAGGATCGTTTGGATTAAATGATGGCGCATTTGCCATTGCAAGAATTTCACCGGTTTGCACATCAACCAATACCGCTGTGCCAGATTCCGCCTTATTTTCAGCAACAGCACGTTTGATCTCTTCATATGCCATTGACTGTAATTCAGCATCAATACTTAACTCCAAATCATTCGGGTCAAACGCTTTTTGCTCCTGTAACAAGCCAACCATATTACGATTACGGTCTCGACGCACAACTTTCTTACCGTCTTTCCCCATCAGCATGTCGTTAAAGCTATATTCAATCCCTGCACCATTATCTTGATCTTGCAAAGGAATCCCAACCCGAGAATCTCGCCCAATCCCTTCTTTATTAGTATAACCCACCAATTGTGCCGTAATTTCACCAAGTGGATAAACACTACGTGGCTCAACTTTAATCACAATACCGACAATGCGTAACTTACGCACATAATCAGCAATTTCTTCTTCTAGATGGCGTGCAATATAAGTAAAACGATCATTAGAGCGCTTGTACAGCAACTCAAGTAATTCGTTATATTTTTTACCACTTTGCTTAGCAAGCGCTTGTAATTTTTCTGTTTCTCTTCGAATCACATCGTATTCCAAACGCAGAAATGCTGATTGTGGATTGTTGCGCACCTTTTCAATGAGCAAGTTATAATCCGCTCCACTAGAACGTGCAAGCAGCGTCCAATAATCTTCACCTTTGATATTAAACAGAGCACGGGGATCATATTTTTTAGGTGCATCTTTCGCTGTACGTTGCTTAATGAAATTATTGACCGCAGCTTCCATTTTGCTTGCCGAAATCCCGATTTCACGTGAAAGTTGTCTCCATCTCACACGATCTTTCCGTAATTTGTCATCAAAATATTCTTTTGGATCCATTGTAATTGAGTGCATAGGCACACTTACAGACAAAATTTGCCCATTACGATCCAAAATTTTGCCACGAGTAAACGGCAATTGCTCTGTACGAATAGAACGTTTATTCGCCTCCTCAATTAAACGTTCTGAATCAACTACCTGCAAATAGAAACTCTGTGCTAGTAAACCAACTGCCATCAAGCCTAATAATAAATAGATAATGCCAAAGCGAATCGGTAAAAAACTCGCTTTGGCTTTTCCATTTGCCTGATGCTCTGCACTATTTTCAGCTAGGGCTGCTTTTTTAGGTTTGATGCTTTTCTTCATTATTCTTCAACTAAAATCACTTCTTGTTCTTTTTTTAATGGCTGTAAGCCTAATTGTTTAGACAAATCTTCAATATTCTTTTTATAGCCTAGGGTATTCTCTGTGACTTGCAAATGCAAAAAAGCATTATCCAGCTCTTGAATTTGCTGTAACAACACACCTTGCTGACTTGTTTGCAAACGAGTTTGGTGTGTAATCCAAATTGTGAGTAACGCACTGATTATAGTAGCGATTAATAACAATACCGCTACTTTATTATGGCTAAAAAAGTCATCTAAAATAATTTGATTAAGTGGATAACGTTCGTTTGACATCAATTACTTCTCCGCTGAGCAACCCTGAGTACAGCACTACGTGATCTCGGATTAGCACTAATTTCCACCTCACTTGGCATAATCGCCTTACCTACTGTTTGCAATGGAATATTCTTATTTAACTCACTTTCCAAAATAGGCAAGCCTTTTGGTACAGGTTCTCCCTTACTATGTTTACGCATAAACTGTTTAACCATTCGGTCTTCAAGAGAATGGAAACTGATAATAGATAGCCGACCTTCTGCTGCAAGTACACTTAATGCAGAATTCAATGCTTTTTCTAACTCATCAAGCTCACTATTGATAAAAATTCGAATCGCCTGAAACGAGCGGGTGGCGGGATGTTTATGTTTGTCTTTGAACGGCACAGCGCTAGCGATAATCTCAGCTAATTGAAGAGTTCGCGAAATTTTTTCTTTTGCAGATTTATTGTAAGAAACGACCACTTGCGCAATCCGTTTAGCAAAACGCTCTTCGCCAAATTCCTTTAACACCCAAGTAAGATCATCTACTGAAACCTGTGCCAACCACTCCGCAGCAGATAAACCTTTGGTGGTATCCATACGCATATCCAAAGGCCCATCTCGCATAAAACTAAAGCCACGTTCAGCTTCATCTAGCTGAGGTGATGAAACACCAAGATCAAGTAAAATACCATCAATTTTGCCTGTTAAGCCAAGCTCTTCACAGATATCTGGAATCGCAGAAAATGCACTATGTACAATTTGGAAACGAGGATCTGAAATGGTTTTTGCCTCTGCAATTGCCCGAGGATCTCTGTCAATCGCAATTAAACGACCTTTTTCACCCAACTGAGAAAGAATTAAACGCGAATGACCTCCTCGGCCAAAAGTACCATCAATATAGATGCCCTCGGCTTTTAATGCTAAGCCATCTACCGCTTCATGCAATAACACGGTAATGTGTTTTGGAGTCTCGCTCATAATGAATCCGTTATAAAGAAAGTTGTTTTAATACATCGTTGTCCGACATTTCGTTAGAACAGCCAAATGCCAAATCTTCCGCAATTTGGGCTTGCCATTGCGCTTCTTGCCAAATTTCAAATTTATTTAATTGCCCAACCAGCATAATTTCACGCTCTAGGGCTCCGTGTTTGCGTAGCACAGGGCTTAATAAAATCCGACCGTTACTATCCATCTCACATTCACAGGCAAAGCCTTGCATAACACGCTGAACACGGCGTTGAGCCGGATCAAAGTTGGATAATTGCAGCAATTTCTGTTCGATAATTTCCCACTCATGTAATGGATACAATAGCAAGCATGGCTGACGTATATCGACAGTGCAAATTAATGTACCGCCATGTTGTTCTATAAGCTCAGTACGATAGCGGGTCGGAATGGAAAACCGCCCTTTGCTATCAAGATTTATTAACGTTGCACCACGGAACATAAACTTATACCATTGCTATTGGAAAGCACCTTTCCACAAAATCCCACTTTTTACCACAAAAGCAGCGGGATTTTATAGATTTAAGCCAAGCGGGGCAAGCTGTTTATTGAAAAACAGAAGGGGAGCAAATATGTTCTGCTCCCCTCTTTTATCAATACTTTTTAACTATTCACCTAAGCTAGCGGGTAAATTGCGAAGGACTTCTGTCCAAATTTCACTACTACGTAGGCGGTGTGCGTGTAGATATTCTGAGACTTTCTCCTCATCAGCCTGCTGACAAGCGGTGCGTAATTGACAATAAAATGCAAAGGTTTCCTGCCTAAAATCAGCGCTATTAAAAACAAGTGTAGCAACTTTCTGATACAACTCTTTAAAGGAATTTAAAATCAGCCCATAAACTGGCTTATCTGCCATAAAAGTAAATCCACGATACAAGGCATAATCAAATGCGGCATAAGCAAGTGCGGTATCCTGCAGCTGCTCAAGCCCGTCAAACAATGTAACACACTCTGCTGCACGGCGTTTTACCGCATCGGGAATATAAATTTCGCCCATTTTAGTACGCAATGAAACCACATTGGTAATGATCATCGGCATAATTGAATGATCTAATTGAATCAAGGTTTCAATAATATTCGGCCCTGCCGTTTCCCAAATATTATTCACTTTAGTAGCTTTACCATGTTGAATATTCAACCAGCCATCGCGCGCCAAACGTTGCAGAACTTCTCGTAATGTCGTGCGAGTAATCCCTATCATGTCAGCTAGTTCTCTCTCAGCAGGCAAATCAGAACCAACCGGAAACCGATTATTCCAAATGCTTTTAACAATAAATTCTTCCGCGAGAGCCGCGGGGCTTTGTGCTTTTAAGATTTCCGATTTATCCATTACGATCCTAGGACTTTATAATAAAAATTTAGAACCTAACTATTATCGTTTAATCGAAACTATATTACAATCCACACAGTTTTATAATTGTGGCATAATCCTATGAACTCGTTCCAAACTATTCACAAGAATTTTCTGGGTTCAACCCCTAGCTGGTACAAATCCGCGATTCTTATTTTCCTTATCCTTAACCCTATCATTTACTTTTTCATTAGCCCCTTTATCGCAGGTTGGTTACTGGTTGCTGAATTTATTTTTACTTTAGCAATGGCACTTAAATGTTACCCATTACAACCTGGCGGGCTTTTAGCAATAGAAGCCGTTGCGATCGGAATGACAAGCCCAGAGCATATTAAGCATGAAATTATGGCGAATTTTGAAGTCATCTTGCTGTTAATGTTCATGGTTGCGGGCATTTTCTTTATGAAACGCCTTCTTCTATATGTTTTTACTAAGCTACTCCTCGTTATCCACTCCAAAAAAACGCTCTCTCTTGCCTTTTGCTTAAGCGCGGCTTTTTTATCTGCATTTTTAGATGCTCTAACCGTGATCGCAGTGATCCTCAGTGTAGGTATGGGCTTCTATAAGGTTTACCATAAAGTTGCCTCCGGTGGCGGTTTAGAAGATGTTGATAACGATGATGAAAATATCAGCAATGACGACAATATTAAATCGCATCGAGAAATTCTAGAACAGTTCCGGGGCTTCTTACGTAGCCTATTAATGCATGCCGCTGTAGGTAGCGCACTAGGTGGCGTAATGACAATGGTTGGAGAACCTCAAAATTTAATTATTGCCGCCCAAGCTAATTGGGGATTTGGCGAATTTTTCCTACGCGTATCGCCTATCGGTCTTTTGGTGCTCATTTGCGGCGCTCTAACATGTTATCTCCTAGAAAAATATCGACTATTCGGTTATGGCGACCGCCTGCCTCGCAAAGTTTGGATCATCCTAGCTCAATATAATCTACGTAAAGAAAAAGAAATGAGTCCCCAAATCCGTATGCAATTGGTTTTCCAAGCAATTGCAGGTATTTGGCTTGTGATTGCACTGGCTTTCCATCTCGCTGAAGTGGGCTTAATCGGCTTAAGTGTGATCATTTTCTGTAGCACCTTTAATGGGGTAACTGATGAGCACTCTTTAGGCAAAGCTTTCCAAGAATCTATGCCATTTACAGCCCTATTAGTCGTCTTTTTTTCTGTTGTTTCAGTAATTGTTGATCTCAACCTATTTGAACCAATTATCCATTTTGTGCTAACCAGTGAGCCCAATTCACAGCTTGCTTGGTTTTATATATTCAATGGCGTTTTATCCAGCATTTCGGATAATGTCTTTGTCGGCACGGTTTATATCAATGAAGCAAAAACCGCGCTTGAAAACGGCACTATTAGCCGAGAAATGTTTGATCTTATTGCTGTCGCAATTAATACGGGGACGAATTTACCTTCCGTAGCAACCCCAAATGGTCAAGCAGCTTTCTTATTCCTGCTAACATCATCCTTTGCGCCACTCATTCGCTTATCTTATGGCAGAATGGTATATATGGCATTGCCTTATACTGCCGTTTTATCTATAGTGGGCTTCTTAGCTCTTGAATTTTTACTCCAACCTCTTACCCAGCTTATGCTTGATTTTGGATGGATAGTTACCCGCTAACAAGGGGATATTATGTTTGCATGGTTAAAAAAACTCTCTCTTAGTCGCAGTACTTGGTTACTTTGCATTCTAAGCGCATTAGCCTTAGAAACCGCTGCACTCTATTTTCAATATGGTATGGGCTTGCAGCCTTGTGTGATGTGCATTTATGAACGTTTAGCGCTACTTGCCATCTTAGCTGCAGGAGCAATCGGCATTATTGCGCCACGTTTTTTCCTTATCCGTTGGGGAGCTTTACTACTTGGCTTGTTTGGTGCGATTAAAGGTTTAATGCTTGCCATCAAACACACAGATTATCAACTCCACCCCGCACCTTGGAATACTTGTTCCCCTTTTTTAGATTTCCCGCCAACCCTGCCTCTTGATAAATGGCTCCCAAGTTTATTTGCTGCCAGCGGCGACTGTAGCAAAATCTCTTGGGAATTTTTAGGATTGATTATGCCGCAGTGGCTCATTGTTGTCTTTGGTATCTACTGTACAATTTTAGTGCTACTCACGCTTGCTCAGTTTAAACGTGGAGTAAAAGTACAAAGAGATCTCTTTCATTAGTTTAATGCTCTACTGATGGTTTTATACAAGCGGTAGTTTTTTGCAAATTTTCTGCAAAAACCTGCCGCTTGTTTTCGCTTGCCCTACCCAACAATGCCCTTTTCCGCTACAATCTGTCTATTTTGAATGTAGAAGAGAAAGAAGAATGTCAAACCGTAAAATTCTTGTTACTTGTGCCTTGCCTTATGCGAATGGCGCAATTCACTTAGGGCATATGCTTGAACATATCCAAGCGGATATTTGGGTGCGTTTTCAACGTATGCGAGGCAACCAAGTGCATTTCGTTTGTGCAGATGATGCACATGGCACGCCAATTATGCTCAATGCCGATAAACAAGGCATTACCCCTGAACAACTGATTGAAAAGGCAAAAGCCGATCACGTTGCCGATTTTGCTGGCTTTAATATCAGCTTTGATAACTATCATTCTACCCACAGTGAAGAAAATAAAGCGATTACTCGCCATATCTACAACACCTTAAAAGCAAATGGTTTTATTAAGAGCAAAGTCATTTCTCAGCTGTTTGACCCTGAAAAACAGATGTTTTTACCCGATCGTTTTGTGAAAGGCACTTGCCCAAAATGTAAAGCAGAAGATCAATATGGTGATAACTGCGAAGTGTGTGCAGCAACGTATAGCCCAACGGAGTTAATCAATCCAAAATCTGCGATTTCAGGTGCAACCCCTGAAATGAAAGATTCGGAGCATTTTTTCTTTGATCTGCCAGCCTTTGAAGCTATGCTGAAAGCGTGGACAAAATCAGGCTCATTACAACCAGAAATTGCCAACAAAATGCAAGAGTGGTTTGAAGGTGGCTTACAGCAGTGGGATATCAGCCGTGATGCCCCTTATTTCGGCTTTGAAATTCCAGATGCACCAAATAAATTCTTCTATGTATGGCTAGATGCACCAATTGGCTATATGGCATCGTTTAAAAACTTATGCGACCGTACGGGGTTGAATTTTGACGAGTTTTGGCAAAAAGATTCAGACACTGAGCTTTACCACTTTATCGGTAAAGACATCGTCTATTTCCACAGCCTTTTCTGGCCTGCAATGCTAGAAGGTGCAGGCTACCGTAAGCCGACAAATGTTTTTGCTCACGGCTATGTTACTGTTGATGGGCAAAAAATGTCTAAATCTCGTGGCACATTCATTCAAGCAAGCACCTACCTTAAACACCTTGATCCTGAATGTTTACGCTACTACTATGCGGCAAAACTCAATGACCGCATTGAAGATTTGGATTTCAGCCTTGATGATTTCGTACAACGTGTAAACAGCGACATCGTGAATAAATTGGTTAATCTCGCTTCTCGCACCGCAGGTTTTATCAATAAACGTTTTGAAGGCAAGCTTGCCGCAGAACTTGAAGATCCAGCATTATTCGCTGAATTTGTTGCACAATCAGAGCAGATCGCAACGAGTTTTGAAAAACGCGAGTTTAATAAAGCGATCCGTGAAATTATGGCTTTATGCGATAAAGCGAATAAATATATTGACGACAAAGCCCCTTGGGTAATTGCCAAAGAAGAAGGCAAAGAAGCGGAATTACAAGCGGTTTGTTCAATGGGCTTGGAATTATTCCGTGTGTTAATGAGCTATCTCAAACCAGTGTTACCAAAATTGGCTGAGCGTGCTGAAGCATTTTTACAAACCGAATTGCGTTGGAATAACATTGATACCCCACTGTTTAACCACAGCATTGCACCGTTTAAATCACTCTTTACTCGTTTAGACAAAAAACAGATTGACGCAGTGATTGACGAAACCAAAGCACTCTTTGCTGAAAGTGTGCAAGCGGAGCAAAATAAACAAAAATCTGCAAAAAAAGAGGAAAAAATGACCGCAAGTGAAAACCAAACTGAACGCAAAATTGAGCCTATTGCCCCTGAAATCACCATTGATGATTTCATTAAATTAGATCTGCGAGCGGCAAAAGTGATTCACTGCGAAGCTGTACCAAAATCGGACAAAATGTTGCGTTTTGAATTAGATTTAGGCGATCACAAACGCCAAGTTTTCTCAGGCATCAAAGCCGCTTATCCAAATCCAGAAGCGTTGATTGGACGTTTTGTTGTCGTGATTGCTAACCTTGCCCCACGCAAAATGTCGTTTGGCGTATCAGAGGGAATGATCTTATCTGCTGGCACAGGTGGTTCAGATCTCTTCTTGCTTGATGCTGACAGTGGTGTGACAGCAGGTATGCAGGTCAAATAATTTATCCAAACATTTATAAGCGGTAGGAACTTTTACCTACCGCAGGATATATCACTATCATGGGTAATAATTCCCCTTATAGAGGAGATGAAAAGTATGATCCAACAGACTCTTTCTATCATCAAACCCGATGCCACTCGTCGTAATTTAGTTGGACAAATTCTGGCTGAAATTGAGAAAGGTGGATTAAAGATTAAGGCTCTGAAAATGTTACATTTAAATGCAGAGCAGGCTGGTGGCTTTTATGCTGAACACCAAGGCAAAGATTTTTTTGAACCATTGGTTCAGTTTATGACCTCTGCACCGATTGTTGTGGCTGTGCTAGAGGGCGAAAATGCCGTGCAACACTATCGCGATTTAATGGGTGCAACTGATCCAGCAAAACGCGAAAAAGGCACAATCCGTGATCGCTTTGCTTTAAGTATGCGCGAGAATTCTGTACATGGCTCAGATTCTGAACTTTCAGCAAAACGCGAAATTGCCTATTTCTTTATGCCAAACGAAATCGTATCTTAAAAAAATCCCTTTTTTGTGAGTCAGATCACAAAAAGGGATTTTTTTGTTATTCATTGCTAGATCGGTTTAGCAAAAAATAAAGTAAAATCTTGCAAATTTTTTCAAAAACAAAATTTATGAAGGAGCCCAAATGCTTAATCTTTCAATATCCAACATCAGCCTAAATGGCTCTGCTACTGATAAAGAAACAGCTATCCGCTTAGTGGCGGCAGGCTTAGTGAAAAACGGCAATGTTGCTGAGGGTTATGAAAATGGAATGCTTGCTCGTGAGAACCAAACGTCCACTTTCTTAGGCAACGGTATTGCGATTCCACATGGGACATTAGAGACTCGTGATCTTGTAAAAAATACAGGCGTACAAGTTTATCAATTCCCACAAGGTGTGGAATGGGGTGAAGGCAATATCGCTTATGTGGTCATTGGGATTGCCGCTAAATCTGATGAACACCTTGCTCTACTTCGTCAATTAACTTCCGTATTAAGCGATGAACAAGCGGCAGAAACACTCGCAAAAACGGCAAATTTAGATGAATTTATTGCAACGCTTTCAGGTAAAAAAGCCCTTCCTATCATCTCTGCTGAACTCATTTCTTTAAATGAAAATAGCGAAAGTTTAATTACCCTTTCAGCCATCAATGCAGGTAAATTAACAGAACTTGGTTACGCTAATCCGCAATTTATTAGCCAAGCAGTGGCAAGTCAGCCATTGGCATTAAATGCGAATCTTTTCGTCAGTGATGCACAAACAGGCAATGTGCAAAATGGTATTGCAGTGGCTCGTAGTCAATCAGGCAAAACAGTTGTGTCTGTTAGCGCAGTGGATAATGCATTGGAAAGTGAATTAGCAAAATTATTCAATCAAGATAATCAGCAAATTTTAACGTCGGGTACGGCTGAGCAAATTCTGGCATTATTTGGTGTTGCCTCAAATGTGGTAGCAGAAGTTGCAAGCAATAATGCGGAAAAAGTGATTGGTACATTTACATTGCGTAACGACAACGGTTTACACGCTCGACCAGTAGCAGAATTAGTCAAAATTGTGAAAGCCTTTGATGCAAATGTTACCGTTGAAAATTTAGATCGTGGTACAGCCCCAGTAAGTGCCAAATCTACGATGAAAATTTTAACGTTGGGTGCAGTGAAAGGTAGTAAATTACGCTTTACCGCCGAAGGTGCACAAGCATTAGCCGCAATTGAAGCAATTAAAGCAGGCTTTGAAAATGGTTTAGGTGAAGCAGTAAGCTTTGTACCAAGTGAAGCCGACATTATTGAGCAATCTGCTGCACAACAAGCGGTTGAAAATCCGCAAAATCCTGCAAATACCAGCGAAATTGTGGCAAACAATGACGAACTAGAAGCCACTTTTGTGATTCGTAACGAACACGGTTTACACGCTCGTCCATCGGCAATGCTTGTGGCAGAAGCGAAAAAATATAATGCCGATATCAAAGTGCAAAACGTTGATCGCAATAGCGATTTAGTCAGTGCGAAAAGTATGATGAAAATCGTGGCATTAGGCGTAACCAAAGGGCATCACTTACGCTTTGTGGCAAGTGGTGAGCAAGCCAAAGAAGCGTTGGAAGGCATTGGCAAAGCGATTGAAGCAGGATTAGGAGAATAATATGACACAACGCATTGCAACCGTTACGCTCAACCCTGCCTTTGATTTAGTCGGGCGTTTAGCAAAAATTGAGATTGGTGAAGTCAATACCGTTGAAACGCTTGGTATCTACCCTGCGGGTAAAGGCATCAATGTTGCCAAAGTGCTTGCCGATCTTGGTACAAATTTAACCGTCACGGGCTTTTTAGGCGAAGAAAATCAAGGTGATTTTGTGCAATTTTTTGCCAAGAATGGGCTGGTTGATGATTTTTATCGTATCAATGGCAAAACGCGTATTAACGTGAAAATCACGGAAACCGAAGCCGATGTAACCGACTTAAACTTCTTAGGTTTTGAAGTTTGTACCAATGATTGGCGTAAGTTCTCTGCCCTTTCACAAAGCTGGGAAAGTCAATTTGATTTAGTCGCCGTCTGTGGTTCATTGCCTCGAGGTGTCTCTGCCGAACAATTCAAAGAGTGGTTGATAGAGCTGCATAATCAAGGTATCAAAATTGTATTAGATACCAGCAATCAAGCACTCACCGAAGGTTTAAAAGCACACCCTTGGTTAGTGAAACCAAACCGCCGTGAATTGGAAGTGTTAGTCGGTCGTAAATTGGATAATCTTAATGAAGTCATCGCCGCCGCCCAAGAACTTCGCAATAAAGGTATTGAAAACGTGATCGTTTCAATGGGTGAACAAGGCTCAATTTGGGTCAATAACGAAGGTGTGCTTATTGCTCGTCCACCACGCTGTGAAAATGTGGTCAGTACTGTGGGTGCGGGTGATTCAATGGTCGCCGGTTTAATCTACGGCTTTGCACAAGGCTGGGATAAAGCGCAAACCTTGAAATTTGCTTCTGCAACCTCTGCCAATGCAGTTGCACAAAGCAATGTGGGCGTGGCAGATCGCAGTGTGATTGATAGTCTTGCTCAGCAAGTGGAGATCACCGAGATTTAAAATCTCCCCCCTCCCCCTCTTTTTCAAAGAGGGGGTGATCGTTCAGTAATTAATCGTTGCTCAGTGCATTATTCTACACACGAATGATCGTCCCCTCTTTGAAAAAGAGGGGATAAGAGGGGAGATTTAAAGTTATTTTCAACATTAACAAAAGGAACTCAAAATGAACATTTCATTTCTTTTTCCTGCCAATGTCGGCAAAGCTCGTCAATTCTTAGTAAGTGAAGTGCTTTCGGCAGCAGCAAAACAGCAGGGATATAATGTGGTCTCAGCAGAACAAGCTGACTTTGTCGTTTTATTTGATAACGAAGTGCCAGCCCAAGCCGCAGGTAAAAAAGGGGCGGTGCTCAATTTAGATCAGGCTTTTGCTCAGCCTGAATCAGCATTACAACAAGCGGTTTATTCTGCTCAAATTTTTGCAAATGCGACAACAACAGCCGTTTCAACTAGCGGTGTAAAAAATATCGTAGCCGTTACCGCTTGCCCAACTGGTGTAGCACACACCTTTATGTCTGCTGAGGCAATTGAAAACTATGCCAAAGCACAGGGCTGGAATGTGAAAGTAGAAACTCGTGGTCAAGTGGGCGCAGGTAATCCAATCAGCCCAGAAGAAGTCGCCGCAGCGGATTTAGTGTTTGTTGCTGCCGATATTGATGTGGATTTAAGCAAATTTGAAGGCAAACCGATGTATCGTACTTCTACGGGTTTAGCCTTGAAGAAAACGGCGCAAGAGTTTGATAAAGCATTTAAAGAGGCTAAAGTTTACACAGGCGGTGCAGTAGCAGCAAAAGCTAATGATGAATCTGCAAGCCAAGAGAAAAAAGGCGTGTACAAACACTTAATGACCGGTGTTTCGCATATGTTGCCTATCGTAGTCGCAGGCGGTTTGTTAATTGCCATCTCCTTTATGTTTGGTCATACCGCATTCCAAGATGAATCAATTGCATTCGGCTTACCAAAAGCGTTGATGGATATCGGTGGCGGTGCGGCATTCCACTTAATGATTGCAGTATTCGCAGGTTATGTCGCCTACTCTATTGCAGACCGTCCAGGTTTAGCTGTCGGTTTAACTGGCGGTATGTTAGCAACAACCGCAGGGGCTGGAATTTTAGGTGGTATCTTTGCCGGTTTCCTAGCAGGTTATGTGGTGAAATTCTTAAATGACAAGATCCAACTTGCTCCAAGTTTTGCCTCACTTAAACCGATTTTAATTTTGCCTTTACTTGGCACGGCGATTGTGGGTCTTGCGATGATCTATCTCATCAACCCACCAGTGAAAGCGTTAATGGATAGCCTTGTCGCTTGGTTGAACAATATGGGACAAACCAACGCTCTTATCTTAGGGGCGATTTTAGGCGCGATGATGTGTGTGGATATGGGCGGCCCAGTGAATAAAGCGGCTTATACCTTTGGCGTGGGCTTAATTGCTTCACAACAATATGCACCAATGGCTGCAGTAATGGCGGCAGGTATGGTTCCGCCTATCGGTATGGCAATTGCAACAATGATTGCTCGCAATAAATTCACTGTAAACCAACGTGATGCAGGTAAACCATCGTTTGTATTAGGTTTATGCTTCATCTCAGAAGGTGCATTACCATTCGTTGCAGCTGATCCTGTGCGTGTAATTGGTACCTCTATCTTAGGCGGTGCTGTCGCAGGTGCAATTTCTATGAGCTTAGGTATTACGCTTCAAGCCCCACACGGTGGTTTATTCGTGATTCCATTTGTTTCTGCTCCTGTGATGTATATTGCAGCCATTGCAATTGGCTCAGTTATCACTGGTGTCACTTATGCACTAATCAAACCTAAAGCAGAATAAGCTTGACTGAAGCAATCTTAAGGCAGACATAAGTCTGCCTTATGTTTAACCTAGAGGAAGTAAAATGAAGACTCTTGGCATAATTGGTGGAATGTCGCCAGAAAGTACAGCAACCTACTATATAGAAATTAATCGATTAGTTAATCAAGTAAGAGGAGGAAATTATTCTGCGCCCATTTTGCTTGATAGTGTAAATTTTGAAGATATTGTGCAATGCCAAAAAAGTGGAAACTGGCAACAAGCGGGCAAAATTCTAGCAAAATCTGCAAAACGCTTAGAGCAGATGGGGGCAGAGGCTATTTTGCTTGCCACCAACACTATGCATAAAAATGCCCCTGAGATTCAAGCTGCGATTAATATCCCTTTTCTGCATATTCTAGATGCTACAGCTAACGCAATTAAAGCACAGGGCTTACATAAAATTGGTGTACTCGGCACCGCATTTACTATGCAAGATCCTTTTTACCAAGATGGGCTACTTGAACGTGGTATTACAGCCATCATGCCAACGCTTGTCGAACAAGCAGAAATTCATCGTATTATTTTTGAAGAACTGTGTTTAGGAAAATTTCTGCCTGAAAGCAAAGCTTTTTACCTTAGCGTCATTGATAAGCTAGCCACTCAAGGCGCAGAAGGCGTGATTTTAGGTTGTACTGAAATTGGTTTACTGGTGCAACAACACGATCACTCACTCCCGTTTTTTGATACGGCACAGCTCCATTCACAAATGGCTGTTGAATTTATTTTAGAAAACAAATAATTCCATCTTACTCTTTCAGCTAGTTGGAGTTACTCAAGTATTTGGAAGAAAAGTAATTGTAGTGCTAACGGTATATTTTACTTACCCTAACAAGCGCTCAAATTTCCTTTATCTTTTACAAAAAACCGCTACAATCCGACTCTTTACACAAACACAACATTTAAAACTTGGAGTAGATTATGCCTAAATTAAGATCAGCGACCAGTACACAAGGTCGTAATATGGCAGGTGCACGTGCATTGTGGCGTGCGACAGGAATGAAAGAAAACGACTTTGGCAAGCCGATTATTGCGGTGGTAAACTCATTTACCCAATTTGTACCGGGACACGTTCATTTAAAAGATATGGGGCAATTGGTTGCTGAACAAATTGAAAAAGCAGGCGGAGTGGCAAAAGAGTTTAATACCATTGCAGTGGACGATGGGATTGCAATGGGACACGGCGGTATGCTCTATTCGCTCCCAAGCCGTGATTTAATTGCTGATAGCGTAGAATATATGGTAAACGCCCATTGCGCTGATGCGATGGTTTGTATTTCTAACTGCGATAAGATCACTCCGGGAATGTTAATGGCAGCATTGCGTTTAAACATTCCGACTATTTTCGTTTCAGGCGGCCCAATGGAAGCGGGCAAAACGAAACTTTCTGATCAGCTTATTCGTTTAGATTTAGTTGATGCGATGATTCATGGCGCAAACCCTGAAACCTCTGATGAAGATGTGGCGATTATTGAACGCTCCGCTTGTCCTACTTGCGGATCTTGCTCGGGTATGTTTACCGCTAACTCAATGAACTGCTTAACCGAAGCATTAGGGTTAAGTTTACCGGGTAACGGCTCAATGTTGGCAACCCACGCTGACCGCAAACAGCTTTTCTTAGATGCAGGTTCGCAAATCGTTGAGCTTTGCAAAAAATACTATGAACAAGATGATGAATCGGTTCTGCCTCGTTCCATTGCGAGCAAATCGGCATTTGATAATGCAATGAGCTTAGATATTGCGATGGGTGGTTCAACCAATACCGTTTTACACTTATTGGCGGCTGCACAAGAAGCGGAAGTGGATTTCACCATGGCAGACATTGACCGCTTATCTCGCCAAGTGCCGTGTTTAAGCAAAGTGGCACCAAATACCAATAAATACCATATGGAAGATGTACACCGTGCAGGTGGGATTATGGCAATTTTAGGCGAATTAGACCGTGCAGGTTTGCTCAATAACCAAACTCGCACTGTATTAGGTATGACTATTGGCGACCAGATTGCTAAATATGATATTAAACTCACCCAAGATGAAGCCGTGCATAAATTCTTCCGAGCAGGGCCAGCTGGCATTCGCACAACCAAAGCTTTCTCACAAGATTGCCGTTGGGATAGCGTGGACGATGACCGCCAAAACGGCTGTATTCGCTCAAAAGAATTTGCATATAGCCAAGACGGTGGTTTAGCCATGCTTAAAGGCAACATCGCAATGGACGGCTGTATTGTAAAAACCGCAGGGGTAGATGAAAGCATTCTCAAATTCAGCGGTGAAGCCATTGTATTTGAAAGCCAAGAAGATGCCGTTGCGGGTATTTTAGGTGGTAAAGTGCGTGCAGGTCATGTTGTTGTTATTCGCTATGAAGGCCCGAAAGGGGGGCCGGGTATGCAAGAAATGCTTTACCCAACCAGCTATCTCAAATCAATGGGCTTAGGCAAAGCCTGCGCGTTATTAACCGATGGACGTTTCTCTGGTGGGACATCAGGGCTTTCTATCGGACACTGTTCCCCAGAAGCTGCTGCTGGCGGTGTGATTGGCTTAGTGAAAGATGGCGATAAGATTGAAATTGATATTCCAAATCGCAGCATTGAACTGATTGTGCCACAAACCGAGCTTGATGCACGCCGAGCAGAACAAGATGCCAAAGGCTGGCAGCCTGCCAACCGCCAACGTGAAGTCTCCTTTGCATTAAAAGTGTATGGACATTTTGCGACTTCTGCGGATAAAGGGGCAGTGAGAGATAAAACGAAAATTTAATCTCCTTAACAAGCGGTCAGATTTTGCAATTATTTTGCAATACTAGACCGCTTGTTGCCCTCCTTTCCTCAATACATAGCATATAAAGATACCAGCAATCACTGCTGTTATTACATTAACCCAAACCCAGCCATTTTCATAAACAAGGAACACTCCTACGGAAAAAGATGCTGCCAGATTGCAAAAATATGTAATCAGCGAATTCATCCCTTGTACTTTGTGTTTGTGATATAAAACGCTCTTCCTACTGCACACTTGGTTTTAATAAGGTATTTTCTTTTCCAAATAAGCTGTTGGTATAGTCAGTATGACAAAAAGGATAATAACAAATAGAAAACCACCTAAAAAATGCGACTAATGTGATGTATTTCTTCATAATGTAATCCAACTAAAATTCTCCGAAAAACCAGCATTTGGATATTAACTCAATAAAATCACTAGGATGTTTATCCGAATAAATTAGTGGTTGCGCTGCTGCTTTGAAATCAGAGACTATTCCACCCCAAATAGCACTTTCATAGCAAAATTTTATAGACTGAAATCGAAAAATATTTAGTGTATTACAACCAAAAACAAATTAAACTGAATTAACAAGGATTGAGTTTGGCGTTGCCCTAACTCGGTAAATAAATTAATTAAATAATAGGTCAGGGATGTTAGATTATTTTTCTACACTTCACCCTGCGAGTCAGGCGCTGATCGCGGGGCTTTTTACATGGGGTTGTACTATTTTCGGTTCAGCATTTGTCTTTTTCTTTAAACAAGTTAATCAAAAATGGCTGGACTCTATGATGGGGTTTGCAGCCGGAGTAATGATTGCAGCAAGTTTTTGGTCGTTGCTTGAACCGTCATTGGAATATGCGGAAAAAGGTTATGGAGATTGGAATTGGTTACCAGCTGCCATTGGTTTTTTAGCGGGTGGATTTTTTATTCGTTTAATTGATTATCTTGTTCCCCATTTGCACTTAGATAAGACTTCGATCACTGATGCTGAAGGCGTAATAGCACATAAAAATTTATCTAAATCGATGCTATTATTCCTTGCCATTACTATCCATAATATTCCTGAAGGGTTAGCGATTGGTGTTACCTTCGGTGCATTATCTTCTGTCACAGATACCTCTGCGGCATTAATGGGGGCAATTGGCTTAGCTATTGGGATTGGTTTACAGAATATACCTGAAGGCTCTGCGCTCTCTATGCCTATTCGAGGGGAAGGGGCTAGCCGTTGGAGAGCCTTCTGTTATGGTTCTATGTCAGCAGTGGTTGAGCCGATTGCGGCCGTACTTGGCGCCATTTTTGTCCTTTCAATGACAGCAATTCTACCCTATGCTCTCGCCTTTGCAGCTGGGGCTATGATCTTTGTCGTGGTAGAAGAGCTGATTCCTGAATCCCAAAGCAACGGTAATACCGATATTGCAACCCTATCATTGATGCTTGGCTTTGTATTAATGATGGTACTTGATGTAGCACTAGGATAACTGCCAGATATGCGGTAGTTAATCAAGCCACCGCATGTTCTAATATTTTCACTAAGTACATGAGTCAGTTTTACGAATCTTATTCACCTCATTCAGTAATGTATTAATCTCATTATCTGCAAAAATATCCGTAATATTTTTAGCTAAGCGCCGGCGCCAATTAGCATATTGTGTACTTGTACCAGGAATATTTACCGGTTCACTCATTGCTAACCAATCTTCCGGTTGAAATCCAAACAAGCCACTATTTACATGCGCGACATAGCGTTGTAGCTGATGAATAAATTGCGTATTAACCGTAGAATTCAGCTGTGGCGTAATATCTGCCTCGAAAGGTACACCATATTGTTTTAACCGCTGCAAGATTTTTTCTTTTGCTTGCACACGCTGGCTTTGTAGGATTGTAAGTATCTTAGCATTTGGATATACACCAAATTTTTTGCCTAATTCGAAATCATAACCTTGCCAATAACCATAGATAGTAGGTAAATCATGCGTGCTTAACGTTGTCATGGCTTGGTAAGGGTAATGGTTTAGCGCTCGACTTCGCCCCTGTTCATCAAACTCAAAATAGAAAATTTTATACGATAAAATACCCGCATGCTTAAGTTTACTGACAATTTCTTTAGGGACTGTACCTAAATCCTCTCCAATAATCAGACACTGATGACGCTGGCTTTCTAAAGCTAAAATTGCAATTAAATCATCAACAGGATAGCTTACATATGCGCCATTAATTGCACTATCACCTTTCGGAATCCACCATAAACGCAATAAAGACATAATATGATCGATTCGCAATGCACCACAGTGTTGCATATTTGCTCTAAGCAACTCAATAAACGGCTGATAAGCACGCTGTTTTAATACATGCGGATTCATTGGCGTGAGTCCCCAATTTTGCCCCTGTGGTCCCAAGATATCAGGCGGAGCCCCAATTGAAGCTTTTAAACAATAAAGCGGTTTATCCCCCCAAGTTTCTGCGCCGTTATGACTTACTCCCACTGCTAAATCTCGGTACATCCCAATGCGCATATTTTTCTCTCGGCACATGGCATCACATTCAGCTAACTGCTGATCGGCAATAAATTGCAGCCATATATAAAATTCGATCTCATCTTTATGTGTAACACGAAACTGTTGCACTGCTGCGGAATGATAATCTTGATATTCTCTTGCCCAGAAATCCCACCCCCATTGCTCTTTATATTGATTGGCTAAATGCTGGTGTAGGGCATCAAAAGTCGCTTGAATTTGTAAACCCTCGCCACCTTTTTTTATAAACTCATGAAACGCAGTATCCGAGCAAGCGGTTGAATTTTGCTGAAATTTTGCAAAAGCAAAATGCAGTCCTTTCAATTTTAAAGGCAAAATTTTGCTGTAATCTAACCAATCTTGCTGACGTAATTGAGTTAATTGTTGCTGAATTTCCGCTGAATTAAACCAAGCCTGAGCTTCATCATTTTGCTGAAATTCAATTAGCTGGTTAATATCAATATAAGCAATATTTATCCACTGCCGTGAGGAAGGACTATAAGGACTGGCAGCCTCTGGATTAGCAGGAAATAATGAGTGAATAGGGTTTAAACCGACAAAATCAGCCTGATGTCGCGCAATATTTTGGATAAAATCTTTTAAATCACCAAAATCACCAATTCCCCAATTTTTCTCAGATCTTAAGGTATAAAGCTGTAAAAATGTTCCCCATAATTTTTTATGTTCCTGTAGTGCTTGAGGTTGATAGCAACATGTTGGTGCCACAATGACAGTGCAATTAAATGTTTGCTTAGCTGTTATTATTTTTAATTGGTGATAGCCCAAAGGCAAATGGTCTGGTAATGCGATACCGCGTTTTTTTATTTTTCCTTGAACTATTTGTGTACTATTTTCCAGTTGTAATTGCCAAGTACCAATTAAGGGCTGTTTTTTATTTGCTAAGTTTAAAGGTAAAAAATGTGGTTGGTACTGGTAAAAAACTTTTACACTAGGAATGGGAGTAAAATTGCTATTTGAATGGTGATTAAAAGTTTTAAGCAACGCTTTTTTTATATCTAATCTTGCCCATTTTTTTATTCCTCTCTCATCAAAAAAATAGGGCAAAATACCTGCATAAGCACACTGTCTTTCTATTGTTTTCATAATTATTCTCCTAAAAAAGAGCATAGAAAATAAGTGGCCTCTCATTAAGTTTATGTTCAACATATCCTAAATAAGAAGCCATCTAGTAGCATTATTATTTAGCTTGCCAAATTCGTTGTTGATAATCTCTGATTGAGCGATCTGAACTAAATATGCCTAAACGAGCTGTATTTAAAATTGCGCTGCGTACCCAAGCTTGCTGATTTAAATAAGCATGACTAATTTTAGCTTGAGCTTGACGATAGCTATCGAAATCAGCAAAAACCAAGAAAGGGTCTTGCTCTAAGAGACTATCTAACATTAGCTTGAAGGTTGTTTTATCACCTTTTGAAGCTTTGCCCGTTGCCAGAAAATCCACAGCTGCTTTTAACACCATATCTTGATGATAATATGCCTTAGGCTGATAACCACTTGCGAGTAACTCACGAATGCTTTCAACCGTATGCCCGAAAATAAAAATATGCTCTTCCCCTACCATTTCTGCAATTTCAACATTCGCCCCATCTAATGTTCCCAAGGTTAATGCCCCATTTAAAGCCAATTTCATATTACCTGTGCCCGAAGCTTCTTTACCCGCCATAGATATTTGCTCTGATACATCAGCCGCAGGAATAATTTTTTCAGCAAGGCTAACTCGATAATCTGGTAAGAATGCAACTTGTAAACGATCATTAACCTGTTTATCGCTATTAATAATCCTTGCTACGTTATTAATCGCATGGATAATATTTTTTGCTAAAAAATAGCCTGGCGCAGCTTTACCAGAAAATAAGAATACTCGCGGAGTATATTCTTGATTTGGATTTTCTTTAATTGCCTGATAAGTAGCAATAATATTTAACAGATTAAGATGTTGGCGTTTATATTCATGAAAACGTTTAATCTGCACATCAAAGATAGCATTAGGATTAACATTTAATCCTAATGTTTGGTTTATTTCATTTGCCAAAATGATTTTATTATTTGTTTTAATCTGCTGATATTTATCTTGAAATCCAATGTCATCTACATATTTTTCTATTCCTTGTAAGAGTTCAAGATCTCTTGTCCAATCTTGCGTTAAGCAATGATCTAACAAGCTACTGAGCTGTGGATTGGCTTGTCGAATCCAACGACGAGGCGTCACACCATTCGTCACATTGCAAAATTTTGTTGGAAATAGCTGATGATATTCTGGAAAGAGATCCTTAATTAGCAGATCAGAATGGATTTGTGCAACACCATTAACACGGAAACAAGTGACAACACAAAGATTTGCCATACGCACTCGATAATCAAAAAGTATTGCAAGTTTTTCCCATACTTTAGCATCATCACCAAACACGGATTTCACCTGTTCATGGAATAAGTGATTAATTTTTTCTACAATTTGATAATGACGAGGCAATAATTGCTTGAATAAGCGTTGATCCCACTGCTCCAGAGCTTCTGGTAGCAACGTATGATTAGTATAAGCAAATGTGTTTGAACAAATATCCCACGCCTGTTTCCAAGTAAAATGGTGCTCATCCAATAGTAAGCGCATTAACTCAGGGATCGCCAAAGTTGGGTGCGTATCATTTAGCTGAATAACTTGATGCTTCGCTAAATCTGCTAATGGATAGCCTGCTGCAAGATGGCGTTCTAAAATATCAGACACAGAACACGCACAATGAAAATATTGCTGCATTAAACGTAATTTTTGCCCTGCCTTATGATTGTCATTTGGATAAAGCACCTGTGTTAAAGCCGCGGCATTAACAATATTTTTATCAGCCGCTAAAAATTTTCCATCGTTAAATGCTGAGAAATCGAATGCCTGATCGCTGTCTGCTTGCCACAAGCGTAGTACTTGAACAATATTATTTTTATAACCCACAATAGGTAAATCGAATGCTTTACCTTGAAGAGTAAGCTTAGGAATCCATTCATACTGATCTGCTTGAATATGCTTAGTTTTTCCACCAAAGCTAATTTGATGAGTTTTGGCTGGGTTGAAGCGATGCCAAGGGTAATGATCACGATTCCAAGTATCTGGGGCTTCTTGTTGCTGCCCATCTTCAAAATGCTGCTTAAATAAACCATATTGATAATGCAGACCGTAACCTGTGGCAGGTTGTCCTAATGTTGCCATTGAGTCTAAAAAACAAGCAGCTAAACGCCCTAATCCACCATTCCCTAGGGCTGGATCACGTTCTTGTTCTAAAACATCTACTAATTCAATCTGATATTGTTTAAGATAATCTCGAACTTGTTCATAGTAACCTAAGTTGAGTAAATTATTGCCTGTTAAACGCCCAATCAAAAACTCCATTGATAAATAATTTACATGACGAGTCCCATCAACTTGTACTGGTGGTCGCTGATAAATAAGTTCAAGAGAACCTTCTGCAACAATATGATACCATTGCTGCAAAGAGAGTTTTTCAGGCCCAATAACATCAAAATAACGACAGTATTTTTCAACAATAGCTTTAAATTCCATAGGAATCTCCTAGTAAAAATTAACTGTCGTGTATTATGTTTCATCAAATAAAAATCAAATCATCCTTGTCCATACTTATACGGTATGAGTGATAGGATGGAGTAAAAAGACAGAAGGATGAGGCATCATCCTACGGGCTCGTTCATTACATATATTGAGTCCTAGTACAATTAGAGGAGAGTCACATTTATATGTTAATACCATCAAAACTAATTTGTTCTTTTCGCTTACAGAATAGCATTCCCCGAACACGTTTAATTCAGGAATTAAATAAATCGTCGCTATATCCTGTTGTATTGGTAAGTGCTCCTGCTGGCTATGGAAAGACAACTCTCGTATCGCAATGGAGTGAAGGGAAAAAAAATATAGGATGGTATGCGTTAGATGAAGGAGATAATAATCCAGAACGTTTTGCTGCCTACTTCAGTGCCGCACTGCATGCAGCCATAAATACTGAAACCGATGTATTATTGGAAGAAAATCATCAAGCAAATTTATTTGCATTATTTAATCAATTACTTATCAAAGCCTCACAATTTCCCCAGCACTTCTATTTAATTATTGATGATTACCACTGCATTGATAATGAGGAGATCCACGAAGCATTGAAATATTGGATTAAACACAAACCTGCTAATATGACATTAATCCTCATATCTCGTTCAGTTCCTCCATTAAGCATTGCCAGCTTGAGAGTCCAAGAGCAGCTCTTAGAAATAGATATCAACCAGTTAATGTTTGATCATCAAGAAAGTATCGCATTTTTCCAAGCCAGATTAGGTACTGAATTATTAAAGCAACAAGATATTATTGCATTATGCAATGAGGTTGAAGGCTGGCCAACAGCATTACAATTAATTAGCCTTTTTGCCAAAAATAAATCACACGCTTGGCAAGTTCCTTTGCAAGATATTGCTAAACGCCTATCTAAATCAAATAGTTTCCATATTAATGAATACTTAGCCGATGAAGTGCTCAATAAAGTTGATAAAGATACGCGCTTATTTATTCTACGTTGTTCTATTTTGCATTCGATGAATAAATCCTTAGTACAAGCTGTTACGGGTGAGCCGAATAGCCTGCAAAAGCTAGAATCACTTGAAAAACAAGGGCTATTCCTACAACAGATGGTTAATGATAAATGGCAAACACTTGATGATAGCTGGTGGAAATTTCATCCTCTTTTTGCTTCCTTCCTCAATTTTTGCAGCCAACAAGAATTATATGAAGAATTACCTCAGTTACATCATAAAGCTGCTTCAGCTTGGTTAAAACTCGGTTATGTAACCGAAGCATTGCACCATGCGATGCAGCTTTCAGATAGAGAATTACTATTAAGTATTTTAGAAGAACATGCTTGGACAGTCTTTCACCAAGGTGAATTGAAATTATTAGAAGAAAGCTTAAACAACTTAGATTATGCACACTTACACGAACATACCAATTTGGTATTATTAAAAGCTTGGCTTGTACAAAGCCAACATCGCTATACAGAAGTTAGTGGAATTCTCGCCGCATTTTCTCAAGCTCTAACTGAAAACAGAATTGAATTGAGTAAAACAGCGAATGCCGAATTTAACGTATTACGTGCACAAGTCGCCATTAATTATGGCGATGAAGAAACTGCACTTCAATTAGCAACCACGGCATTAAAAGACTTATCCGAAAATGCCTATTATGCCTATATTGTTGCTATATCTATTATTGGTGAAGCACATCATTGCCAAGGTAACCTTGCCGAAGCACTAGCTATGCTACAAAAAGCTGAAAATATGGCGCGTCAGCATCATACTTATCACCATATTCTCTGGTCTTTATTGCAGCAATCCGAAATTTTACTTGCCCAAGGTTTCTCACAAGTTGCTTATGAAACCTTAGACAGAGCAAGTGAATTTGTGAAAGAAAATCATCTCCAAAAAATTCCAATGTATGAATTCTTATTACGTTCAAAAGGGAAGATCTTATGCGAATGGTATAATCTAGATAAAGCAGAATCAATGGCAACAGCAGGCATGGAGGTTTTATCCAATATTGAAGATCAACTACAATGCTTAACACTATTAACTAAAATTTCGTTGGTGAGAGGAAATTTAGATAACACTGCTCGCTTATTAAATGAAGTAGAACAGCTAGAGCGCTCACATGCTTATCATCATGACTGGATTGCAAACGCAGATCAAGTAAGAATGTTATATTGGCAAATGACTAATAATATTTCTGCAGCTCAAAATTGGTTAGCCCAAAATCCATCCCCTGTTTCGAATAAAAACCATTTTACACAAATACAATGGCGAAATATCGTACGAGCAAAAATTTTATCAGGAGACTATGAAAGCGCTAGAGATATTCTGAATACATTAATTTTTACTGCTGAGAAGCTCTCATTGATTAATGATCTAAATTATAATTTAATTCTGCGCAATCGTTTATATTATTTACAAGGAGAGAAACAACTTGCGCAACAAGATCTCATTAATGCGCTAAAGTTAATACGCCAGACTAATTGTATCAGTGCGTTCGTCATTGAAGGTGATATTATGGCTCAACAAATTCGCCATTTGTTACAATTAAATATTTTAGATGAATTAGCACTATATAAAGCGCAATTTATCTTAAGAAATATAAATCAATTCTATCGGCATAAATTTGCCCATTTTGATGAAAATTTTGTTAATCAATTACTGAAAAATCCAAAAGTACCAGAGCTCCTAAAAATTAGCCCATTAACACAAAGAGAATGGCAAGTTTTAGGCTTAATCTATTCTGGTTATAGCAATGAGCAAATTTCAGATGAGCTACAAGTTGCCGCAACAACAATTAAAACGCATATTCGCAATTTATATCAAAAAATTGCCGTCACAAATCGCCAAGAAGCAATAAATTATACTAAGGAGCTACTAAATTTAATGGGCTATCACTAACATTTAATGGCCAGCCCATATAATCATAACTTTATCAGTATTTAATATGCGACTAAAAGCAAAATATTGCGCAGTACTAAGCAATTGATGTTTACCTGCGCCAATGGCAGGGTGACGTTGTCTAAACTGCGCTAATTTTTGCCAGTGCTGGTGCAGCGCCTTTTTGGCTGGATCCTGTTGTAAGTCTTACCAATTCATATCTGATCGAGTACCTTGCACCGGATCTGAACCTGTTGCACCAAATTCCCGACCGCTTTCATCCCCGTAGTAAATTTGAACAGCTCCTGGTGACAGCAACAATAAATTTGCAGCTACTTTCTGTTTATGAATATTTTGTTCGCTATCTGAATGAAAAAATAATCGAGTATCATGCGAAGATAAATAACTTAATACATTGAAACTATGTAACTTATCATTCATTTCGCGGTAAGCTGGTTCAATATCCGCAAAACATGCTAATGCATTTTTAGCCTGATCTTGAAAATCAAAATTGATCATCGCATCAAAGCCATTTTGATAATAATCACTTTGAAATACACCATGTCCCCAAGCTTCACCAACCATCCAAAAAGGCGCATTAAAGCTTTCTTTTGGATTTTCTTGCTGCCATTCTTTTAACGCTTGTTCAGAAGCTTGTTTTAACTCTAGCCAAGTTGATTTTTCAACATGTTTTGCTGTATCTACCCTAAAACCATCAATACCATATTGACGAACCCAATGGGAAAGCCAACTAATTAAATAATCACGCACTTTACCATTTTCTAGCGTTTGGGCATTTGTACCTTTATTTGCAAAAAATTGAGGTAATTGAACCGCTTGTTCACTCTCGGTTTTAAGATCAGGTAGGGCTGATAACGACATTTTTAAATCATCAAACTTCGGACTGTCATAGTCGCCAATATCGGCTCGCACCCATGCCCTTCCCCACCAATTTTCCCACGCTTTCTCATCACTAAAATGAATAAAATCATTAAAGCTATGCCAATTTTGTCCTTGTTTCGGTTGCCAATCTGTCCAATTTTTACCTAATACACTGGATATTTCCTCTGATTTTAAATAAAAACGACCAAAATTGAATTCTTGCATATCCGCTAACGTTGCATAGCCTGTATGATTCATCACAACATCAAATAGAATACGAATACCACGTTGATGAGCCTGTTGCACTAGATTTTTTAAATCGGCTTCACTGCCCATATTGGCATCAATTTTTGTCCAATCTAAATGATAGTAACCGTGGTAAGCATAATGCGAAAAATCCCCTTTATTTCCACCACCTACCCAGCCATGAATCTGCTCTAATGGTGAACTAATCCATAATACATTGACACCAAGCTGCTGTAAGTAATCTAACTTTTCAGTTAATCCCCTTAAGTCTCCGCCATGAAATGTACCTATTTCCTGCATACCATCACTACGTCTACCATAGCTATGATCATTGCTTGGATCCCCATTATAAAATCGATCAGTTAGCACAAAATAAACGGTAGCATTTTTCCAATCAAATACTGCTTGCTGATGATTCTCAAGCTTTTCTAACAATAATAAACCATCTGCGTTTTCTGCTGGCATTAAAGTAATTTTGCCATTTTTAACCACTGCGTGTTGGCCTGAATAAAAATCCCGCACAATATCTCCCTCTGAAAAAGTTGCAGAAACATCAATTTCAAGGGGAGTATGATTCCAACGAGGACAAGGCAACTCAGCATTTGTCTTTTCAGGCAATTGTTCTAAATGGATTTTTAGTGTAGGTATACTATTGTGCATATCAATTTGAGCACGATAATTTCCTTGGCGAAATAGGCGAATGCTTGGAATATCCGCTGTGCAAGGAACAAGCGGCATACTTTGATTCAATTTCATTACTGTTTGAGGCTGATAACACCGCTCCCCAAACAGAAAATTTAGCGGGTAATTCCCCTTGGTTAGCATGGCTGAGCTTTGGAATAAATGATGCTCTGCATCATCATTAAAAGTACCAAAATGAGCATGTTGCCAAGATTGTGCAAATAAATTTGATACACCAAATAAGCAGAGATAAAGAAATGACTTATTCATAGCAATACTCAGAGCATTAAATTGACCAAATACAAACTTACAAGCGGTGAGTTTTAAATAAAATTTTACAAAATCCCCAAGGTGTGCCCTTTGAGGTATCATTCTAGCCTTTCACCCCGCCCGCAGTTAAACCACCAATTAACCAACGCTGAGCTAATAAAAAGACCAAAGTAATAGGGATAGCAGATAACACCGCAGCCGCAGCAAAATCGCCCCACAAATAATTTTGTGGATAGAGATATTGCTGCATGCCTACCGCAAGGGTATAACTATTTACATCCCGTAATAAAAGCGAAGCAACAGGAACTTCGGTAATTGCTGCAATAAATGACAGAATAAAAACAACAGCTAAAATAGGCACAGAAAGGGGCAGCAAAATTAACCGGAACGCCTGCCATGGCGTTGCGCCATCAAGTGCAGCGGCTTCTTCTAAAGAGCCATCAATAGTTTCAAAATAACCTTTGATCGTCCAAACATGTAAAGCTATTCCACCTAAGTAAGCAAAAATAACCCCTCCATGAGTATTTAAGCCAAGAAATGGTACATATTGCCCAAGACGATCAAAAAGTGCATATAATGCAACTAAAGAGAGCACGGCTGGAAACATTTGGAAAATAAGCATACTCTGCAAAATTGTTTTTTTTCCTTTAAATTTCATTCGTGCAAAAGCATAAGCACAAGTAGTCGATAATGTCACTATTCCGATAGATGTAATGGTTGCCACTTTAATTGAATTCCATAGCCAACGTAATACAGGGAATGGTGGAGGAGTAACTGAACCGTCTGCGTGAGTAACATTAAAACCTAATGCAGCCTGCCAGTGCTCCCAAGATATTTGGCTTGGAATAATATCACCAATAGCTAAATTACCAGGACGCAACGAAATGCCAATCACCATGAGTAAGGGGAAAATAATCAGTGCAAGAAAACAAATTAAAATACAATGTGTTGCCCATACTCGATAACGTATGGATTTAGATTGAACTATAGCCATATATGCTCCTTAATTTGGAATTTAACTATCTCAATTATTTATAATTCCATTTTTGAAACTTTAATATTTAACAATGCTAACCCACCAACTAGTAGGAAAATAATGGTTGCTATGGCTGCCGCCAAGCCAAAATCTTGTGTACCACTGCCTTCAAATGCGATGCGGTAAGTATAGCTCACTAATAGATCGGTATAACCTGCCGGAGTAGTTGTGCCAATCATATCTGGGCGACCATTGGTTAATAATTGAATTAAAACAAAATTATTAAAATTAAAAGCAAAAGAGGCGATCATTAATGGTGTGAGCGGTTTTAACAATAATGGGAAGGTAATCTGACTAAAGTTTTGCCATGTGGAAGCGCCATCCATTGCTGAAGCCTCATAAAGATCTGCTGGAATAGCTTTTAATAGCCCCATACATAAAATCATCATATAAGGGTAGCCTAGCCAAGTATTCACTATAAGAATCATCACTTTAGCTAGGAATGGATCATTAAACCATTCTGGGCTAATACCAAATAATTGGTTTAAAATCATATTAATTTCGCCAAAGCTTTGATTAAATAGACCTTTAAAAATAAGAATAGAAATAAATGAAGGAACAGCATAAGGCAATATGAGTAATAACCGATAAATTGCTTTACCTTTCAGCGCATCCCACTGTACTAAACAGGCTAATACCATGCCGAGTAAAACAGTAAAAACAACCGTTAATAAAGAGAATAAAACCGTCCAAATGAAAATCTGTATAAAGGGCTTTTGAATCCCTTCATCTGTAAAAATTTTAACAAAGTTATTAATGCCAGTAGTTACGGTATAGCCAGGTTCGAGCTTTTCATCTAACCAATTACCGCGGCTATCTATTGCTTGAAAAAAACCAATTTCATCATTCGCGCGATACAATTTACCAGTTTCATTATTCACTAATACGCTGTTTTCATTGTCAAATTGATAGCGAGCTTTTTGTTCTGAAAATTGACGCAATGAGCTCATTGTTAGCTCATTATGATTAGGTAAAATCACCTTTATTGATTGAAGTATCGCACGATTTTGAGTAATAAATTTAAGCGGGGCTTTTTCGCCGTCAGGAAGGGATTGTTCTGTTACAGCAATATTTTTTTCAATAGCTAAATTAAATTTATCAGAGACAAGTGTTTGTTCCGTATTCGGATTCACTAGTACAAGGCGATATTGATTATCTGCTTGTGGATATAGTGAGAAATTATATTTATCACCAGAAAAATAACGCTGTTCAGACAGTACCGTGACTGTGCGCTCAAAAGCAAGTTGATTTGAACCGCTATAGTTCGTAAAAGCAATCGCAATTGTGGCAATTAATGGGAATAAAATAAAAATAACCATCCCTAACATGCCTGGATAGACATAGCGCCAAGCGTAAGCATCTTTATTTGTAAAGATATAAATGCCTGAGGTTAAAATAACTAGCGTTAAGATTGCAAATAGATATTCACCTTGTGAATACATTAATACCACCAGATAAAAATCAAGCAATAATACTAATCCTGCTACAAAATAAGTCAGCCAGTTAGTCGATTTTAATGGAGAAAAAATAGGCATAACTACTCCTAAGTTTTTTCGAATATAAAATTAGAGCGGGAAAAATTCACAACTATTTTCCCACCCTTAATTATGAAAACTATTGCTGTTTTTGAATCCGAGAATGGGCATCATCTAAGGCTTCTTTTACCGACTGACGACCGGTGACTGCATTATTAATTGCAGATTTTTCAGCATACCAAAATGCTGCCATTTGAGGGATGTTAGGCATAATCTCACCATTTTTAGCATTTTCCATTGTTGCTGCAATACGTGGATCTGTAGCTAATTTGGCTTGATAAGATTTAAGTGCCACAGCGCCTAATGCTTTATCATTATTTACCGTATCTAATCCTTCATCTGTGAGTAAATAATTTTCTAAGAATTCTTTAGCTAAATCTTTGTTCGGACTTGCACTATTAATACCAGCACTTAGCACCCCAACAAAAGGTTTAGAAGCTTTGCCATTTAAGGTTGGCAACACCGTCACACCATAATTAATACCGCTTTTATCAATATTGCCCCAAGCCCAAGGACCATTAATTGTTAATGCTGTTTGTCCCTTATTGAAGGAAGCTTCTGCAACTGCATAATCCATATCTGCATTGATGTGTTTATTTTTCACCATATCTACTACAAACTGCAATGCTTTAATTGCACCTTCGTTATTTACCCCAATGTCTTTCACATCATATTTTCCCTCCGTAAATTTAAATGCATAAGCGCCATTAGAGGCAGCCACAGGCCAAGTAAAATATGGTTCAGATAAATTCCACATAATGGCATTTTTGCCTTCTTTTTTGAGTGATTTATCTAATTCAACAATTTCTTCCCATGATGTTGGTGCTGAAGCCACCAACTCTTTGTTATAGATTAATGAAATTGCTTCTATTGCAACGGGATAGCCAATAATTTTGCCATTATAGGTTTCTGCATCCCAAGCAAAATCTACAAATTTGTCTTTAAACTCTTGGCTAACATGAACTTCATCTAAGAGACCTGATTGTGCATAACCACCAAATCGATCGTGCGCCCAAAAAATCACATCTGGGCCATCCCCAGTTGAAGCTACCTGAGCAAATTTTTCTTCTAATCTATCTGGGTGCTCAACCAAAACAGGAATACCTGTATCATTCTCAAATTTTTTACCGACCTCCGCTAAGCCGTTATAGCCTTTATCACCATTAATCCAAATAACGAGTTTACCTTCCGTCATTTTTGCCATTACTGCATTAGAAATCACTAGACTAGCAAGTGTAGCTAACGTGAATTTGATGTATTTGCTTTTCATAAAACGCTCCTGAAGAGAGAAAGGAAAATTAGAAATAGATACCACTCCTCGGGTCTACTCACAACAAGTCAAAAACCTGCCACTGTCACCAATGAAATTGAATTATCAACAGCCCTAAGAGCGAATCAAATTATGAGCGGTTATTTATATTTGAGATCAGCCTTTACTCTACGCCCCCCTAAACAAAAATATGATCTAATTAACATTTTCACTAAATTTGTGATCTAGCTCACAAAAAACATGACAAAAAATGAGCATCGCTTAGCAAAATTTACAAAAAAATCTTTATTTCCTATTTTTCCTAAAATAAATATCTCTTCGTTTCTAATCCCTAAAAAAATCCTTTTAGGAGGATTTCTTCTTACATAGAAAGAGCGATTATCCTGCCGAAATTAAGATATTCGCAAAAGATATAAAGATATGAGGTTCTATTATGGCAAAGGTGTCACTGCATAATGTCGGCAAATCTTATGGCAATGTACATATCTCAAAAAATATTAATTTAGAAATTGAGGAAGGAGAATTTGTTGTTTTTGTTGGCCCTTCAGGCTGTGGCAAATCAACTCTACTTAGAATGATTGCCGGTCTTGAAGATATTACAACAGGTGAGCTTTATATTGGCGATAAATTAATGAATGATGTCGAACCGTCTAAACGTGGCATAGGTATGGTATTCCAATCCTATGCTCTATATCCGCATTTAGATGTAGCCGAAAATATGTCATTTGGTTTGAAATTAGCTGGAGTAAGCAAAGCTGAACGAACTCAAAGAGTCAATCAAGTTGCAGAAATTTTGCAACTTGCCCACCTATTAGATCGAAAACCAAAAGCGCTCTCCGGCGGACAACGCCAACGTGTTGCGATTGGACGTACGATAGTATCTCAACCAGAAGTCTTTTTATTAGATGAACCTCTCTCTAATCTTGATGCCGCATTACGTGTACAAATGCGAGTTGAGATCTCCAAACTACATAAACGATTAAATCGTACCATGATCTATGTTACTCATGATCAAGTAGAAGCAATGACATTAGCAGACAAAATAGTCGTTCTCAATGCAGGGGGAATCGCCCAAGTAGGTAAGCCACTAGAGCTTTATCATTACCCAGCTAACCGCTTTGTAGCAAGCTTTATTGGCTCACCTAAGATGAATTTCCTACCGGTCAAAATTACCAATGTGGAACCAGCGAAAGTACAAATTGAATTACCAAACGCAGAGCACCACAATTTCTGGATTCCAGTGTCCGGCGATAGAGTAAAAGCCGGTGAAATTTTATCGCTTGGCATCCGCCCAGAACATTTAGTGCCTGCAGATAAAGCCCCCATCTCTTTACGCGGCATAGTTCAGGCGGTCGAACTTTTAGGCAGCGAAACACAAATCCACTTAGAGATTCCTGAAATTAAACAACCTACATTAATTTATCGTCAAAATGATGTGTTATTAGCAAAAGAAGGGGAAACAATGGATATCGGCATTGTGCCTGAACGTTGCCATCTATTTAGAGAAGATGGTACGGCTTGCCAGCGTCTATTTACCGAAAAAGGAGTTTAAATTCCTTTGTTGGTTTGAAATCAAATTATTTTCAAACCAATTAATACACAACCTAAATTAGACTAAGAGAGGTCATTCTATGAAAAAAACACTTCTAGCAACGGCAATTGGTAGCATGCTATTCGCCACAAATATCGCAGCGGTAGAATTTCACGGTTATGCCCGTTCAGGCATTGGCTGGACATCTGGTGGTGGAGAGCAATCAGCATTTACGGTAAATGGCGGAGGCTCTAAATACCGTTTAGGTAATGAGTCAGACACTTATGCGGAATTGAAATTAGGTCAAGAGCTCTTCAAAAGTGGTGAAAAATCTATCTACTTTGATACTAACCTTGCCTATGGGGGTACACTCCATAACAATGACTGGACAGAAACAAGCCCCGCACTACGTGAATTAAATGTTCAGTTTAAGAATTTTGCCGATAGCTTACCTGGAGCAACATTATGGGCAGGTAAACGTTTTTATCAACGCCATGACGTTCATATGAACGACTTCTATTACTGGGATATTTCAGGCCCTGGTGCGGGGATTGAAAATATTGATCTCGGAATAGGTAAATTGTCTTTAGCTGTCACGAGAGATACCGAGAAAGACGGTGCATTCTCTTATTACTACGATTATGCAAAAAAAGCGTATGTCAGTGATCGTAACACCAAAAAAGAGGTATATAACGACATTTTTGATATTCGTTTAGCTGGCATCGAACTATGGAAAGATGGTTCTCTTGAATTAGGTTTTGACTACGCAAATGCCCATACAAAAGATGGCAGTAAATTTAATAATGATAAAGCCACTAAAAACGGCTACATGGTTACTGCAGAATATACTCAAGGTAATTTCTTTGGTGGCTTTAATAAATTTACCGCACAGTATGCGACAGATTCCATGACATCTTGGAATAATGGTCATGCTCAAGGCTCACTTGCCAGTAATAAAGGAAATATGCTGCGCTTAATTAATCAGGGTGTAGTGCAAGCTAGTGACAAAATCGAGCTTATGTACGCGTTAATCTATGAAAAAACAGACCTTGATAATAAACAAGGTAAAACATGGTATTCAGCGGGGATTCGTCCAATGTACAAATGGACTGATACCATGAGTACACTATTAGAGGTTGGCTATGATCGCATTAAAGATCAAGCTTCTGGTAAGAAAAATGACCTCATGAAATATACTATTGCGCAACAATGGCAAGCAGGTAACAGTATTTGGGCGCGCCCTGCCATTCGAGTCTTTGCCACCTATGCACATTGGAATGATAAATTCAATACTGAAAATCGTACTAACTTAGGCTATAAAGCGAAAGACAGTGAATTTATTGGTGGCGTTCAATTTGAAGCATGGTGGTAAACATATTAAGGGTAGGCAATGATGCCTACCCAGAGATACCACTCCTCGTTAAAATTTCATCACAATATAGAGGTTAATATGAAAAAAAGACTTATTACTACACTTTCATTAGCAAGCTTACTATTCAGTTACCCTAGCTTAGCTGGGCATTTAACGCCAACACCTCATATTAACTCACAAGAATTAGCTAAAATACAGTGGCAAGATGTTGCTCTTACTCAAGAAGTAAAAACCAATTTAGTGGAAAAACAACAACAATCATTCACAACCGCTTTTGCTGGTATAGCAAGTCCTGTTGCTGCATATCGTATTCCAGCAAACCAAGGCACGTTAAATATTGAAATTGAAAGTTCTGTACTAGAAAAAAATCTTTTTGTTCCAAATGTGATTGTTTTGGATAGTCACTTTAATATTGCAGCAACCTATTCTTCCGCTGATTTCACATTACTAGAAGAGCGAGGTTTAAAAGGAAATCGCCTAAGCGCTGAATTAAAATTAACTCCACTTGCAAATCAAGACTACATTTATTTACTTGTCTATACTACAAAACAAGACTTAGATAAAAGTACAACTATTCCTCATCCGGCAAAAGTTTATGCTAAGGCCACTGGCAAACAGCCTCCAAGCATTAAGGATATTGAAGTAAAACATAGCTTATCAGGAGAAATTTATCTTAATGTAAATGGGTTAAATAACAGCAAATTTATCGGTTTGCCGACAACGATTTTTAATTCCCATCAACCTCAAACACAAATAGCATCTGCACATAATCAGAGAACAACCAAAGTAGATAAAGATACTGAGCACTATTTTAATCAAGCAGTGCAAAAAGCGTTGAAAGCGAAAGATATAAATAAAGCGCTCAACCTCATTAACGAAGCAGAAAAATTAGGTTTGAGTACCCCTCGCCAAATATTTTTAAAGAATGTAAATACAAATTAAGGCTTATAGATAATAATTTTTCATAATATTGATACGTTCACCTTTTACCCTATCAACTCTATTTGATAGGGTATTTCTCTATCCGAATAGGATATAAAAGAACATTGTAGAGAAAGCGCGCTTAAAGTAAAATACTGCCTTATTTTTGATTTACGGAGAATACTCATGTTTGGAAAAGGCGGCTTAGGCGGCTTAATGAAACAAGCTCAGCAAATGCAAGAGCGTATGCAAAAAATGCAAGAAGAGATCGCACAGTTAGAAGTTACAGGAGAATCTGGTGCGGGCTTAGTAAAAATAACGATCAATGGCGCACATAACTGTCGTCGTATTGAAATCGATCCATCATTAATGGAAGATGACAAAGAAATGTTAGAAGACTTAATCGCTGCCGCATTTAACGATGCTGTGCGTCGCGCAGAAGAGATGCAAAAAGAGAAAATGGCTAGTGTAACGGCTGGCATGCAGTTACCCGCGGGAATGAAATTTCCGTTTTAATGCGGCTACAACATTATTTTAGGGGCGTATAACATACGCCCCTACATTTTTACTGTGAATTTAGGATAACAATGCAAACTAGCCCTTTACTTGAAAATCTAATTGAAGCCCTACGCATTCTACCTGGCGTCGGACCAAAATCCGCACAGCGTATGGCGTATCATTTATTACAACGTAATCGACAAGGCGGTCTCAATCTTGCAAAAGCCTTAAATGAAGCGATGAGCCACATTGGGCATTGCCAATCTTGCCGTACGTTTACCGAAGAAGAACATTGCAATATCTGCCAAAATCCACGTCGCCAAATGAGTGGACAACTCTGTATTGTTGAAATGCCTGCAGATATTCAAGCAATAGAACAAACGGGGCAATTCTCAGGGCGTTATTTTGTTTTGATGGGCCGACTTTCCCCATTAGATGGTATAGGCCCGCGTGAGATTGGCTTAGATTTATTGCAAAAGCGGCTTGAAGAAGAATCGTTTCATGAAGTGATTTTAGCGACAAATCCAACTAAAGAGGGTGATGTTACCGCAAACTATATTGCCGAAATGTGTTTAGTACATAATATTAAAGTGACTCGTATTGCTCACGGCATCCCTGTTGGTGGCGAGCTAGAAATGGTTGATAGTGAAACATTACTTCACTCTTTTATGGGGCGCTCAAATATCACCTTGTAGGAGCTTGCAAATTTTTACGCAAAACTGACCGCTTGTTTTCTATGCGACTTTGTGAAATTTCTGTATAATTCTATCTACTCAAATTTTTGACGATTGTCATAATCTGAATTTCCGTTCGCTGGGCTCGCCCAGCGTTTTATTTTTTCTCATATAAGATATTCCAATGCAAAAAATTGATATTCAAAAACTGCGTAACATCGCAATTATTGCTCACGTTGACCACGGTAAAACAACATTGGTTGATAAACTTCTCAAACTTTCTGGTACGCTAGACACATCTCGTGGTGATGTGGACGAGCGAGTGATGGATTCCAACGATCTAGAAAAAGAGCGTGGTATTACCATTTTAGCGAAAAATACCGCAATTAACTGGAACGATTATCGCATTAACATCGTAGATACCCCAGGACACGCCGACTTCGGTGGTGAAGTAGAGCGTGTGCTTTCTATGGTTGATTCGGTACTACTCGTGGTGGACGCTTTTGATGGCCCAATGCCACAAACCCGTTTCGTAACTCAAAAAGCCTTCGCACACGGTTTAAAACCGATTGTGGTTATCAACAAAGTAGATAGACCGGGTGCACGCCCTGACTGGGTGGTGGATCAAGTGTTTGATTTGTTCGTCAATCTTGGTGCAACCGATGAGCAGTTAGATTTCCCAATCATTTACGCCTCAGCATTAAACGGTGTGGCTGGCTTAGATCACGAAGATTTAGCCCCGAATATGGATCCGCTATTTGAAGCGATCGTTGAACACGTTTCTCCGCCTGATGTGGAATTAGACGCACCATTCCAAATGCAAATCTCACAATTAGATTACAGCAAATACTTAGGCGTTATCGGTATTGGCCGTATCAAACGTGGTACAGTAAAACCAAATCAACCTGTAACCATTATTGACCGTGAAGGCAAAACGCGTAATGGCCGTGTGGGGCAAGTGTTAGGCCACTTAGGCTTACAGCGTTATGAAGCGGAAGAAGCCTACGCTGGCGATATTATTGCGATCACTGGTTTAGGCGAACTGAATATTTCTGATACACTTTGCGACATCAACAACGTAGAAGCATTGCCAGCATTAAGCGTGGACGAACCAACCGTAACAATGTTCTTCTGTGTAAACACTTCTCCATTCTGTGGTAAAGAGGGTAAATTTGTAACCTCTCGCCAAATTTTAGAACGCTTGAAAAAAGAGTTAGTCCACAACGTAGCATTGCGTGTAGAAGAAACTGATGATGCAGACGTATTTAGCGTATCTGGTCGTGGCGAATTACACTTGTCTGTGTTAATTGAAAATATGCGTCGTGAAGGCTATGAATTAGCGGTATCTCGTCCGAAAGTAATCTTCAAAGAGATTGACGGACGCAAACAAGAGCCATTTGAGCAAGTCACCATTGATATTGAAGAGCAACATCAAGGGGCGGTAATGGAAGCATTGGGTATCCGTAAGGGCGAAGTGAAAGATATGATTCCAGATGGTAAAGGTCGTACCCGTTTAGAGTATGTGATTCCAAGCCGTGGCTTAATCGGTTTCCGTAACGAATTTATGACAATGACTTCAGGTACTGGTTTACTCTACTCTTCATTCAGCCACTACGATGATGTTAAACCGGGTGATATTGGTCAGCGTATCAACGGTGTGTTAATCTCTAACGGTACAGGTAAAGCACTTGCTTACTCACTCTACAATCTACAAGATCGTGGTAAGTTAATGATCGATCACGGTGCGGAAATTTACGAAGGTCAGGTTATCGGTATCCACAGCCGTTCAAACGACTTAACCGTAAACCCACTAGAAGGGAAGAAACTGACCAATATGCGTGCAAGCGGTAAAGATGATGCATTAACGCTGACTACCCCAGTGAAATTTACGCTAGAACAAGCGTTAGAATTTATTGATGACGATGAGTTAGTGGAAGTAACGCCTACTTCTGTGCGTATTCGTAAGAAATTGCTTACCGAAGTTGAGCGTAAACGTGCAAGTCGTACCACAACCAGTACTAGCACAAGATAATTATTCGGGGGCGAATGTAATTCGCCCCTACGTTCATTAAAACCAGTCAAAAGGAAAAAACTATGTTCGTAGAAATCTTTGGGCGTCATACTTGCCCATACTGCACCCGTGCAAAAGCCTTAGCAGAAAAAATGAAAGCTGAATTACCAGATTTTGATTTTGAATTTATTGATATGCCGGCAAAAGGTATTGAAAAAGCCGATTTAGAACCTCGTGTTGGTGGCCCTGTTGCCACTGTGCCACAAATCTTTTTAGATAATCAACACGTAGGTGGTTGCACCGATTTCCAAGCGTTGGTTAAAGCAAAATTTGGGATTGAAGTTTAGTATATCCCTTATTAAGGCAACACAAACTAAATAAAAAAATCCACTTAATTCATCATTAAGTGGATTTTTTATACTCAAGAAACTGATTAATCCGCTAATTTCACACCATAGAAATAAGAATAACCGAATGGGCTTTGTTTATAATCAATCACCCGTTTACTTACAGGTGCAAAGCCAATTGAATGGGCTACGTTAATCCATGGCGCTTGTTCGTGTAATAACACTTGTGCTTGCTCATAGAGTTTTGCTCTGGCTTCTTTATCTGAGAGACTAACTGCCTTCGTTAATAATGCGTCTAAATCTGCATTTTTAAAACGCGCATAGTTACTATTACCGACATTCTCGCTGCCAAATAGCGGCGATAAAAAGTTATCAGGATCACCATTATCTCCCGACCAACCATAAGTTCCTGCCGTTAATTCCCCTGCCTTAGTACGCTTGATGTAATCTCCCCATTCATAAGAAACTAATTCAGATTTTACACCCACTTTTTCCCAGTCTGCCTGAATTAACTCTGCCATACGACGAGGATTCGGATTAGATGCACGCACAACAGGCTGCACCCAGATTTGCGTTTCAAAACCATTCTCTAGCCCTACTTCTTTTAATAGTGCTTTAGCTTTTTCTGGATTGTATTCATAATCTGTAATTTGATTATTGTATCCCCAAATCGTTGGAGGTAGAGGATTTTTCGCAGCCACACCTGCTCCACGGTAAACAGCATCAATAATCGCATTTTTATCTACCGCATAGTTCAATGCTTGGCGAACTTTAACATTATCAAATGGTGCTTTTTCGGTATTAAATGCAATATAAGCGATGTTCAATCCCTCTTGAGAAAGTAAATTTACTTTCGGATCGGTTTTCATTTTTTCCAGATCTGTCACATTTGGGAAATCAATCATATCACATGAACCTGCTTGCAATTTGGCATAACGAGCAGTTGCATCTGGCACAATATCAAAAATCAAACTATCAATATCTGCTTTACCTTTCCAATATTCTGCATTAGCAAGAAAACGCACTTTTTGATCAAGTTGATAACCTGCAAAAATAAATGGACCAGTACCAATTGGGGTGGTATCTAAGACCTCTGGTGTCCCTGCTGCAAGTAATTTCTCTGCATACTCAGCGGAATAAATAGAGATGAAATCCATACCTAAACTAGATAGAAATGTTGAATCCGCATAGTTCAGGCTGATTTTTACCGTATGATCATCCACTTTTTCTACAGCTTTCAACAGTTTCGGGAATTTCATTGAATTGAAATACGGATAAGTTGCTTTTGATACACTATGATATGGGTGTTCTTTATCTAACTGACGTTGGAATGAGAATAACACATCGTCTGCATTAAATTCACGGCTTGGAGTGTAATCTTTCGTAGTATGAAATTTCACGCCTTTACGCAAATAGAAGGTATAAGTTAAACCATCTTCACTGACCTCCCAGCGTTCAGCAAGTGCTGGCTCAATCGCAGTTGAACCTCGCACAAACTCTACTAAACGGTTATACACTTGTTGAGAGCTTGCATTGTAAGACTGACCATCCATGGTTAAAGCTGGACTAAATGCCGTTGGCGAACGGCTCACGCAGTTAATAAAAGTTTTATTGCCTGTTTTTGCGGTGGTTGTCGCGCTTGTACTTTTATCATCACAAGCGGTTAAAAAAACACTGGTTGCGACCGCAACTAGGGTTAAAGGGGTACGTAGTTTCATAAAAAACTCCATCTAAAAGAAAAATCAGGCAAAAGATACCTATTCCCAATGAATAGGTAAAGAACGAAAGGAATATAGTTATAACAAAATATTATAAAAGAATGACAAGCGGTCGTTTTTGCATTTTTTTACTCAAAATCAACCGCTTGAGAGATGATTAAAGGAATTCTTGCATAAAGTGGTGAGCCTTTTCCATCATATCTCTTGAGCCAACAAAGAGTGGCACTCGCTGATGTAGCTCTGTTGGTTTAATATCTAAGATTGGTGTAAACCCATCGGTTGCCAAACCTCCTGCTTGCTCGGCCAAAAACGCCATTGGATTGCCTTCATATAGCAAGCGTAATTTACCGCTTGGGTAGCGTGTTGAGGTTGGATAAATATAGATCCCACCTTTTAACAAATTACGATGAAAATCGGAAACTAATGAACCAATATAGCGAGAAGAATAAGGACGTTTGGTTGCTTTATCTTCTTCTTGGCAATATTTAATAAATTTCTTCACTCCCATTGGGAAAGTGACATATTGTCCTTCATTAATAGAGTAATATTTGCCAATATGTGGCATCTGCATATTTGGATGAGAAAGAATAAACAATCCGAGTGATGGATCATAGGTAAACCCGTTCACCCCATTACCCGTAGTATAAACTAGCATAGTTGAAGAGCCATAAGTCACATAGCCTGCAGCCACTTGTTTGCGCCCTTCCTGCAAGAAATCATCAATGGTTACCGGAGTACCAATTGGTGAAACACGTTTATAAATGGAAAAAATTGTGCCTACTGAAACATTCACATCAATATTAGATGAGCCATCAAGAGGATCTGTCATCAAGACATATTTAGCATTACGCCCCCGCTCCGTATCAAATGCAACAAAAGAATCATCTTCTTCCGAAGCAAATCCGGCAACGTCCCCCCTTGCGATCAATGCTTTTTTCAGGGTTTCATTAGCAAATACGTCTAATTTCATTTGAATTTCACCCTGTACATTCTCATCACCTGACATGCCCAAAATATCTTGGGTTAAGCCCGCACGATTAATATCGCGATGAATAATTTTGGCAGCTAAACGAATAGAAGAAAGAATACCGCTGAGCTCCCCCGTTGCCCCTGGGTATTCCGCTTGCCGTTCAACAATAAATTCACCTAATGTTTTCATTCTTATTGTCCTTCGTGTGTTAGAATGCTGAAATTATAGATGAGAGATTTTCTTCATTTGCTGAAGAAAATCGTTTTTGTGAGATTGATCACACTTTAGAAGGTTAATGATGAAAAAACACATTCACATTCTCGGCATTTGCGGTACTTTTATGGGAGGAGTGGCAATTATTGCCCGTGAACTAGGTTACAAAGTAACTGGGTCTGACACTAATGTTTACCCTCCAATGAGTACTTTTTTAGAAAATAGCGGTATTGAGATTATTCCCCATTTTGACCCCGCCCAGCTTGACCCCGCACCAGATATGGTGATTATTGGTAATGCAATGAAACGTGGAAATCCATGCGTAGAATATGTGCTCAATAACCGTCTTAACTTCACTTCAGGCCCACAATGGTTACACGATAATCTCCTAAAAAATCGCTGGGTATTAGCCGTTTCTGGTACACATGGTAAAACCACAACCACAGGCATGTTAGCGTGGATCTTAGAAAAAAACGGCATTGAGGCAGGTTTTCTAATTGGCGGAGTGGCAGGTAATTTTGGCATTTCAGCTCGTGCGGGCGATAGTGAATTTTTTGTCATTGAAGCCGATGAGTACGATTCTGCCTTCTTCGATAAGCGCTCTAAATTCGTACATTATTCGCCCAAAACACTTATCATCAACAATATTGAATTTGATCATGCAGATATTTTTGAGGATCTCAAAGCCATTCAGCGCCAATTCCATCATATGATCCGAGCCATGCCAGAAAACGGGCGTATTCTTTCTGCTAGTGCAGATCAACATGCGCAAGATACACTCGCAATGGGTAACTATAGCGAATTACAGTTTATCGGCAAAGAAAAAGAATGGTACGCGCAGGCATTAAAAAGCGATTGCACAGAGTTTGAGATTTATCATTTTGGACAAAAAGCCGGCACAGTAAAATGGCAAATTTTAGGGGCACATAATATGCACAACGCGCTAATGGCAATTGCAGCGGCAAATCATGCTGGTGTTGAAATTAGCGCTGCTTGTGAAGCACTAGGAACATTTGTGAATGCGAATCGCCGTCTAGAAGTAAAAGGAAACGTGAATGGCATAACCGTTTACGATGATTTCGCTCACCACCCAACAGCTATTGAAGCAACAATTGCTGCATTACGGGGTAAAGTTGGTGATGAGCGCATTCTGGCAGTGCTGGAACCACGTTCTAATACAATGAAAATGGGCGTACATAAAGATGAAATCGCACCATCGCTAAAAGATGCCGATGAAGTCTTTATTTACCAACCTAATAACATTCCTTGGTCTGTGGGCGAGATTACCGCCGAACTCAAACAAAAAGCCGAATGGTCAGCCAACCTTGATGAGCTTGTGGCAATGATCAAAGCGGAAGCTAAACAGGGTGATCATATTTTGGTAATGAGTAACGGGGCATTTGGTGGAATTCACGCAAAATTGTTAGTAGAACTTGCTAAATAATCGGTAAAAATTGGGGGTAGATTTTCATCTCCCCCCAATTTTTTAACGCTTTTTCCGGCTTTTCGCCGTTGCTTTGCGATCTTTTTTCGCTTGGTTTTTATTTGGTTTGGCACTTGCTACTTCGATAAACACTTTCGGTTTGTTGGCTTTCGCTTTTGCAGATTTTTCCGCTTTTTCCACCGCTTGCATCGCTTTTTTCTTTGCCGTTTTGCCCGCAGATTTTGGTGTTTTCAAGCTAGTAATTAAAGCGAAATCAATCTTCTTATCATCAAGATTAACGCCAATTACTCGTACTTTAACTGGATCGCCCAAGCGATACATCACGCCGTTGCCACCGACTAAGCGTTGGCGTTCGTTGTCGAAGTGGTAGTAGCCATTATCAAGGGTGGAAATATGTACTAAGCCATCAATCAACAATTCATTCAGTTTCACAAACAGCCCAAAGCCTGTGACACTAGAAATCACACCATCAAATTCATCACCCACGTGATCTTGCATATATTCGCATTTCAGCCAGTCAGCAACCTCTCGAGTGGCTTCATCCGCTCTGCGTTCGGTTGCAGAACATTTTTCACCAAATTGGTACATATCGTCCAAGTTGTAGTGATAACCACCGCCATCGGTGTAACGACGAGTGTTGCCTTTGCTTTTTTCGATTAAATATTTAATCGCACGGTGTAAAAGCAAATCAGGATAACGGCGGATTGGCGAAGTAAAGTGCGCGTATTCGCCTAATGCCAAGCCGAAATGTCCTTCGTTATCTGGTGAATAAACTGCCTGTTTAAGCGAACGAAGGAGCATTGTTTGGATCAGCTCTTTATCTGGACGCTCCTGTACTTCGGCAAGCAATTTAGCGTAATCACTTGGCGTTGGCGACAGCCCACCATCAAGGAACAAGCCACATTCACGCAAGAAGGTGCGGAAACTGGTTAGTTTTTCTTCGCTTGGCTGAGCGTGAATACGGTATAACGCTGGCTCATCAACTTTCTCAACAAAACGTGCCGCAGCAATGTTGGCTAAAATCATACACTCTTCAATGATTTTATGCGCATCGTTACGGATTAACGGTTCAATGCGTTCAATGCGTCCTTGTGGATTGAACACAAATTGATTTTCGATAGTTTCAAACTCAATTGCTCCCCGCTTTTGGCGAGTATCCATCAACACCTTATACATCGCATGTAACTCCTCCAAGTGGGGAACTAGTGCTGCATAGCGTTCACGCAAAGTTTCATCGCCTTCGAGAATATTCCACACTTTGGTATAGGTAAGGCGCGCGTGCGAGTTCATTACCGCTTCGTAAAATTCATAGCCGGTGAGTGTGCCTTGCTCAGAAATCGTCATTTCCGCAACGAGGCATAGGCGATCCACTTGCGGATTGAGTGAACATAAGCCATTAGAGAGCACTTCAGGCAACATTGGGATCACCCGATTTGGGAAATAGACCGAGTTACCACGCTGTGCCGCTTCTAAATCCAGTGCGGTTTTCGGGCGAACATAGTAGCTCACATCGGCAATTGCCACCCACAGCCGCCAACCGTTTTGTTCACGTTGGCAGAATACCGCATCATCAAAATCTCTGGCACTTTCGCCATCAATGGTAACTAATGGCAGTTCACGCAGATCAACTCGCCCTTGTTTTGCTTCTTCGGGAACCTCTTCTTCAAAATGGCGAATCTGCTTTTCTACGCCATCGCTCCAAACATGGGGGATCTCGTGATTACGCAGCGCGATCTCAATTTCCATTCCTGGGGCAAGATTATCGCCTAAAATTTCGGTAATCACCCCAACAGGGCGCTTGAAATCGGCTTTTCGTGGTTGCAGTTCAACAACCACAACTTGCCCCATTCTTGCCCCCAAGCGATGCTCTTCTGGGATCAAAATATCTTGATTGATGCGGCTATCATCCGGCACAACAAAGCTAATACCGCTTTCGGTAAAGAACCGTCCGACAATCTGTTTTTTGCGAGACTCAAGCACACGCACGATCCGCACTTCTTTACGCCCACGTCTGTCTGTCCCATTCGGTTGCGCTAGTACAAAATCACCGTGTAATACACGCACCATTTGGCTATTTGGAATAAACCAGTCGTCTGAACCTTCCACTTGCAAAAAGCCATAACCATCACGATGACCTATCACGGTGCCTTTAAGCAAGTCCATTTTTTCTGGTAAAGCGTAACGTTTACGCTTGGTAAATACTAATTGGCCATCATTTTCCATCGCACGCAGGCGGCGACGAATAGCTTCACTGCGTTCCTCATCATAAATATGGAAAGCATCGAGCAATTCATCGCGACTCATTGGGGCATCAAAATCACGGATAGTTTGTAAAATAAATTCTCTGCTTGGTACAGGATTTTCGTATTTTTCTAATTCTTGTTGGTAATTTGGATCAAGTATCATAAAAAATTCCTTTAATAAAATAACTTACTGTTTTTGTTATAGTAATAGACACGCTAGGCGTGAAAGAACATTCAAATATGAATAAAAATGAAAGGCAACAGATAAATTTGATGCCGCTAATTTGACGGGAAAGCTGTGAAAAGCGCAAGCATTCTAGCATAAGTTTTTGGCAAGCGGTCAAATTTTGTAAAAAAATCTGCAAATTTAAACCGCTTGCCAAGGGATGGCTAAATACCATCACCATCCAATCCAAATACTCCGCTTTCACCAAAATATTGGTTCATTTCAAAGGCAGGTTTCTGATCTTGTGACTGCCCAATAATGCGTGCAGGCACGCCTGCCGCGGTAGCATATTCCGGCACAGCTTGCAGAACCACAGAGTTCGCACCGATTTTGGAGTATTGACCAATTTCTATATTGCCTAGAATTTTCGCCCCTGCACCAATCATTACGCCTTGGCGAATTTTCGGGTGACGGTCACCATGTTCTTTTCCAGTACCACCCAGTGTCACACCTTGCAAAATAGAGACATCATTTTCTATCACCGAAGTTTCACCGACAACAATGCCTGTAGCATGGTCAAGCATAATGCCGCAACCAATACGTGCCGCGGGGTGAATATCCACATCAAACGCGACAGAAATTTCGTTTTGCAGATAAATAGCGAGAGCTTTTCTGCCTTGCTGCCACAAATAGTGAGTAACTCGATAGCTTTGTAACGCATGGAAACCTTTTAAATACAATAGTGGGGTACTCCATTTATCTACAGCAGGATCACGTGTTCTCACCGCCTCAATATCGCAGCTAGCACTATCTATTAAACTGGGATCAGCAATATACGCTTCTTCAATGATCTCTTTTAAAGCAATAGCTGGCATAATTGGATTAGCGAGCTTATTAGCAAGAATATAACTCAGTGCACCACCCAAATGATAATGCTTAAGAATAGTTGCATGAAAAAAACTCGCTAGCATTGGCTCACTTTCAGTTAGGCTTTTTGCTTCTTGGCGAATTTCTTGCCAAATTTGATCGGTCGTTAATTCCATCACTATTCCCCTTTTCTTTCTCGTCCTAATAGGGTTTTAGCAACTTCTGTTGCCTGTTTTCCACAAAAGAGCATTTGATAAATTTGCTCAACAATCGGCATTTCTACACCTTGTTTCTGTGCTAGCAAATGAGCTTCTTTCGTATTGTAAAAACCTTCTACCACTTGCCCAATTTCTGCAATAGCATCTTCGGCATTGCGGCCTTGCCCTAGCATTAAGCCAAATCGCCGGTTGCGTGATTGGTTATCCGTACAAGTCAGCACTAGATCACCAAGTCCCGACATTCCCATAAAAGTAGCAGGGTTAGCCCCTAAGCTTGCCCCTAAGCGGCTAATTTCTGCAATACCACGTGTAATTAAAGCCGTTCTCGCGTTTGCGCCAAAACCCATACCATCAGAAATTCCCGCTCCAATTGCAATCACATTTTTGATTGCGCCCCCCAATTGTGCCCCAACCATGTCATCATTGATATAAACACGAAATGATTTGGAACAGTGAATACGCTGCTGCATTTCATCAGCGAATTGAGCGTTATCAGAGGAAAGTGAAATAGCTGTTGGTAAGCCCGCGGCTAATTCTTTAGCAAAAGTTGGCCCCGAAAGCACGGCAAGCGGGTAATTTTCACCTAAAATTTGCAAAACGACTTCTTGTAGTAACCGCCCTGTATCGCGTTCTAGTCCTTTTGTTGCCCAAATAATTCGATGCTCAGTGCTTAAAAATGGTTTGAGCTGTAACAGCACGTCACCAAACACATGACTTGGCACAACAATCAACAAATCACGAGATTTTGCAATAGCTTGTGCAAGATCACTTTCAATTTCAAGCGCATCGGGGAATGGGAGATCAGGCAAAAATTCTTGGTTCATTCGGCTAGCTGCCATCTGTGCCATTTTCTGTGGATTATGTCCCCAAAGGTAGGTTTTATGTCCGTTACGAGAAAGCGCAATAGCTAATGCTGTGCCATAAGAGCCAGCACCAAGTATAGTGACAGGAGCGGTATAAGTCATAGATTCCTCTGTTTGCATTAAAAAAATAGGTATGCGCCGCATACCTATTTTATTGCATTTAATTAGTTTACTGCGGGAGTTTCACCGGCTTCTTGCTGTTGCTGACGTTCAAGGTAGTCAAGGAACAATGCATCAAAATTCACAGGAGAAAGGTTTAATGCAGGGAATGTACCACGGTTTACTAAACTTGCGATTAACTCACGTGCATACGGATAAAGTACATTCGGGCATTGTGCTGCTAGACAGTGCGCTAATTGTACACCTTCTAAACCTTTAATCGTAAACACACCAGCTTGTTTTACTTCGCAGATGAAAGCAACATCATTGCTATCTTCTAAAGTCGTCTGCACATTAATATGCAAAATAACTTCGTAAGTATCTTCACCAATTTGGTTAGTTTCAGTATCTAATTCAAAGCCTAATTGTGGTTTCCACTCTTGATGAAAAATATGTGGCAAGTTTGGTGCTTCGAAAGAGACATCTTTCACATAGATACGTTGGATCTGCATCTCAAACGGAGTTTGGTTTTCTTGCTCGGTTGCAGCAACTTGATTTTCTTCAGCCATTGTTTATTCCTTCTTTAATTGAATTATTTATGTTTTTTCACCAATGGTAAGTTAGCACTACGCCAACCTAAAATGCCATCTTTTAATGCATAGACTTTCGTAAAACCTTGTTTAGCCAGTGTATTTGCTAAACCTTGAGCTGTTAAACCGTTGTTGTCCACCACGATTAAAGCTCGTTCTTTATATTTTTCGATTGCCTGAGTTTTATTGGTTTTAATATCTGTTGGATAAAGTTGGTGGCTTTCAATAATATGCCCAGCTCTGAATTCTTCATCAGAGCGCACATCAAGAATCACGGCTTCATCGTTATTAATCAATTGTGTCGCCTGTGCATTATCCACAACGGTAATTTTGCTGGTTGCACTTTTATAAAAGCTGAAAAGCACAGCAACGAAAATCGCTACCCAAGCAATCACCATAATAGTGTGATTAGCGATAAATTGCTGAAGCTGTTCGGCAAAAGTCAGTTGTTCCATCACGATTCTCTATAATAAATTTAGTTAATAAAAAAGCGGTCACTTTTTGGTAAAAAATTGCAAAATTTTCACTAAAAGTCACCGCTTGTGAGCCTATGCAGGCGTAATCAGAGAAAATTATGCTTGTTGCGCAGCTGCCATCACTTCATCAAATGACATGGCTTTCTCTGTTACTTTAGCAGAATTCAAGACAACATCAATCGCTTGATCTTCTAATACAACATTGCGAACGTTGTCAGTTAATTGACGGTTTTTCGCATAGTATTCGATCACTTCTTGAGGTTGCTCGTAAGCAGAAGCTAATTCTTCAATTTGTGCTTTTACACGCTCTTCATCAACAGCCAGTTTATTGCTACCAATCACTGTTGAAAGTAAAAGACCAACTTGAACGCGGCGTTTCGCATCTGCTTCAAATAATTCATTTGGCAATTGTGCTGCGATTTCTGGTTTACCACCAAAACGCTGTGCTGCTTGGCGTTTTAATACTTCGATCTCTTCAGAGACTGCCGCTTTAGGCACTTCAATTTCATTTTGAGCAACTAAACCGTTTAATACTTGGTTTTTAACGCGACTATTTACCGCATTTTTTAATTCGCGTTGCATATTTTTCTTGATCTCAGCACGAAGCTCTTCCACCGATTTCGCTGCACCAAATTTTTTCACGAACTCTTCTGTTAATTCTGGTAATACCATCACTTCTACTTTTTTCAGGTTAATAGCAAATTTTGCTGCTTTGCCTTTTAAGTTTTCAGCGTGATATTCTTCAGGGAAAGTCACATCAATATCAAATTGTTCGCCTGCTTTTTTACCAACGATACCATCTTCAAAACCAGGAATCATACGACCTTGCCCCATAAATAATACAAAGTCTGTCGCTTTTCCACCTTCAAACTCTTCACCATCGATAGAACCAGTAAAGTCGATAGTAACACGATCATCTGCTTTTGCCGCATCTGTGCTTTCAGTCCAAGTTGCTTGTTGCTTACGTAGCACATCAACCATTTTGTCCAAATCTGCTTCAGTAATTTCAACAACTGGTTTTTCAACTTCAATGTTTTCTAAACCTTTTAATTCAACTTCTGGATACACTTCAAAAGCGACAGAAAAAGAGAAATCTTTATCCATTTCATAGTTATTTGGCGTGAAAGTTGGGCGACCTGCAATATTGATTTTCTCCGCGATCACTGCTTCAAAAAATGCACGTTGCATTTCATCAGAAAGGGCGTCTTGACGAGCCATTACGCCAAAACGTTGTTCGATAATTGAGTGTGGCACTTTACCTTTACGGAAACCATCTACACGAGCGTTTTTCGCATAGCCTTTTAATTGTTCTTTGTAAGCTGCGTTAATTTTATCTGCAGGAACAGTGATGGTTGCACGGCGTTCTAAGCCTTGAATTGTTTCAATAGAAATTGACATTGTTTTGCCTCAAGTTGAGTTAAATTTAGGGTATAAAATAGGGCTGGATTGTAATTCATCATAAAAGAATAGGCAAGAAAAGCGCTCTGTTTTCGCTGATTTTTTGCAAAAGTAAAGGGCATTGCAAGCAATGCCCTTTCACTATGAGCAATTATAAGCCTTTTGGAATACGAATTTTCTGACCTGGGAAAATTTTATTTTCGTCCTTAATCACTTCTTTATTCGCTTCAACAATTGCCTTATATTTAGCACCGTTACCGTAAGCTTTCTCAGCGATTTTCCATAAGTTGTCGCCTTTTTCAATGATATAAAACTCATCATCACTACCAAGGCTTGAGCCATCAGCAATCACCACATCATCAATATTCACATTATTGATACCGGCAACATTACCAGCCATCAATACCGCCTTCTCAATTGCAACAGCGGTGGATGCTGCTCCGCTAATTTTTGCTGTGCCATTTTCAACCACAACATTCAGATTTTCCACGCCAGGATTATCTTCCGCAATATGATCGGTAACAGCTTTAGAAGCATCTTCAGCTTTGTTAAATAATTTTTTGCCGATATTGGCTGCAAAATCAAATAAACCCATAGTAAAGTCCTCTTAAAAATAAATTGGATTGAACCACTCAATCCAGCCGTTAGAGTAAAGGATTTTGTGAAAGTTCACAATCTTACTTATTTGAGCCTTCAGGGTGTAACCCAATGCCCGCGTGGCGTTCTTTCAATTTGGCGTTTACTTCTGCCCACGAGAGATCGGCATTGTGCAATAACACCGTTAAGTGATATGCCAGATCCGCTACCTCACAAACCAATTCTTCCCGATCATTTTTCATTGCCGCAATCACACTTTCTACTGCCTCTTCCCCTACTTTTTGAGCAATTTTCGGTGTGCCTTTAGCGTAAAGTTTCGCGGTATAAGAACTTTCCGGATCAGCATTTTTACGTTCCGCAATCATTCGTTCTAATTTGCTGAAAAAGATCCAATCCGGCTGTTCTTGTTCAAACTGATGAAAACAGCTCTCCGCCCCCGTATGGCAGGTTTCGCCGATAGGGTTGGCGAGGATTAACAGGGTGTCGTTATCACAATCCAAACTCATATCCACCACGTTTAGGAAATTGCCCGAGGTTTCGCCTTTCGTCCACAGTCGTTGTTTGGTACGGGAGTAAAAAGTCACTCGCTTTTCAGCCAGCGTTTTTTCGAGGGCTTGTTGGTTCATATAGCCCAACATCAGCACTTCGCAGGTTTGAGTGTTTTGGACGATAACAGGCAGAAGGTTATCGACTTTTTGCCAGTTGATATTTCTGATTTGCATAGTTTATCCCCTATTTCCAACTTCAATGATCCTACCTTGAATTTCTCCACCTTCATTTACTACAGTTGGTGCAATAAAAATAATTTTCCTCAGCGAATTATTTTTACCGTAATGCTGATTGCGAAAATGTCCTCTTCTAAAATGTGTTGATAACGTACGTCCACCCTCTAAAGTTTTCAATAATAAAGTAGCTTCTTTGGATTTTGCAAAATTCTTACCAAGATATTTAACTTTGGAATAACCTGCATCCAACAAACCGTTTTCTACATTTTTTTGTTCAGCTGAATTAGTAGTTTTCTGTAATTTAGAAATTTTTTCCTTTGGAGTATCACTACTCCAATCATTAATTACATCACTATTATAGCTACTTATATAAAGTATTAAATTTACGATTAAAGGCAATAACAATGCCATTTCATTATTTTCAGATTGTTCCTTTTGAAGAAAAATTTGTGTTTGCTCATCATCAAGCATATTTCTCTCTTTAGATATTAAGTAATGCATATAGAAGGAGGACATTATTTCATCTTGAAACACATCTTTTATCATAGCATTTGGATCACTTATATCTAATGTAACAATATTTAATTTTTCTTCAAAAAAATTATTAATAGACACTTTCTTTTTAGCATAATTCTTATAAACAAAAACTAAATCTATAGAATCCTCATTCCCATTAACATCCTCGGAAGAGGACCACTTATCTATATACACACCATCAAAAACATTAGAATACCCACCTAACTGAATATAAAAAGTATTATAAGCTAAATTAAATAATGAGCATGGTATATTATCCACATCAGTAAGTACCAATGCTTTAAATAAACTTGGATCTAATTCATAGATAATTTTACCACTAGCTAAAAATCTAGTGAAAACTTCCACATTGAGAATCAGCTCCAAATTATTTCCATCTAAATTTTTTTCTATCCAATTTCCTACAAACTTATAACTATCTTTTTCACGATTCACTATTTTCTTTCGTGCAACATTAAACATATCATTTAAAAATGAATAACGAGCCTCAAATCTGATTGGACCATAATTACTTCTTTCGGTGATACTAATTTTGCTCATAAGTTTCCTTATTTATTTCATTGCTGATACTATCTACGAATTTCAACTTGCTCAGCTTTCAAATATTCCTTCAACTCCCCAATATTGATAATCTGTTTATGAAACACGCTTGCCGCCAAAGCTCCATCAACATTTGCTTCGACGAACGCATCACGGAAATGCACCATTTCGCCCGCGCCGCCTGAGGCAATCAAAGGCACATTGCAAACTTCACGCACTTTTTTCAGTTGCACTAAATCATAGCCGTTGCGTACGCCGTCTTGGTTCATCATATTCAGCACGATTTCGCCGGCTCCTCGCTTTTGCACTTCCGCCACCCAATCCAACAACTGCCATTCGGTTTGGCGAGTGCGTTTTTCATCGCCGGTGTATTGATTGACCCAATATTTGCCGGTTTCTGCCTCAAACCAGCTATCAATGCCAACCACCACTGCCTGCACACCAAAACGATCCGCCAGTTGAGTAATCAGTTCGGGGTTGGCAAGGGCTGGGGAATTGATGGAGATTTTGTCCGCTCCGAAAGCAAAAATCTGCTCCGCATCGGCAATGGTTTTGATCCCGCCTGCCACACAAAACGGAATATCAATCACTTGTGCCACACGTTCCACCCAGCTTTTATCCACCGTTCTGCCATCACTTGAGGCGGTAATATCGTAAAACACCAACTCATCCGCCCCCTCTTGGGCATAGCGTTGAGCAAGTGGCACAATGTCTCCGATGATTTCGTGGTTGCGGAACTGCACACCTTTCACAACTTGCCCGTCACGCACGTCTAAACAAGGAATTATCCGTTTTGCCAACATTCGATTGCCTCCGCTACATTAAATTTACCTTCCAACAACGCACGGCCGACAATCACGCCCGCCACGCCCGTGCCTTTTAAAGCGGCAATATCCGCAAGTGAGCCAATACCGCCTGAGGACTGAAATTGAATCTCCGGGTATTTGGTACAGATTTCTCGATAGAGATCCACATTTGAACCTGCCAGCGTGCCGTCTCGGGAAATGTCGGTGCATAAAACGTGTTGCAAGCCCACTGTTTGATAATCTTCAATCAACTCCTCGAGCGACACACCACTTGCCTCTTGCCAGCCGCTAATCGCAATGATTTTTTGACCGCTTGTATCAATGTTCACATCCAGTGCCAGCACAAATTTCTCCGCACCGTACTTTTTGAACCAGCCTTTAACCGTTTCACGCTCTTTCACTGCAGTCGAACCAATCACCACACGGTTTGCCCCCACCGCCAACAAATCTGCTACGTCTTTCTCGGTGCGGATACCGCCGCCCACTTGGATTTTGCAGTGGGTTTCACGAATAATTTTGCCGATAAGTGCGGTCTGTCTTTGAGCCGGATTTTTCGCCCCTGTAAGATCGACCAAATGCAACTGCTCCGCCCCTTGTGCCAAGTAATCGGCAAATTGGGCTATCGGGTCATCGATATAAGTCGTCTGTTTCGCATAATCGCCCTGATGCAGACGAACTACTTGCCCATCGATAAGATCGAGGGCGGGGATAATTTGAGAGTGTTTCATATTGTTTTCCTGTTATATATTCCCCTCGCCCGCTCGGGACAAATGCTTGCATTTGAACGTTGGCTTTGCCAACGGCTCCGAAGGAGCGAGCGTAGCGAGTATTGGGTGGAGAAAATCCGTAGGATTTTCGGAGGGAGAGGGGATATTTTCGTGAATAGCCGCAAATATCACATCTAATACCATATTGATATGTCTCAATACCTCGTCATTCCAAAAACGAATTACGGTAAATTGTTGCTCTTCTAAATAAGTTGTTCGAATACGATCATATTCTATTTGCTCGGCGTGTTGAGAACCATCCAGCTCAATAATTAATCTAGGATTTAATGAGAGAAAATCTGCAATATAATTTCCCACAATTTTTTGTCGATAAAATTTGATTCCACAAAAACGCTTTGCTCTTAGGTGGTACCATAAAACACGTTCTGCTTCTGTCATATTGGAACGTAAAATTTTAGCATTCCGTCGTAAATTTAGGGTTTCTGTTTTTCTCATATTATTCCCCTCTCCCTCCGCAAATCTTCGATTTGCTCCTCCCTCTCCCGTAAACGGGAGAGGGGGTTTTTATGATGTAATCATTGGTTTGCCGAGGTTTAGAGACTCAGCTTCGGGCTTGGCACAGACTGAATAATACGGAAAATGCCTTGTAAATCTGCTGCTTGCACGTTGCGTTTTTTGCCATCTTTCCCCAACATTGGAACAGGGGTACAAATTGTACCCCACTTGGCATTGAGTTCCGGGTCACGGCTCCGCATTTTCTTGACATACTGCTTAGGATCAAGGCTATCGGTTAGTGCTTGCACCACATCCACCACCGAGAAAAACCACTCTTCTTTTTCGCTATCCCAAACTGAGCGGATTTGGCTGTTTTCAAATAGTTTGATTTCGTTCATTTCTCACCTTCTTTCACTGGTTAAATTAACAGTAATTTTGTCGAAATAAAGCGAGAAATCAAGCCCTATTTTCAAACTTTTCGATCAGGATCACAAAATCAGATATTTTCCACAAAATTTCTGAGCAACTTCGCCCCAGCCTCGCCTGAACGCTCGGGGTGGAACTGTACGCCGTAGAAGTTTTGGCTGGCAATGGCAGCGGAAAACGGCACGCCGTAGTCGCAGGTGGCGATGGTGTTTTCATTCGGTAGCACGCCGTAGCTATGCACAAAATAGAAATGGCTGCCTTGCTCAATGCCGTGAAACAGCGGATGGTCAGCTTGGTACTGCACCTTGTTCCAGCCCATATGCGGCAACGGTAAACCGCATTCAGGCAAGCGTTCGGTTTTGCCACTCATCAGGTTCAGTGTTGCCACATCGCCTTCGCGGGAAAATTCGGTCATTAACTGCATACCCAAACAAATGCCAAGCATCGGCTGAGTGGCATTGCGAATAGTGTCAATAAGCCGGCGATCGTGCAAAATCGCCATCGCCGCCGCTGCCGTTCCCACACCGGGGAGCAGCAATTTATCGGCAGATTGGATTTTGTTGAGATCTCGCGAGATCTCAGCCTGAATGCCAAGACGGTCAAAAGCAAATTTGACCGAAGACAGGTTGGCACAGCCTGTGTCGATGATGGTTAGGTTGGTCATTTTCAATACTATTTCATTTTAGTTATGGCTTTAGCAGCATTTGGATTTTGCAATGCTTTGATTGTTTCTAACTGAATTTCAGCTTGTAATTCTGGCGAAAGAGGTAATTTGGATAAAATCATTTTTTCTAACAAAATAGTTAAAGGCTCTCCAATAGCTTTTCTAAAATTAAACCCTAATAATTGTAAAATTGTTAGAGTTTCTTTTGAGACTAATGGAGAAAGTATTCTAACCATCTCATCTACATTACCACCAGTAACTCCAGCTAATTCTTGTAGTTTAGGAATTAATTTCTGAGTAATATAATCTATTTCTGTATCTGTTATTTTTTGAGCCATCAACTCTTGCTGAAAAGCCTGAGATATTTGCAATAATTCATTTTTATCAGCAATAAGTTCTTGAATAATCTCTTCTAATTCATTTATGGTTTCTTTATCATCTTTTTTAGCTTTAATAGCTCGAATTTTAGTAAAAATACTTGATGCAGTATTTTTTACTAATGCCTCCGATAACTTTATACCCAAGTCAATTAACTGCTGATCCATAAATTATTCTCCTATATCGCTATATACAAGCGGTCAAAATCCCCAAAAACTTTGCAAATTTCAACCGCACTTTTGGGCGGGTTAAAAACCACCCCTACGGTGATTATAAAACTCCCTTACTACTCGGCAACTCATTCCCTTCAATGCGAATACACTGTCTAAGCGTTCTGCCGAAGACTTTGAACAGGCTTTCGATTTTGTGGTGATCGTTGGAGCCACAAGCTTTGATGTGTAGGGTAGCGAGCATCGTGAAGGCGATGGATTGGAAGAAGTGTTCGGTCAGTTCGGTGCTGAAATCGCCTACTTTATCGCGTTTGAAATCGGCTTTGAACTTGATGAACGGTCTGCCTGATAAGTCCATTGCACATTCCGCACGGCTTTCGTCCATCGGCAACACGAAGCCGAAACGGGCGATGCCACGTTTGTCACCAATCGCTTGTTTTAATGCGGTGCCGAGAGCGAGTGCGGTGTCTTCCACCGTGTGGTGTTCGTCAATCCACAAGTCGCCTTTGGTGGTGATGTTCATTCTGAAACCGCCGTGGGTGGCGATTTGGTCGAGCATATGGTCGAAAAAGCCCACGCCGGTGCTGATTTCGTTGTTGCCTGTTTCGTCTAGCCACACTTGCACTTTGATGTCGGTTTCTTTGGTTTTACGGATAACTTCGGCAAAGCGCTTTGGTCGCTCGCCAATGTTGGTGACGGCTTCGCCCAGCAGTTTTTCAGCAATCAAATCCCAGTTCAGTTTTTCGGGGTGATATTGCAACGCCCGAATGCCAAGGTTTTCCGCCAGTTGCACATCGGTGGCACGATCGCCAATCACAAAGCTGTTGGCTGGGTCGAACAGTTGGCGGTCGATATATTTTTGCAGCAGTTTGGTGTGCGGTTTGCGGCAATCGCAGCCGTCTTCAGGCTTATGCGGACAAATCAGCACATCATCAAATTCAATCCCTTGCGAGTTGAACAACGCCATCATCGCATTGTGCGGTTTGTCGAAATCTGCCTGTGGGAACGAACTCGTGCCTAAGCCGTCTTGGTTCGAAACCATCACAAAACGGTATTTACCCTTGAGTTTGAGCAGGGCTGGAATCACGTTTTTCTCGAATTTCAGCTTTTCAAGGCTGTCTATTTGAAAATCGGTTTTCGGCTCATCAATCAAGGTGCCGTCACGGTCGATAAAAAGGGTGGGTTGCATGTTTTTCTCCTGTATTCATTGTGTCAGTCGCAAAGCGACTGGGTTTAGCGAGCCTAGGACGACTCGTCCTAGGCACCCCGTACGAGCCGTACGGGGTTCTTTAATCTGAGCTACTCCGTAGCTCTCTTTTATTGGTTACAAATCTCGTTCTAAATATTCATCAAAATCCACAATCAAGGCTTTCATTTCATCAACAAAATTAATGTTCTTATGATGCTCCTTCTGATTTTTAATGTAATTCACTATTTTTGCTTTTTCGTGTTCACTATAAGTCAAAGCACAGTAGCCCTTCGACCAAGCATAGAAATCGGGAAACCAATCGCTATGCTGTTCAAGCCATTCATGACTGGCATTTTTGAGCTGCTTTACAAAATCCGATACTGCCATACTCGGGTGAATTTCCACCAGCAAATGCAAATGATCGGGCATTCCGTTAATGCGATGTAGCGTACATTTTGGTTGCTGGCAAAATGCCCAAATGTATTGATACAACGCTTTTTCGTTTTGCTCATTGATAGCAGGAACACTCTGCAACGTACGGAAAACGATGTGGTAATACAGTTTTGTGTAACTCATAGTGCCTCACAATCTATCAGTCGCGGAGCGACTGGGTTTATCGAGCCTAGGACGGCTCGTCCTAGGCACCCCGTACGAGCCGTACGGGGTTCTTTAATCCGAGCTACTCTGTAGCTCTGCAATACGTTTAATTACCCTCAAATTCTCCTCTCTCGTCCCCACCGTAATCCGAATGCAATTTTGCAATCCTAACGCTTTGTGTTGGTCACGCAAAATAATGCCTTGCTCCCAAAGCGCTTTGAAGACTTTTTGTCCGTCTTGGCATTTGAATAGGAGATAGTTGGCTTCGCTGTCAAAAACTTGTTCTACAAGCGGTAAGTTTTCCAGATTTTTTTGCAATTCGGCACGCAGGGTGATGACTTCCACCACACGGGTTTTCATCTGCTCAATGCCTTGTGGCGAAAGGGCTTGGGTAGCGATGTCGGAAACAGGCACAGGCAGTGGGTAAGGTGCAATCACTTTTTGTAACACGCCGATCAGCTCAGCGTTTGCCAAGGTGAAACCACAACGCAAGCCCGCCAAGGCAAAGGCTTTAGAGAGGGTACGGATAATCGCCAGATGTGGGAAGTTCGCCAGCTCGCTAACCAAGCTCGCTTCAGGGCAAAATTCGATGTAGGCTTCATCCACCACCACAATCGCTTTTCCTGCGGTGATTTGCAAAAGTTCGAGCAAATCCGACCGCTTGATCAGGTTGCCAGTCGGGTTGTTCGGGCTGCACACAAACACCACTTTCACGCCCTCGAGGTTGGCTTTGATTTGGGCTAAGTCCAACTGGAAATCGGCAGTTAAAGGCACGGTTTTGGTGGCAATGCCACAGGTGTCGGCACTCACGGCGTACATTCCATAGGTCGGTGGACAGTAGAGAATGCTGTCGTTCGCCTCGCAAAAGGCTCGGATAATCAGCTCAATGCTCTCATCGCCCCCACGGGAAACCAGCACATTTTCAGGTGCAACGCCTGCATATCGGGCGTAACCTTCAATCACCGCCTGCGGTTGTGGCTCAGGGTAGCGGTTAAAAGTGCGGTCGGTTAAATCAAAGTTTGGCGAAAGGGCATATTCATTGGCGTTCAGCCACACATCGCCACTGCCCCCCAAACGCCGTGCCGATTGGTAAGGTGTAAGGGCTTGAATGTTTTTTCTAGAGAGTTGTGAAATTGTCATATTGTGTTCCTGTATAATTTATACATAGTTTAGAAATTTTTTCGATATTGAATAATACCGCTATCATTAGCTAATTTATTATAAAGCTGTTGTGCTTGATGATTGTTTTTATCTGTTACCCAATATACTCGGTTATATCCTTTTTTCTGTGCATATCGATAAATATATTCAATTAATTCTTTTCCTATGCCTTGGTTGCGATATTCAGCTAAAACAAATAAATCTTCCAAATAACAGCATTCAGTTAAATTCCAAGTATTTGGGTGAATCACAATATGAACAAAACCAACCATTCTGTTATCAACAAAAGCCCCAAATCCCTTTACATTTTCACTCTCTGAAACTTTCTGCCAAGTTGATTGAATAATATCATCTGCTAAATTCACTTGATAAAAATCTAAATATTGTTGCCACAATAGTTTCCATTCAGTGAGATTTTTGGAGGCTAACGGCGAAATATTAATGCTCATATTTTTTCCTGTTATGCTTTTAATAAAATAAAGTGCTCAATCAGTTTAATCATCAGTTCTTTTTGTTCAGGCAAACTTTCTGCCACCAACAAGGCTAAGGCAACCAGTGTATTGTCGTTAATCAGTTGTTCCACCGGTTTAGCCAGTAAATGCTGGTTCAGGCGTAAATACCACAAAAATAAAAATGATCCTGTGCGTTTGTTGCCATCGGTGAGTGGGTGATTTTTAATTACGAAATAGAGCAAATTGGCGGCACGGCTGGCGACATTCGGGTAAAACAACTCGTCACCAAAACCTTGTTCAATCGTCGCCACCGCTGAAGCCAAGCCCTCATTACGAGGATTACCGAAAAGTTCGGTTGCCTCGCCTTTTTCGATAAGGGTTTGTTTTAATTGTGCAATCGCTGCCCAAACTTGTGCCATATCGAGAGAAATCATCTCCGTTTGTTTTTGGTGATTATTTTGCAAACTCTGCTCGTCATAGGCTTGGAGCAAACTCCAACTGCGTGCGTAATCTTGCACAACGTTCAATACCGCCTGCCCGTCTGCCGTCACCAAGGCTTGATTGGCAAGGGTTTGACTGAGCAAACCAATCACCTGTTCAAACTCAATACCTCGTTCCTGCAAACGGCGTTCGTTGAGAGCATAGCCTTTTACCAGATAGTCTTTCAGACGAGCAGTTGCCCAAATACGAAATTGGGTTGCAGAACTTGATTTCACACGGTAGCCCACCGAAATAATAGCATCAAGGTTATAATGTTTGAGTTGTCGTGTAACTTGCCTTTTTCCCTCTTGACGAACTACCGAGAAATCCTCGGTAGTTGCATTTTCATCAAGCTCACCTTCGGCAAAAATATTTTTTAAGTGCAAGCTGATGTTATCGCTAGAAGTATCAAAAATACTCGCCATTTGCGCCTGTGATAGCCACACCGTTTCCTTGTCAAACTGCACGGAAACTTGGGTTTTGCCGTCTTGGCTTTGGTAAATTTCAATTGGATTGCTCATTGCTTACTCCGAAGCCTGTTTTCTCTCCCCATACGAGCCGTATGGGGTTCGTGAATCCGAGCCGCTTTGCGGCTCTTTGTAACTGTCGCTAAGCAACGGGTTATTCAGCCTAGCACGGCTCGTGCTAGGTATCTCATTTGGCTAATCTGACTTCTACCGCCAATTTATGCGCATCAAGTTGTTCTGCCTGTGCCATTGCCATCACCGTTGGGGCAAGCGCTTTGAAGCCTTGCGGGGTGAGTTCTTGCACGGTCATACGTTTACTGAAATCCGCAAGCCCAAGGCTGGAATAGGTGCGGGTATAGCCGTAGGTGGGCAGAACATGGTTGGTGCCGCTGGCGTAATCACCCATACTTTCAGGGCTGTACGCTCCTAAGAAAATCGAGCCTGCGTTATCCAGCCAGCCAAGCAGATTGCGTGGGTTTTCGATTTGTACCACAAGGTGTTCGGGCGCATAGGCGTTGCTGATTTGGGCGCATTGGTAGAGGTCGTCCGCCACGATGATGCGACTGTGGGAAAGCGCTTTGCAAGCGGTCTCTTTACGAGGTAAATCTGCAAGCAGACGTTCAATGGATTGCTTGGTTTTTTCGGCAAGTTCGAGGCTGTCGGTCACGAGCATCACTTGGCTGTCCGCACCGTGTTCGGCTTGGGAGAGCAGATCGCTTGCCACAAAATCAGGGTCGGCGTATTCGTTGGCAATCACCAGCACTTCCGAAGGCCCTGCAGGCATATCAATGGCTGCGCCGTCAAATCGTTGGCTGACTTGGCGTTTGGCTTCGGTGACGAATGCATTGCCCGGCCCGAAAATTTTGTCTACTTTGGTCACGCTTTCTGTACCGAATGCCATACCCGCAATCGCCTGTGCACCGCCCACCGCATAAATGGTGTCCACGCCACAAAGCCATGCGGTGTAGAGAATTTCGTCTGCAATCGGTGGCGGTGTGCAAAGTACAATTTTCTTGCAACCTGCGATTTTGGCAGGCACGGCAAGCATCAACACGGTTGAAAATAAAGGCGCAGAACCTCCCGGAATATACAAGCCGACTTTTTCAATCGCCCTTGTCAGCACTTGGCAGCGCACGCCTGCTTGAGTTTCAATGTCTACCTCTTGCGGCTTTTGCGCCTCGTGGAAAGTGGTGATGTTGGCTTTGGCATTGGCAATGGCGGTTTTCAGCTCGGGGGATACTCGCTCACACGCTGCTTGAATTTGCTCGGCAGATACGGCGAGGCTTGAAAGTTGGGTTTTGTCGAACTTGGCGGTCAAGTCAAAAAGCGCTTTGTCGCCTTGGGTTTTCACCAAATCTAAGATATTTTCTACCGCACTTTTCAGCTCATTGGAGGCAGAAATGGCAGGGCGCGCCAAAGCGCTTTGTTGTTCAGTGGGGGATAATTGGTTCCAAATGAGGGTTTGCATATTTTTTCTCCTTCCCCACACAAATGGGGTTTCGTTGTTCTGGCTCCCCTCGCCCACTTGTGGGAGAGGGAGGAGAAAGTCGTAGACTTTCGGAGGGAGGGAGCTTATAGATAGAATTACCCTCTCCCTAACCCTCTCCCGTAAACGGGAGAGGGAACGTTTGGCACTATTCCATCATCTTCTCTATCGGCAACACCAAAATCGAACTTGCACCAGCCTCTTTCAGCCGCTCCATGGTTTCCCAGAACAGATTTTCTTGGCTGACAACGTGCATTGCCACACGGCTGGCATCGCTGGCGAGCGGTAGGATTGTAGGGTTTTCTACTCCGGGTAACAGAGCCGTAATTTCAGCGAGGCGATCTTTCGGCGCATGGAGCATAATGTATTTGCTTTCAGCGGCTTGTTGCACGCCTTGAATACGGGTGAGGAGCTTATCCACCAACGCCTGTTTTTCTGCACAAAGCGCTTCTTGACGTTGGATTAAACAGGCTTTGGAGCGATAAATCACTTCCACTTCTTTCAAGCCGTTGGCTTCCAGCGTCGCACCTGAGGAAACGAGATCACAAATGGCACTTGCCAACCCAGCACTTGGCGCGACTTCCACCGAGCCGTTCAGCAAACAGTTTTTAAACGGCACGCCTTTTTCCTGCATATAACGGCGGAGTAAATTGGGATAACTGGTGGCGATACGGGCGTTGGCAAGATCTTGCACGCTGTGGTAAGCACGCTCACGCTCAATCGCCAACGACAAACGGCAGCCGCCGAAATCTAGCTGACGCAGTTTTTTGTACGCCACTTTCTCACCAGCCGCAATACGCCCCAGTTCCTCTTCTTCCAGCACGTTCTCGCCGATAATGCCGAGATCCACCACGCCGTCAAACACTAGGCCTGGAATATCGTCATCACGCACACGCAAAATTTCGATAGGGAGATTTTCGGAATAGGCAATCAAACGTTGCTCATTCCAATTAATTTTTACCCCACATTGTTTCAGCAATTCATTGCAATCTTGGCTTAATCGCCCTTTTTTCTGTAACGCAATACGTAATCTTGTGTTCTGCATATTTTTCCCTGCTAGTTATAGATAAAGAAAAACCCCTCGAAAGTGACCTTCCGAGGGGTGTAATTGCTTTTGGAGTTACGTTGCTCGGAAGATATCTTCCAAGCACACCAAATGCCTGAAAGATTATTCAGGGATATGGTGATGATGATGGCTAAACATAGAAATCATAATTTATTACTCCAAAGAAAACGTTTGCGACAATACGCCTAATATTTAAAAAATGCAAATATTTTTTGCTTTTTTCTAGCATAATCACTGTAAGAACTGTACAATCCACGCTCTTTTTTTACAAGCGGTACAAAATACCGCTTTTTTTGCAAAACTTACCTTTTGCCATAATCCGTGTAATAACGAGGCTCATCAATGTCTGAAACTCAATGTGGCAGCCAAACGGCTGTATCTGAAACAAAAGAAAAAATCAATTTACTTAATTTAAACCGTCAGCAGATGCGAGAATTATTTGCTGACATGGGGGAAAAGCCGTTTCGTGCCGATCAGCTAATGAAATGGATCTACCATTTTGGCGAAGATAATTTCGACAATATGACTAACATCAACAAAAAGTTGCGTGAAAAATTAAAAAGTATTGCGGAAATTAAAGCCCCTGAAATTGCTGTGGAACAGCGTTCAAGCGATGGTACGATTAAATGGGCAATGTGGGTGGGTGATCAACAGATCGAAACCGTTTACATTCCAGAAGATGACCGTGCAACACTCTGTGTCTCTTCTCAAGTGGGCTGTGCGTTGGCATGTACATTCTGTTCAACCGCTCAACAAGGTTTTAACCGTAATTTAAGCGTGTCGGAAATTATCGGGCAAGTGTGGCGTGCATCTAAAATTATCGGTAATTTTGGTGTAACCGGCATTCGCCCTATTACCAATGTGGTGATGATGGGTATGGGTGAACCTTTGCTCAATATGAATAACGTGATTCCCGCTATGGAAATTATGCTTGATGATTTTGCTTATGGTTTATCTAAACGCCGTGTAACGCTTTCTACTTCGGGTGTTGTGCCAGCGTTGGATAAAATGCGGGAAATGATTGATGTCGCACTGGCGATTTCGCTACACGCTCCGAACGATGAACTGCGTAATGAGTTAATTCCGCTCAATAAAAAATACAACATTGCGATGTTGATTGAGAGCATCAACAAATACTTGGAAGTTTCCAATGCTAACCACGGTAAGGTCACCATTGAGTATGTGATGCTCAACCAAGTAAACGATGGCGTAGAACATGCCCATCAACTTGCGGAAGTATTGAAAAATACACCAAGTAAAATTAACTTAATTCCGTGGAATCCGTTCCCAGAAGCTCCTTATGCGAAAAGCTCGAATACGCGTATCGACCGCTTCCAAAAAACCTTGATGGAATACGGCTTCACTGTGACCGTGCGTAAAACACGTGGTGATGATATTGATGCAGCGTGTGGGCAGTTGGCAGGAGACGTAATCGACCGTACTAAGCGTACGATGGAAAAACGTAAATTTGGCGAGAACATTGCCGTACAAGCCAATTAACAAAGCAAAAGCAGATCACATGGTGATCTGCTTTTTTATCATTAATGAATACTTGGCTTCTCTTCATGAAGCATTGTTGGTTTGCCAAAATGCGAATGTAAAAATAGCGCAACCACTCGCAGATATTCAATGATTTCTTCTGCAGCTTCCAGTAGTTCATCCTTATCATCATTTTCATCGTAGCCAAGTTTCGCAATTTCATCTAGATCGTCAATTGCTTCACCTACTTCATCGGTCTCTTGGCTTAATTGTGGCTGTGCCAAACCTAATCCAAGTAAAAAGTGGCTTGTCCACTCAGCAATCCCCTCTGCAAGTGCAAAAGCATCATCATTATCCACCTGCCAAAGCGAGAAAAGCGTATTCGCTTGATCAAAGCTTTCACTAAGTTGTTGATAAAATTCACTGAGTGCTTTTAGTGAGGTTTGTGAAAAAGCGTGTCCATCATTGGTAAATTGATACGTTAAAGTTTGCCAAGAATCATCTTGAATCCCCCCTGCGATTAAGCCACTTAAAAAACCGTGAAACTCTGCAGCAGAGTAATCAATGGCTAAGGTTTTGATTAATTGAGAAAATTCACTTTGGGTTGAAATCGTCATAGCTTGTTTTGTGATTTATACAAAGGGTGGCATAATAGCAAAAATTTTTGCTTTAGTGAGGATTTCCCGACAATGTCGAAGAATAATATTGAATTATCGCTATTTGGTCAGGTGCTACGTTTATATTGCCCACCAGAACAACAAGAAAGCTTGCGAGCTTCTGCGCAGCGCTTGGAAGAAAAAGTAGGGATATTAAAAGAGCAATCTGGCATTATCCAACTTGAAAAAGTGTTATCTATCGTTGCCTTAAATTTAAATTATGAATTAGAGCAAGAACAGCGCAAAAATGCTGAAAATAAAAATGTGCTCGAAGCATGTATTGCTCAACTAGATAGCTCGTTACATAAATTTCAATCAAGCGGTGATGAAAGCGTTTCGATTGGACAAGAAACTAACGAATAATCAAATTTTCTAAATTTTCTTAGTGTCAAGACTAGGAAAAAAATATAAATTCCGTTACTATTTATTTCGCCTGAGGTGTGCGTTGCGAGTTACGTCCCTGAGCCGATATTAAAATCTCCCTGAGCTGGATATTAAACTGTTGGTGAGCAGGCTCGCTTGCGAGAAGCCTAAAAATGGTTACGTCCGGCTCCCTTGAACCGTCTGGTTCAAGGACCATTACTGGTAACGGCACTTCGGGTCTTTTTTATGTCTAAAAATGCCTTTCACATGACCGCAAGCGGTCAAAATCAGTTAGAAATCTACAAAAATTTGCGCCAAACAATGCGAGCTAAACGCCTTGCCTTATCTGATATTGAGCAAGCGCAAGCCGCACAAACTGTTTTGCACCAAGCCATTGAATTATTTCAACATTATCACCCATCCACGGTGGCGCTTTATCTGCCTTTTAACGGTGAAATTTCCCCTCTAGCAATCCTTGAATTCCTGCAAAATCAGTCTATCCGCTGCTGTTTGCCAGTGTTGCATCCTTTCACGCCAAATCATCTACAATTTTTTGCCTACTCATCAGAACAAGATTTACATAAAAATCGTTTTGCTATTTTAGAACCCAAACTAAATGTACAAAAAATTGTGCCATTATCAGAGATTGATTTGATTTTTGTACCGCTAGTTGCCTGCGACAAACAGCATAATCGGCTAGGAATGGGAGGCGGCTTTTATGACCGAACACTTGCGCAGATGCCAAATGCCGTGACAGTAGGGCTTGCCCATTGCTGCCAATGTATTGAACAATTACCAACACAAAGTTGGGATGTCCCTTTAAAACACATTTTGCTAGGATAAATTATGGAACTCAAGCTCCCGCCACCGCTTATCTTTATCTTGTGCGCAATTACTATCTATTGCTTACCTTCACCTTGTCCAACGCTCCTGTTACTCCAATTGTTAGCCGCTTTGCTAATTCTAGCTGGACTATATCTTGATCTTGCCAGCTTGTGGGCTTTTTGGCAGCAAAAAACCACGATTAACCCATTGAAGCCAAATAATACGCGTACCCTTGCAACAACAGGAGTTTATCGTTTTAGCCGTAACCCAATGTATTTAAGCCTTGCTTGCTATTTGCTCGCTATTTCACTATGGCAGGCAAATCCATTTGGCATACTCTTTATTTGGGGATTTGTTGCTTATATCACACATTTTCAAATTCTTCCTGAAGAACGCATTCTGCAAGCAAAATTTGGGCAAGCCTATCTAGACTATCAAGCTCATGTAAGACGCTGGTTATAGTGTTTACAAGCGGTCATAATGACAGAAATTTTTGCAAATTTTGTAAAAAACAAGCAAAATCATACCGCTTGTTTAATTTAAAAAGGATCGATTATGACAACCGAATACCCAGAAACTATTTTTAGTAAAATTATTCGTAAAGAAATTCCGGCGAATATTGTCTATCAAGATGAGCTTGTAACCGCATTCCGAGATATTGCCCCACAAGCAAAAACGCATATTTTAATTATCCCAAACAAATTTATTCCAACCGTGAATCATGTAAGCAGTGAAGACGAGCAAGCACTTGGACGCTTATTCACCGTCGCTGCAAAAATCGCTCAGCAAGAAGGAATCGCGGAAGATGGCTATCGCTTAATTATGAATTGCAACAAACATGGTGGGCAGGAAGTATTCCATATTCATATGCATTTAGTCGGGGGTGAACCACTTGGTGCAATGTTGGCAAAATAATATGAAAAAACTGATTTTATGCTGCTGGGCTATCTTATTAGCTGGTTGTGGAAGTAACCCTGTTAGCTATCTACCTTCGGGAACAAAGCCAATTGTTAATGTTGAAGCCGATATAAATGAAAAGCTTTCCATCAAAGCAGAAAATAGCTACTTGCAAGTTAGCAATTTAACAGCCCAACATTTACACTTGCGCTATAAGCTGTTTTGGTATGATGTCGATGGCGTAACCCAGATTGCTGACGAACAATGGCAAAAGTTGTGGCTCGAAGCTCTACAGACTCGCCAAATTCCATTAAGTAAGCCTAATGACGAAAGCGTGAACTACCGCTTTTATTTAAAAAATAACGATTAACGGCTGTTAATTTATAGCCTTTCATCTAGAGGTTAATACTCAAAATCTCGTTTAGATGTGCTCTTAAAACCAGCAGTGATTGCTTTATATACACTTTTGTAAAGAAATGTAAATAACATTGCAGTTACTTTTGATAATTATTATCATTAAGCCACTTCAAAAATAATAGGTAATCACTCCAACTCTTACGCTGCATTCCCCCACAAAATGCAGCGTTTTTTTTCGCTTTTTTCCGGCGAATCGCTATAATAGAGCCATTTTTTCACAAAAATTTAAGGAATGATAATGAGCCAATCTTTAGAAACCACTCTTGCCGAATTAAAACGTGGCGTAGAGGATATCTACTCTGAAAATGATTTAATTGAGAAATTAAAAGAAAATCGCCCTCTACGCATTAAACTTGGCGCGGATCCTACTGCACCAGATATTCATTTGGGGCACACTGTGGTGTTAAACAAACTCCGTCAATTCCAAAATTTAGGGCATGAAGTCATGTTCTTAATTGGAGATTTCACCGCAACCGTAGGTGATCCATCAGGTAAAAATACAACTCGTCCACCGCTTTCTCGTGAAGATGTGTTAAAAAATGCAGAAACTTACAAAGAGCAGATCTTCAAAATTCTTGACCCGCAAAAAACTAAAATTGTCTTCAATTCAGAATGGTTGGGAGAGCTCGGCACAGTAGGAATGATCCGCCTAGCAAGTAACTATACTGTAGCCAGAATGCTTGAACGTGATGATTTCAAAAAACGCTTTGCGAACCAACAACCAATCGCGATCCATGAATTTGTGTATCCGCTGTTACAAGGCTACGATTCTGTTCACTTACAAGCTGACGTAGAATTAGGTGGAACAGACCAGACATTCAACTTGCTTATTGGGCGTGAATTACAAAAATCTGCTGGGCAAAAACCCCAAGTCGCAATGACGTTGCCGCTACTAGTTGGCTTAGATGGCGAGAAAAAAATGTCTAAATCGCTTGGTAACTACATTGGTGTTACAGAAGCGCCAAACGAAATGTTCGGCAAAATTATGTCAATCTCTGATGAACTCATGTGGGATTGGTATAATTTACTCTCTTTCCGACCGCTTGTAGAAATTGAGCAGCTCAAAACAGAGGTCGCCAGTGGTAAAAATCCGCGCGATGTGAAAATCTTACTTGCCAAAGAGATTATTGCTCGTTTCCATGATGAAGCTGCAGCAACTGCGGCAGAACAAGAATTCATTAACCGTTTCCAAAAAGGTGCAATGCCAGATGAAATGCCAGAATTTACCTTTGAAGGAGAGCTTGGTCTAGCCACATTGTTAAAAGAAGCGGGCTTAGTCACTTCAACATCAGAAGCTATCCGTGCAGCACAACAAGGTGGTGTAAAAATCAACGGTGAAAAAGTCGATGATGTGAAACGTAATGCAGAAAAAGGTACTGCTGTTTATCAAGTAGGTAAACGTAAATTTGCACGCATTACTATAAAATAGCTAAAATATCGGCACTTTGTGCTGTTTTTAAGCGATCAAACGATTTCCTTTATTTAAAAAAGAAATTTATTTTGACATCGCCAGAGAATGCTATAGAATGCACAACTGTTGAGACGCTACGAAGTTCGTAGCGTTTTTAAATGCGGGAATAGCTCAGTTGGTAGAGCACGACCTTGCCAAGGTCGGGGTCGCGAGTTCGAGCCTCGTTTCCCGCTCCATTTTGCCCGAGTGGCGGAATCGGTAGACGCAAGGGATTTAAAATCCCTCGCCTTTCGGGGCGTGCCAGTTCAAGTCTGGCCTCGGGCACCATTTTAATTCCGCAAAATTTTAAAGATAGCACCTTGAGGTGCTTTTTTTATACCTGAAATCCAGTAGATAAAAATAGCCGCTCATCTGAGCGGCTGATATTTATAAACTTCTTAATGCTGCAATACGTTTTTCTAACGGAGGATGACTCATAAAGAGTTCTTGTCGTTTCCCATTAATCATAAAAGCATTTAGAGTCCCTTGCATTTCTTGCGGCTCATGAATACTTTGTAAACGTTGTAATGCTGCAATCATTTTCTCTTTACCAACCAAGCTTGCAGAACCTGCATCTGCACGAAATTCACGATAGCGAGAGAACCACATTGCGATAATAGTTGCCAGCACGCCAAATAATATTTCAAGCACCATTGAAACTAAGAAATAGATACCGCTACTACGTTCTTCACTACCATTATCATTACGTGTTGTCGCTACAGCGGTAGCAATCATACGTGATAAGAAAATCACAAAGGTATTCAGAACCCCTTGTAATAAGGTCATAGTCACCATATCACCATTAGCAATATGTGAAATTTCATGTGCTACTACAGCTTCTGCTTCATCTTGAGTCATGGTATTTAATAATCCCGTACTCACAGCAACCAAAGAGTTATTTTTAGTTGCACCTGTTGCAAAAGCATTCACATCCGCAGAGTGGTAAATTGCCACATCTGGCATAGGAATACCAGCTTGCTGGGCTTGGCGTTGAACCACATTGAGTAGCCAGCGCTCTGCATTATTGCTTGGCTGATGAATAATTTCTGCCCCCACAGATTTCAATGCCATCGTTTTTGACATGAATAATGAAATTAATGAACCAGCAAAACCAAATAGCAGTGCCATAATTAAAATGCCGCCTGCGCTGTCACCAGCTATGCCTGTTACACTTAAAATAATTCCTAAAACGATCATCACTGCAAAGTTAGTCGCAAGGAATAATGCAATTCGCATCATAGATATTTCTCCAAATAAATAATAAAACTCGGCAAAAAACCGAACACCTAAAATAGGGATAGTTATCAAAAATTCAAGAGTAGTCGAGCTATTTAAGGGTGCGTAATAATATTTGTTTCTTCCGATTTATCATGTACACCAAATCGCTCAACTAAAGTCTTACTTGCATCATTCAATCCAATCAATTTCCTCTATCCTCAATTTTCGGTATTTTAAAACTACAATGGCAATCGTAACTAACATCACTACATTAAAACCAATCGGATGTATTTTTAGTTCTTTCACTGACTGCCAGTTAAAAGTACCGACAGAAACCATGAGCATCACAGCAACTAACATTGGCATTGGAATAACTTTTAAGATATCACTTAAAAATACTATCATAATCAGTAAAAATGAAAAAAAGAATAGCCGATAATACATCGGCTATTCAGTTTAAAATTTACCAAGCGGGTAATTATCCACTAAATTATGCAAAAGGATCTTGTAAAATCATTGTCTCAACACGATCCGGACCAGTTGAAAGGATGTGAATTGGCACACCTACGATCTCTTCAACACGTTTAATATAATTAATCGCATTTTGTGGTAAATCTTCCCATTTCGTCACACGGAAAGTATTTTCAGACCAACCCGGTAAGGTTTCATAAATTGGCTCAACCCCTTCCCAATCGGCTGCTGCCATTGGTGCGTGTTCCACAATTTCACCATTCGGCATTTTATATGCAGTACAAATTTTAATCTCTTCAAAGCCATCTAGCACGTCTAATTTGGTCATACAGAAGCCAGTAATAGAGTTAATCTGAATCGCACGGCGAACCGCTACTGCATCAAACCAACCACAACGGCGAGGGCGTCCTGTTACCGCACCAAATTCGTTTCCTTTTTTCGCAATTTCCATACCCACTTCATCAAATAACTCTGTGGTGAATGGACCGCCGCCTACACGGGTACAGTAAGCTTTGATAATACCTAAAACATAATCTAAATTGCGAGGGCCAAAACCAGAACCGCTTGCAACACCACCTGCGGTAGTATTTGAGCTGGTTACATATGGATAAGTACCATGATCGATATCTAACATCGTACCTTGTGCACCTTCAAATAAAATGTTGTCACCATTTTCACGAGCTTTGTGTAACAAGGTTGTCACATCTGCAACCATACCAGTGATGATATCAGCAACCGCAAAGACTTCATCTAAAGTTTGTTGATAATCTACCGGCTCAACTTTGTAGTAGTTTACGAGCTGGAAGTTATAGTACTCTAAAATGGTTTTGAGTTTTTGCGCAAAAGCTTCACGGTTAAATAAATCGCCAACACGCAAACCACGACGAGCCACTTTATCTTCATAAGCCGGTCCAATCCCACGGCGAGTTGTACCAATTTTATTTTCACCTAACGCATTTTCACGTGCATTATCCATTGCTACGTGATAAGGCAAAATCAGCGGACAAGCTTCAGAAATTTTTAAACGCTCACGTACATTGATACCACGACTTTCTAATTCACTCATCTCTTGCATTAATGCACTTGGAGAAAGCACCACGCCATTGCCGATTAAGCAAGTTACATTATCACGTAAAATACCGCTTGGAATTAAACGTAATACCGTCTTCTCACCATTAATAATTAAGGTATGACCGGCATTATGTCCACCTTGGTAACGCACTACATACTTCACACGGTCTGTTAATAGATCGACAATTTTGCCTTTTCCTTCATCGCCCCATTGTGCGCCAAGGATTACGACACTTTTTCCCATTTTAGAACTCCTTAAAAGAACTAGGGCATATGCTCTGCCCATTTAAAATTTATATGAGCGTAAGCATACGCCCCATTTGATCACTTAGAACGTATTACTTCGGCGCTTTCATAAAGCGGAAGAATTCACTATCTGGCTTAAGTAACATTATATTGTTACTGCCTTCTGCAAAGCTCTCTTCATAGGCTTTTAAGCTACGAATAAAGCGGTAAAATTCAGGCTCTTGACTGAAAGCATCCGCATAAATTTTGGCAGCTTCAGCATCACCAGCACCTTTTAATTCTTCTGCGGTTTTATTCGCATTCGCAAGAATTAAAACCACCTTACGATCAACATCAGCTCTGATACCTTCCGCTTTTTCCTCACCTTGTGAACGATGTTCACGAGCCACCGCCGCACGTTCCGCTTGCATACGTTGGTAAATTGATGATGAAACTTCATTTGGTAAGTTGATCTGTTTGACACGCACATCAACCACTTCAATTCCGAGTTTTTCTGCCCCATCTTCACCAGCATTTAAGGCCTTTTGAGCACCAGCCATTAACTCACCACGAGAACCAGAAACAATATCTTTAATGGTGCGAGAACCTATTTCTGAACGTAGGCGGTCGTTTACTTTACGGCGTAATAGATCAGACGCCTTTTGATAATCGCCACCTGTTGAGGTATAGAATTGTCCAAAATCACTGATGCGCCATTTCACATAAGAATCAACTAATAAGTCTTTTTTCTCAACGGTCACAAAACGATCTTCTTTACCATCAAGCGTTTGGATACGAGCATCAAGGGTTTTGATTTGGTCAATCACTGGCACTTTAAAGTGCAGCCCTGGCGTATAAACTTGCACTTGATTTTGGGCATCACGTTGCACTTTGTTAAAACGCATCATAATGCCACGTTGCCCTTCTTGAATGACCACAACAGATTGATAAACGATAAAGGCAACAACCGCTAAAATGGGTAATAACAATTTACGCATTATTAAAATCTCCCTTTACGCACTGGCTCACTTGCCGACACATCTTGATTTTGTGGTTGTATCACTTGTGGTTGAACTGCTGTAGGTGCTGATGGAATGACTACTTTTGGTTGTGTAAGCGGTTGATTTTCCGCTTTATTTTGCAAAAGTTTATCCACCGGTAACACGGTTAAATTATTGCCATTTGCGCTATCCATCATCAGTTTCGGCGTATTTTTCATTACCTTTTCCATCGTTTGAATATACAAACGTTCACGGGTCACTTCAGGTGCTTTGCGGTATTCTGGCAACACTTGTGTAAAACGTTCCACTTCACCTCGTGCATTTAGCACAACCTGCTCTTTATACGCGTTTGCTTGCTCCACAATTCGCTGTGCCTGCCCACGAGCGATCGGCTCTTGTCCACGGGCATAAGCTTCTGCTTCACGGATTAAGCGCTGCTCATCTTCTTGGGCTTTGATCGCATCATCAAAGGCGGCTTTCACTTCTTCTGGTGGACGAGCATATTGGAAGTTTACGTCCGTAATGAGTAACCCCATATCGTAAGTTTTGATAATTTCACGCAAAGCATTCCATGTGTTTTCACGTACTACCGCTCGCCCTGTGGTTAAAATATCATCCATCGTCATATGACCGACCACATAGCGTAAAGCACTGTCAGTCGCTTGTTTCAAGCTATCATCAGGTTTATTGACATTGAAAAGATATTTTGCAGGATCTTCAATACGGTATTGCACTGTCATTTCAACCAATACCATATTTTCATCTTTAGTCAGCATCGAGCCACTGGTATTTAGCTCTAAAACGCGTTGCACATTCACTGGGCGTACATGATCCACAAAAGTCGGTTTCCAGTTTAACCCGGGTTGGACAATATCGTAGAGTTTACCAAAGCGAGTCACAACTCCACGCTCGGCTTCTTGCACTGTATAAAAACCAGATGCAGCCCACACAATAGCGCCAAGCGCTAAAGCAACAGGCAAGAATTTACCAAGAGCAGGAGAATTCGATTGATTGGGTTGATGAGAATGACCACCTTTATTTCCTCCCATTTTTTTCAATAGGTTATTAAATACTTCTTCTAAATCAGGTGGTTGCTGTTCGGATTTTTGAGGCCCTTGCTCTGGCTGTTTATCAGTACCATTTTGCTCCGGCTTTTTTGCCCCTGGTTTTCCCCAAGGGTCTTGTGGATCATTCCACGACATAAGGCTGTGTTCTCCAAAGAAATGTAAATGACATTTGTTAAGAAAATGCAAGATTTGGATTGTACCGATTTAGGGAAGCTTTGGCTAGGCTATCAATTCAATTATTTAGAAATAAAATTAAAATAAAAAACCCAGCTAAAAAGCTGGGTCTAAAAATTTTGGTGCTCTGGGCGAGACTCGAACTCGCACATCCTATGGACACTACCCCCTCAAGATAGCGTGTCTACCAATTCCACCACCAGAGCAAATGTGGTGCTAATATTACTTAAGCGACTATCACTTGGCAAGTGAGATCTCACAAAATTTGTTTAGTTGCCGATTTATTAAACTTAGTCTAAGGACTTACTTAATAAGATCCTCATTTTTTGCGTGATTCCATTTTCCCATTTTCTTATCCATATATTGGAAATATTCATTGGTAAACGTTCCCTGAGCACAGGTTAATTTATCTCTACGGCTGTTTACATCTACATTTTCCAATGCCTTTCTTAATGTGTCAGGCCCCGTCAGCACAAAAACACCACCATCAATACGCCGTTGCTCAATATTATCAATAATGATATCTAACGTATCTTGCAAAAATTGATTACCTTTTTCGCTCGCCAAAAAGAAATTAGTATATTCACCGCGACGTGTAATCACCACTTCACTATCTTCATCATCAATAATCTCGTCTAAATTCCAAACTAAATGCCCATCAATATCCATATAGATTCCCCCTTCCTTATATAACGTAAAAATACGCCAAAAGTCAGCTTGAGAGGCTCCATCTGTTAATTTACTATAAGCATTAAAAGTTCGTTCATCGGCATTTTGTTGAATATAGCTTGCTCGCTCTTCTGTACTAACATAGCGATAGTCATAGCTTAATGACAACAGACGATTTAACAGATAATTGCAATAGACAGGAAAGGTAACACGATTACTGTAATTAGTTTGCCAAATGGTACGCGTAATTTTGGTATTACGTTTAGAAATAATTTTAGCAGGGCTAAATTCAGGTATCGTGAAACGTTTTTTCGGGAAAATTCCATGCACGACATAACTAAAAATTTTAACAATATTACCAACTAAACGTAGTAAGCCGTTAGAAAGTACGATAAGTTTTTCGTTTTTGATAGGTTTATTCATTTTTATTGTCCTAATGATAAAGCGGCTCTACTTTACCACTTTCACCTTCACAAAAAAAGCAAGCGGTCGAATTTTGCAAATTTTTTGCCAAATTCAACCGCTTGAAAAGCCAAAGAATATTAACTTGCGATCGTTAATTGCCCCGCATATAAGATAAAGTAACGTAAACAGACAACCCCAAATAAACCAGCAAGTGCCAAGAAAACCATAAAGCCTCTATTCTGTTTTAAGGATTTTCCTGCAATTAGGTTAGCAACTTGGGGGAATAACATACCGATTGCAACCACACCGCCCCAGAATACCATTCCCCAGAATCCTGAGAGCGCGTTATCTGCAGATAATGCACTATCTCCACCGGCACTATAAAGTACGCCAAAGAATGCAACCAATAAAATAGCTTCCACTATCACCGTTGGCAATTCCATTTTATGTAGAAAATGACTTTCATCACTGTGTGCGGATAACTTACCAAACACGATAACACAAATCATCAATGCTGCAATGCCAGATGAGGTTCCCGATGCAAGGAATAAATAAGGCAATACCCCATTATTTAACATTGGGTAACTAATCAAATCTGAGAGTAGAAATCCCGTATAAACCCCTAACAGAATATTAAAGATGAAGAACAAGACTTCAATCGCAGTTGTAAATCTGGCCGCAACATCAATAATACCGTTTATAAAGCCAAGTGCAGGGATATAGCGTTTAATTAAGCTTGCAATCTCATCGCGGAAAATGACCGCTATCCATAGGAAAGCTAGCGCCATATAAATCTGGAACATGGCTACTCCCATAGACATCACCGAATCAAACTGGTAATTAAACATTAAGAACCAGAATGTCCAAGGACGTGCTAAGTGGAAAATTAATAGCAACAGACCAACCGTTACTGAAACCGGTGCTAAGAATGCCGCTGCACGAATGATCCAGTTTTCACTTGGTTTGGCTAGCTTATGTGTATATTTGTAAATTAACGCTAACAAGCTAGAACCAGAAGCCACCCCTAATAAAAAGAGGTAAATTGCGATACTTGAATCCCAAACGAGATCAGGCGTTTGGAAAGGTACTTGATCGTACATCATTGTGCCGCCTCCTCGTATTTGCGTGGAATATGGTATAGATTTGGCTCTGTACCTAAGCGCGTTTTCGTGCGATAAGTCTCATTTTCTCGAATTTTGATAGAAACCGCACTATTCGGATCGTTTGCGTCACCAAAGGTTAATGCTTTTACCGGGCAGGCTTCAACACAAGCTGGCTGTTTACCTGCTGCGAGATTTGTATCCCGGCAGAAATTACATTTATCTGCGGTTTTCTTCACTGGATCAATGTAACGAACTCGATATGGGCACACCGCTACACAATATTGGCAGCCTACACACAAATCAGGTTTTACATCTACAATACCATTAGTAATATCGATATAAGATGCCCCAGTCGGGCAAACACTAACACATGGAGCATTGGTACAATGTTGGCAAGATTGGCGGAAGAAATCGTAACGTACGTTAGGAAATTCGCCTTTTGGCGCACTTTTAATCATCTCCAAACGAGCAACGCCTTCTGGCACATTGTTGGTTTCACGGCAAGCATCCATACAAGCCGTACAACCAATACAGATTTGCTCATCATGTACCATCGCATAGCGAATCGTTTTTTGTTCTGTTTCAGCAGCAAGCCCGAGAGAGCTGGTAGCAAGTCCTGTTGTACCTGCCACCGCAATCAGCGCTCCTGCCCCTGAGACGAAATCACGGCGGGAGCAACTCATTTTGTCTCCTTAGTTCCTTCTGAACCTGCTAATACTTTCTTAAATTCACCTTGATGCACTTTGGTATGACAATCTACACAAAGTTTAATGCGCTGTTTAGGTTCGCTAGCCTTCATTGGCTCACTTTCTGGGTGCAATTTATGGCAGTTTACACATGCGATTTTTGGTGCATGTACATCATGTGCCCAGAATGTCTCACGAAGCTTGTCTGGATTATGGCAAGCAAAACAAACCGCATTTTGTTCTTGTGGTGAACGTTCGAGTGCTGGATTTTTTGCCTGACCATGCACATTAAAACGCATTACATCTTTTACACCTTTACGATGATTTTCGGAAATATTACCGTGACAAGATGTGCAGTTTAACTGTTCCCCAGTATTTGGGCTTTTCGTACCGTGTTGAAAGTGTTTACCCGCATGTTCAAATGCAGATAAATGACCATGGCAATCAACACAATATTTATTTGGGTCGCGGCGTGCATCTTTAGCAATTTGTGCATCTGATGCCGTTTCCGCCCACAACGGTTTAGGCTGAGCAGGAAAACTTCCTTCTTGCGCATTCGCAGTAGCTATTGCAAATAATCCTGCAAAAGCGACCGCTTGCAGGGCGGCAAACCGCCCTAATTTTGAAATAATCACTTTCATATTGTTCTCCTTATCGGATTACTGATTATCCGCAGGGAGTAAACCTTTTTTCTTCGCTTCTTCTTCCCATTGTGGAACGACTGTGCGCAAGAATTCGTCTTTAGCTGCTTTTTCACCATCAAAGTCAATGCCCATGACTTTTTGAGCTTTTTCTTTGGTAGAAATATCTGGCACCTGAACTGGTGTCTCTACACCGTGTTTCACAAGTACACCAGCCAATGCTGCTCGAGCATCTGCCGCTCTATCCATACCTGTTGCGATCATATGTAAAACCACTTTTGGTGCATGCATATGTCCACCATGACCTGCTGCGGACATATCCCAACGCCATTGAGCGTGGCGAATTGCAGTAAGTGCTTGTTTCATCTCGTCTTCAGCGGCACCTGCATCCCAAGCTGCTTTCGCCTCAAAGTGCGCTTTAACTAATTGATCTTCTAATTTCAACATTGCATCTTTGATCTGTTTTTTGCTCTCTTTCACGCGTGCTTGTAAAGTCTCTTTACTTTGCTCATGACAGGTTTTGCAAGTGTGCTCAAAGTTATCAAATGGATTACCAATTTTATGGTCGGTATAAACTTTGCCATCTTTTGTTTCTACTTTTGGCATATGGCAGTCGATACAAGTCACGCCATTTTGACCATGCGTATCCATCGCCCAAGTTTCGAAATCTGGGTGCTGCGCTTTTAACATTGGTGCTTTAGACATTGAGTGAACCCAATCTGTAAAACCGGCTTCATCATAGTATTTTTCCATACTATCAATATCGATGCCTTTATCCCAAGGGAAGGTGACGACTTTTTTATCCCCTCTAAAATAATACTCTACATGGCAGTTTGCACATACAGCAGCGCGCTGGCCATGTTTTTCAAGGGTATCGAATTTCCAACCGATAGATTCTAATGCACGTAAAACATGTGGGCGAGCAACACGCAATGCAGCTTTACCTTCTTCAAACTCTTTAGAGGTAGTATCATGGCAGTCTGCACAGCCAATTGAGTTCACCATTTCGGCACCATATTTTGCCCATTTAGCATCGAAGTATCCTTCTTCACCTTTTTCTGCAATCATACGCGCTACATCAGGACCTTTACATGTCCAGCATGCCATTGGCTGAGGGCCACCATTTTCATCTTTAGGTGCGCCTGTACGTAAAATTTCACGTACGTCTGTAACCGCATAAAAGTGACCACGAGGTTTATTGTAATCTTTAGAGAAAGCATAGCCGCCCCAAAGAACAACTAAACGCGGATCTTCTTCTAACATGCTATCACGTGCTGTTGATTCTGAAGTCGCTTTCCATGAGTTGTATTGAAGAGGATATTTTTCTGCAAATTTATGATTTGCAGATTCAATTTTTAAATCAGGTTTTGCACCTTCTAGTTCTGTTGGCTGCGGTGCAGCAATAGATGTCTGCCAGAAACCTAACATTGCGGCAAAAGCCAAACCGCTTTTTAATACTTTATTTACTCTTTCCATAAGAGCCCCCACAAAAGAATATAAACGAAACACTTGAGAATGTTTATCACTTAAAAATCAATAAGTTAAAACAATTTCTTCCATTGGTGAGAATAATTAAAAAAAATAATAAAACAATGAGATTTTGATTCTTCTTTGAAGTAAATCAAATTTTTTAAAATGGTAAAAATGATAATAAATATCAAATACTTAGATTAGGTTGATGGCAAAATTTAGATATAAAAAAAGCACCCCATGGTGCTATATTTTAAATTAAGAATGGAGCGGGAAACGAGGCTCGAACTCGCGACCCCGACCTTGGCAAGGTCGTGCTCTACCAACTGAGCTATTCCCGCATTAAGCGCTATAGTATGCCATAGCGCTTGAAATTGGTAACTATTCTATCGTCTTGCGTATGATTGTCAAATAGAAAATAGCACACTAAAACTATATGAATAAATTACAGACTATTTAGCAATAGGATTTAAACGATATTGCAGTTGGTCTGACACAACCGCTAATAGCAAATCAATATTTGGATGCTTACCTGGGAATTGTTTCGCGTCATGAAGATGTTCGGCAAACCAAACTAACCCTTGCTCTGCACTTTTTTGATTAAGCTGTCCTGAGAATTGCTCTGCAAGCGCATTATACAATTTTAATGAGCCTAATTTTCCCTCAATTGCAGGAATATGATGAATAACTTGTCCTTCTGCATCAAGCACATCTAATCCGGCTAAATGTTCAACACTAGGAAATGTGGCTAAAAAATCTTTAAATTGCATAGTTATCCTTAAAAATTACATACCTACAATTAAACACTCTGCAACACTGCGAGCATTTGCTTGAGCTTGTGAAGCTGCAGCTCTATCACCAATTGGCCCTACAACTACACGGTTCCACTCACCATTACTATTAATTCTGGCATTATAACCAGCCATAGCAAGACGTGCCTGCATATTCTCAGCTTGTGCCTTGTTTTTAAATGCACCACATTGCAAACCAAATTTACCAATCACTTTCGGTGCTTCATTAGCTGGCTTAGCGACAACCTTAGTCGCATTAGACTCTTTAACCTGTGCCACTTCCTTAGCTTTTTGTGCCTGCAAGTCAGCAGCTCTCTTCGCATCTTGCTGTTTTCTTAATTCTGCCTGCTTACTCTTTTCTTCTGCGGCTTTTTGTTCTGCCTGCGTTTTCGCTTCAAACTCTTCAGCAGTTAATGCAACCACTTTTTTATCTTGCGCATTTGGCTCTACTGCATTGATATTAGGCTGCATTTGCTCAATTTGAATATTTTCTTTTAGCTCTGCTAATGCTTGTTTACGTTTTTCTTCTTCCTGCAAGCGCTGTAATTGTTGTTCCTGTTCTCGGGTTAATTGAGCAATTCTCGCATTCTTATCAACAGGAACTTCACGCGTTTCTAAATCACGGATATAACTATAAATCTCCGCAGGAGGTGTCGGGAGCTCGCTTTTTTGTGGCTGAATCGCAACAGGCTGGGAAATTTCTGTTTTTACTGGCTCTTTCGAGCTTAATAACATTAATGCTAAAGCGCTCATCCCCAATAACAACAAAACAATAATTAAAATCAGCAATTTATTTACGCTTTTACCCGACTTTTTTGAACGAGCAGCATAATCACGGTTTGGCACACTATTCCTCACTATCGTATAAACAAAAAATGAATTTTGAAATAATACTGAAAAAAGATTTATTTGACTAGCAAGAAACAGCAAACTTGCATAAGTTTACTTTTCATGTGTCATAATTTTCCCTGCATCAAGCAAGATACGACGATGAAATAATGCACGACTTTCATCAAATTGGTGAGTAACCATTAACAGTGTTAAATTCCTTTCTTCACACAAATTTGCTACCAATGTTTGCAATTCTGAGCGCCGTTTCGGATCTAATGCTGAGAATGGCTCATCTAATAGCAAAATGGGTTTATCTCTAAGTAAGGTTCTTGCCAATGCTACACGCTGTTTTTGCCCGCCTGAAAGCTGATCCGCTCGGCGTTTTAATAGTTCCGCAATGCCCATCTTCTCGGCAATTTCCACAATCTGAGCTTGTTGTTGAGTACTAAAACGCAAACAAGGCACTAATGCCAGCCCAATATTCTGCTCAACACTTAAATGTTCAAATAAATTATTATCTTGAAATAACATTGAAACTGGGCGTTGGGCAGGTTCTGTCTCCAAATGCTCTTCTCCATTTAAACGCAAATAACCACGATTTGCTTGCTCAAACCCCGCAATTAAGTTAAGTAATGTACTTTTTCCTGCGCCGCTCTCACCTAAAACTGCGACTCGTTCGCCTTTTGCAACTTTTAGCTGAAACTGCATGGGCATACCTGGGTAATCGAATTCCAAATTTAAATCAATCATAAACTCCCTTTTTGTTTTATAGCCAAAAATGGTAGTAAAGCACAAAGTAGTAGCAGTAATGCTGTAACTGCCGCTTCTTCTGTACGATAATTACCCAGCTGCTGATAGAGTAAATAAGGCAATGTTGCGAAATCTGGGTTGCCAAAAAATGCAATAATGGTAAAACTGCCTAAACTTGCAGAAATAGCTAATGCAAAGGCTTGTGCAAGCGGTCGAATTAACGCATTTTTTTCCACAATCCACCAACGTTGAAAACCTTTTAATCCTAGACTTCTTGCTAGCTTATCGCGGTTTTTCAAACTCTGCCACATTGCTGAGAATATCAAATGATAGATAAATGGCAGCAGCGTTAAACCATTACAAATGCCAATCAAAAGAATTAACTGCCATTGATTTAAGTCATGCCACATTAGCAGTAAAAATAAGCCGACAGATAATAAAAACACCGGCAAAATCAGTGGCAGAGTCACCACACTGCTTAAAATACTTTGCCAAACTTTTTGTTGATGATAGACAAGTTGCCGATGTTCTAAGGCTAACAGATAGCTTACACCTACAGCTGTGATACCTGAGATTAAAGCGAGTAGCAAGGAAAACCACACTGCCTGCACTAAATCGAATGCCAATAAACGCTGCCAGTTTAATGCAGAAATGCCACGCAAAACCACATTCAATAATGGCACAAAAATCATTGTGCAGATCATCAGTAGAAAAATAGTAGATAAGAAGCGCTTAGTCCCCTGCGGCGCTGCTCGCCAAATTGCATCGATCACTGCTTTTGAACGTTGTTGTTCAAAGGCACGGCGGCTTGCCCATAACATCAATAACTGCAACAGTATGCCAATTGCCACTTGCACTAAAATTAAGATTACCGCTTTTGCAAAATCAAACTCAAAAGTCACCGCTTGATAAATTGCTACTTCTAACGTGCTATATTTCGGCCCTCCGCCAAGCATGAGCACAATCGGGAAACTCGTAAAACAGAGTAAAAAAACCGTACCAAATGCATAGGGCAAAATGCCGCTTAATACGGGCAATTCCACAATACGAAAATAGTACCAGCCGGTTAAATTTAGCTGCGCAGCTAATTGGTGGCTACTACTCGGAATAAGATTTAAACCTTCAAGGCAATATTTCATGACAAGTGGGATATTTAAGAATAGGTGTGCCAAGACAATACCTTGCAAACCATAAAGCGAGAAATGCCATTCCAATCCAATTAGCCGCCAGCATTGCGCAAGCCAACCATTGTTTCCCCATACGCCAATCAAAGCAAAAATTACAATCAAGGCGGGCAACGACCAAACAAAAGCGAGAAGTTTATAAAGAAGTGCTTTGCCTTTAAAAGGAAGGTAAAAAAAACTGCGCGCCGTGAGCAATCCAAGTAAAGTCGCAGAGAGCGCTGAAATCAATGCTTGTCCTGCGCTATATTGCACAATTCGCCATGTTTCAGCCAATGACCAAAAGGTTTCATCTGTACGATGAGTAAATAGCCCCCAAAGGCTAAAAGCATAAAGCGCAATGATCGCGAGATAAAACGACCATGCAGAAAAACGCCTGAACTTTGCTGAAATTGGATTGGACATGAGATTCTGACAAGCGGTATAAAATAGGCAAAAATTTGCAAAAGGCTATAAGAAAAACACATTCGGCTGGAACAATTTTTCAATCTCTGCCGACTGTTTTTTATCGTTTACAAACACAATGACGTGATCGCCTTCTTCGATCACAGTGGATTTATGCGCAATCATCGGCACGCCATTACGCACAATCGCCCCAATAATTGCCCCCTGTGGCAGTTTCACATCTCGAATCGCTCGCCCAACCACTTTTGAGGTTTCATAATCCCCATGAGCAATCGCTTCAATACCTTCAACCATCCCTTGTTTAAGCGAGGCAACTCGTACAATATCGCCTTTACGAACATGACTTGAAAGCGCAGAGATCGTTGCTTGCTGCGGAGAAATCGCAATATCAATCGTTCCACCTTGAATTAAATGCAAGTAAGAAATACGCTGTACTAGCACTATCGCTTTTTTAGCGCCAAGTCGTTTGGCGAGTAGAGAAGACATAATATTCGCCTCATCATCACCTGTCATGGCCAAAAACAGATCGATATTTTCGATATGTTCTTCAAAAAGCAATTCCTGATCCGATGGATCGCCACACAAAACCAATGTTTTCGACAGTTTTTCTGCCAATTTCTCCGCTTTAGCTTGGTTAGGTTCAAGCAATTTGACACTACATTTTTCCTCTAAAGCCTGTGCCAATGCAGTGGCGATATTCCCACCGCCCACGATCATCACTCGTTTATGTGGTTTTTCTAGGCGCTGTAACTCTGACATCACCGCCTTAATATGATGGCTTGCGCAAATGAAATAGACTTCATCACCTGCTTCAATAATCGTTGAACCTTGAGGTACAAAAGCTTTGTCATTACGAAAAATGGAAACAATACGAGCCTCAATATGCGGTAAATGATCATTTAATGCCGATATTGGGTAGCCAACTAAAGGCCCCCCATAGTAGGCTTTTACACTCACAAGGCTCACTAAATCATTGGTAAAGTGGGCAACTTGCAACGCACCGGGGTAATCGATCAAACGGAGAATTTCCTGAGTCACCAACACTTCTGGGGCGATAATATGGTCAATAGGTAAGACTTTATCATTAAATAACGCTTCACGTTCTCGCACATAATCTGGATTTCGGATACGCGCAATTTTGGTCGGAATATGAAATAGCGTATAAGCAATCTGACAAGCAACCATATTGCTTTCATCACTATCTGTTACTGCAACTAACAAATCCGCATCACTTGCCCCAGCCTCACGCAAAATACGAGGTGAAGCCGCATTTCCTTTGATCGCTTGTAGATCATTTTTATCACGCAGTTTATCTAGGCGAATCTGATCATTATCAATAATGGTAATATCGTTATCGTTACTCGCGAGATTTTCAGCAAGGGTTGCTCCGACTTGACCTGCTCCAAGAATGATGATTTTCATAGGAATTTCTTTTTACTATAACGTTGTTGGCTCATCTATATTGACTGCTACTTTCACTAATTTTGCATAGAAAAATCCATCACCGCCGTTTTCACTTGGAAAAAATTGCTTGGTTGTGGTTTTTTCAAAGCCAAAGTCCATTTCAGCTAAACGAGCATTTGGCGTATTTTCAATAAAACGTCGGATTTGCTCATCATTTTCTTGTGGCAAAATCGAACAGGTCGCATAGAGTAACACGCCATTAGGTTTTAAGCGTTGCCATAATGCATGAAGAATTTTTGCCTGTAGCGCCACAAGCTCGCTAATATCACGCTCTTGGCGAAGCCATTTAATATCTGGGTGACGGCGGATTACCCCCGTTGCCGAGCAAGGTGCATCAAGCAGAATTCGATCAAACATGAGCCCCTCTTCCAACCATGTTTCAGGCTGGCTAGCATCACCACAAATCACCGTTGCTTGCTGCCCTAAACGTTGTAAATTTTCGCTCACTCGCTTTAAGCGACTCTGCTCGATATCTAATGCGATAACATTCGCCTTAGGCGCTAACTCTAAAATATGGGTCGTTTTCCCCCCTGGAGCGGCACAAGCATCTAAAATGCGTTCGTCATTTTTTGGCTCAAGTAAGCTTGCCGACCATTGTGCGTGAGCATCTTGCACGGTTGCCCAACCTTGCTCAAAATGTGGAAGTTGGCTGACGCTCACTGGCTTTTCGAGCAAAATCGCACAGCTTGGTGCAGTACAAGCGGTCTCTTTAGCGGAATTTTTTACCAAATCGCCCAGTAATTCACCATAATTTTCTGTACTGGAATACTGTGAATTAACTCGAATCCACATCGGTGGACGTTGATTATTTGCTTCCACAATATCACGCCAATGTGGATAGCTTGTTTTAAGCTGATTAACTAACCATTCAGGGTGGAGTGTCTGCCAATGCTTATCTATTTTGGCTAAAATTTGCTCTCTTTCACGCAGAAAACGGCGTAATACTCCATTTGTCAGCCCACGAAAACTGTCTAATTTCAGTGTTTTAGTCGCATTCACCACCTCATCTACCGCTGCAAATTCAGGCACACGCATATAGAGTAGCTGATATAACCCAACCAATAATAAACAATGCACCAAACGGGTTTTGCCTTTTAACGGCTTACTGACTAATAATTTAATGATCTGTTCTAGACGCGGTAGCACGCGACATACCCCAAAGGTGATCTCTTGTACCAAAGGGAGATCTTTACTTTCAACCTGCGCTTCAGGCAACAACGTTGAAAGCGATTTCCCTTCGTCTAGTACTTGTAAAATGATCTGTGCGGCAACCGCACGGGCGGATTGTTTTTTCATTAAATTGTTTGTCCTACTTTAAACCAATCCCCTCGTCCATTCAGGAAATCCTGCACACTCATCGGTTTTTTACCCGATGGCTGCAATTGAGTAATGTTGAGAACGCCATCTACTGTTGCAATTTGAATACCCGTTTTATCTACATTTAAAATCGTGCCAACTTTTGCATTTTGATGTGCCAAAACCACCGCTTGATACACTTTAATACGCTCTTCTTTGCCATCAACGGTTAAATTAAGATAAGCAATAGGCGCAGGGTTGAACGCTCGAATATTACGTTCCAACTGCTCCGCTGGCAAATTCCAATCTAATAACGCTTCTTCTTTACTTAATTTATCCGCATAGTTTGCCAACTCATCTTGCTGTTTCTCTGGCACAAATTTGCCGCTTTCTAAGTTATCTAACACCTCAATCAGTGCTGGAGGAGCAAGCTCTGCAAGTTTATGATAGAGCGTTGCTGAGGTTTCATTTGGCTCAATTGGCGTATAAACTTTATGTAACATATCACCAGTATCTAAACCAATATCCATCTGCATAATCGTTACGCCAGTTTCTTGATCGCCAGCCCAAATTGCACGTTGAATCGGGGCTGCACCTCGCCAACGAGGTAAAATTGAGCCATGCACATTCAAGCAACCTAAACGTGGCGCATCTAATACCGCTTTTGGCAGAATCAAGCCATAAGCCACCACTACCATCACATCTGCATTCAGTGCTTGCAATTCAGCCTGAGCTTCTTCTTTGCGTAGTGATTTAGGCTGATAAACAGGAATGTTATGTTGTTCTGCCAACTGTTTTACAGGGCTTGCTTGTAACTTCTTGCCGCGCCCCGCTGGTTTATCCGGCTGGGTATAAACTGCAATCACATTATGCTGTGAATTTAGTAGTGCTTGAAGATGGGTTGCTGCAAAATCAGGCGTACCTGCGAAAATGATATTTAATTTTTTTGCCATAATCTGTAATAAAAATGCCATTCTGAAAGAATGGCATATTGTATCTTAAAAAAAGACCTAGCGCAGAACTAAAACTGGTCGGTCAGTGTTACGTGCCACTTTTACAGTATTCGCACTTAAACCTTTCGCATTTGGTTTGCTGCTGGCTAGCATAATAATCAGATCTACATTTTTCTGTTCAGCAATTTGATTGATCTCTTCATAAATCGTGCCATGTGCCACAATGTGCTGAACTTTTGCTCCTGCGGGAAAATTCGCTTGAGTAAAAGCATGCAGTGCTTTATTCGCCTCCGCAACTACCGATTTATCAAAATTTTTCGGTAAAAATGCGGAGATAAAGCTGTCATCCATTGGCTCAATAATAGTGACTACACGATACACAGCATCAGGGCTATGTGCGGTTAATTGCTGTGCGGTTTCTACCACATATTTGGCTTGCGTTAGATTACTCAGATCTACCGCGAGAAGAAGATTTTTATACATTTTTTCTCACTTATACTGATGAGGTTAAATAACAAGCGGTCTATTTTGCAAAAAAATATGCAAAACAAACCGCTTCCTGAATTATTCCATTTTTCTACGGCGACGTTGATTCCATGCTACGCCAAAGGCAAGTAATAATGCAGGAATAAACATCAGCTCTTTGGGTAACGAATTCTGCGGAACCATCACGTCCAAAATCGTTTGATCCCAGTTTAAGCCTGCTTTTGCTGCCGGCGAATCCATCGCCACATTATCAATTAGAATCTTAGCTGTGGGTTCACCATCAATATCGATCGTCTCACCTGTATCTAAAAGTTCTAACCCTAACGCTTGTAGGCGAGCTTCACCTGTTTCCCCTTCTGGAACGGTAAATTGTGAATAAAATTCGATCTCTTTACCATAAGGGTTCATTCCTGATACTTTAAGTTTCATGTTCTGCCCAGCGGGGGTACTCGCAAGCTCTTGTACCAAGGCTGATGGTGCAATATGGCGTTCGGCAGGCGATACATATTCCATAAAGAAACTCGGGCTAAATAAGGTAAATGCCGCTAAAATCAATGCAAAAGTTTCCCACAGCTTATTCTTGGTAAAGAAAAAGCCCATCGTTGCCGCTGTAAAAATCAAGATTCCGATGGTTGCCGTGATAAAGACTAATAATCCTTTTGCCCAGCCGACATCAATTAATAATAAATCGGTATTAAAGATGAATAGGAATGGCAAAATTACCGTTCTCAAGCTGTAGAAGAACGCCTGCATCCCTGTTTGAATCGGACTACCACCAGAAATGGCTGCCGCTGCAAATGAGGCAAGCCCCACAGGTGGGGTAACATCAGCCATAATCCCAAAATAGAACACAAATAGATGCACGGCAATCAGTGGTACGATTAAGCCATTCTGTTTACCAACTTCGACAATCACTAATGCCATCAATGATGACACCACGATATAATTTGCCGTAGTCGGTAACCCCATACCGAGAATCAAGCTGAAGATTGCCACTAAAATTAGCATTAACAGAATGTTGCCCATTGAGAGCATTTCGATAATGCCTGCAAGCTGTACCCCAAAACCCGTAAGCGAAACCACACCAACGATAATACCTGCGGTAGCGGTAGCGATACCTATACCGATCATATTTCTCGCACCGGTTTCCAAACCGTCAATCAAATCTTGCAGACCTTGTCTTGCAAGTTGGAACTTATTGCCATTATCTTGACGGAAGAAACTCAATAATGGGCGTTGTGTTACCAAAATGGCTGCTAAAGTGAGTGTTCCCCAAAATGCAGATAAGCCCGGTGACATTTTTTCTACCATTAAGCACCACATTAGCACAATCACAGGTAGCAAATAGTGCAAACCTGCATTTACTGTCGGCTTACGGCGTGGCAACGTGGCAACTGGCGAATTTGGATCGTCTAATTCTAAATCTGGGAACTGTGCTACTCGGCGAATAAGCACTAAATAAAGCACTGCAAGAATAGAACACACAATCACAAAAGCGAAATCAGGGGTGATGGATTTGATCCAACCTAAGCCAAACTCCACCCCAATCGCAAGTAATACTGCGAGCAAGATGTAACTCACCATTTTTAATAACGTGATTAAAATTGGACTAACCGGCTCAACACGTTCTAAGCCTTTTAGCCCTAGCTTTTGTGCTTCTAAATGCACGATATAAACCAACGCAATATAGGAGATAAAGGCAGGCAAAAAGGCGTGTGTGATCAATTGGCTATATGGCAAATTGACATATTCGATCATTAAAAATGCCGCCGCCCCCATAACAGGAGGCATAATCTGTCCATTTACGGAAGAGGCGACTTCAACCGCACCCGCTTTTTCTGGGCTTAAGCCGACACGCTTCATCATTGGAATAGTGAATGTCCCTGTTGTCACCACGTTAGCAATCGAAGAACCAGACACTAAGCCCGTTAAACCTGACGAAACCACAGCAGCTTTCCCTGGGCCACCACTAAAGTGTCCAAGATAGGCAAAAGCAGTTTTGATAAAGTAGTTCCCTGCACCGGCTTTATCCAGTAGCGCACCAAATAATACGAACAGGAAAACATATTTTGTCGATACCCCAAGGGCTACACCAAATACCCCTTCGGTAGTGATCCACTGCTGGTTGATAATTTGGTTCAGCGTACCTGAACGATGGCTGATAATCCAGCTGGTTGGCAAGAATTGCCCAAAATAGTTATAAAGTAGAAACACGCCTGCAATAATCACCAAAGGTAAACCTAAACTGCGACGACAAGCTTCAAGCAGAAGTAAAAGCCCTAAGCAACCTGCAATAATATCTTGAGTAATAGGCGCACCAAAACGCGTCACTAAGCCTTCATAGAAGAAAATATAGTACGCCCCAAGAAATGCACCAAGGGTAGCAAATAGCCAATCGTGATAAGGCACGCGATGCTTCGGTGAGGTTGCAAATGCAGGGAATGATAGATAAGCCAAAAATAAGGCAAAGGCTAAATGAATTGAACGTGCTTTCGTATCATCAACCACCACATTCAGCTCTAAGCCCACATTACGCACCACTTCCTGCAACCAGAATGGAAATGGTGAAGTGTAATAAAGTTGAAATAATGACCAAATTATTGCGGTAACGACAATCAGTTTTTTCGTAAACCCTGTTGGGTTACGCCCTCCTGCATCATTGGAGGCAACCATATCCTGTAGATCATCATAGTTTGCCGTTACTGAATTTTCCTTAACAGACATAACACTTTCCTAAAAATGAGAAAAACAAGCGGATCGTTTTTGCCTATATTTTGCAAAAAATCATCTGTTTTAAACCGCTTGTAAGAAATGAAACGAGAGATCTAGGAACAGCGATTAAGCTGTTCCTATAGGTGAGCTAATGCTCGAGAACTTAGAAAAGACTATTCAATCCAACCTTTTTCTTTATAGTAGCGTGCTGCACCTTCGTGAAGAGGGACAGAGATCGCATTTTTGATCATCTCTTCTTGTTTTAAGTTTTCAAATGCTGGGTGTAAACGTTTAAAGCGATCGAAATTATCGAATACTGCTTTTACCACCGCATATACTTTATCTGAATCAACATCGCTAGAAGTCACCAAGGTCGCATAAACCCCGAAAGTCTCGGTTGGTTCATCTGCGCCTTTATATAACCCACCTGGAATAGTCGCTTTAGCATAATATGGATTCTCTGCAACTAATTTATCAATTGCCTCACCCGTTACAGGCACTAATTTTACATCGCAAGACGCTGCCGCTTCTTTTAATGCTCCATTTGGGTGACCAACGTTATAGGTAATCGCATCAAGATTGTTATCACACATTGCCGATGCCATTTCTGAGGCTTTTAATTCTGAGGCGACTTTGAACTCTTTTTCAGTCCAACCTTTTGCATCTAAAATGACCTTCATTGTTGCACGCGTACCCGAGCCAGGATCACCAACATTCACCCGTTTCGCTTTTAAATCATCAAAGCCATTGATATTCGCATCTTGACGCGCCATGATGGTGAATGGCTCTGGGTGAATCGAAAATACTGCACGTAACTTTTCATTTTTCTTACCATCAAAGGAGCTCGAACCATTGTACGCGTGGAATTGCCAATCTGATTGCGCAATACCTAAATCACGCTCGCCTGCTGCAATCGAATTTAAATTATCAACAGATCCACCTGTCGAAGGGGCATTACATTTTACATTGGTGGTTCGAGTATCACGATTCACTAACTGACAAATTGATTGACCAACAACATAATAAACGCCTGTTTGCCCACCCGTACCGATGGTAATGAATTTTTCGTCTGCCTGAGCAGACAATGCTGTTGAAGCTAAGGTTGCAACTAAAGAGAGTTTCAACAATTTTTTCATCTTAATGCTCCTTATATTTTAGAAGAGATAAAATAGCGTTTCCCACTTTTTGGGAAAAAACGCTATAGATATACTCGACTTTTCAGCGCTATGCAAACGGTTTATCATAGAAACATGATTTTGTTCACAGATATTTAACATACTAAACAAGATGGAATACTTTATCCCAAAGCAACAAGTCATTTTTGAAGAAGAAATCAAAAAAAGCCGTTTTATCACCTATGTTCGCCCCACAAATGGCATATATGAAGCCAAAGCATTTTGGGCAGAAATTAAGGCATTACACCCGCAAGCCCGCCACCACTGTTGGGCTGCAGTAGCTGGCGCACCAAACGATGGGCAGCAATATGGATTTTCCGATGATGGAGAACCCTCCGGTACAGCAGGCAAGCCGATGCTTAATTATTTACTGGGGTCTGGATTAGGTGAAATTAGTGCGGTGGTAGTACGCTACTACGGAGGGATTTTACTAGGTACAGGCGGCTTGGTTAAAGCCTATGGCAATGGCATACAACATGCGCTATTGAATGTTGAAAAAGTTCGCAAAGTTTTACGTCAAAACTACCGCTTGCAATGCGAATATGACCAATTTAATAGCTTACAACATTTGCTTGCAGAACAAGACATTGAAGTAGCTGAACAGCAATTTAGCGATAAAATTACGCTACTATTAGCAATAAATCCCGCGATTCTAGTAGAGTTTCAGCAAACATTAACACAACGATTTGCAGCAAAATTAGTTTTAGAAAAGCAAGAAAAAGAAAAAGCCTTCGAATAATCGAAGGCTTTAGCTCGTATTAAATAAATTGGCGGAACGGACGGGACTCGAACCCGCGACCCCCTGCGTGACAGGCAGGTATTCTAACCAGCTGAACTACCGCTCCGTGAAACGCGATAAATAATAAAGACTTATACTCTGTTCGTCAAATCTTTTTTATGCTATTCGCATTTAATGTTGCACATCTCTCTCTTCTGCCACTCGAGTAAGCCATAAGCAATTTCCTTTCGATTTCTTCGTCAGCAACTCTAAATATTGATTATGCGCTGCTAACTCTTCATCATCTAATGCCAACGTAACAAGTCCAGTATTATCCAGCACACTATAACGTTCTTCAGCCATCGCAGATAGTCCATTATCTGCCTGATCTTGTTCATCCTCACCAAGCAATGCTATCTGTCCGCCTGTCATCATGAGGAAAACATCAGCAAGAATTTCCGCATCCAGTAACGCGCCGTGCAAAACACGCTTACTATTATCAATGCCTAAACGACTACACAATGCATCTAAATTATTTTTCTTACCAGGATACATTTTGCGTGCGAGTTGTAAACTATCTGTCACAATACACATTTCCGCCGTTTTTGGTGGAGGGTTTGGTAAAAATGAAAACTCATGATCCATAAAACCAACATCGAAGGGTGCATTATGAATCACCAATTCTGCTCCTTTGATGAAAGCAACAAATTCATCCACGATTTCAGCAAACGTGGGCTTATCTTGTAAAAATTCATTGGTAATGCCGTGTACTTGGATAGCTTCTTCTTCAACCAAACGAGGTGGCTTGATATAAACATGGAAAGTTCGTCCGGTTAAACGGCGATTAATTACTTCAACAGCCCCAATCTCAATAATGTTATGCCCAATATGCGGTGCGCCACCAAAGTTCATTCCTGTGGTTTCTGTATCTAGTACCACCTGACGAATAATCTGCTCGCTCATACTATTATCCTTTATCAAAATTTACGGAATTATAGCCTAAAAATAAAAAAGCCCCCAGAGGGGACTTTTTAGATGAATTTTACAAAATTACGCTTTTGCATTTGCACGTTTAACCATAATCACAGATAAGCTAAATGCAACAATAAATGAAATAGCCATACCAATTGAATACATAGCAAGGCTATCTGGTTTAATTGATGGTACACCTAAGAAACCAGCAGCACCCAATGCTTGCGCTTTTACATTAAAGAAGGCAATAAATGCACTAGATAAACCTGAGCCAATCATTGCAGCAATGAATGCTTGACGATAACGTAAGTTTACCCCGAACATGGCAGGTTCTGTAATACCTAATAGCGCAGAAATCCCAGATGGTACAGCTAAACCGCGAACTTTCGCATCTTTTAATGCAAACGCCACGCCTAAACACGCTGCACCCTGTGCAATATTAGACATTGCAGCAATAGGGAAGATAAATGTACCACCTGATAATGCCATATTAGAAAGTAACTGCGTTTCAACGGCAATAAAGGTTTGATGCATACCTGTGATAACAATTGGTGCATAGAACGTACCAAATACACCACCGCCAATAAAGCCTAAGGTATCATATAACCAAGTTAGACCTTGTGTAATAAGATCACCTGCTTCACGTCCTAATGGACCAATCACGGTAAAGGCTAATACCCCAGCAATGAAGAGTGAGAACATTGGTGTAACAAGGTTATCTAAATAACTTGGCACAAATTTACGGAAAGTTTTCTCAAGTGTCGCTAATACCCAAGCAGATACTAACGTTGGAATAACAGTACCTTGATAACCCACACGTTCAATTTCTAAACCTAAAACATTCCAATATTTGATTTCACCTTTGGCGAGTGTTAAGGCATAGTTCCAACCATCAGCTAATGCAGGGTGAACTAACAACATACCGAGCGCAGCCCCTAAGAATGGGTTACCACCAAATTTACGCGTTGCAGAGAAACCTAGTAATACTGGCAAGAACACGAATGGCGCATTTGCAATAGTATTGATGAAATCAACAAGATCCGCAATATTTGGATAACGGCTCACGACCGATTCGCCTTCCCAGAAGAAACCGTTTGCCGTCAGCATTGAGTGAATACCCATTAAAAGACCGCCCGCCACAATAGCAGGGATAATCGGTACGAAAATATCGGCAAGGCCTTTCACTAAGCGTTGTAATAATGGCTGATTTGCAGCACCCGCTGCGGCAACTTCAGAAGTACTCATATCGCCAATGCCCATCTGTTTTTGCATTTCGGCATGGACTTTATTGACTGTTCCGGAACCAAAAATAATTTGGTATTGACCAGATGTTGAGAATTGGCCTTTCACACCGTCAATATTTTCAATTGCTTCTTTATCTACTTTGCTTTCATCGGCAAGTGTTAGACGTAAGCGAGTGGCGCAGTGTGCAAGCGTTGTGATGTTTTCTTTGCCCCCAAGTTTTTCAATCACTTGTTGAGCGATTTGAGGAAAGTTCATAAGTTCACCTATAATACTCGTAGAAAGTTAAAAAGTAACCGATTGCATTCTAGCTAAAACGTTTTAGTAAAGAAAGGGAATTTTGCTAAAACGTTTTAGTTTTGTAATCTAGATCACATTTTTAGCAGATTTAGCAAAATAAACAAGCGGGTGAATTTTATAAAAAAATCACAAAAATCAAAGGGTTAGACCTAAAATCAGTCTAACCCTTTATTTTACTTTATTTAGCGCTATTTTACTCTTTCGAGTTATGTTCAGCGAACTCTTTCATCATCTGATCAAGTAATTGATTATTTTTCGCGAAGCCTCTACATCTACCACACACCATTAAGTGAACTTTAAGTTGCAATTGCTGTTTAAAACGCAATTTTTGTTCACAGCGCAGCGATAATAGCTGAGTAGCTTCTTTACAATTTAACATGTTATTCTCCAAACCATTTCTGGGTTAAGCAGACTTGCAGTTGTAATCTAGCACGATAAAGTAAGGTATGCACATTAGCGCTTGATATTTCACACGCTTGGCAAATTTCTGCAGTATCCATCTCTAAATGGCTACGCATCATAAATACTCGCGCTTGCATGGTCGGCAGATTACTCAAACAAGATTCAAACACTTGCCAAAATTGCTTGGAATAAACTCGCGAATCACACTGCCGCCATTCACTCGAATGATAAAGATCATCATTCCATTCCCCATCAGAGCGGAAAAGTTTTTCGCTGAGATCATTATCATCCTCTTCAAGTAATTCTGACACAATGATTTCTCTATTTTTACGTCGTAGTACATCAATGATTTTATTTTTCAAAATAGCAAAAATCCATGTTTTTAATGCTGCTTGTCCTTTAAATGAATCTGCATATTTATAAGCACTAACAAAGGCTTCTTGTACAGCATCTTCGGCTAATTCACTATTCTTAAGATGAAGTGTAGCAAATTTCACCATTTGCAAACGGATTGTTTCTAATTGGGATTGGGGAATTGTTTTCATTATTCTCTCTCTATTCTTTTACTTTTCTTTGCCTGTGCAAAAAAAGTAACAAATCAACACGGGTAAACTACCTCCGCATTTACCCATTTTTGCCAAATCTGCCTTAAAACCATTTTTAAGGCAGGATTTTGCTCAGTAAATGCACTTAATTCATCCAGTAATCCATTTAGAGAGTTTGCCTTTTCTTGTAAAGAGGTCAAAAGAAAGAAATCCAATTCTTCTAAAGTTTGGTAGTAAATGCCAAATTCGCTATCTCGCCAGATCAGCACATAAGTCGGTGCTTTTTCAAATTGTTGAAAACCACTATGCAGAAAATTTACCCCGTACTGGCGCAACTCTGCCGCACTGGAAAATTGCATAATAGTATCGTTATCCCATTCGAATTCGGCAGGCACATTAGCCATCGCGACTTCTACGGCAAGTTGGGCGTTTTCAAAATCCATGAGGGCTAACAAATGCGGCTCAACACACTGCGTTTCTCGACAAAATACTAAGAATTCAGCGGCAATATCTTGGAAAAAAGGCGAGTGTGCTTTACCTTCACGCACAAATTTCTCTTTGATTGCCCACCAATCTTCGGCACTTAAATGCTTTGCTAATTCCACATAGCAGCGATCAATAAAACCCAGTGTATTATTCCGAACTAAACGTGCATACACTCCCAAACGTTGCGGCGAAATATTACCACTCATTAAGCTAGCATCATTATACCGAATCGCATTGGCAAATTCTGTTTGAGTTTCTTTTAATGATTTCTGTAACATAACTCACTCCTACTTGGCATATTTCTGCTGCAACGCCGCAATATGCTGAACTTCCCCAAGCAATTCTTGAAATGGCGGAAAATTGAAATCTCGTTCCAATAATGTCGGTGGAATATGCGGTAAACACTCATAAGTGTATGCTAATAAATCCCATACGCTTTTCTGCACCGTTTCGCCGTGTGTATCCACCAGCAAAGTCGGCAGATGACGCAGCTCACCTTTCACCTTATTAAATGACTCGCCCTCTGTCATTCTCACGGCCTCTGCCGCACCATGTTCTTCATCGTGCCCAGCGATATGAATATAGTCCACCCGCTTTTTATCCACTTTATCTACAAACACAAAGGGATCTAATAGGCCGTGATTAACCCCATTCACATAAATATTATTCACGTCCAAATGGATACCACAATCGGCTTCCTGTGCAATGGCATTAAGAAATTCCACTTCGTTCATCGTACTTGTCGGTGAATGGAGATAATAGGAGGTGTTTTCTAGCGAAATCCGCATACCAAGATAATCTTGCACTTGCTTAATACGATTTGCCACATGATGTACAGCTTCATCAGTAAATGGCATTGGCAATAGGTCATACAAATGTCCTTCGCATTCGCAGTAACTTAAATGATCGGAAAAAAAGAAGGAATTATACTGCTGTTGCATGGTTTTAATTCCTTTGAGCAATGTCATATCCAATGGTGCTTGCCCACCTAAAGAGAGCGATAACCCGTGAATAACCAAAGGAATTTTCTCCGCGACTTTATCAAAGTTATAACGCGCCTGACCACCCATTTTGAGCCAGTTTTCCGGCGCGACCTCCATAAAATTGATAACACTATTATCTGTTAAATTTAAAAAACCATCCGCTAAATCACGGCGATAGCCCAAACCTGCACCTTGAAATTTCAGCATTATTGTTCCTTTAATAATTTGCAAAAAATAGAAAGATTTTGACCGCTTGTAAACCACCTCACTATCCCCACTTTTTTCAATAAGAAGTAAACTACCTTCTGATAAAAAATGGCGAACATGATGTCTCCTTTGAAAATTTACCCCCTCTTTGAAAAAGAGGGGGTTGGGACTTAAAGATTACTTACTGGCGCCACACTTACCTTCGCCACATTTTCCCTCTGCCGCTTTTGGTGCTGCAGGTTTCATGGCTTTTTTATTACTGTCAGCTACTGTCGCTCCACATTTGCCTTCGCCACATTTTCCTTCGGCTGCCTTCATACTGTTTGTTGCGCCACACTTACCTTCACCACACTTACCTTCAGCGGCTTTGGCTTCACTTGTCGCGCCACATTTTCCTTCACCACATTTCCCTTCGGCTGCTTTGGTTTTCATCATTTTGGCTTCCATTACATGCTCAGTCGCATGAGTTTCTGCATTTACATTTGCTGTTGCCATTGTTAATGCACCGGCTAGTGCCATTAAAGTTGCTTTTTTCATGAAAAATTCTCCATAGTGTTGAGTTCAAAATTAAAGGAATTTCAACCAAGATCTGCTTGGCTGTTTTTTCTGTAACAGAAAATCAAAAGATAGTGCTCCAGCACCTTGCATTAATAGCGGCAATAACGTGACCAAATAAATTAATGCCATTTTGTAACCATTACTACATACGTTGTAGCCTAATCCTGCGTGTACCGAATACCAGGCTACTGAAGTTAAAATCATCAAACTGATAGCACTGATGCGAGTGAATAATCCCAGAATAAGCAAAATAGGTAAAAATAGTTCAGCACTCATCGCTGTAAACCAATTCAGATCGGCGGGTAATAAATTGAAAGGAAAAGGAAAGTTATCCTCAATCGCAGAAAACCAGTTTTCACCATGTAGCTTTTCCCACCCCGCCTCAAAGAATTCATAGGCAAGAAATAAGCGTAAAACCAGTAAACCAGCTCCTTGGGTAACATTTTTAACAGTGTAACAGGACATAAAAACTCCAAAATTGTGCTAATGGAGTATTAGACGGGCAAGTAGTTAAACTCTAACAAGAAGTTGTAAAAAAATTTGCATAAAATTGTTATTGGGATAGTATGTTAATTTTTTGTAAACAGAAATTAATTCAATAAAAATTTGATTTAAATAAAGTTTGCCCCTTTTGTGAATAACATAAGCTCGCTAGAATTTATGCTATCTTTTTTATATTTTATGAGGTCTATATGCTCTATCTTGAATTTTTATTCTTGTTAGTAATGCTCTATATTGGTAGCCGTTATGGCGGCATCGGTTTAGGCGTAGTTTCTGGTATCGGTTTGGCAATAGAGGTATTTATACTGCGTATGCCATTGGGCAAAGCCCCTGTCGATGTGATGTTAATTATTCTGGCAGTTGTGACCTGTGCTTCTATTTTAGAAGCCGCTGGCGGGCTAAAATTTATGCTACAAGTTGCCGAAAAAGTGCTACGCAAAAACCCTAAGCGTATTACATTTTTAGGGCCTCTAGTCACTTACATTATGACGTTTATGCTTGGTACCGGTCACTCTGTTTACTCTGTTATGCCAATCATTGCAGATGTAGCATTAAAAAATAAAATTCGCCCTGAACGCCCAATGGCCGCAGCCTCTGTCGCTTCACAATTAGCCATCACCTCTAGCCCGCTCTCAGCTGCTGTAGTTTATTATCTCGGTCAAATTAGTGGCTTACCAGGTTTTGAACATGTTAGCTTACTAAGCATTATTGGGGTTACAGTGCCTGCAACCCTTGCTGGTACGATTGCTATGTCGCTCTATAGCTTACGTCGAGGAAAAGAATTAGAAAATGACCCAGAATATCAACGCCGCTTGCAAGATCCTGTATGGCGTGATCGCATTGCTAATACAACCAGCACCACATTAAATGACACCTTACCTGCCGGGGCAAAACAAGCGGTTTATCTCTTCTTACTTGCACTAGTAGTGATTGTGGCTATCGCAATGTTCCCTGAAATTCGTACCGTAGGCGAAGGTGAAAAAGTGAAACCTATTGGTATGTCATTAATCATCCAAATTATGATGCTCTGCTTCGGTGGCTTGATTCTCATACTAACCCGCACGAATCCTCAAACAGTTCCGAATGGTGTAGTATTTAAATCAGGTATGGTAGCGGCTATTGCAATTTTCGGGATTGCGTGGATGTCCGATACTTATTTCCAATATGCAATGCCACAATTTAAAGCTGGTATTACAGAGATGGTAGAAAACTACCCTTGGACTTTCGCTTTCGCGCTGTTTGCCGTATCGGTAGTTATTAACAGTCAAGCTGCAACTGCAGTAATGATGCTGCCAGTCGGTATCGGCTTAGGTTTACCTGCACCGTTATTAGTTGGTTTAATGCCTGCAACTTACGGCTACTTCTTCATTCCAAACTATCCGTCTGATATCGCAACAGTAAACTTTGACGTAACAGGTACGACTAAAATTGGTAAATACTACTTCAACCACAGCTTCATGGCGCCTGGTATTATCGGCGTAGTAACAGCATGTGTAGTTGGTATTGCTATCGCCAATGTGCTTATTTAAGGTCTAGCTAGGCTTAATAAGCAGAGCCTGCCTAAATCTCAAAATGAAAAACGCCAATTGCATATTTGTAATTGGCGTTTTTGCTTTAGTAAGCGGTCGATTTTACGTCTTCTTTTGCAAAATCAGGCTTGGGCATTATTTCAAGCCTAGTTTCTTCTCTAAATAGTGAATATTTGTGCCGCCCTTACGGAAATTCTCATCACTTAAAATTTTATCATGCAATGGAATATTGGTTTTGATACCTTCAATAATGCTTTCTGACAACGCATTTTGCATACGTGCAATCGCAATATCGCGATTTTCAGCATAAGTAATCAATTTACCAATCATTGAATCATAATGTGGTGGTACAGAATAACCGGCATAAATGTGTGAATCCCAACGAACACCTAATCCCCCTGGAGTATGTAATCGATTGATTTTACCTGGTGATGGCAAGAAGGTATTTGGATCTTCTGCATTAATGCGGCATTCAATCGCGTGGCCACGCACTTTAATATCTTCCTGCTTAATTGAAAGTGGCAAGCCCGCAGCAACGCGTAATTGTTCTTTAACCAAATCAACACCAGTAATCATCTCTGTCACAGGATGCTCTACCTGTAAGCGGGTGTTCATTTCAATAAAGTAAAATTCTCCATTCTCGTATAAGAATTCAAATGTACCTGCACCACGATAGCCGATTTCTTTACATGCGTTGGCACAACGCTCACCGATATATTTACGCAGTTCCTCAGTAATACCAGGAGCTGGAGCTTCCTCCACCACCTTTTGGTGGCGACGTTGCATAGAGCAATCACGTTCAGCTAAGTAAACCGCATTTCCATGGGTATCGGCAAGAACTTGAATTTCAATATGGCGTGGATTTTCTAAATATTTTTCCATATACACCATATCATTATTAAATGCCGCTTTTGCTTCTGCTTTCGTCATTGCAATAGATTCTTCTAGATCGGCTTCGTTATGTACTACTCGCATACCACGGCCACCACCGCCACCTGAAGCTTTAATAATCACTGGATAGCCAATACGTTTTGCGATCTCTTTATTTTTTGTTGCATCATTGCCTACTGGACCATCAGAACCCGGTACACAAGGTACGCCTGCTTTTTTCATCGCATTAATCGCAGAAACTTTATCCCCCATTAAGCGGATAACGTCAGCAGTTGGACCAATAAAAATAAAACCAGACTGCTCAACCTGCTCAGCAAAATCTGCATTCTCAGATAAAAAGCCATAACCAGGGTGAATTGCATCTGCACCGGTCACTTCTGCAGCAGCAATAATTGCTGGAATATTTAAATAACTTTTAGTAGAAGGTGCAGGGCCAATACAAATCGTTTCATCAGCAAGTAAAACGTGTTTGAGTTCTCGGTCAGCAGTAGAATGAACAGCAACAGTTTTAATACCTAACTCACGGCAAGCGCGCAGGACACGCAAAGCAATTTCACCACGGTTAGCAATCACAACTTTTTCTAACATAGGGGTTTCCTTTTAAATGGAACATTGAAAATTGAAAATGGATAATGACAAGCGCCCAAATTTCAAACGAAATTTGCAAATTGTCGATTATCCATTCCCCTTTTATTTCATAAAATTATTCAATAACGAACAGTTTTTGATCAAATTCAACCGCTTCACCATCATTGACTAAAATTGCTTTAACCACACCTGCTTTGTCAGATTCGATACGGTTCATCATCTTCATCGCTTCTACGATACAGAGCGTGTCGCCAGCTTTCACTGTTTGACCAACTTCAACGAATGGAGCAGCCTCTGGGCTTGGACTACGGTAGAAAGTGCCTACCATTGGCGAAAGAATTGCATGTCCGCTCACTTCAGCACTTGGCGCAGAAGCTGCCTGTGGTGCACTAGCCGCTGGTGCAGCCGCTGCAACAGGTGCTACGGCAGGTGCAGCTTGCGGTGCTGCAACATATTGTACCGCAGGGGCTGCTGGAGCCGCACGACTAATACGCACAGTACCCTCTTCTTCAGTCACTTCTAATTCAGTGATACCTGATTCTTCAACTAATTCAATAAGTTTTTTAATTTTGCGAATATCCATAATGAGATCCGTAGTAAATGCTAAAAATGAAAATAGAAAATCAGCGCTAAAAAAGCACTGATTAAAATCTTGCGTAGATTACCCGAATTTCGGCAATTTTGCGATAAAAATCTTACAAAATGCGTGAAAATCGACAGAATTTGGTACTCATCGTATCAGTTAATTACTATTTGATTTTAACTTCTTTGAGCCATTTCTCGGTTAAACGCTTACCTTCTTCACTTGTCCCAAAACGATCAAAATCCATTTTAATTAGATTTAATGTTTTTGGATCGACCGATTGTGGTGCTGCCTCAGCATTGACATTCGTTGGCAGTTGGTAAACACCGACTTCACGCCATGGAATTTCTTGCGCCTCAGCCCCTAATACCCAATCAATAAACAATTTTGCATTATCTAAATTGCGTGAGCCTTTGATGATACTTGCCCCACCTAACGAGTAACTATCCGCCTCACAAGGCAAGATCGCTTCAACTGGTGCGCCATTTTCTTTTTCTGTGGCATAGTTATGGATAAAACCAACGCTTAATGCACTTTCACCACGAGCAAGATTTGAAGTCACTTGCGCACTTTTTACATATTGTGAAACATTTGCATCAAGCTGTTTCAAAAATTCAAATGCTTTATCTTCACCCCATAATTGAATCAATGTGGCAATTGCAGTATAAGTCGTGCCAGATAATTGGGGATCTGCCAGTTGAATATGCCCTTTTAATTGTGGATGAGTCAAATCTTTCCAACAGCGTGGATACTCCTTAATCCCTAATTTAGCGAAGACTTCTGTATTTACGCCAAAGCCTAGCACTAGCATATAAATAATCGAGGTAAAATCGCCTTTTTTCTCCAGCAATGTTTTAAATTGAGGTAGGGTCTCTTGCTGCATCGGTGAACGATATTTTTCTAATAGCGATAAATCTGCTGCTTGGAAATGCTGCTCAATTGTTCCACCATACCAAACATCCGCCTGAGGATTATTTTGCTCAGCTTTAATTTTAGAAAGTGTAGCCCCCGTGCTATTACGCACAAATTTCGCATCCACATTATATTTTTTCGCAAATGTCTGGGTAATTTTTTCACAGGTTGCATTTTGTGCACTGCAATAAATAGTCAGCTTGCCTTCGGCTTGAGCATTATTTGCCAAGCTCGTGAATGCCAAACAAGCGCTAAGCAAGCTAACCCTCTTCTTTAACCCAAATTTCCTCGCCATGTTGTGTTTCATATTTGTTCCCCATTTGTTAATCATTGTTAAAAAATGGCGGAATATACAAGAATTTTACCGTTTTTCCAACTGTTTCAATGCAAAGTCTAAGGCGTATTCATAACCTTGTGCGCCTAAGCCACAAATAACGCCTTTAGCAATATCGCTTAGATAAGAATGATGACGGAAAGACTCGCGAGCATGTACATTCGAAAGATGAATTTCAACAAAAGGGATTGCTACAGATAGCAAAGCATCACGCAACGCAACACTAGTGTGCGTAAATGCCGCTGGATTGATGAGAATAAAATCGACTTTCTGGAAAGCTTGATGAATGCGATTAATTAAGGCCTCTTCACTATTTGATTGAAAATAGTCTAATGCCACACCTCGCTCTGCCGCACATTGCTGGAGATGCTGTTCAATGTCTGCCAGCGTCTGTGAACCATAAATTTCTGGCTCTCTTTTGCCCAGCATATTTAAATTTGGCCCATTGAGTAATAGGATTTTTTTCATAATAACTCCTTAACCAATTCAGGTGGTCTGCAAAATTTTGTGCCTTTTCGACCGCTTGCAAACGGGCGATTGAGCAGCTTGGGGTGTGCGGCAATCAGAGCAATAATTTGCTCTTGGGATAAATTTTTATCTTTAATTAATGTTTTATATTCGTCTGTTTCTGTACGAAGTGCTTGTTCAAGCATAATGCCGCTATCATGAATAAGACGAGCAATTGTTGTTTGATCTAATGGTACTTTAAGGTATTCAACAATCTCAACTTCAATGCCATGTTGCTGCAAAATTGCCAACGTTTCCCGCGATTTGGAACATTTAGGGTTGTGGTAAAGTGTAATCATTCAATTTTCTCCCTGCTTAGAAACCATCAACTGATCAATCTTAAAATTCTCTGTATCAATAATTTCAAATTTATAATTGGCGTACAGCACAAAATCCGTTTTTTTCGGGATTTTACGTAACATATACATCATAAAGCCGCCAATAGTTTCGTAGTTCTCTGAATGCGGAAACTCGTTAATTTCTAATGCTCTCATGACATCTTCTAAAGGTGTTGCACCATCAATCAACCACGAATTTTCATCACGTTGAACTATTTGTTCTTCTTCGTTAGAGACAAGCTCCCCCATCACGATACTCATTACGTCATTTAAAGTAACAATCCCCACCACTAACGCATATTCATTAATAATGACAGCAAAATCCTCACCAGAAGACTTAAATAGCTCCAACACCTCGTAAAGTGAAAGTGTATCTGGAATATATAAGGCTTTGCGGAGTAATTTATTGTCAGTAAGCGAAACCTGTTCTTCCTGTAAATAGCGCGTAAGCAAAGTATGGGATTCTACATAGCCTAAAATTTTATCTAAGCTGCTATCACAAATAATGACTTTAGAATGAGAATTTTCTCTTAAGGTATCAAGAATTTGTTGGCGAGTATAAGCTTTATCTAAGTAAACAATATTCTCACGCGTGGTCATGGTAGAAGTCACCGTACGCTGTTGCATATCAAAAATATTTTCGATTAAATATTGTTCTTGGGTTTTCAATACGCCAGCCTCAGCTCCTGCATCAACAATCGCAATAATGTCATCAGAGGTCATGGTGTCTTCGCGCTCAGTTGAAATACGCAGTAAGCGGAATAAGCCATTCGCAATCGTATTAAAAAACAACACAAACGGCTTAAGTAAGGTAATGCTGACGGTCATCACATTCACCAGCTTTAAAGCAACTTTTTCAGGATTTGCCATTGCTAAGCGTTTTGGCATTAAATCTGCCAAAATAATGAATGCCACCGTAACCACACCAAAAGCGATCCAAGAAGAAGCACTTTCCACCCAAGCCGCTTGGCTATATTGCTGTAAAAAACGTTGTACATAAATGGTCAAAGAGCTTTCTCCGAGCATACCGCCAAGAATTGCAACCATATTCAAACCAATCTGCACAACGGTAATAAACTGCCCTGGCTGTTCTTGCAATTTAAGCAGTTTTTCAGCCCGCTTGTCGCCTTCATTTGCCAGATTTTGCAGTTTGATTTTTCTTGCTCCAGCAAGGGATATTTCTGCCGATGAGATGATTCCGCTGAGAATAATCAGCAATGCCAATACAATAAAAAATTCAAAAAGTCCCATTTTTTTGCCTAAATATAAAACTTTGTAAAAAAAATGTTAAGTGAATCACATTTTTTTGTCTGAGCTATCTTTTATAATTCGCCAATATTGCTAGTTAAATTATCGACAAACCCTAAATGAAAAGCAGGATTATTGCATATTTTAGTAGCAATATCATCAAGCCCTTAAATCTAACATAAGGAGATCTCTATGATCATCGGATGCCCAAAAGAAGTGAAAGTGCAAGAGTATCGAGTTGGATTAACTCCTGCCAATGTGAAAAGCTACGTTGAAGCTGGTCATACCGTTTATATTGAAAAAGATGCAGGTGCTGCTATTGGTTTTTCTGACACACTGTATCAAGAAGCAGGAGCGATTATTAGTGATAAAGCAACGCTCTTTGCCCACAGTGAAATGATCATCAAAGTAAAAGAGCCGATAGAATGTGAATATGATTTCTTCCGAGAGGGACAAACCCTTTATACCTACCTACATTTAGCCGCAGATCAAGCTCTCACGGACATGTTGCTGGCGAAAAAAATTAAAGCCATCGCCTATGAAACCATCAAAACTCCAGCTGGATTACCTTGCTTAACCCCGATGAGCCAAATTGCAGGACGTTTGGCAACACTAGAGGCAGCAAAATTTATCCAGAAAAAATACGGTGGCTTAGGGTTATTACTAAGTGGTACTGCTGGTACCCCAAAAGCAAAAGTTGTGATTTTGGGTGGTGGCGTTGTTGGTGTGAATGCAGCACAAATTGCGGTAGGTATTGGTGCAGACGTAACAATTTTAGATATTAACGCCGCACGCCTTGCCTATTTAGATCACATGTTTGGTATGAAAGTAACAACATTAACAAGTTCACGAGGCAATATTGAAAGCTGTTTAAAAAATGCTGATGTTGTGATTGGTGCGGTGTTAATTCCTGGTGCTAAAGCACCACATTTAGTCCGTAAAGCCGATCTTAAATTACTCAAAAAAGGGGCGGTATTAGTTGATGTGGCTATCGACCAAGGCGGATGTTTTGAAACATCTCATCCAACTACGCATGATGATCCAATCTATTTAGTTGATGATATCGTACATTATTGTGTCGCGAATATGCCTGGTAGCGTACCAAGAACTTCGACCCTAGGCTTAACCGATGCGACCCTTGAATTTGGTCTGAAAATTGCAGAACTCGGCGTGAAACAGGCTTGCTTGGTAGATAATGCGATTTTAGAAGGCTTGAATACCTATGAAGGTAAATGCACCTTCAAAGGGGTCTCTGATGCCTTTGGTTATGCTTATACACCAGCAAAAGACGCATTATCATTAGGATAATCTTAAAATTTATTAGATAATACCGCTCTTTTTCCCCTAATTTGCAGTAGAGTTAGGGGAATTTTTATCAAAAAGAGGTAACTTATGAGTACAAAAGAACAAAGACTCTCTTGGTCGAGCCGCTTAACTTATGTGCTAACGGTGGCTGGGGCGACTGTTGGTTTTGGCGCGACATGGCGTTTTCCGTATTTAGTAGGAGAAAACGGCGGCGGCGCTTACGTATTACTATTCTGTATTGCAATGATTGTGATCGGCATTCCAATGATTTTAGTGGAAAATGTTATCGGTCGCCGTTTGCAACTTAACTCAATTGATGCTTTTGGCGGTACTGCAAATGGCAAAGAAATCCACAAGGGTTGGAAAATACTCGGCTTAATGGGTTTACTCGGTGCTTTTGGTATTCTTGCTTACTATATGGTACTTGGCGGTTGGGTACTCACTTATATTGGCGCACTAATCAGTGGCGGTTTAGATCTTTCAACCCCAGTTAATCCGGAATTAACCGCACAATTCTATAATGACCATATCCAAAATGATCCACTCATGATTCTTTGCTACACTGGTGTATTTGTACTTGCCAACTACTTTATTCTCGCTCGCGGTATCGTTGATGGCATTGAGCGTGCAGTGAAATTCCTAATGCCATTGCTTTTTGTTTTTCTCATCGTAATGGTTATCCGCAATATTACCCTACCAGGTGCTGCGCAAGGGATCGAATTTTACCTTTTACCCGATTTCTCCAAAATTACTCCACAGCTCTTTATTAAAGTCTTAGGTCAGGTCTTCTTTGCATTAAGTTTGGGCTTTGGTGTACTAATTACACTTTCTAGCTACTTAGATAAAAAAGAAAACTTAGTGAAAACAGCCACGATTACAGGTGTAGTCAATACCTTAATTGCAGTCGCAGCCGGCTTTATGATCTTCCCATCACTCTTTACCTTTGGTATTGAGCCTACAGCAGGCCCCGCACTAGTATTCCAAAGCCTACCGATAGTATTCTCTAATATGTGGGGCGGCACTGTCTTTGCTACGATCTTCTTTAGCCTATTGGTAGTCGCCGCATTAACGACTTCAATCACTATTTACGAAGTACTGATTACCGCTTTAGTTGAGAAAGCGAAAATTTCACGTAAAAGAGCCATTGCACTCGTACTAGGTGGCATTTTTGTTGTAGGCAATATTCCTTCTGTGCTAGGTGATAATCTATGGCAAGATATTCGCATTATGGGTATGAGCATCTTTGATGCGTTCGACTATATCAGTGGCAATATTCTATTTGTGCTCACTGCATTAGGTAGCGCCATTTTTGTGGGCTATGTATTAAAAGATGAAGCGAAAAAAGAACTTGGCGCCAGTGAAGGTTTTACAAAAGTTTGGTTTAACTATGTGCGTTACGTCATTCCTGTCATTATTAGCGTGATCTTCATTAGCTCGCTCTAAATAAATTGCAATCTTAAAAGGCAAATCTTGATTGATTTGCCTTTTTCATTTCACATACAAGCGGTAGAAAATTCAGCTTTTTTGCAAAATTTTGCTAGAAAATCACCGCTTGTTCACTTAAAGTGTGAATTGTTCTTATTCATAACAAAGGAGAGCTCCATGCAGTTTTATACACTACTTACGATCATTGGCATTATTGCCCTCGTGGTTATTACCTTATTAGTTGCCTTACTCTTCCGCCGCGTAGTCAAAACAAATGAGGTGCATATTGTTCAATCAGGGGGTAAAACAACCTCTTATGGCAAAGACACAGGCAATGGCAACGTTTATTACGCCTTCCCATCTTGGTTACCACTTATTGGGGTAAGTACCATTGTATTGCCCGTCTCCGTGTTCTCCATAAAAATTGATAATTACGAAGCTTATGATTTAGAACGTTTACCCTTTGTTGTAGACATCACCGCATTCTTCCGTGTCGCCGATTCCAATCTAGCTGCACAGCGGGTTTCAGACTTCCACGATATGAATATTCAACTTGTTGATATTATTCAAGGGTCGGTACGTTCCATTCTCTCTAGCCGCAATTTAAACGATATTTTGCAAGTGCGCTCTGAACTGGGAGATGACTTCACGCTTGCAGTAAAAGAACAGCTGAAAAACTGGGGAATTGAGCCAGTTAAAAATATTGAATTAATGGATATTCGTGATAGTGGTGGTTCGAAAGTTATCTTCAATATTATGGAAATTAAAAAATCCTTTATTGAAAAAGAGAGCCGTGTTGAAGTGGCACGTAACCAAAAAGAAGCCCAAATTGCCGAAATTGAAGCGAAAAAAGAGGCTGATGTAAAACGTCAAGAAGCCGAGAAAGAAGTAGGCTTAAAAACCGTTGAAAATCAACGTGAAGTTGCAGTTTCTAATGAACAAGCACAGCAACTAGTGAAACAACAAGAAAAAATCACTAAAGAACGTGAAATGGAAGTAAAACGGGTGGCCGAAATTAAGCAAGCAGAGATCGAAAAAGACGTAGAAATCGTGAAAGCTGATCAAGATAAGCGTACCCAAGAAATCAAAGCGGAAGCTAACCGTAATGCGCTGATTATAGACTCCGAAGCTGAGAAACAGCATCAAATTCTCGTTGCAGAAGGGGAAAAACAGAAAGCATTCTTAGAGGCAGAAGCTTTACTTGAAACAAAAGATAAAGAGGCTCAAGGTATTGCCAAAATCGGGGCGGCAGAAGCCGAAGCCAAACAGAAATTGGAGATTTCGCTTGTTTCAGGACAAATTGAATTGGCTCGTGAAATTGGAGGTAATGAAGGCTATCAACAATACTTGGTCAGCATACGCCAAATTGAGGCTAACCAAGCCATCGGCATAGAACAAGCAAAAGCATTGTCTCACTCCGATATGAAATTTATCATCAATGATGAGCGTGTAGATAAAGGCATTCAGCGTGTTGGCGAACTCTTTAGCTCCACTGGCGGTACAAAAATTGCAGCAACTTTAGAAGGCTTAAATCAATCAGAATTAGGTAAAGCTCTTATCAGTAAATTTTTAGGTAATCACCCTGATAAACCACAAGACGAGGCATAATTTTGCAAAAAAATGCTTAAAATAAACCGCTTGTAAACATAAAAAATCCCCGCACTTTAGCGGGGATCTCTACGTTAATGATTACTCATCAATAGAACGTAATAAATCGTTTAAGCCCACTTTACTTAAGGTTTTCTCATCGACTTTCTTCACGATTACCGCACAGTAAAGGTTGTGTGAACCATCTTTTGATGGAAGAGAACCTGATACAACCACAGAGCCCGCAGGAACGCGACCATAGTGGATTTCGCCGGTTTCGCGATCGTAAATTTTGGTAGATTGGCCGATAAATACGCCCATTGAGATCACGCAGTTATCTTCTACAATCACGCCTTCTACGATTTCAGAACGTGCACCGATAAAGCAGTTATCGCCGATGATGGTCGGGTTCGCTTGTAATGGCTCTAATACACCGCCAATACCCACGCCGCCTGAAAGGTGAACGTTTTTACCGATTTGCGCACAAGAACCGACGGTTACCCAAGTATCCACCATGGTGCCTTCGCCAACGTATGCCCCGATGTTCACGAAAGATGGCATTAACACCACGTTTTTCTCGATGTGTGAACCTTTACGCACCACCGCACCTGGCACGGCACGAATACCGTCTGCTTTGAATTGCTCTTCGGTGTAGTTGCCGTATTTGGTTGGTACTTTGTCGTAGAATTTGGTTTCTGCACCGTCAATCACTTCGTTGTCAGCGATACGGAATGAAAGTAATACTGCTTTTTTCACCCATTGGTTTACTACCCACTCGCCATCTTTTTTCTCTGCAACACGTAAAGAACCGTCATCTAAACCTGCGATCACTTGCTCAATTGCAGCTTTAGTTTCTGCATCCACAGTTTTAGGCGTAATTTCTGCACGGCGTTCGAATGCCGCTTCAATAATGTTTTGTAATGACATTGTGCTTCCTTCAAATAGATTTAAACAAAAAAAACGGGCAACTTTTTAACATAAAGTCGCTGTAATTGCCATCAAAATTGTTTGATTATTGTAATAAAGTAAAGGAATGCTTGCTGTTCATTCTAGCTATTTTTGTGGAAAATCCGATTTCCCTTTGACTATTGGTAGCGAAATCGGTAAAATTCCGCCCCTATGCAAAAAGTAAAACTCCCTTTAACGATTGATCCATATAAAGACGCGCAACGCCGAATTGACTATAACGGTTATATCTCGGCTGAATTGTTTGAGCGTTTGGATGATGCTGTAACCCGTGTGCAAAGTGATGCTCAGGTAGCATTGTCAGTCTATGTTGATCCGCAACGTCTTACAGTAATTAAAGGTACTGCAAGTATTGATGTGGAATTAGACTGCCAGCGTTGTAGTAATAGTTTTACACAAACATTGAGCTGTGAATTACTTTTCAGCCCAGTAAAGAATATGGATCAGGCAGGCGATTTGCCTGAAATTTATGAACCTATTGAAACTGATTCTTTTGGTGAAGTAAATTTGCTAGAGATGATAGAAGACGAATTCCTTTTATCATTGCCGCTAGTCCCGATGCATGAACTAGAACACTGTGAAGTGTCCGAAGACGAACAGGTTTTCGGTGAGTTGCCAGAAGAACTGGCAAGCAAACCAAATCCGTTCGCCATTTTAGCTAAATTGAAAAATTAAATTTTAATCCTAGGAGAAAGCCCGTGGCTGTTCAACAAAATAAAAAATCTCGTTCACGTCGTGATATGCGTCGTTCTCACGATGCATTAACCACCGCTGCTGTTTCAGTAGATGCTCGTGGTGAAACTCACTTACGTCACCATGTAAGTGCAGACGGTTACTACCGTGGTCGTAAAATCAAATAATCAATTTTCGCTTTGGGGTGAAAATTGAGTCGTCTAACTTTAGCGTTAGATGTAATGGGCGGGGACTTTGGTCCCCGTATTACTATGCCTGCCATACTTAAAGCATTGGAAAAGCATCCAACGCTTGATGTCTTGCTCTGCGGTGACCAATCGCAAATTTCTCTCTATTTTGAACCGCTTGCCGCCGATATTAAAAAGCGCATTCAAATTATCCATACCGATAAAATCATTAATGAGCATGTACCATTTCTACAAGCAATCCGACACAGTCGTGGTAGTTCAATGCGTCTTGCTTTAGAGCAAGTGGCTGAAGGCAAAGCCGAAGGTTGCGTAAGCGGCGGAAATACAGGCTTATTGATGGGGTTAGCCAAAAACCTAATTGCCCCACTTCCAAATATCGATCGCCCTGCCTTAACCTCATTGATTCCAACCTTACAAGGTAAATCTAGTGTTATGCTCGATCTTGGAGCAAATGTTGAAGCCGATGAAAAATTACTCTGTCAATTTGCAGAGATGGGCAATGTATTTGCACAAGCTATGCTAAATTTAGTCTATCCACGTATCTCGCTTTTAAACATAGGTACAGAAGAGAATAAAGGCACGCTAACTTTGAAAAATGCAAATCAGCAACTTAAGCAGCAATATCATTTGAACTACCTCGGTTTTATTGAAGGTGATAAGCTGCTGAATAATCTTGCTGATGTGATCGTATGTGATGGTTTTACCGGCAATATTGCCTTAAAAACCTTAGAAGGCACCGCAAAAAATGTGATTACCTTTTTCCGCCATTCAGATGAAAATTCACATATTTGTCTAAAAATTCGTAATGCTTTTTTACGGCTTATTTTTCGTCGCCATTTGCGTAAACTACAGCAGATCAACCCAGATCGCCATAATGGTGCAACCTTGCTCGGATTATCAAAAGTCGTGGTTAAAAGCCATGGTGGAGCCGGAGTAAACGCTTACTACTATGCTATTGAATATGCCCTAAACCAGATCCAACAACAAATTCCGCAACAAATTGCAGGGCACTTGGCTACTTCACCTCAAAACTCATAATCGCACAGCCTGCATTACCGCCACTGAGACAGCTGGTCTCACGCAATTCAAGTAATTTCTCTTTCATTAACTGCAATGCCTCAATCTTTTCAGATAAATCCGCAATATGCTTATCTGTAAAATGTAAAATTTCTTCACAATTATGGCTTGGTGCATCACGGAAAGCCAATAACTCACCAATTTGTGCTAATGAAAAGCCCACCTCTCGTGCATGACGAATAAACCCCAAGCGTTGGATATCTGCCTCAGCATAGGTTCGGTAGTTAGATTCTGTACGGTAGGATGGCTGAATCAATCCCAATTTTTCATAATCGCGAATCTGCTTTGAAGAGAGTCCACAGGCTTTTGCAGCTTGACCAATGTTCATTTTTTATCCTTTTAGACAACTTTTTAAAAAAAGTAGAGAAAAATATTTGACCTTAACCTTAGGTTAATCTTTATGATTTGCGCCGTTCTGATGAGAGCTCTCTCACCACTAGTTAAACACTTTTACGGAGTAATTCAAAATGACAGTAAACAAAGTATATCCAACAGACAATGTACAATGCAAATCTCACCCTTGCCAATGCAGCCCAACTTGTATCTGCGGTCAAAACTGCGGCTGCCCAGAAGGTGAATGCCGTTGTGGTACAACTTGCGACTGCCGTCAAGAAAGTTGCAAAGCATAATTTAATTTAATCAAACAAGCGGTGCATTTTGCAGATTTTTTTGCAAAATGCACCGCTTGTTTGTATGAAAAATCTATGGCTTTTTTATTGATTTCTGCTAATATTTTGCCCACTTTATTCCACATTTTAATTAAGGATATTCTATGTTTAAAAAAAGCCTACTCTCTCTCGCATTATTCAGCGCAGCCAGTATCGCCAATGCTAATGTACTCACAACTATTAAGCCATTAGGGTTTATTTCGGCAGCAATTACTGAAGGTGTAACAGAAACTCAAGTGCTACTCCCGACAAGCGCTTCCCCGCACGACTACAGCCTAAAACCGTCTGATGTAGAAAAACTCAAATCAGCGCAATTAGTCGTATGGGTTGGCGATGAAATGGAAACATTTTTAGAAAAAACCCTTGATAAGCTACCTAAAGAGAAAGTGCTTACACTAGAAGATGTTGAACAAATTAAAACATTAGTTGAAAGCCATAAAAAAGAACATGACGAACACGAACACGAACACGAACACGAACATGGTCATGCCCATAAACATGAGCATAAGCATGAACATGGACATGATGAACACCACCATGATCATGATGAAGATTGGCATATCTGGCTTTCTCCTATTGCAAGCGAAACTATCGCTGAACAGATCGCTGAACGCTTAAGCCAACTTATGCCAGAGCATAAAGCAAAAATCGCAGAAAATTTAAGCCACTTCAAAACTGCACTTGCAACCAAGCATGCAGAAATTGAAAAACAACTCATTAGCGCACAAGGCAAGGGTTATTACACATTCCATGATGCTTATCGCTATTTTGAGAGCGCTTATCACCTAAACCCATTAGGCTCATTTACCATTAACCCAAGCGTTGCACCAGGGGCAAAAACCTTAGCAAAAATCAAAAAGCACTTAACAGAACATAAAGCACAATGCTTATTTGCGGAGCCTCAGTTTACACCAAAAGTGATTGAAAGTTTAAGTAAAGGTACTGCCGTACAAGTTGGACAATTGGATCCTCTTGGCGCAAAAATTGAACTAAGCCAAAATGCTTATCCACAGTTCTTACAAAACTTAGCTGACCAATTCAGCCAATGTTTAGCTAAATAAATTAATAGCACGCAGTAACATGCGTGCTATTTTTTTAGAAAATAGCAAAAGTATCTTCAAAGGGAAAAAATATGAATTGGTTTATTTTAGCATTACGTAATATTTTTAATTTTCAAGGTCGAGCAAGGCGAAAAGAATATGGCTGGTTTATGCTAATCTACTCACTTATTCATTTTGTTTTAGACATTATTGAAATTGCCGCAGAAACATTAAATCTTATTGACTTATTGAATGTTATGTCTATCGTCAATTTTATTTTGTTCATTTGGTTTGGAATAGTAAGCGTTAGTTTAACAACCAGACGCTTGCATGACGTTGGACACTCAGGGTGGTGGCAACTATTACCGCTTGCATTATCACTCGTTGTAGCGGTATTCACAACAGAAATAGGCACTATCTTTAGCAATAGAGCATTATTAGGTGAAGGGCTTCTTGCTCTTATATTATTAATTTTGCTATTTTACTTTGCATTTTTCATCTACCTCCTTTTCAAAGACGGACAACGTTTTAACAATAAATATGGAGCAGATCCAAAAGCAGTAGAGCTAACTAATAGCCCTCCTATACCAAATCATCAATAATTTTAATTTAATACCAATCTAAACAGGGCAAAATGTATTGTTTTGCCTACTTTAAAAGGCGAATTGTCTTTATTTTCTCATTATTTTGATCATAAAAAGAACACCACATGAAATATTTTTATATTGCTATTTATCCTATTGTTAAATAATTATTTAACGATAGAATACGCGCCCTTTTTATGACAATAACATAATAATGAATACAAAAATATTTCCTCTCTCTTACCTTGCCAGCTTAGTTGCCGCAGCGCTTTGTTCTCCCTTATCAGCCTCTGTTTTCAGAGATGATATCGATCTTCAATACTACCGTGATTTTGCGGAGAATAAGGGTAAATTCACCGTAGGTGCAAGCAATATTGAAATTAAAGATAAAAGCGGCAATACATTAGATGCACTCTTCCCAAATGTACCGATGCCAGATTTTAGTGCTGCAAACCGTAACTTAGGGATAGCAACTCTAGTTGCACCGCAATATTTAGTCAGCGTTGCCCATAATACACAATACAATACTGTGGAATTTGGCGCTCCAGGCACTAATGCCGATGCACACCACTACACTTACAAAGTCGTTGATCGTAACGACTATGGAATTGTTGAAGGTGGGCAACATCAAGATTATCAAGTGCCACGTCTCAATAAATTAGTCACTGAGGTCGCTCCTGCAACAGTGACTGATCTGGGTAATAACGCTTCAGCCTACCAAGATAGTAGTCGTTTTACTCACTTTGCTCGCTTAGGCTCTGGTCGTCAAATAGTCAAAAATACCGAGCATCAAGATAACCAAATTTCAACATCTTACCAATATTTAACCGGGGGAGTTCATTTACCAATCGCGGTACATAATTCCGATTACTGGCTAGATTTTAGAGGAAATGCATTAAACAATAGCCCATATGGAGCATTAACTGCATTTGGTACTCGTGGTGATAGCGGTTCAGGTGTGTATGGCTACGATCAGAAAACGAAACGCTGGCTACTACTGGCTACTTACACCTTTGGTACGCCTGCAAACAACTACTATAACCGTGCTGGTATTATCCGTCAGGATTATCACGATAAACAGTTTGCTGAAGATATTGCCGGCACATTAACCAATGCCCAACAAAATGCCGTCTTTGAATGGTCTGCACAGGGTAAAGACAGTAGCATTGGTAATAAAGGACAAAACTTAACGGTTTCGCTTGCCGATCGTTCAATTAAAGACAATAGCGCTTCTCCATTAGGCTATGGTGGCACACCTCAGCTACAACTTCCGCAAGATAACACCGGAAAAACCCTAAACATTGAAGGACAAGATAGCACTATCGTATTAAAAACCGATATTGACCAAGGTGCTGGTGCATTATATTTCAATGCTAATACTACTGTTCGACCTGAAAACGACCAAACTTGGCTTGGTGCCGGGATAGTTGTTGCTAAAGATAAGCAAGTCAACTGGCAAGTCAAAAACCCACAAGGTGACCGTTTATCTAAACTAGGCGAAGGAACACTACATATTAACGGCAAAGGTGAAAACCTTGGCGATATTAGTGTGGGCGAAGGTACAGTGATTTTAAACCAACAAGCGGGTGAAAATGGCAAAAAATCTGCATTTAACCAAGTTGGTATTGTGAGCGGCCGTTCAACCGTTGTATTAAACAGTGCTGATCAAGTCGATCCAAATAAGATTTACTTTGGCTTCCGTGGTGGTCGTTTAGATCTCAACGGCAACAACATTGCGTTTAATCGTATTCAAAATAGTGATGATGGTGCGCGTATTGTTAATAATCACCTACAAAAAGCTGCAACACTCACCATTAATGGCCCGAAGGCCCCTGAAGCAACGGACTTAAAATGGGGAACGTGGAAAGAAAACAGTGCTGATATTTATGAATATATCAACCCACATGCTAATAGCCGTACCGATTACTTTACGCTCAAAGGCAATCCAAACCAATATATGCCAACGAATGGCGCAAGTAATACCCACTGGACCTTCCTCTCTTCTGACAAGGATACAGCAGTAAAACAAGTACTCGCGCAAAAAGGTCTGGAGCATCGCTACAATAGCTTTAATGGTTTTATTGGCGAAACAGATAACACCCAGCATAACGGTCGTTTGAATGTGGTGTATGATCCAAAAGCCTCTACACCACCGGCAACTGCCTCTGAAGTAACTTGGGGTAAGGGGCTAGTAGCTGGTGCAGATATTTATCTGTTCACCAATCCGAAAACGAAAATTCGGGAATACTTTGCATTAAAAGGTGATCCAAAACAACCTGTTCCTCGCGGTGGCTTAAGCAGCGAGCATTGGGAATTTTTAGCTGCAGATCGCAATCAAGCGATCAACAAAGTATTAGCCCGTAAAAACGCACCAATAGAGCAAGAAAAGCTCAATAGTATTTATACCTTCTCTGGTGGTTTGAACTTAAACGGCGATCTCACTGTGAAAGGCGGTAAAGTGCTACTTTCCGGCAGACCGACTCCTCACGCTTATGATGTGATCAATAAGCAAGATGTCGTTTATGCCGATGATTGGCAAAATCGTCAATTTAAGGCTGATAATATGCAGCTAAACCAATACGCTCAGCTTTATGTTGGTCGTAATGTCTCAAACCTGCAAGCAAACTTGGCAGCGAATGACCATGCTCAGCTACATTTAGGCTTTATCAACGGGCAAACTCCAAGTTGCTACTATTCTGAGTACACTGGTAAAACAAGCTGTGATACACAAGCGGTCGTTTCTGATGAAATTTTTGCAACACTGCCCACAACACAAATTAATGGTGATGTCAGCTTGGCAGAACAGAGCCAATTACACATCGGCAAAGCGAACCTGATTGGCACCATTCAAGCAGCAACAACAACGAGCATTCGTTTAGCTAACCAAGCAAGCTGGACAAACACTGGGGATAGCCGTACTGGCAATTTAGTAGCAGAAAACGGTTCAACCATCAACCTGAATGAAAAATTTGTAACAGGCGAGATACCGACTCGTTTTAATACGTTGATTATTGACGGTAATTTCCAAGGGAATGCCAAAATCAACTACTTAACCGATATTGCTGCTGGCAAAGGCGATCACCTACAAGTAAATGGTCTCGCCGAGGGGACTTTCACTCTTGCATTACGCAACAGTGGCAAAGAAGCTGAAATTGTTAGCCCGTTAAGTTTATTAACTTTAACGCACCACGAGCAAGCCGATAAAGCTAAAGTCTCACTGGAAAATGGTTATGTTGATTTAGGTGCATATCGTTATGTACTGGCAAATCGAAGCAACGACTATCGCTTATACAATCCGTTAAAAGATGCTAAAGATCGGAATCAGTCGATTGCAACGGCGAAAGCGGAATTAGACCGTGCTATTGCAGAAGCGGATAAACAAAAACAGGAAATCAGCCGTTTGAACGCAGAAGCAGAGAAAGAGCGCCAAGCAGAGAAAAATGCTAAACAAGCCGCTGCAAACGCACAATCTCAGCTTAGCCAAGCAAATAGCGAATTAACCCGTTTGCAACAATATGCTGATTACTACCGCCGTTACTATCCAACATATTACCGCCAAATCCAAGGGCAAATTACGACAGCAAAGCAGAAAGTCACACAAGCAAGTGCTGCACTCACTACAGCAGAAAACAATGCTAAAGCAGCCGCTGCGCAAATTGCTAACGTAGAACAAGCGGTTGAAACTGCACAAAATATTGCAAAACAAGTAGAAGCAAAATTAGCTACCTTACGCATAACGGCTGGAAATAGTGAAGCAATTTTAAACGCTGAGGCACTAAAACTTTGCCAAGAGAATGGTGCAAATTGTGAGCATCTACAAGCACACGCAGACACTGACAGTAGTAATATTCACCAAAGCGACTGGGTAAGCCAATATGCCAATACCGCTCTTTCCGAGCTATCGGCACAGGCAAATTCTGCGTTGCAAATCGGGCAAGGCTTAGATCGCCAACTGTTCGCAAAACACGATACATTCCACGTTTGGAGCAGTATCGAACATCAAAAAACCGAACACAAATCGGATTTATATCGCCCCTATGAGCAACAAACCAACCTCACTCAGTTAGGCGTAGAATTACCGCTTGCAAACGGTATCAATGCCGGTGTGGTGCTATCCCGCAACCACGCTAATGCGGAATTTGATGAGGGAGTGAACGGCAAGTCCAACTTACTGATGGCAAGCCTATATGGTAAATGGCATTCGGAAAACGGGACTTTCGTCAGCCTAGACAGTAGCTACGGTAAAGCGAAAAACCGTATCAATCTATTCGGGGAAAACCGCTTTAACCGTCATATTATGGCATTCGGGGCAAATATAGGACATAACTTCGACTTAGCCGGCGTACAAGTTCAGCCTGCTGTGGGTACACGTTACTATCGCTTCAGCGGACAAGATTACAAACTGGGTGAAGTAGCAGTCCGTAGCCCGAAAGCACACTTTATGGCGTACCAAGCCGGTGTGAAAGTCAGCAAGGCCTTTGACCTCTCCGGCTGGAAAGTTGAGCCTAGCCTTGCCGCACATTATGTCGATGCGAGCAGCAAACGCTTGAGTGTGGCAGTCAATGACAATACCTTTAGCCAACGTTTCGGACGTTATCTGAAAACTGAAGTGGGCGTGGGTGTCACAAAAGGTCAATGGCAATTAAGCACTCACCTTGGTCTATTGAAAGGTAACGAAATCGGCAAACAACATTTTGCCGGCTTCAAACTGGGATATAGCTGGTAATTTGCCTTAGGAGTATGCCGACTCCCACTATTAGCATAAAATAAAAAGCGCTAGTCAAAGACTAGCGCTATCGGCAGAAAACTGCTTGTTCTTAGTAAATTTGAATACCGGTATTATCTGTAAATACAAGCGTTTGTGCACCTGTTACCACACCAAGCTGAGCATTTTGATCCAACATTAGAGGACGCGCGATTTCAGGCACATTTTCAAATGGAATAGCCATATCAATTACAGTCTTATCCTGCGCTTTCAATGGATTATTAAAGGTTAATGGCACTTCTTGTGCATAAATAATCTGATTATTATGCGTAAATGCACCAATAAATTTCACTCCTTGAACATCTTTTTGCCCTTTGTTGCTAAGCTCATACTTTAAGTAAAGATGTGGCTTGCCCTCTGTATTATTATCAACTTTATAACCAAGCAAACGAATACCAAAAGATTGATTAAATAATTTTAGTGCCTCATCTTGAGATAATACCGCAGGCGCTGCCGCTGCCGCGGCGGTTGCAACAGCAGCTTTTTTAGCCGTTGTTGCTTTCTTTTGAGCTGTTTTAGCTTGCTGTTTCGACTTAGCCGCCTGCTTTTTAGTTTGCTTAGCTTGTGTCTGCTTAGTTGATTGCTTCTGATTATTTTTAGGTGTATTTGCCTGTGCGTTACCCCAGATAAATGCAGAGACAAGCGAAGCAGTGAGAATTGATTTTAAAAGTTTCATAAGAATCCTCATATTAATTAAGAATATTAAACATAGTATTAAACTTTTATAATAATCAATAAGTCGTAGATAAACTATCTCTTATTTCTAGATCATATAACATATTGTTTAACATAGAGGTAACAAAATTGAGCGTATGTTCCCCCATATCTGTATGCCCTTTTATATTTGGGTTACTAAATATATATGAGCAGAGTCTTATATTTGGAATCAATATTAATTCACTAATATAATTAAATTGTTCAGAGTTAGGCGATGTAACTAATTTTATATGAGTTAAATCTTTATCTTTGTATTCTGTAAATAATTTAGCAAACTTATCCTGCTTTGATTCAGGAAAAACATCTGACACAAAATGTAAATCATTAAACTTTTCTAGATAATGTACATCTGAAATGATAGGATCTACTGCCAAGGTATTTAATCCCATCTTTATACCATGGTAAAGAGCTCCAGTCGCTCCTTTTGAAGTGCCATATAATACGGTGTGCTTATCAGATATAGAATTTTCTAATTGGATTTTATGAATTAAATCCTTAATTTTATTTTCAAATTGCATATCTGAATTGCTATTTAAGTAAAAACTACCTAAAACTCCTCCTATATCAGCAATACGTAAGATATAAGTATTTTTAGGAATATATTTTCCAACTTTCGGAAAGTTTTTAAAAAACATTCTACGATCAATAGATGCGTTAAATGGAAGATCCGCAATAGATGAAAAAATAACAAGTAAACGAGAATTAGATTGTTCCTTCTCAATAGGCTCTTCTAATATATAAAATGTATCATTCCATGTCTTAACTGCTTTGTTATTAAAATTTGGTAGAAAATCATCTGCATTATTGAATTTCTTAAATAGGGATACCCCATTAGAGTGGGCTGTTAAGAAATACCTATTATTAGAGAGCTGTGCTATTAACTTCTTAGCTTCATTATTTGCCCGTCCAACAGCCAAAAAATTAAAATTCAATTTTTCTTTTTCATCTTTGCCAATAGTTGATTTATCAATATAAATTTCATCTACTTCAAAATTTATATTGAGCTCTTCATATTTTGTATTAGATGTAAAATCAATTTTTTGGAAATTTTGCATATACATTTGTCCTTATTCATTAAGCAATGCGTAAAACTTATCCATTGCATCTTTTTGATATGCAATAGGATCAAAATTATCTTGTTTTGAGCCATTTTCAAGATATTCATTCATACCATTGATTAAGCCTTGTTTACTATTTTCAACTAGTAATCCATATTTATTACCTAAGATACTTCTATTGCCGACAATATCTGTAGCAATAATCGGTGTACCTAATATTAAAGATTCTAGTAGTACCATTGGTTGTCCTTCATGATTTGAGGATAACACAAAAATATCAGCTTGCTTTAAATAAGCAAATGGATTTGTCTTTTGTCCTAATAAAAATACGTCTTTTTCAAGTGATAACTCCTTAATTCGTGTAATTAATTCTTGTTTTAGTGCTCCATCACCCAAAATAAATAAACGAGTGTCTTTATGTTTTTTATTTACTTCAGCAAATGCCTCTATAAGTTTTAGCTGATCTTTTTCATGTGACATTCTTCCAATATTTATAAATTTAGTTCCAGCAAAATTAGCAAATTCATCTTCTATTTCAATACCATCCTTAGCGCTAGAGATAACTTGGTTAATATTAATGGAATTATTACAAAAATCAAATTTGTCTTTTGAAAGATTAAATTCTTTAGATAAGTTATTAATATTATTTTCCATTGTTTTCTCTGAGACTGACACAATTTTATCGTAAAATTTATATGCATTAAATACGCCTTCTAGATATGGAAAACGCCCTTTCCATTCTTTATACTTATCATTATGTTGATAAATAATATGTTGATTAGCATTAATCTGAGAAAACAAAAGCACCCAGAATAAAGCATATCCTTCAAAATGGATTGCATTATTAAATTTTGAATCACCTAATAAACGTCTAGATTCTCGTTTGTAGATTCTAATTAATGTCTCTTCAAATTCTTTAGAATAAAATTGATAGGTCTCCTCAAACTTTGTTTTTACCCATAACTCTTCTAAAGTCATAGGTGTTCGACCTACTCGAGATAAGACAGTAACATTATCTGGCAAGTTATTAAATTCATTTATCCTTTTGTGATCTTGAGCAATATCTGCCCCATTTATCAACAGAGTAATGTTATTCTTATGATTATTTAAAGATGACATTAAGTTCAAAAATGAACGAGATATGCCATTTGGAATAAATGGTCCTTCAAAAAATACATCAGATGCTCTACGTTTATATTGATAAATACTTGATCTGTCATTATCAAATATAAAATCTATAGTTCTCTGTGTAGCTCGACCATCATCAAGATAAGAATATTTTTCTATATCTCTTTCAAGCACATTTGATTTATTTGTATTCAGATTCTCTAAAATAGCCTGCCTTACCTCACTAATAGTTGAACATACAGCTCCAACCATTTCATCTTTTTCAAAATATAAGCCTCGCTCTTCTTTATATTCATCAAAATCATAAACATAGCTGATAGCAGGTTTATTAAGCGCAAGAAAATCATAAATAATACTAGAGTAGTCTGTAATTAATAGATCGCAGTAACCCAATAATTCATTACTATCTATTTCTTTAGGTGCTACAACCACATCTAGTTTGATCTCTGATAATAAAGATTCAACTAAATGGTGTCCTCGGAATACTAAATTGTATTTGTCCGATTTTAGTCTTTTTAAGTCATTTTGTAATTTTTGAGTATCAAAATCTTTAGATTGTGATGTACCACGCCATGTTGGTGCATAAAAAACAACTGGCTTATTATTCTTAAATCCGAGTTTTTTTCTAATCTCATTTCTTCGCTCTTCAGATAAAAAGCTAAGGTCAATTCTTGGATAGCCCGTTTCTGCTATTTCGCCGCTAAATAAATCTTTAATATCATATTTCTCTAGCATAATATCTGTAGTATGTCTATTCGGCGATATCAAATGTGTTGCTTGTAAAAAATTACGGCTGACATTTGAATGATCTTGAAATGGGCTCTTAATATCTTTACCCAGTGTTTTCATCGGTGTGCCATGCCAAGTATTTAGATATATTTGTTCTGCTTTACGAATGAAGTAGTACGGAAAACTCACATTATTAATTAGGTATTTAGCCGTACATAAATAGCGTAAATATGCATCGCTTCCACGGTTAATAAAAATAATATTTTGTTTAAATTTAAGACTATCAGGAATAACAGTTTCTGGTTTAACAACAACAATATAGGTGAAATCATAGTTGTGATCTAGCATATACAATAAAATTGCATATGGATTACAACTGATATTACCGCCAAAGAAACTTTCAATTAATACTTGTTTTTCATTAACAGCTAAGGTCTCATAATATTCTGTATAATAGGTTAGGTATTCCTCTTCTTTATTTTTAATTACATCTTTAGGTGCCACGGCATGTGCGATCTTACGTCTTCGCGACTGTTGGTAATATTTGGCAGCTTGTTCAAAATTCCCCATCATTTCCATAGAATAAGCTAAACGGTACAACCAATAATCATTGTAATTATTTGAACGTGCTACAGCATTTTGATAAAACTCCACTGCTTTTGCATAATTCTTCGCCCGCTCATATGCTTGCCCACATTTAAAACACCAAGGGGCTGTAATTATTTCAGATAGTTTAACTGCTTGTTCAAATGCTTTACCCGCGTCTTCCCAAAGGTAGAGACGCTCATTAGCAACACCAATACGATAATATAGCTCAGGATTATTGGATTGTGTTTTAGCTAAAAATTGTTTATAAGCATTTAAAGCTTTATCCCATAAACCTCTTTTAGCATGTAAAGCTCCTATTCCAAAAAGGGCTACATCATCATTACTCTTTGCAAATGAACTTACTAACTCATAATAAGTATTTGCATTTTCTAAATCTCCTAGACATTCATATGAATAGCCAATTCTATATTTGTAATTGCTATTGAAGGGAGAAAGTGAGGCGGCTTTCTCAAAATATTTAATTGCTTCAGGATAGTCGCTTAATTTTTCAGAGACCTTACCAAGGTTATCAAATGCTTTCTCCGAATTTGGCTTGAGTATCAGATATTTTTCAAATTGTAATTTAGCCATCCAGTACTGTTTATTTTCAAGTAGAGAGATAGCATACTCCCATATTACTTCTGGGCTATTTGGATCCTTAATTGCAGCTTTTTTAGCCTCGGCAACTTTTACCTTTTCACTATTTTGTTTATAGCGTTCACTTGTTGCTAGCTGAACCTGCCATGATTTTTTAGAAGGATCAATATTAATCGCCTTTTGTATATAATAATTTGCTTCATCCCATTTCTTACTTTTATACAATGCCATACCATATCTAAAATTTAAATATGCATTGTCACCCTGCTTATCTAACAATAATGCAAAAATTCGCTCAGCTTCATTATAGTTCTTATGTTTATATGCATAAAGACCTTTTAGCAGCATGGGAATTAAGCTTAATTTAACTTTATATTTCATATTAAATTCCTAGAGTCTATTTTTTATTTTATAAATTGCCATTTCAGTTTGATTATAAATTTCCATATTTGGTGTATCAAACGCACTATCAAAGTCTACTTTAGGTGTTTTCCAATCACCATAATTTTCGGTTAAATAACGATCATAATCTTTAGGAATTAGATAATTATTCCCCAAAAATTCTTTCTCAGCCAATTCAAATGCTGAATTATGCCACTTAATTTTAACGCCTGCATGCCAATAATCATTTTCTTCACGATAATGAATAAAAACATCAATCACTATACCATTTAGATGACGTAGCATAACGAAGTGTTTTGTTCGTGTTGGGACGATATAAAAATAACCCGATTGCCCCAGCAATGTAGCAAGTTGCTCGTAATCGTAATCATCCCATACACCTACATCAATATCTTTATCGTGTCCTAATAGTTTACCTTCCCTTATACAACCTAGCAGTGTTCCACTAATTAGAAAAAAAGGGATACTTTGTTGTGCCATCACAAACTTTAAATCATTCAATGCTTGAGCAGCAAGTTTATCACTATAAGTACTCACTTTAGATTTTTTAGCTTTGTGGCTACTTTGGCACAGCGCTAGAGCAATATCATCTAGACCTGCCCTTAGTGCAGCATTCACTCTTTGATGCTGTTGTGTATCCTGCTGTAAAAATGTTGTCCTCTTTTGCACACATTCTAAGTGCTGGCAAAATTGCTGATATTCTTCAGGGCTATCAACAAGGTTAGCCAAATATACCCACACTTTTTTTCTTGGCAAAGTTAAAGCGCATTCTTCAAGAATTTTACGTGCTTGTGCTTTACGATTCTGCTTTTGTAAAATTTCGGAATAGAGAAAAATAATTTCTGGGATTTTGGTAAAATTTTCGATATTTTTGACCGCTTGTTCTGCTTGTGCATATTCACCACATAAAAAATAGCTTAACGCTAAGAAATAGTGGCTAATCAACAAATTCTTTGCACATGGCTTTTGCGCTAATTTTCTTATTTGATGGTGGTTAGCATTATTCAGCGCTTTTAGCATTTGCAATCCATACCAGTAGGAAAAGGGAGATAGGCTTAAGCCACTCTCCCGCAATAAGCGCTTAAATAATGCTAAATTTATAGGGGAAATCCCAAACATAAAATACCTAATTATTCCGTTTCGTGAATTTGTTTTTGCCCAGCTGCGAGATCTTTCTCTGCTAACATTTTTTTCACTTGAGTAGTCGAAATATCAGGTGTTCTTGGTAGATAAACTACTTCACAATATTCTTGTAGAAAATCAAATTTTCCAGCCCAATCATCTCCCATAACAAAAATATCAATCTCATGATTTTTTACATCTTCTATTTTTTGTTCCCAATTTGTTTCGGGAATCACTGCATCTACATAACGAATAGCTTCTAAAATATGCTTGCGCTCTTCATATGAATAGGCACATGTTTTACCTTTTCCCAGATTAAATTGATCGGTCGAGATAGCAACTGTGAGGTGATCGCCTAAGGCTCGAGCTCTTTCAAGTAAACGAATGTGCCCGTGATGTAATAAATCGAAAGTGCCGTAAGTGAGTACTTTTTTCATAAGGTTCTCCAAGTATTACTTTGCTAAAAGTAGTTTTTTTGAAAGTTGTTTCATTTTGCTAAAAGATTTTCGCTTTTCCGCGCCCTTCCTTTTTTCTGCGTAGAGCTCACACAATGTTTGACGAATATATTGCTGTTGTTGTGAAGGTACATAGTCACCGTTTGCAAGTCTGTTCAGACAATATACTGCTTGTTTAGTTGCATATTCTGTTTCGGTAAAGAGGTTCGCGTATAATTCCTGAGCAAGTTGGTACTTTTGGGGAGCTGCCGTTATTTCATCAAGTACGCTTCCTAATTCTTCAGGTGAATGAATTTCTGTGCCCAGTTGTGAGCGAAGAAAAATCTCTAGACTGAAGGCATCGAGTTTTTGCGATTTAACTGAATTAGGGATATTCAACAATACAACAGGTTTACGGCAAAATAATGCATCAAAAATTGCACCACTAAAATCGGAAATCACAATATCAGCAATGGAGATTAGCGAGATAATATCTTCATTCTCGTAGAAAAAGTGTACCCCAAAAAAGAGGTCTTGCAGGTTGTGTGAAGTATTACTTAGCAAGGTTGTATTATGATGAATCTTCACAATAACATTGTAACGTTCGCTTAGTGCATACAGTTGATCGATATAGAAGTGAAAACTTGAGAGCTCCCCCCAACTTGGTGCATATAGTATCGTTTTTTTACTATTATCTAAGATAGAGGCGTATTTATAGTAACTTTGCAGATGGAAATGCACATCAAACCATTGATCATATCGCGGGCAACCGATTGATTCTGTTGGTGAAAAATAGCTGATAGCCTCATAGGCATGCTGACCATAAACAAGATTTAAATCAGCAAATGCTCGCCAAGTGCCATAATTATGTGGTGCTTTAGCATACCCATATTGTAGCATAGCAATTTTCGTTTCTTTGAATAAATCAATTTGCTCAAAGACAGTTTGTATCACTAATACATCAAATTTGCCATCAAGTTTTTTTTGAATGTCTTTTTGTGCAATATATGCAACATTGTTTGGAATTTCAGCGAGTATATTTTGTGCGATTGGAATGCTACGTTTACGTTGTTCGACCACTAATAAGGCGGTTGGTAGCTGTAGAAGTAGGGATCTAAAGTGCAACAATTGGAACGTATTCCAAATCAGAAACGCAATGCGCTTTGATGAATCAAGCTGATTCTCCGCTATTCCCATTGATTCCTCTGTGTTGCAAGCCATAAAACGGCAAGGATTCTACCACAAAATAATAAGGGTTTAAAAGTTTGATGAGTAAAGCAAATAATTTACATTATTTTACATACTATCACTGCTTTTGGCGCCTTAACTAAGCTGTGGTAAAATCGTGGCAATTTTCATCCGATAAGGTTATTTATGCGTAAATTTATCCATGTCAAAGGTCTTTCTCTTGCAGTTTTTTCTGCATTATTGACCGCTTGTTCCTCCTTGCCTACCTCGGGGCCTAGCCATAGCCGAGTGTTAGAAGTCAATAGCAATACACAACAAACACCTGAAGTAAACGTTGTTGATTTAGATCATGCTACGGTAAATGGTATGTATCGTTTACAAGAAAGTCAGCAATTCTCTGGGTTTGCAGGCACTAGTGGAAACGCGGGCTATGCTGGTATGGTAAATGTGGGCGATGTGCTAGAAATTTCCATTTGGGAAGCCCCCCCTGCGGTATTATTTGGAGGCACTTTTGATAGTGAAGGGCAAGGTAGTGGGCATCTAACCCGCTTGCCAGAGCAGATGGTCAATAGTAAAGGCACGGTAACCGTCCCCTTTGTTGGCGCGATTTCTGTGGTAGGTAAAACACCAGAAGCCATTCAAGCACAAATCGTTAATCGCCTAAAACGTAAGGCAAATCAGCCTCAAGTAGTCGTGCGCATTGTCAATAACAATTCTGCCGATGTTACTGTTATTCGCCAAGGAAATAGTATCCGTATGCCATTAACGGCGAATAATGAACGCGTATTAGATGCTATTGCTGCAGTAGGTGGTTCTGGCGCAGATATCCAAGATGTCACCATTCAGCTTACCCGGGGTAATCAAGTAAAAACACTGCCATTTGAAACTTTAATCGCAGAGCCGTATCAAAATATCGCTTTGCGCGCAGGCGATGTAGTCACTATGCTGACAACCCCTTATAGTTTTACCGGTTTAGGTGCTGTAGGTAATAATCAGCAAGTGAAATTTTCGACCAAAGGGCTAACGCTGGCTGAAGCCATTGGTAAAATGGGAGGATTAATTGATACCCGCTCAGATCCTCGTGGTATTTTCGTATTCCGCTATGTGCCATTTGGCCAACTCGATATGGCAAAACAGATTGAGTGGGAAAAACATGGTTATGGCGCAGGTATGGATGTGCCAACCGTGTATCGGGTGAACTTGCTTGAGCCGAAATCAATGTTTTTAATGCAGCGTTTTCCAATGCAAGATAAAGATATTGTCTATGTGTCAAATGCGCCACTGGCTGAATTCCAAAAATTCTTGAGAATGATCTTCTCAATCACCTCGCCAGTTACCAGTACGGTAAATAGTGTGCATAATTTGTAGGAGTAAAGAATGGAAAACAATGTAACGGCAGAAGCCCAAATACAACCGAAAAAAAAGAAAAAATTATCCAAGCTATTTAGCCCATTGTTATGGCTAACTGTTATTTTACCAACGCTCTTTTCTGCAATCTATTTTGGTGGCTATGCTTCCGATATTTATATTTCAGAATCAAGCTTTGTTGTGCGCTCTCCGCGTAATCAAACAGCGTTAAGTGGTGTTGGTGCATTATTGCAAGGTAGCGGTTTTGCCCGTTCGCAAGATGATACTTACACCGTGCAAGAATATATGCGTTCACGTACCGCACTAGAGCAGTTGCAACAAACTTTGCCTGTACGTGAATTCTATTCTGAAAAAGGCGATATTTTAAGCCGCTTTAACGGTTTTGGCTGGAATAACTCACAAGAGGCATTCTATAAATATTTTAAAGATCGTTTGAATGTGGATTTTGATTCTGTTGCAGGCATTGCCACTTTACGTATCCGCGCTTTTGATCCAGAAGAGGGATTTGCAATTAACGAACGCTTAATTAAACAAGGCGAAGAGTTGATTAATCGCTTAAATGAACGGGCAAGAATGGATACGGTTGAATTTGCAGAGCAAGCGGTTGAAATTGCAGAACAAAAGGTAAAAGAAACAGCAGATGCTTTAACTTATTATCGTGTAAAAAATAAGTTTGTTGATTTACCCGCGCAATCTAATGCGCAGCTTGCGTTAGTTTCTAATTTGAGCAGTGAACTGATTCGGGTTGAAACCCAGTTGGCACAATTAGAATCTATTACCCCAGATAACCCGCAAGTTGGTGCGCTAAAACAGCGTCAAAAAAGCCTAAAAGCCCAGCTTGAACAACAGTCTAAATCTTTAGCTGGCAGTGGTAACTCCATTGCAACACAAGCAGCTGATTACCAGCGCTTAGTACTAGATAATGAACTTGCACAGCAACAATTAACCACAGCAATGGTATCGTTGCAAAACACACGCAATGAAGCGGATCGCCAACAACTTTATTTGGAAGTGATTAATCAACCTAGCAAACCAGACTGGGCGGTTGAGCCTTATCGTTTATATAACATTTTAGCCACCTTTATTATCGGTTTAATGTTGTATGGGGTATTTGGCTTATTAATCGCAAGTATTAGAGAGCATAAAAACTGATGCAATACGGAGATCAAACCACTTTTCGCCAATCACTCGCTATCCAAGGGCGCGTGATTGGTGCCTTATTAATGCGGGAAGTGATTACACGTTATGGCCGCAGAAACTTAGGCTTTCTATGGCTGTTTATTGAGCCATTGCTAATGACGCTACTCATTACGTTAATGTGGAACTTTATCCGAGCAGACAAGTTTTCTACTTTAAATATTATTGCGTTTATGATTACAGGTTATCCCATCGCAATGATGTGGCGGAATACGTCTAACCGTACGATCGGAGCAATTTCAGGGAATTTAAGCTTGCTTTATCATCGTAATGTGCGAGTACTGGATACAATTATTACACGCGTGTTACTTGAAGTCGCTGGAGCAAGTATTGCACAAATTTTAATTATGGCATTATTTATACTCATTGGTTGGATAGATATGCCACAAGATGCGCTATATATGATTTTTGCTTGGCTGTTGATGGCATTCTTTGCGCTAGGTTTAGGATTAATTATCTGTAGTATCGCACAAAAATTCGAAATGTTTGGCAAACTATGGGGAACATTAAGCTTCTTGATGCTGCCGTTATCTGGCGCATTTTTCTTTGTGCACACGTTGCCACAACAAGCTCGAGAATATGCACAGTGGATACCTATGATTAATGGCACGGAGATGTTCCGCCATGGTTATTTTGGCGATACGATTCCCACCTATGAAAATATTAGTTTCTTGCTTATTTGCGATCTTGCCATGATTTGGTTTGGGTTAATGATGGTAAGAAATTTCAGTAAAGGAATTGAACCACGATGATTAGTGTAAAGAATGTGAGCAAACGTTACCTCACTCGTACCGGATGGCGAACTGTGCTAAGTAATGTAAATTTTGATCTCAAAAAAGGCGAGAAAGTCGGGATTTTAGGACGCAACGGTGCAGGGAAATCAACGCTTATTCGGCTAATGAGTGGTGTAGAACCGCCAACAACAGGCACAATCGAACGCAAAATGAGTATTTCTTGGCCGCTTGCATTCAGTGGTGCGTTTCAAGGTAGCTTAACAGGGATGGATAATCTACGTTTTATCAGCCGAATTTATGATGTAGATTTTGATTACATGAAAGCCTTTACCGAGGAATTCTCAGAACTAGGCGACTATTTATATGAGCCAGTAAAAAAATATTCTTCAGGTATGAAAGCTCGCCTTGCCTTTGCTTTATCTCTTTCGGTGGAATTTGATTGTTACTTAATTGATGAAGTCATTGCCGTAGGAGATTCCCGCTTTGCAGCAAAATGTAAACATGAGCTATTTGAAAAACGCAAAGACCGCTCAATTATTTTAGTTTCACATAGCCCTGCTGCAATTAAAGAATATTGTGATAATGCAATGGTGCTGAATAAAGGCGTAATGCATCAGTTTGAAAATATTGACGAAGCCTATAAGTTTTACAACGCCAATCAATAATAAAAAGGCTGAACAAGAAACGTTCAGCCTTTTGCATCACTTAAGGGTTTATCAAGCTTCAAAACCTTCAAAGAGCAATGTACTTAAATAACGCTCTGAAGCAGAAGGTAAAATTACCACGATGGTTTTATCAGCAAATTCAGGTAACTTCGCGATGCGATCTGCCGCTGCAACAGCTGCACCTGATGAAATACCAACCAGAATTCCTTCTTCTGCCATCACTCGGCGCGCGGTTGCGATTGCCGTTTCACTATCGATTTGTTCAACTCGGTCGATTAAAGATAAATCTAAATTTTTTGGAATAAAGCCTGCTCCAATACCTTGAATTTTATGTGGCCCTGGTTTCACTTCTTCGCCGTTACGCGTTTGAGTAATGACAGGAGACTCAGCAGGTTCAACCGCAACGCTAACTACCGCTTTACCTTGGGTGTGTTTTAAATAGCGGCTCACCCCAGTAATCGTCCCACCAGTACCAACACCTGCTACAAACACATCAACCCCGCCTTCTGTTGCTTGCCAGATCTCTGGTCCTGTTGTTTGTTCATGGATTGCTGGGTTAGCTGGATTTTCAAACTGTTTCAACATCACATAACGATTTGGATCACTAGCTAGAATCTCTTCGGCTTTCGCAATGGCTCCTTTCATTCCTTTTGCGCCTTCGGTTAATACCAAGGTTGCCCCTAAACCACGCAGTAAACGACGGCGTTCAATACTCATCGTTTCTGGCATAGTCAATGTTAATTTATAACCTCGCGCCGCTGCCACATACGCCAATGCAATGCCAGTATTACCACTAGTAGCATCAATAATCTCTTTACCTTCAGTTAGAATGCCATCCTTTTCTGCTTGCCATACCATATTGGCACCAATACGGCATTTCACGCTAAAGCTTGGATTACGAGCTTCAATTTTTGCCAAAATATTGCCATTATGACCAAAATTTTTTAAGCGCACTAATGGGGTATTACCGATAGTTTGTGAGTTGTCTTCATAAATTTTCATAATCCGTACCTTATATTTAGAAATGGAAGTTTTGGTAGCGTACTGATTTTTTGAGAAATGTTAAGGACAAAGAATCTATTTAATATAACCAAAAAGAATAAAAACAGCGGTGGTTTATTTTTAGAAAAGTTTCGATTATTCTGTACTCTTTTATCTGCTCGGAGAATGCTATGCACGCTTTATTGAAATTTACCCAGTTTGTCAGCAAAACTTTTGCAATTTGGGTAATCTTGTTTGCCTTTATTGCCGCTCAATTTCCTGAAACTTTTCAGATTTTTGTTGGCTGGATCCCCTATTTACTCGGCATTGTTATGCTAGGTATGGGATTAACACTCACCTTTAACGATTTTAGCGAAGTAACCCGACACCCTAAAGCGGTATTCATCGGCGTTATTGCACAATTTGTGGTGATGCCTTGCGTTGCTTTCTTACTGGCTAAGCTTTTCCAACTCCCCGCCGATCTCGCTATTGGTGTTATTTTAGTGGGATGCTGCCCTGGTGGAACCTCCTCTAATGTGATGACATTTCTTGCTAGAGGCAATACAGCCCTTTCTGTTGCTTGCACAACCATCTCAACCTTATTAGCACCGATTTTAACCCCTGCCGTATTCTACCTCTTTGCCAGTCAATGGTTAGAAATTAACGCAAGCGCAATGTTTATCTCTGTCTTACAAATGGTGCTATTGCCTATTTTTATCGGGGTACTGCTTCGCTCTCTCTTCAAAGGAAAAATCGCGCAGTTTAGCCAGATAATGCCATTAGTTTCAGTTATCGCAATCGTGCTGATTGTCACCGCGGTGGTTTCAGTAAGCAAAGATCGTATTATTGAGTCTGGCTTACTCATTTTTGCAGTAGTTGCACTACATAATGGCTTGGGTTATGTCATCGGCTATGCGGTTGCACGCCTGTTTAAACTTGAAGTGTATAACAGCAAAGCCGTTGCCATTGAAGTTGGCATGCAAAACTCTGGCTTAGGTGCAGCATTAGCAGCAATACATTTTAAAGCAAACCCACTTATTGCCGTACCAAGCGCGGTGTTTAGTTTCTGGCATAATATCTCCGGCCCTATTTTGGCAATGATTTTCAGCCGAATGGATAACAAATCTAAGCCTTAGATAATCCCAACTTTTTCAAGCGGTTGGATTTTGCAAAAAAATTACAAAATCTAACCGCTTGCTGGTATAGTACCGCCATCTTCAGTCGCCAATTTATCTAGCTATGAAAAAGCATAATTCTCAACCACTTAGCAAAAGAAGCAGCTTAAACCAGCTGCTTTTTATCATCATTATTTTAATCTTTGCGATCTTTACTTGGATCAAAAATGAAGAAAAAGCGCAACAATCATCTACCAGCAAAAGCGAAATCCAATTGCCTGCAAGTTTAGGTAACTACGATACTGTAATGGCAAATGACAATTTAGGTCAGAATAAAAAAGCAGGGGTTGATTATTACCAGCTGGCTCTTTCTTGGTCACCAAGTTTTTGTGAACTACAAAAACGTAAAAATGAAGGAGATATACCAAAACACCTGCGCTATCAGTGCGATAATGCAGAAAAATTTGGCTGGGTGATTCACGGCTTATGGCCTCAAGCGGCAAGTGCACGCTCACCGTCCGAGCATCCACGTTTTTGCCAAGGAGATCTTCCCCCGCTCTCAGAAGAGCTTATTAAACAACATATGCCTGAATCTCCGGGCGCTAACCTATTACAAGGTCAGTGGGAAAAACATGGCGCTTGTGCTTTCAATTCTGCCGATAGCTATTTTGCTAAACAAAAAGAATTATTCTTACAGCTTAAATTACCAGAGCAAGCGATGAGCCGTAAAGAGCTCTTTGCATGGTTGAAACAGCACAATCCACAGCTTAAAAATGCCTATATTGGTGCCAGCAAAACGGAACTTTACATCTGCTATGATAAACAGTGGAATGTTATTGATTGTCCGAAAAACTAATGCTCTCTCTCCCTCAACTAAAAATGCAGGTGCAGCGTCGTTTAAAGCAAGATTTAACAAAGGCCTCTGCATTTTTCCAAACCGATTTTCATACCCCAAACATTCTTTATAATATGCGGGGTTTAAAAGCTGGTGTTGCCTATCTTGAACGCAATGAAGTGCGTTTTAATCCCATTCTGCTTCAAGAAAATGGTTTAGATTTCATTAACCAAGTCGTTCCACACGAACTCGCACATATTTTGGTTTATCAGCTTTTTGGACGCGTCCGCCCCCATGGTAAAGAGTGGCAATTTATGATGGAAAATGTACTAGGCGTATCTGCCAACACTTACCACTGCTTTGATACAGTGAATGCCGCAAAGCAGTTTGCTTACCGTTGCCATTGTCAAATTCATCAACTTTCTACCCGCCGTCATCATGCCATTGTGCGTAATGGCAGAATTTATCTGTGTAAAAAATGTAAAGGTCAGCTTCAAGCAGTCTAATTTTTATATTATTTTGCGATATAAATTAATTCTTTTAGTTATTTTTGTTCTATAAAATCTTTGGCTATAGTCTGCCTTGTTCATTTTTTGATTCATGGAGGCTCTATGCTTTGGACAATTTTTGCTGGCGGCAGCGTCGGTATTTTACTTGGCTTTGTATTACAACGAACACGCTTTTGTATGACGGGCGGGTTTCGCGATATGTATCTGAATAAAAATAACAAAATGTTCTACGCATTTCTGCTCGCAATTACCGTACAAAGCTTCGGCGTACTCGGTTTGGTACAAGCGGGCTACATTCCTCTGAGCTACAAAGAGTTCTCATTGGTAGCCGTTATCTTTGGCTCATTTCTATTTGGGATCGGCATTATTCTGGCTAGCGGCTGCGCCACCGGTACTTGGTATCGCGCAGGCGAAGGCTTAATCGGTAGCTGGATTGCACTTGCAATGTATATGCTGTTTTCATCCATTATGAAATATGGCGCACTAAACAATTTCCAAAAAGCCATTGAGCAATATGGCAGAGTGAATGAAAATCTTGCAGAGACACTGGGTATCTCAGTATGGTGGCTAGTTGCTTTATTGTTAATTGGAACAGTTTATGGCATCTATCGCACTTGGCTTAAACGTCCTAAAGTTGCTCTCGCAAGCCTTACTCCTAAATACACAGGTTTACGCCATTGGCTCTTTGAAAAACGCTACCACCCTTTTGCTGCAGCCGTAATTATTGGTGTACTTGCAATTTTAGCTTGGGTAACCAGCACTTCTACAGGCAGAGTTGGCGGGCTAGGTATTACCACCCCTTCGGCCGATATTGTCAATTTCCTTGTTACCGGTAATGAAAAACGTTTGAACTGGGGAGTATTCTTAGTACTTGGTATTTTCATTGGCTCTTACATTGCGGCTAAAGGCAGCCATGAATTTAGATGGCGTTTGCCTGATCTCAAAACGATTTATCACTCTACTATTGGTGGTATTACGATGGGTATTGGAGCTTCATTAGCCGGTGGTTGTACGATCGGCAACGGACTCACGGCTACCGCGGTGATGAGTAGCAAAGGCTGGCTCTCTTTGGCTTTCACTATCTTAGGTGCATGGAGCATGACATATTTCATTTTCATTCGTCCACAACGTCAAGCGGTTGCTTGTGCTGCATAATTTACAAAATTTCATTTGAATCTTTAGGAGAATCCTATGCGTTACAATTTAGAAACAGGCGGAATGGTGTGCCCATTTCCATTGATTGAGGCAAAAAAGAAAATGGCAGAACTTGCCAGTGGCGATGAGTTATTTATTGCTTTTGATTGCACCCAAGGGACAGAAAGTATCCCGCAGTGGGCGGCAGAGCAGGGCTATCCAGTCACTCACTTTGCACAAACAGGTGAAGCATCTTGGGAAATCGTAGTACAGAAAAATTAAGTGTTCACCGCTAAAAACAATGGCGCAAGCATGGAAGCTTGCGCCATCTCTATTTTTGAAGGTTCCAAACCAAATTTGAAGATACAACACTCTAATTGATAGGACTTCAGATGAATTTCTATGCTTGATTACTCACAATCAATCGCAAGCTATCTAATCGCCAATTTGCTTGATTGAGTTGTTCAAGCGATTGCGCTTTAATGCTTTCCAACATTGCAATTTCATCATCGCGAATATTTTTATTCACTGCTTGGAGCGATTGCAAGCGATGTAATTCTGCGGATAACTTGCGATCACATTCCGCTTTTGCCTGCATAATTAAATTTTCTGCAAGTGGCGCTATTTTCTGTTCCCCAAAGGCAATTAATTTCTCAATATCTGAACGAGCCATTTTCACAATTTTATTTGCCATCTGTTTACCCATCGGTTTCAGCTGTTTTTCCAAACCGGTAAACGAGACTTGCGCAGCGAGATTGTTGCCTTTATTATCCAGTAAAACTCGCACTGGCGTTGGTGGCAAGAAGCGAGTGAGCTGCAAACCTTTTGGTGCTTGTGCTTCCACGACATAAATTGCCTCAAGTAATAGTGTTCCAGCAGGTAAATTTTTATTCACCAATAATGAAACAGCGGATTTACCAATATCACCAGCCGTAATTAAATCAATACCGTTGCGAATCATTGGGCTATCCCAAGTTAAAAACAGCACATCTTCACGCATTAAGGCTAATTCCCGTTCAAAAGTGACCGTATTTCCTTCTTCCGAAAGCCCTGGGAAATCTGGTACGAGCATATGCCCTGTTGGGCTAATCACAATGCTTTTTTCACCTAAATCTTCCTGTTCAAGCCCAATTACATCAAACAGTTTTAGTGCAAAACTCACCAATTTTGGATCGCTATCTTGTTCGGCAATCGCATTTGCCGTTTCTTGAGCTAAATCGCCACCATTAGAATTAAGCTCCAATAAACGATCCCGCCCTTGCTCTAGCTCTGCTTTCAGTTGCTCTCGGCGTTTGGCGGTCTGTTTTGCAAATTCAGTGAAATTTTCAACCGCTTGTGGCTCAAGCAGATAGCTATTGAGCTGCTCAGCATATTCTCGGAATAGTGCCGCCCCCATTGGGCAGGTTTCTTCAAAGGCATTCAACCCACTGTGATACCAATCCGCAAGCACATGCTGTGCAGATTGTTCAAAGCATGGTACATAAATTTGAATATCATGTTTTTGTCCAATACGATCTAAACGCCCAATACTCTGCTCTAGTAAATCAGGATTATCAGGCAGATTAAACAGCACTAAATGACGAGCAAACTGGAAATTTCGCCCTTCTGAGCCGATACTGGAGCTGATCAACACCTGTGCGCCTTCTTCTAAGTCAGCAAAGTAAGCCGCAGCCTTGTCTCGTTCGACAATTGTCATTCTTTCGTGGAACACAGCGGAACGGATCGCTTCTTTCTCTCTAAGGGCTTGTTCAAGCTGAATGGCGGTGTCTGCTTGTTTACAGATCACTAAAATTTTCTCATCTCGATGGCTTTTCAGAAAAGTAATTAACCACTCAATGCGTGGATCGAAATCATACCAAGCCGCATTCGGATTCATTCGTTGGAATAGGCGTTCAGGATAGAGCAAATCTTCTAGCTTTTTACCGCTCATCATGCCCATCACTTTGAGAGCATTAGCGTACTGTTTTGGCATCGCTAAATTAATTTGATGATACTCACGATGTGGGAAGCCTTTAACAGCTTGACGCGTGTTACGGAACAACACTCGGCTTGTGCCATGGCGGTCAATAAGTTCACTGATCAGCTCTTGGCGTACCGCCTGTTTTTGCTCAATATCCGCATCGCTATTAATAATGCGTAACATTGGTTCAACATCTTGCTCACTTAATAATTCGCTAATAGCATTCTGCTCTGAGTTGGATAAAGGCGCATCATTGAGTAATGTTGCAACCGCATCAGCAACAGGCTGATATTGTTGCTGTTCTTTGACAAATTCTTGGTAATCAAAGAAACGGTTTGGATCAAGCAATTTCAAACGGGCAAAGTGGCTCTCTTGCCCAAGCTGTTCAGGGGTTGCCGTCAGCAACAATACGGCAGGAATTTTGGCAGCAAGCTGTTCAACAAAACGATAAGCGAGGCTCGGCGCTTGCTCATTCCACTCTAAATGGTGTGCTTCATCAATAATCATTAAATCCCATTCACTTCCCAGCACTTGTTCGGCACGTTTTGGCGATTTTTCCAACCAATCGATAGAAGCAATTACCATACTTTCCGTTTCAAATGGATTTTGGCTCCCTTCTGCCTCTTCTCTGTCAAAATCTGCACAGCGTTCTTCATCAAATAACGAGAAATTGAGATTAAAACGGCGGAGCATTTCCACCAGCCATTGATGCTGTAAGCTTTCAGGCACAAGCACCAGCACTCGCTCTACTCTGCCAGAGAAAAGCTGTTGCTGCAAAATCATGCCAGCTTCAATCGTTTTTCCTAACCCCACCTCATCGGCAAGTAACACACGAGGAGCTACACGCTGTCCCACTTCTTGAGCAATATGCAGCTGGTGTGGAATCAAGCTTGCGCGAATACCGCGTAATCCGCGCAATGGTGATTGAAACTGTGCTTGCTGGTGCTGCAATGCGCGATAACGCAAAGCAAATCGATCGCTACGATCAATTTGAGCAGAGAATAAACGATCCTGTGGTTTACTAAAACTCACTTTGTGATCCAGTAATGTTTCCGGCAGCACCGCTTCTTCATCACTATCCAAGCGCTTACCTAAATAAATAAGCACGCCTTGATTTTCTACTACATCACTGATGCTAAGTTGCCAACCCTCCGCGCTACTCACCGTATCACCTTGCTGAAACTGCACGCGAGTTAATGGCGCCACAGCCACCGCATACACGCGTTGTTCATCTGCGGCTGGGAAATCTATCGTTACAGTACGCACATCCACCGCCCGTACAATACCTAGCCCTAAATTATTTTCACTTTCGCTGATCCAGCGTTGTCCAACTACAAAATTCATTTTTTATCTCAATCAAAAATAATCGTATTTCCAAAATAACAGCGTGCAAAGAAAATAGGCTTTAGTTCATCCTCTCTATAGATTTCGATAAACTAAAACCATTCTATAAATTTTCCATTTCTGGGGCGCACTAAAAAGCCGTGCATTTTACTTTAAAATTATTGTGCAAGCGGTTTAATTTTACAAAAAATTTGCAAAATTGCTGAACACTCAAACCAAAACAGCTCAAAATACACTCAAACATAATAATGGCGCTCGTCTTCACTCCACCGGCATTGCTGCTGTTTATTATAACGTCTGATATAGTTTGAATGCCTGCCCATCCGACATACTCGCTAAATAATCACAAATGACCCTTGGACGCAGTTTCTCTTCCGCATTTTGCCAGCGTTCCGCAATAGGCTTTGGTAATAAACGAGCGGGATCTACAGAAAGCATATCAAACAATTCCATTAAAATTCGCTGCCCTTTGTATTCCACTCGCTGTGTTTTTACATCACAAATCACATATTGGTAAACGAAATTTTTTAGTACAGCTAGCACTTCCCGCACCTCTTTTGGTAGCTCGGCATTATAACGAAGTAACGGCTCACTAAACGCATCATTCACTTTCCACTGCACATTGGTGACAAAATAATTTACCAGCGCACCAATGACATCTTTACGCTCGTAGCGGTGAAGAGAAAAGAGTTTTTCTCGCAAACTTGGTAAACGGTTTTTAATCCATTGCGACTGGCACTTTTCAAATTCATATTCAGCGTATTGCCACGTTTGTGGTGTTACCATGCCACCGACTATTGCATCTTCTAAATCGTGTACCCCATAAGCAATGTCATCAGCCAGTTCCATCAAACTACAATCAAGTGATTTATGGAGCGTTTTATTAGGAAAGCTTGCTTTTTCGCTCGGTGCCACCAAACAAAATAGCTGGCGATCAACCTTAGAAAGCGGCTCAAGCACCCAATCAAAAAAACGCTGATCATCGCGGTATAGACCTTTATTAGTCGGAAAATTATGCAAATTGATATAACGACTTTCAGGCATTGCCTTCGGCTCTCTAGGCGCGGTTTGGTCAAGAAAAGCAGGATATTTAATAATGCCAAGTAAAGTACGCCGCGTTAGGTTCATTCCCAAATCGGCGGTATAGGGCTCAAGCTGCGTCACAATCCGAAATGATTGAGCGTTACCCTCAAAGCCTCCATGTTGGCGCATTTTATAATTCAATGCCATTTCGCCACCGTGCCCAAAAGGTGGATGCCCAATGTCATGGGCAAAACAGAGTGATTCCATTAAACTACGAGAAGGCAGCAGCGCTTCTAGCTCTTTTACAGATTTTTGCTCTTTTGCCAGCGCTTGAAAGCCACTCACATCACCTACTAATTTTGCACGTAAACTACTACCAATTTGAGCAACTTCTAAGGAGTGTGTTAGGCGTGTACGATAGAAATCATCTTCGCCAACCGCATGAATTTGCGTTTTCGCTTGCAAACAACGAAAAGCTTCTGAATGCAAAATCCGCCCACGATCACGCTGGAATGGCGAACGGTGATCTTTCTCACGCTGATGGCTTTCAGAAATACGTGCTGTCCAGATTGTGTCAGTCATAAAGCTTCCCCTTTCTTACCAATTTCCCGCTATAATACGCGCTTTATTTTCACTGTTCAAATTTAATCCAATGGCACTGTTTTATTCCGACAAATTGGCAAAAAAATCGCCCAAAACCACCGCTTGCCCAGTATTTCAAATTCAAAATTTAGATTATCAAGGCTTAGGTGTTGCCAAACTAAATGGCAAAACGTGGTTTATTGAAAATGCGCTACCAAATGAGCGCGTAAGAGCCAAAGTATTAGAAGAAAAACGCCAGTATGGCCGCGCACAAGCGGTCGAAATTTTGCAAAAATCTGCAAAACGCCAATCCCCTTTCTGCCCAGTTTATTCGCAGTGTGGCGGTTGTCAAATGCAGCATATTCCATTGGAGATGCAACGCCAAACAAAACAAAATTCACTGTTTCAGCGTCTGCAAAAATTACAAGCTGAAGCCATTGACTTTCAGCCCATGATTGTTGGCAATAGCGAAGGTTATCGCCGGCGCGCAAGATTAAGCATTGCTTTACAAAAAAATCAACTGGCTATTGGCTTTCGCCAAGCTGGCTCACAAGATATTATCCACATCAACCAATGCCAGGTGTTAGAGCCCGAGCTTTCAGCTTTACTGCCGAAGATTCAAATACTGCTACAGCAATGGGAAAATAAAAAACAGCTTGGGCACTTAGAGCTTGTGCAAGCGGATAATGGCATTGCTCTGTTATTACGCCACATTGGTGCAATTGCACCTCGTGATCAGCAAAAACTAAGAGATTTTGCCGAACATCATCAATTAATGCTATTTGTCATGTATGAACAAGATCTGATTGAACAGTGGCGGGGTGAAGCTCCTTATTACGAAATTCAAGGCTTAAAGCTGCATTTTTCGATTCGAGATTTTATTCAAGTTAATCGTGAATTAAACCCTAAAATGGTTGAAACAGCGATAAATTGGCTTGATTTGTCAGGATCAGAACGCGTTTTGGATCTCTTTTGTGGAATGGGGAATTTTACCTTACCAATTGCTCAACAAGCTCAGCAAGTAGTTGGTGTAGAAGGCGTTGAGGCAATGGTACTTCAGGCTCGCCAAAATGCCCAGACAAGCGGGTTAAAAAATGCAGAATTCTACCAAACTAATCTCGACCAGCCTTTTATTGAACAAGCGTGGGCAAAAGAGGCATTTGATAAAGTGCTGCTTGATCCCGCTCGTCATGGTGCATTATTCTGCTTAGATCACCTCTGCGATCTCAAGCCAAGCCGTATCGTCTATGTATCCTGCAACCCTGCAACGCTTGTGCGAGATGCCCAAAAACTGATCGCTAATGGCTACCGTATTGAAAAATCCGCAATGATTGATATGTTTCCGCATACGGGGCATTTGGAAAGTGTGACGTTGTTTGTGAAATAGAACTATTTTTTCAAATTTGCCCACGCTACCGCTCCAATAATCAAAGCACCACCTAAAACCATTTTTAAACTTGGTACGTCATCAAACCAAAGCCAAGCGACCAAAATGGCATACACGGGTTCAAGCGAAATAATCATTGCGGCTGTGCGAGCGTTAATCGTATCAAGGCTAGAAACATAAAGCGTATAGGCAAAAGTGGTGCAAAATACACCGATACAGCCAATCCAAAACCAGTCGGAAAGGCTTGCAAAGAAGAGTTCACCGCTATAAAACGGTAATAAAATCAGCATAATCGCAAGATATTGCCATAAGCTACTTTCTACACCTGAAAGTTTAGTTGCACTGTGACGATTCATTACCGCAAGCACGCCATAGGAAAAAGCGGAGAAAATGCCCCAAAGTAAGCCTTGTGTCACTTGATTACCAAATTCAAACGCTGGTGTAATCAAAATTAAACCGAATGAAATGGCAATCAATAGCACGAAATCTCTTACTCGGGGTTTCTCCCGAAAAAATAACATTTCAAATAACGCAGTAAAAGCAGGGAAACTCGCAAATCCAAGCGTACCAACCGCAACACCGCCAATTTTTACACCTAAATAGAAGCTAATCCAATGTAAAGCGAGCAATCCTCCCATTACAAATTGCATTAATTTTTCTTGATAAGTTAATTTGGTAAGCGGTCGCTTTTTGAATAAAAAATACAAAGCAATGAATGCAAAAGCAATTATCGCCCGACCAAGAGTAAGTGCTTCAGATGAGCTTTCTATCAATACACCAAATACGCCAGAAAGCCCAAAGAAAATCGCAGTACCGTGGACTTTCAGCAATGCAAGAGAGTATTTATTCACTATTTTATCCTTTTATCGTCATCAGCTTTACGCTCAAATTCCGCATCAAAGGTTGTGCCTTGCGATTGAGACGTGTAAGCCGTTGAGCCAAAAGAGAAAATTTTAAATTTGTTGGTAATAAAACGGCTCGCCAGTTTTTCAATGAATTTGCGAGAGAAGGGCAACAAAGCTAGTACCGCAAGAAAATCACTGATAAAACCGGGGATAATCAATAAAATCCCAGCAATCAAAAACAGGATGGACGATGAAACTGCCTGAGTTGGGATTTTGCCTTCACCAAGCTGTTTTTTAATCTGCCACGCCGTAAAAATACCACGAGCCTTTAACACCCATAAACCGACCACCGAAATTGCTACCATCAGCAAAATCATTGGTAACACTCCGATATTTGAACCAACAGAAACCAATAACGAAATTTCTAGGTAGATGTAGAGAAAAAAGCCGAAGATAAAAAGAAGAAATGGCATAATGTTTCCTTGCAGACGAAAGGCGAGATTTTAACAGAATTTTATAAAAATGGGCGAAAATTCCGCCGAATAAATAATTTTTTTGAAAAAATCATTTGACGAGATTTTTCCAAATCTCTATAATCCGCCCCCATTGCGACGGGCGATTAGCTCAGTTGGGAGAGCACCTCCCTTACAAGGAGGGGGTCACTGGTTCGAGACCGGTATCGCCCACCACTTTTCAAGTACTGTCGTAATAACTAAACCGATGTGGGCGATTAGCTCAGTTGGGAGAGCACCTCCCTTACAAGGAGGGGGTCACTGGTTCGAGACCGGTATCGCCCACCACTCTCGGTTTACTCCCTTTGTTTTAAGTCTCAAGTGGGCGATTAGCTCAGTTGGGAGAGCACCTCCCTTACAAGGAGGGGGTCACTGGTTCGAGACCGGTATCGCCCACCACTTAGACTTAAGGCATAAACTTCATATCGATTTTCATTTCGAGAGAAGGGCGATTAGCTCAGTTGGGAGAGCACCTCCCTTACAAGGAGGGGGTCACTGGTTCGAGACCGGTATCGCCCACCACTTTCTCATTCTTCTAAATATTCCTTATACTTATTTCTCAGATAAACTGCCGCATTCTGTTTTAATTTCAGCATTATTCAGCTAAAATAGCCGACTTTTGATAATTGGGAATAACGGGCGTGAAACAAGTAACTTTTTACCTATTAAGCCAAGATTGTATAACTGAATCGGCATGTAATTTAGCCGTAAAACAATGGCGAACTGGCAAAAAAGTGTTAATTGCCTGTGAAACAGAACAACAAGCCTATCAAATTGATGATGCGCTTTGGGCAAGAAATCCCGACGATTTTATTCCACATAATTTATCTGGCGAAAGCACGCCCTACCCAACCCCGATTGAAATCTCATGGGCAGGCAAACGTAATGCGCAACGCCGAGATGTTTTGATTAGCTTGCAACGCCAAATCCCCGATTTTATTGCCAGTTTTAATCAAGTGATTGATTTTGTACCAACCGATGAAGCTGAAAAAGCGATTGCTCGTGAACGTTATAAACAATATCGCCAAATGGGCTGGCAATTAAGCACGGAGAATGCCTAATGCAGTGGCACGCAAAAACATTTGCTGAATTAAGTTCATTAGACCTGTTTGAGATCTACTACGCTCGCACGGCGGTATTTGTGGTTGAACAAAATTGTGCTTACCAAGAAGTGGACTATAAAGACTTACAAGCGGTGCATTTCTTTGCAAAAAATGCAAAAAAACTCACCGCTTACTGCCGTTTAATTCCAAGTGATGATAGCGTGCATATAGGCAGAGTGTTGGTAGTCAAAGAGGCTCGTAGTTCAGGACTGGCAAGAGAATTGGTACAAAAAGCGATAGCTTACTGCCAAGAGCATTTCCCTGCTCAACCCATTCACGCCCAAGCCCAAAGTTACCTGCAAGCGTTCTATGAAGGCTTTGGTTTTAAAGCGGTTTCAGAAGTGTATTTGGAAGATGGGATACCGCATTTGGATATGGTGAAAAATGATGTTTGATACACAAAAATTACAGTGGCTCAACCCACCAAAACAGTTTGTTATCACAGAAAATTCAGTAGAAATCACCACCGAACCGCATACCGATTTGTGGCAGAAAACTTACTACCATTTTCAAAATGATAATGCTCCAATGTTGCAATTTGAAACTGTGGAACCGTACTTTTCTTTCGTCGTGAAAACCGATTTCAGCAGTGCAAAACAGCGTTTTGATCAGTGTGGTATAGTGCTTTACCTAGATAGTGAAAATTGGCTTAAAGCATCGGTTGAATATGAAAATGAACAGTTTCAGCATTTAGGCTCGGTAGTCACCAATAATGGCTACTCGGATTGGGCAACCACCGAAATCGGCTTAAATATCAAACAGATGTGGTATCGTCTAAGCCGTAGGAAAGACGATTTTCGGATTGAGTGTTCCCAAGACGGAGTACATTTTGCCCAAATTCGCATTTGCCATTTGAACAAAGCCACAGACAAAATCCGCTTCGGCTTATATGCGTGCAGCCCGGAAAATTCGTCTTTTACGGCAGTGTTCAGCGAAATGCGAATGGACGAATGTGTTTGGAAAAAGCACGATGGGCAGCAGCCTGATGAAGAGCAAGGGGAATAGGTGATGACTTTAAAAGAAGAACTACTTAGGAAACAACAAGAGCTAGATATTCTCTTCACTGCTTGGTTTGAAGAAAAGAAAAAACACGAAGTGCTGACTTACCGCCGTGAGAATGGAGATTTGATTCAGCATTATCCTGACGGTACGGAAAAAGTGATCAAATATGCACAATAGTTTAGCGATTTTCTACTGCAGTACGAATGGTGCGGGCAAATCAACTTTGCGTGATGCATTGGAAATCACCTAGCACGAGCCGTGCTAGGCTAAATAATCTCAGCTCCTTTGGAGCTGTAACTTAGAGCCACAAAGTGGCTCGGCTATGCGTAACCCCACACGGCTCGTGTGGGGTTACAAGTGGCTCAATTTAAACAAGATTTTGTTGATTCATAAAGGGTACTTTTACAAGAAAAAGATATGATAGAACAATATAAGAAAACTTATACTCGAATGAATAGTGAGCACGGGCATTGGCGTTCAAGATCAGGAGATTTACTCATTTCTGCTAAAGTCTTGTGGGATAATTTAAATAGAAAACCTTTCTGTTGGAATGTATATAAGATGTTAATGGGGATGGCTTTTGAATTATTAATTAAATCTATTTTAAAGCAGAAAAATATTGATTTTGAATATACTCACAAGCTGAGAAGCTTGGCTATACAAGCTGGTATAAAATTATCTAAAGAAGAATTTAATTTATTAGATATATTGTCTGAATATACTTTATGGGCAGGCAAATACCCTGTACCTAAAAATGATGAGTTTTTTAAAAAACATTATGAAAATGAACAAAACCAATTATATGATGAATATCAAAAAGTTTCTGATATCTCATTGGTAACTTACAATGGAAAACTAGATTTCGATTACTTACATAAGATATGGAGTAAAATTTCAGAACATTATGAAATTTAATAGTAATAGATAAAATTAAAAAAGAGAAAAACCAATGACAAAACAATTCACAATGGAAGACCGTTTTAACCCTTCCGCCGTAGAGCAAGCGCTCTACCAACACTGGGAATCGCAAGGCTATTTTAAGCCGAATGAAAACCCGAATGTTCCAAGCTACTGTATCGCTATTCCGCCGCCGAATGTAACGGGTTCGTTGCATATGGGGCACGCTTTCCAGCAGACGTTGATGGATACGCTGATTCGCTTTAACCGTATGGAGGGCAACAATACCCTTTGGCAAACAGGGACTGACCATGCGGGGATTGCAACCCAAATGGTGGTGGAGCGTAAAATCGCTGCGGAAGAGGGCAAAACCCGCCACGATTACGGGCGTGAGGCGTTTATCAACAAAATTTGGGATTGGAAAGCCTATTCGGGCGGCACAATCAGCCAGCAAATGCGTCGCTTGGGCAACTCGATTGACTGGGATCGTGAGCGTTTTACAATGGACGAGGGCTTGTCTAATGCGGTGAAAGAAGTGTTCGTTCGCTTACACGAAGAGGGCTTGATTTACCGTGGCAAACGCCTGGTAAACTGGGATCCGAAACTGCATACCGCGATTTCTGATTTGGAAGTGGAAAACAAAGAGAGCAAAGGCTCGCTGTGGCATTTCCGCTATCCGCTCGCCAACGGTGCGAAAACCGCTGACGGTTTAGATTACTTAGTGGTGGCAACGACCCGTCCTGAAACCATGTTGGGCGATACTGCGGTTGCGGTTCACCCTGAAGATGAGCGTTATCAAGCCTTGATTGGTAAGAGCGTAATTCTGCCGCTTGCTAACCGTGAAATCCCGATTATTGCCGATGAGTATGTGGATCGTGAGTTCGGTACGGGCGTGGTGAAAATTACCCCTGCCCACGATTTCAACGACTATGAAGTGGGTAAACGTCATTCACTGCCGATGGTGAATGTAATGACCTTGAATGCGGATATTCGTGCGGAAGCGGAAATTATCGGCACTGACGGTAAACCGCTTGCGGACTATGCCGCCCCAATTCCTGCCGAGTATCAAGGCTTAGAACGTTTTGCTGCGCGTAAGAAAATCGTTGCCGACTTTGAAGCCCTCGGTCTTTTAGATCAAATCAAACCGCACGACTTAAAAGTGCCGTATGGTGACCGTGGCGGCGTGCCGATTGAGCCGATGCTCACCGATCAATGGTATGTGAGCGTAAAACCGCTTGCCGAAGTCGCTACCAAAGCGGTGGAAGACGGCGAAATCCAATTCGTGCCGAAACAGTACGAAAACCTCTATTTCTCTTGGATGCGTGATATTCAAGACTGGTGTATCTCTCGCCAACTTTGGTGGGGACATCGCATTCCGGCATGGTATGACGAGCAAGGCAATGTTTATGTAGCACGAGATGAAGCGGAAGTGCGCGCGAAACACAACTTGCCTGCGGACTTACCATTAAAACAAGATGAAGACGTACTGGATACTTGGTTCTCGTCAGGACTTTGGACATTCTCAACGCTCGGCTGGCCTGAAAACACCAAAGAGCTGAAAATGTTCCACCCGACCGATGTGCTGATTACCGGTTTCGACATCATCTTCTTCTGGGTTGCTCGAATGATTATGTTCACGATGCACTTCATCAAAGATGAAAACGGCAAACCGCAAGTGCCGTTCAAAACCGTGTATGTGACGGGCTTGATCCGTGACGAGCAAGGGCAGAAAATGTCGAAATCGAAAGGGAACGTTTTAGACCCGATTGATATGATTGACGGCATCAGCCTCGACGATTTGCTCGAAAAACGCACCGGCAATATGATGCAGCCGCAACTAGCGGAAAAAATTGCTAAGGCAACCCGCAAAGAATTTGCTGACGGCATTGCAGCACACGGTACAGATGCTCTACGTTTCACCCTTGCGGCATTAGCAAGTAACGGTCGAGACATCAACTGGGATATGAAACGTCTAGAAGGCTATCGTAACTTCTGCAATAAATTGTGGAATGCCAGCCGTTATGTGCTGACTAACGATAAGTTAGATTTAAGTGAAGGTGAAGTGGAATTTAGCCTTGCCGATCGTTGGATTGAAAGCCAATTCAACCGCACGGTGGAAACTTTCCGCACCGCTCTTGCCCAATACCGTTTTGACTTAGTGGCAAATGCGATCTACGAATTTACTTGGGATCAATTCTGCGACTGGTATTTAGAGCTAACCAAACCAATTTTCTTCAAAGGTACAGATGCCCAACGTCGTGGGGCAAGTCGCACGTTGGTAAACGTATTGGAAAAACTTCTACGTTTAATCCACCCAGTAATGCCGTTTATTACTGAAGAAATCTGGCAGAAAGTGAAAGGCTTTGTGGGAATTGAAGCGGATACCATTATGCTTCAAGCATTCCCGAAAGTGGACGCTACACGCATTGATAAAACCGCAGAAGCACAAATCAACTTCATCAAAGAGGTGATTGTGGCGGTGCGTAACATTCGTGCAGAAAGCAACATTGCCCCAAGCAAAGGCTTAGATTTAATCGCCCGTAACTTCTCAGCGAACGAAGTTGCAATCTTGAACGCTAACGAAGTATTGCTCAAATCAATGGCGAAATTAGATAGCGTGAAAGTGCTGGAAAATGGCGAGAACGCACCGCTATCGGTGGCAAAACTGGTGGCAAATGGTGAGATCTTGATCCCAATGGCAGGCTTTATCAACAAAGAAGCCGAACTCGCACGCTTAACCAAAGAGATGGATAAACTCAAAGGTGAAGTGGCTCGCATTGAAGGCAAACTCTCAAACGAAGCCTTTGTTGCCAAAGCTCCTGAGCAAGTTATCGCCAAAGAGCGTGAAAAAATGCAAGGCTACTTAGACGGACTTGCCAAATTACAGCAGCAATATCAAGAAATTGAAACCCTGTAATTAATTAACAAGCGGTCGGATTTTTGTAAAAATTTACAATATTTCGACCGCTTTAATATATTAAGGAATATGAAAATGTCTTTAACAGAAATTCCAACGCAAACACAATTTGAAGCCATTCCTCCCACAGAAATTTTTAAATTTAAAGAAATTTACAGTAAAGATGCAGCTATTAACGAAGCAACCAAGCTAAAAGAAGAAGCTTTTGGCAAACTGGATATGCTCAAAAATAGAACAACAAAATTTATTAAAAGTTTTGTCAATAAGAATACCTCGCAAGAAAATGATGATATTGATATTTCTTATGAAGGTTGTTTTTTGAAATCTTACTGGAAAATTATGGCTGAACGCCATACTGAATATGAATATAATAGGGAAGAGAAAATCACTATTTCTAATACAGATGCCAAAAACATCAGTATTATTCGTGATGATTCTATGCAAGTAGCCTCTTATCCAGTAGATAATGGTAATATTACCTTAAAATTTACTGAAAGCTGTGTCCGAGAAAATATTCTTTCACAAATATTTGATAATGAAAATGGTCTGACTGACGAAAACTTTCATAACCATTTCATTAATAAATTTAAGCCCAAAAAATATGATTTTGCTTTAGATAATGATAAATTAATTAAACCTGCTCTATCAAAAGTAGATATGGTACAAAAAATTAATACACGATTATTGGCTGAAATAAAATCACACAGAATTATTAGTGATACTATTCGTTACCGTAAATTTGAACTTTATTTAGTGCCAATACATATTTTCAAATGTTATAAAAAATCGACTCAAGAAACTGTTTATATGCGTATTAATGCCGTAAATGGGGAGCGACTCGAAAATGAGCAAAATATTGAGCTTTTATCTAATGAGAAATTTAAAGAAGTGATTATTGATATTGCTGCTGAAGCAGCAAGTTCCTTTATACCAGGAAGTGGCGTGTTGATTAAATTAGCAAAATAAGTTGCTTTGATACTTTAAATGAAGCCCGCTTAAAAGCGGGCAATGTATGTGGACTACTCACTTTTTGTTTCAGGTTTTGCTTCTAATGTAGCAGCATCTGCCGCTAACTCTTTTTTCACATCAGAAACCGCTTTTTCAAGCATTTTACCTATCTCTTTATCATCAGATTGTAACTCTGATGCCACATTCTGAATCACTTTGCCGAAACTATTCATCTTATCAGCAACGGCTGATTTTGCCTCATTCATAGAATGACCAAAACTTTCTTTCAAACCATTTAGAGCATCAGAAAGTTTATCTTTCTTTTCATTTGCTTCTTTCCGTGCTTGTTCTGCTTCTTTTTTAGCAGCTTCTACTTCTTTTTGTAAGCTTGCTAATTTTTCTTCAAGATTTTTCTGTGCAGCCGCTACTTTTTCATCCGCTAACCTTTGGGCTATTGCAATTTCATCTTCAGCTTCTTTGCGGATTTCTGCAATTTTCTCATCGCTTGTTTTTTGTAGCTCACTTAATTGTGCTTTAAGATGTTGTACTTCTGCTTGCAGTTCGGTTTTTCCGTTATCACAAGCAGTAAGCGCAACTGCTGAGCCCAATACACTCAATGCTAACAGTGATTTTCTCATTTTTATCCTCATAAATAAAAGGCGTAGAAACTTATCTACGCCTTATTTCAAGTTAAAATTATTTGCTTTCTACCGCAGATTTTACTTCTTCTGCTTTATCACTTACTGCTTTCATCGCATCAGTTGCAGCACCTTTAACTGCTTCAACTTTCTCTGCTGCAGCATCTTTTGCATCTGCTACTGCACTAGTTGCAGTTTCTTTTGCTGCTTCAACTTTCGCTGCTGCCGCTTCTTTTGCATCTGCCACTGCGTTAGTTGCAGTTTCTTTTGCTGCTTCAACTTTCGCTGCTGCCGCTTCTTTTACATCTGCCACTGCGTTAGTTGCAGTTTCTTTTGCTTCTTCAACTTTTGCTGTTGCTGCATCTTTTGCATCCACTACCGCATTAGTTGCAGCTTCTTTTGCCGCTTCAACTTTCGCAACTGCCGTTTCTTTTGCATCTGCCACTGCATTAGTTGCTGCTTCTTTTACTTCTTCAACTTTAGCAACCGCCGCTTCTTTCACTTCTGTTGCGGCATTTGAAACAGCCTCTTTCACATCTTCCACTTTTGCTGTTGCAGAATCTTTAGCTTCCGCAACAACAGCTTTGGCTTCTCCTGCTTTTTCTACTACGGCATCTTTTGCTTCAGCAACAGTTTCTTTTACTTCTGCTGTTGCGGCTTCTGCAGCTTGTTTAACATCTTTTGCTGTTTCCTTTGCTTGATCACAAGCAGTTAATGTCAATGCTGCACCGAATACTAATGCTAAGAGTGATTTTTTCATAAAAAAGAGTCCTTATTAAAGTATAAAAAATACTAGTCTTAGAGTAATGGTTCGAATAATAGTTCATTCGAACCATATCATTTGCATGAATTTTACTCAGGCTGTCTCGCAACCGAATAAACATGGCTCATTGCGCTAGTGTGCCCACCAAAGCCTTTACCGAAGAAATAGTATTTTGAATGTTGCCACTCATGTAGTTGAACTAAATGGATTTCTTCACTTGGCGCTGCAGCCAAGGTTTTCTCTGCGGTAGTATGTTCTACACGAGACACCGTTCCAAGTTTACCGCTAAATTGGTATTCACTTTGATAAGTGGACGTTGGCATGTCCATTGGTGCAAGTTCTGTGTCTGCTACAGTCTGAGCCGCCACAGAATTTGCGCTTCCTGCAGGAATACCACGACGCTCATGGTTTTCTTTCACTAAATCACGAGTACTCGGCTGACTAACCACTAAACCAAATGGTTGTGCAGTTGGCATTTCTGGTTTTACCGATTTTGTGACATGCTCATCCGTTTGAGCGCGAGTTTGCTCTTTACGCTCTTTGTTTTCTTTCACTAAGTCACGGTTTGTACCTTGAGTGACGAAATCAACGAAAGGCTGAGCAGATTCTTGATGTGTCGCGTTTTCTGTTTCTGCTGTTGTAACAACAACTTGCTCTTGCTGCAGCATCTCATCAACAGATAAGAAACTCGGTTTCTCTTCTACTTTTGTATTCGCTAAGGCAACACTAACTTTACCACTAGCCAGTTCTGGCGACATTACAGCAGCCGTTAATGGCATTGGCGCGACAACTTGGCTTGTTTCACGACGCTCACGACGACGTTGATTACCCACTCGTAAGTGACGTGGCATTCTACGACGTCCATTTTCACGATTGTCATTTTCGCCTTTCATTTCCAATGTATCGGCTTTTGCCTCAGGAATCACGACTTCGGCAAGCGTAACATTTGCTACCGGTGCGACAGATGTCGTCTCTAGCTCATTTTTTTCAACACGCGGTTCAACTACTCCTGCATCCACCGCTGGTGCTGCTTCAATTCGCACTTTTTTACGCAGTTCACGGCGCTGACGGCGTTCTGCTACTTTTGCTTGTTGCTCGGCTTGCGGTGAGCTACCAGCAATCTCTTCCACAATCTCACGACGCTTTTTCGGTTCGCTAATATTTGCAGATTTTTCTTCATTTTTAACCGCTTGCACAGCATTACGCTCATTACGTTCTGGGTTACGCTCGCGATTTGGGCGTTCACGACGCTGATTACGGCGATCGCGCTGATTACGTGTTTTATTACGCGTTTTTTTCTCTGGCGCTTTCTCTTCTTCCTCAGCAAAGAAACCTTTAATTGCCGCAAAGAAACGGCTCAGTAGCGATGGCTTAGCTGGTTTAACTGGCGTTGGTGCTGGCTGAATATTTAATTCCGCATTTTGTAGCACGCTTTCAACAGTGATCACCGGTTCATTGCGAGTCACTAACGCTTCATCTGAATGGCTGTGCGGCATTTGCTCTTCTTGGCGATCTTGATAACGCTTCGCTAAATCATAGCTAAGTGCTGGCACAATTTCATTTTCACGTAGGCGATAAACGCTAAAGTGCGGGGTTTCCATACTTTCACTTGGTACAACAATCACTTGTACATCATGACGTTTTTCAATATCGCTGATCGCTTTACGTTTTTCATTAAGTAAATACGTTGCAATCTGTACTGGCACAATACTATGAATTTGTGCTGAATTTTCTTTAATCGCTTCTTCTTCGACTAAACGTAAAATTGAAAGTGCGATGGATTCATTATCACGTACTTTACCCGTACCCTGACAGCGAGGACAAACATGACTTGATGCTTCACTTAATGATGGGCTTAAGCGCTGACGACTCATTTCAAGCAAGCCGAAACGAGAAATTCGGCCAAATTGAATTCTCGCACGGTCTTGACGAGTCGCTTCACGAATACGGTTTTCTACTTCGCGCTGGTGACGCACAGGGGTCATATCAATAAAATCAATTACAATTAGACCGCCTAAGTCACGCAAACGCAATTGGCGAGCAATTTCATCTGCCGCTTCTAAATTCGTATTTAATGCCGTTTCTTCGATATCTCCCCCACGGGTTGCACGCGCAGAGTTGATATCAATTGCAGTTAATGCTTCAGTGACATCAATCACAATTGATCCACCTGATGGCAAACGCACTTCACGCTGGAATGCTGATTCGATTTGCGATTCAATTTGATAATGACTAAATAACGGCACTTCGCCTTCGTATAAACGAACACGGTTGATAAAATCAGGGCGAACTAAGCGGATATGATTTTTGGCTTTCTCAAATACTTTTTTGCTATCAATTAAGATCTCACCAATATCACGACGAAGATAATCACGGATTGCACGTACAATCACATCGCTTTCTTGGTGGATTAAGAATGGCGCAGGGCGAGATTCAGCCGCTTTCTTGATAGCCTCCCAATGGTGCAACAGCACTTTTAAGTCCCATTGCAACTCTTCAGGTGATTTACCAACACCCGCAGTACGCACAATAAGTCCTACGTCTTCTGGCACATCTAAGCAATCTAATGCTTCTTTTAACTCTAAACGCTCATCGCCTTCAATACGACGAGAAATGCCGCCTGCACGAGGATTGTTTGGCATTAAGACAAGATAACTGCCCGCAAGGGAGATAAAGGTGGTTAATGCTGCACCTTTATTGCCTCGCTCTTCTTTGCTCACTTGAACAATAACTTCCTGCCCTTCTTGAATAATATCTTTGATATTTGGGCGGCCTTGGAATACATAACCTTGTGGGAAGTATTCACGGGAAATTTCTTTTAATGGGAGGAAACCGTGACGTTCAGCACCATAATCAACGAATGCAGCCTCTAAACTTGGCTCGACACGGGTAATTTTTCCTTTGTAGATATTAGCTTTTTTCTGTTCGTGTCCTGGGCTTTCGATATCCAAGTCGAACAATCTTTGCCCATCAACGAGGGCTACACGCAACTCTTCTTTTTGCGTGGCATTAATTAACATTCTTTTCATTGTGTTTTCTCATTTTATTGTTTTGATTTATCAACTTCCCTTTGGTTTCTTGAATATTCGCAAGTCAATCTCTCGACTGTCTAAGGGAATGTATCATGTTTTTATGCCAAGCTTTCTATGTCTTACACTCAATTTTCGACTGCATATCAATGCTTAGCTTGCATATTTATACCCGATACAAGCGGGTGCTTTCTGCCTATTTTTTGCAAAGACGGTTGCCCGTTCTGAAAGACAGAAAAACGCTGTATTATGGCATTTTCAACAAGGAATAGAAAGGTAAAAAGTAGGGTTTTTCATGAAAAACAAAAGCGGAATTTGCAAAAAATTCCGCTTTTTTGACCGCTTGTGAACTTAAGGTCGCGTTTCAATTTTAATCGACTGGTTATCAGGCAAATGTAAATCCAGCTGGTTATATGGAATACTAATCCCTGCTTTATCAAACTCTAATTTTACTTTTTCAAGTAAAGCAAACTGTGTCGGCACATACTGATTTGTTCTCACCCAAGGGCGGGCAAATAATTGTACGCTGCTAGAAGCTAATGCACCAACAGCAACACTCGCTTCAGGATAGTCCAAGACATTTTCATCTTCAGCAAAAACACGTTCAATAATTTGTTTCGCTTGAGCAATATCCGAGTCATAGCTAATATCAAAAATAAAATCAATACGGCGAATCTCATTACGCGAATAGTTTGTAATACTATCGGCAAACACTTTGCCATTCGGCACCAAGATAGTTTTATTATCATTAGTGCGTAGCTCTAACATCAATAATCCCATTTGCTCAACTTTGCCCGCGACATCTGCGGCTTCAATAAAATCACCTTTTTTAAAAGGTTTGAAAATAAGGATCATGACACCAGCAGCAAAATTCTGCATAGAGTTTTGTAATGCCAACCCGATCGCTAAACCCGCTGCACCAATCAATGCCACTAATGAACTAGTGTTGATGCCAAGCTGCGAAAGTGCAGCAATGACCGTAATCAGTAAAAATAAGAAATAACTGATAGAAGTGACAAAGCTTTGCAACATTTCATCTTTACTAGAGGCTAAAACTGCCTTACCGAGTAAACGGCTAACAAAACGTGCAATATATCTGCCGATGAAAAAAATAGCGATAGCTAAAAGCAGCTTAGTACCATAAGGAATAATCCATTCTTGCAGAATACTTTCTAAACTACTATTTTCAACAGTTTCGATAATTTTTACGGCCTCTGCCTGTAAATCTAGCTCGGCAGCAGCTTGCTCAACGGGTTCTGACATTATGACTCCTGAGATAAAACGCGACACTTAGAGAGCAAGTAGCCCACTAAAAAGCCAGCGCCAGCGAAAGGTAACCATTCCATTGAAATGTCTTTCAGCGGTAGGCTATTCATCATTTCTACACCTGAAACCGATAAAATCGCAACAATGGTGACCAAAGCGAGCGGTAAACGCTGTGCGATTGGCGATAATTTAATAAAGATGTTGATCAACATTAAGAAAATGACAGTAATTGCAATAGGATATAACACTAAAAGCACAGGCACTGATTTTGAAATCACAAAATCAAGCCCTTGGTTAGCGATGATAAAGCTAATCAGTGAAAAAATTAACACATACACGCGGTAGCGAATTTTCGGAAATACCTCATGGAAGTATTCACTTGTAGTCACGATCAACCCAATTGAAGTGGTTAAACACGCGAGTGTTACAATAATCCCTAATAATGAGCGTCCAAAATCGCCAAAGGTATCGCTTGCCACACTATTTAAAATAAATGTACCAATATTTTGTCCTTTTGCATTTAACTCGTCTAAAGTCTCCGCACTAATTGGATAGCGATTACCAATCCAAGCTAAAGCGATATAAATTGCTCCTAACGCTACCGCGGCAATAATCCCAGCAATTGCAGTTTGCTTTAATAATGCACTGCCATGATTACCCCGTGCCTTAATCGCTTTAATCACAATAACAGAGAAAGTGATAGAAGCAAGCGCATCCATGGTCAGGTAGCCTTCAACAATACCATTAAAAAACGGTGATTCTAATTGACTAGCTTGTTGTAGATTATCACCATCTAACAAAAAGAATGCTTTAACCACTAAAGCAAGAATCGCAATTAATAGTACAGGGGTTAAAATTGAACCAATACGCGCCACCACTTTAGATGGATTTAAACTAAACCATACGGCAATAAGATAATAAACTAAGGTGAATAAAAATAACGATACGGCATTACTCTCGCCGCTAAATGGTAAGATTGCCATTTGATAAGCCGTTGCGCCCGTGCGCGGAATAGCAAAAAAAGGCCCAATTGTGAGATAGATCACCATTAAAAAAATCAGTGAGAAATAAGGGTGCACATTCTGACTCAAGGCTTCTTTATAGCCACCTTGATAATACCCGCTCACAGCAATCCCCAACAACGGCAAACCAACACCAGTTGCTACAAAGCCAATAATGGATGGTAAAAATTCCACGCCACTGTCCAAACCAAGTTTTGGAGGAAAGATTAAGTTACCCGCTCCAAAGAAAATGGCAAATAGCATAAAGCCGACCACAAATGTATTTTTGGTCATACACACTTCTCCATAATGTAAAACACGTTATCCTCTCGGATAAACACTATCCGCAAACTCAAAATAGGTAAAACCTAAAAAAACAAGCGGTCGGATTTTAGTTATATTTTACAAAATCCGACCTCTTCAAAATTATCTAGCTCATGTATAAGCCGCCATTAACATGTAGCGTTTCACCGTTGATATAACGGGCATCTTCAGATGCTAAGAAAGCGACAGCTTTGGCAATATCAGACGGAGAACCTAATTCACCAGATGGAATCTGGCTTAAAATCACATTCCGTTGTTCTTCGTTTAGCTCATCCGTCATATCAGTGGCAATAAAACCCGGAGCTACAACATTTACCGTAATACCACGACTTGCCACCTCTTTGGCAAGTGATTTAGAAAAGCCGATCACACCTGCTTTTGCCGCACAGTAGTTCGCTTGTCCTGGGTTACCCATTGAACCAACGACCGAGCCAATAGAAATAATACGACCGAAACGTTTTTTCATCATTGAACGCATTACCGCTTTTGATAGGCGATAAACGGAAGTTAAGTTAGTTTGCATAATGTCAAACCACTCATCATCTTTCATTCGCATTAACAGATTATCACGCGTAATCCCTGCGTTATTAACTAAAATATCAATGTCGCCAAACTGCTCTTTGATGGCTTTTAATGCTTGCTCAATAGAGGTTTCATCGGTTACGTTAAGTACCAAGCCTTTACCTTTTTCGCCTAAATAGGCAGAGATAGATTCTGCGCCTTTTTCGCTGGTTGCGGTGCCGATAACAAAAGCACCTTTCGCGATTAATTCTTCAGCAATCGCTTTCCCAATACCACGTGTTGCGCCTGTTACTAATGCGATTTTATTTTGCATTTTTTCTTTCCTATTTTGATAAAATTGCAGGGTTATACTGCGTACGTCCGTAGGCGCATGCAATACGCCCCTACAATCTTCATTAAACAATGGGCATTAGCCCGTATTAAAATTCTACTGCGTCAAATGAAGCCACGTCATTCACCGCTTTCGCATTTAATTCTTTCATAATACGAGAAGTTAAACCAGTTAATACTTTACCCGGCCCGATTTCATATAACGTTGTAATGCCTTCTTTCGCCATTTTTTCTACTGTTTCTGTCCAACGCACAGGGCTGTAAAGTTGGCGAACTAAGGCTAAGCGGATATTTGCAGGATTCGTTTCTTCTTGCACATCCACATTATTAATAACAGGGATTTGTGGTGCATTTAATGTTAAAGAAACTAACGCCTCAGCGAGTTTATCTGCTGCTGGTTTCATTAATGCACAGTGTGAAGGTACGCTTACCGCCAATGGTAATGCACGTTTTGCTCCAGCTTCTTTACATAATGCACCTGCACGTTCTGCTGCCGTTTTCGTGCCAGCAATGACCACTTGCCCCGGTGAGTTGAAGTTTACCGCTGAAACTACTTCACCTGTTTCACTTGCCGCCTGTTCACAGGCTTTGATAATACCCTCATTATCTAAACCGATAATGGCATACATTGCACCACTACCTGCTGGCACAGCTTCTTGCATTGCGTTACCACGCAATTCCACTAATTTAATTGCATCTTGGAAATCCAATACACCAGCACAAACCAGAGCTGAATATTCACCTAAGCTATGCCCTGCCATTACAGACGGTTTTTGTTCAGGGAATTTCTGTTGCCAAATGCGAAATAATGCAACACTTGCCGCAAGGAGCGCGGGTTGAGTACGATGAGTTTGACCTAAATCTTCAGCCGTACCATTTTGCACTAAATCCCATAAATCATAGCCAAGCACTTGGCTTGCTTGTTGGAAGGTTTCTTCTACCACTGGATAAAGAGGAGCAAGATCTGCAAGCATACCAACCGCTTGTGAGCCTTGCCCTGGGAAAACCATCGCGAATTTTGACATTGTTTTTTCCTTTTTAAATTTGAATATGAATGATGTTCATATGTAGGGACGCAATGCTTGCGTCCACGGACGTACGCAGTACGCCCCTACAATGTATTTTGCAAAAAATAGATTAAAAACCACCGTTTGTGGTTCTCTGTTTAATCTGGTGAATAATAAAGTTTCCCAATTTCAATCCGCTCACGCCCTGTTTCTAACCGCCATTTATTAGTATCACGCAATGAATATACGCAACCACAATACTCTTGTTGATAGAAACGCTCTCGCTTACTGATTTCAATCATACGCTGCGATCCGCCGCCTTTGCGCCAATTGTAGTCCCAATAAACTACATCATCATATTTGGCAGCTGCACGATGTCCACAGTCGTTAATTTGATTCATATCTTTCCAACGAGAAATCCCTAAACAACTGGTAAAGACTGGAAAACCATTATTATGGGCATATTCCGCTGCTTTTTCAAAACGCATATCAAAGCACATTGTGCAGCGGATACCACGTTCAGGTTCCCATTCCATACCTTTGGCTTTTTTAAACCACTCTTTGCGGTCGTTTTCGTAGTCATCATCTAAATCAATAAACGGAATACCCCACTTTTCAGCAAAGCGAATATTTTCTTCCTTGCGGATTAGATACTCTTTCAGTGGGTGGATATTCGGATTATAGAAATAAATCGTAAATTCAATCCCTGATGCATGAATGGCTTCCATCACTTCACCTGAGCAAGGTGCACAGCAAGAGTGAAGCAGTAATTTGTTATGCCCATTTGGTAATTCTAATTTTGGACGCACAAAAGGGGCATTAGGATCTTTTTTTTGATTTTGTGCACGGCGTCTTGCTCGCACACTTTGAATATGTTCAATGGGTTGTTGATTTTGTTCAGTCATTTTTATTATAGGGGCGAATGTCATTCGCCCAATATCCATTTTTATTTAGGGTGAATATCATTCGCCCCTACAAATAATTCAATTTAGCAGATTAATAAGAACGATCCACCGACAAATATGCCAGCGAGATCAAGGCTTGTTTATAATCACTTTCAGGTAAATCTTTTAAGCAATCCACTGCTTTTTGGGCTTCTTCACGAGCCTTTTGCATGGCGTAATCAAGCGATTTATTTTCTGCCATAATCGCTAACACTTCGCCAATTTTTTCACGTTCACCACCGTTTTCAATGGCGTAGCGAATCAATTCTGCTTGGCTTTCCGTGCCATGTCGCATTGCATGTAGCAATGGCAATGTTGGCTTACCTTCTACCCAATCATCACCCACGTTTTTACCCAATTTCTCCGCATTGGCAGAATAATCTAACACATCATCAACTAGCTGGAATGCGGTACCGAGATAGCGCCCATACATTTTCATTGCTTCAATTTGGTTTTCATTAGCATTTGCTACAATCGCTGCACATTGTGTTGCCGCCTCAAATAGGCGAGCAGTCTTACAGTAGATCACCATCATATAGTTTTCTTCGGTTGTATTCGGATCATTGACATTCATCAATTGCTGTACTTCACCTTCAGAAATCACATTGGTCGCATCTGACATGACTTTCAGCATTGCAAGGGATTGCAAACTTGCCATCATTTGGAAAGCACGAGTGTAGATAAAATCGCCGACGAGTACGCTTGCTGCATTACCAAATACCGCATTTGCTGTATCACGCCCACGACGTTTATCTGATTCATCAACCACATCATCGTGTAGAAGAGTTGCAGTATGTACAAACTCAATAAACGCTGCTGATGTAATATGATCTTGCCCTTGATATCCCAAAGCTCTTGCCGCAAGCACAGCAATTAACGGACGAATACGTTTGCCACCACCCGCAATAATATAATGCCCTAGCTGATTAATCAGCACCACTTCAGAATTCAGTTGGGCAAGAATGGCTTGATCGACTGCTTGCATATCACTTTGAGCAAGCATCGCAATTTGTTCGAGAGAGAGTTGGCTAGTCATTGATTTTTGTGTTTACGATAGAAAATAACCGTAGATTTTACCTGAAAGCAGTCAGAACGGCAAAAAAAGAATGGTAACAAGCGGTCTGATCCGATGAGAATTTTACAAAAGAGAATCCCCCCTTTGTGATAAGGGGAGATAAAATATGATTTGCGCTCAGACACATTGATGTTTCAACTAAAAATGAATTGCGCTTTTTCCTAATCAATGCGAATGCTCAACAACCTCTAACATTGGTTCAACTCGCGCCAATTTCACCATATTATCCGCCACTTCTAAAACAGTGACTTTTAGGTTTAATAGCATGAATTGCGTATCTTCATCGGGGATTTTTTCCAAATGCTCTAAAATTAATCCATTAAAAGTACGGACCTCATCTAATGGCAAATTCCAGTCAAATAATTTATTCAGATCTCGTAAGTTTGCTGAACCTTCGATCAGTACTGAACCATCAGATTGTGGTTTAACTTCTTCTTCAAGCGTTGGTGCTGTAGAGGTGGTAAATTCCCCCACAATCTCTTCTAAAATATCTTCAAGCGTAATGAGTCCTTTAATGTCGCCATATTCATCCACTACCAAGCCAATACGTTCTTTATTCTCTTTAAAATTAATAAGCTGCGTGTTCAATGGTGTGCCTTCAGGGATAAAATAAACTTCATCAACCGCACGAATGAGCTGCTCTTTGGTAAATTCATTACGTTCAAGCATTAGTCGGAAGGCTTCACGCACTCGTAACATTCCAAGAATATTTTTATCCATATTGCCTTTGTAGATCACAACCCGTGCGTGCGCAGCTCCGGTGAGCTGTCGCATAATTGCTTTCCAATCATCATCAATATCAATGCCGCCAATATCGTTTCGGGGGACCATAATGTCATCAACCGTCACTTTTTCCATATCTAAAATGGAAACCAGCATTTCCTGGTGCGAACTTGGAATATATTTACCCGCTTCTAGCACCGCACTACGTAGCTCTTCAGGGCTTAAACCTGCTTGTTCAGAACGGCGAATATGCAGTAATTTCATGAGCCCACTGATGATTAAATTCATCAGAAATACGACAGGGAGCAACAATTTTTTAAGCGGAGTAAGGATATAGCTGGCAAAAAAGCCAACTTTTTCAGGATAAATTGCGGCAATTGTTTTCGGCAGAATTTCGGCAAATACCAACATCACAAAGGTAAGCAATCCGGTAGCAATCGCTACACCAGCTTCTCCTGAAAGTTGCATACCAATCATGGTTGCAATAGCAGAAGCAGCAATATTAACCAAGTTATTACAAATTAAAATGAGACTAAGCAAAATATCGGTTTTCTCAAGTAGCTTTTCTGCTTGCTTGGCCCCACGATTACCTTGCTTGGCAAGATTGCGCATTTTGTAGCGGTTTAAAGACATCAGCCCTGTTTCTGAGCTAGAAAAAAAGGCAGAAAGAAAAAGAAGAATAGCCAGAGCAATAAATAAACTGCTCAAGGGAATACTGTCCAAAATTAAAAATCCTTTATAAGTTAATCACCGTAAAGCACAATATGAAACGACAAGGGCGAATAACTATTCGCCCCGACAATTTGTTACCTTACACCATTCTGCTCGCAAAATAAGCAAATGTGAGCAATATCATACCTGAAAGTGAATAAATAAGCACCCGATTTCCTCGCCAATGCAGTTTCCATTGCCCTAATAGTAAGATCGCATAGACTAACCAAGCAATAGAGGAGAAAATCGCTTTATGGATATGCTCATTTGCAAAGAAATTATGCAGATAAATCATGCCTGTGATTAATGCCAAAGTCAGCAAAATCTGAGCAACTAATGTTAAATTAAAGAAATGGCGGGAAACGGTCATTAATGCCGGCAAATCTGGTGAAAATTGTTTAGCTTTTAATTTGCGATCCAACCATTTAAGCTGAAATGCATAAAGCAGTGCAATAAAAAACAGTGCATAAGAAAATAGCGCCATCGCTAAATGGAACAACAAACCTTTATCTTCGGTAAGCTGCTTTATTACACTGCCTTCCACAAAGCTTGATACAGCAACGCTCACAATGCCTAAGGCATAAATAATCGATACCGGAAACCAGATCGTTTTCCAGCGCGGCAACGCTATTGTCGCCAGTAAACTCATAATCACGCTAATCAGAGATGCTACATTAGCTAATGTGAAATTTTGCCCATTCTGAGCGATAAAAAGGTGGGACAGATCGACTAAGTGCAACAAAGTCGCTAGGCTACCTGCGATTACCACCATGTTTAAATTAAATCTGCTGCTCACTTTGCTTTTTTCTATATGTTTATGTACAGGCGCAATCCCTGCTAGCACCCCAAAATGCAAAGCAATTAGATAGACCAGAATCGTCAAAATCGCAAACAACATTTTACTCAACCTGCAAAATACGAATAGTTTTCAACATGCTGCTAACTTAGCAGTTTTCCTTGGTTTTGGCTATGGCAGGGGACAAAATTTCGCAAAATTTCCTGAGATTTCGCCCGCTTGCAAGCTTTAAACTGGCAATACTTAGCAAGAAAAGTTAAGATAGCGTTAATTTTTATGTTTATTATAAGGATTTATCGTATGGCTGAACGCAAATACTTCGGCACCGATGGTGTACGCGGCAAAGTCGGCAAATTCCCCATTACTCCAGAATTTGCATTAAAACTCGGTTGGGCAGCAGGAAAAATCCTCGCGACTCAAGGCTCAAAAAAAGTATTGATCGGTAAAGATACCCGTATTTCTGGTTATATGTTGGAGTCTGCATTAGAAGCAGGCCTTGCTGCTGCTGGCTTATCCGCAGCATTTACTGGCCCGATGCCAACACCGGCTGTAGCCTATTTGACTCGGACATTCCGAGCAGAGGCCGGGATTGTAATTTCCGCTTCTCATAACCCCTACTACGATAACGGCATCAAATTTTTCTCTGCAAAAGGTGAGAAGTTACCCGATGAAGTAGAAGAAGCGATTGAAGCCCTGCTTGAGCAACCAATGGATTGTGTTGAATCAGCCGAGCTAGGGAAAGCAAGCCGAATTAACGATGCTGCTGGTCGCTATATTGAATTCTGTAAAAGTACTTTCCCTGCACATTTAAGCTTGGAAGGCATGAAAATCGTAGTGGACTGTGCAAATGGCGCAACCTACCATATCGCTCCAAGCGTTATGCGTGAATTAGGCGCAGAAGTCATTGAGATTGGTACTCGCCCAGATGGCCTAAATATTAATGAAAAATGTGGCGCAACCGATATTCAAGCCTTACAAAAAGTTGTGCTTGAAGCGGGAGCAGATGTTGGTTTAGCTTATGATGGCGATGGTGACCGCTTGATTATGGTCGATCATTTAGGTAATAAAGTCGATGGTGACCAAATCCTGTTTATTATTGCACGCGAAGCCTTGCGTGCAGGTAAATTACAAGGTGGTGTTGTCGGGACATTGATGAGCAATATGAGCCTAGAAATTGCGCTCAAACAACTGGCTATTCCATTTGCGCGCGCCAATGTTGGTGACCGTTATGTATTGGAATTATTAAAAGAAAAAGGCTGGAAATTGGGCGGTGAAAATTCAGGGCATATCATCGTGCTAGATAAAAATACCACTGGCGATGGAATTATTGCTTCATTAGAAGTATTAGGCGCAATGGCGGCACATAAGTTAAGTCTAAATGAGCTTGCCAAAGCGGTGCCGCTTTTCCCGCAAGTATTATTAAATGTTCGCTTCGAGGGTGGTGAAAATCCTCTAGAAAGCGATGAGGTTAAAGCGGTAGCAAAAGCGGTTGAAGAACGTTTAGCCGGCAAAGGGCGCATTCTACTGCGTAAATCAGGTACTGAGCCATTAATTCGCGTAATGGTAGAATGCGAAGATGGCGAACTAGCCCAACGCAGTGCAGAAGAAATTGTGGATGCGGTAAAACGCAACTGATAACAAGCGGTGCATTTTGCAGAAAATTTTGCAAAATGCACCGCTTGATTTTTTTAGAGGAAATGAAAATGGATCAACTTGAAATGAAAAAAATTGCTGCACGTGCGGCATTACAGTTTGTACAACCTGATACGATTGTTGGCGTAGGTAGCGGTTCTACCGTAAACTGCTTTATTGAAGCACTGGGCGAAATGTCTGATCAAATCAAAGGGGCCGTTGCTGCATCTAAAAATTCGGAGGAATTACTCCGAGCTCAAGGGATTGAAGTATTTAGCGCGAATGAAGTGAGCTCGCTGGATGTGTATATTGATGGTGCAGACGAAATTACGCCGCAAGGCTATATGATTAAAGGAGGCGGTGCAGCACTCACACGTGAAAAAATTGTGAGTTCACTGGCAAAAAAATTCATCTGTATAGTGGATAGCTCAAAACAAGTCGATGTGTTAGGCTCTACATTCCCGCTCCCCGTTGAAGTCATTCCAATGGCTCGTTCTTATGTTGCTCGCCAGATTGTCGCATTAGGTGGTAACCCTGAGTATCGCGAAGGCGTAGTGACCGATAACGGTAATGTTATTTTAGATGTGCATAATTTTAAAATTATAGAGCCGTTGAAAATGGAACATACGCTCAACAATATTGCTGGTGTCGTAACTAATGGGATTTTTGCGCAACGTTATGCAAATGTTACTATCGTTGGCACACCAGATGGGGCAAAAATTATCGAATAACCTCACAGATATAGGAAGCAAACACAATGACTAAACTCTCTCTCGACAAAAGCAAAATTAAGTTTGTACTGCTAGAAGGTGTACACCAAAATGCGGTAGATAGCCTAAAAGCGGCTGGCTATAGCAATATTGATTACCATAAAAAAGCGTTAGATGATGCCGAATTAATTGCGGCGATTAAAGATGCGCATTTTGTTGGTATTCGATCTCGCACCCATTTAACAAAAGAAATTTTAGCACAAGCAGATAAGCTTATTGCTATTGGTTGCTTTTGTATTGGTACGAATCAAGTCGATCTTGAAGCAGCAAAAGCGTTAGGCATTCCTGTCTTTAATGCGCCATTCTCGAACACGCGCTCTGTTGCTGAATTAGTATTGGGTGAAATCATTGTGTTAATGCGCCAAGTGCCAAAGGCTAATGCTGAAGTACACCGAGGTGTGTGGAATAAATCAGCCAGTGGCTCAAATGAGGTACGCGGCAAAAAACTTGGGATTATTGGTTACGGGCATATCGGTACTCAGCTCGGCATCTTAGCTGAATCGGTTGGTATGCAAGTTTATTTCTATGATATTGAAACAAAGCTCCCTTTAGGCAATGCACAGCAAGTCGATAGCCTAGAAGAATTGCTCAGTATCAGTGATGCAGTTTCACTACATGTGCCAGAAAATGCAACCACCAAAAACCTGATCAATGCCGAACGCTTAGCTCAGATGAAAGATGATGCTGTTTTGATTAATGCCGCTCGAGGTACTGTGGTTGATTTAGATGCATTGGTAGAAACGCTTTCTCATGGCAAACTGCGTGGAGCAGCATTAGACGTATTTCCTGAAGAACCGGCTTCTGCTCATGATCCTTTTAACTCTCCACTTTGCCAATTTGATCACGTTATTCTTACACCGCATATTGGTGGCTCAACCGCCGAAGCCCAAGCCAATATCGGCACTGAGGTAGCGAGTAAATTTGTGAAATATTCTGATAATGGCTCAACATTGTCTGCAGTCAATTTTCCAGAAGTTTCTCTGCCAGAACACGCAGGTACAACCCGTTTACTCCATATTCATGAAAACCGCCCAGGTATTCTAAATAAAATCAACCAGATCTTCGTTGAAGCGAATGTGAATATTGCTGCGCAGTACTTGCAGACAGATCCTGCGATTGGCTATGTTGTGATTGATGTTGAAACACCGCATAGTGCAGATATGCTTAATAAGTTAAAAGCGATTGAAGGCACTATTCGCGCAAGATTACTCTATTAACGTTTTATGCCTTAGTCTTGATAGCAAGCGCTCGCTTTTAACAAATTTTTTGCAAAATCTCATTCGTATAAAAAATCCCCATCATCTTTAGGATGATGGGGATTTATTCTTAGCTCATTACACTAAGGTGAAATGATTCTGATCCAAAGCATATAGGCTTTGTACCGTAGCAAAATGAACTGCATCTACATTGCTACTTTCTTGGTAACTTAATTCGCCATTTGATTTATCGTATTTAATGTAATTCATGACATTTTCGACACTATCAATTGCACTAAATACGGCTTTAGAAAGTTCGATTTTATCGCCCTCACTAAAATCAACAATAGTATCAACATTGCCATTTAGCGCGGTATTGAATACGAAAGTATCATTGCCATCACCTCCGGTTAAGGTATCAGCGCCTAAACCACCAATTAAACGGTCATTACCTGCGCCACCGTTTAAATTATTGCCAATATTATTAGCAACCAAAGTATTATCTAGCTCATTACCCGTAGCGATTGTTGCAGTTGTGCCCATGAGGGTGAGATTTTCAACATGATCGCCAAGTGTGTAGTCAATAAAGCTGATTACAGTATCAGTCCCTTCATTTACAAGTTCAATGACTTTATCACCTGCACTATCAACCACATAGATATCATTGCCTTCGCCACCATGCATTTCATCGTTACCCGCACCGCCATCTAGGTAGTCATTCCCTTTACCACCTTTCAATACATCGTTGCCCTTACCGCCCAATAAATTATTGTCTGCTTCATTACCGATAAGGATATCGTCATAGTCAGAACCAATGGCATTTTCAATTTGTGTACCGTATCCAATAAAGGCTTGACCTTCCACAAATTCTTTTACCGTGCGCGTATCGCTTTCTAAAACTTTAGCGTTTGGATCAAGTTCATCAGCGAACCATTCTACTGCATTATATTTAGTGGCTGATTTAATCGTGAGCATTTTCTCTTGTGTGCCCCGATAAATCCATGAGCCAGGCTTGAGGTTGATATAAACTTTGTCGTTTTCCATTGATGCATCAAAGGTATCAACGCCATTACCATCCCAAATATAAATGCCGCCAAAATCTTCTGCATCCGCAAAACGTTGGAATGAATAAACATCATCACCAGCACGAGTATTTGGATTCACACCATAGCGATAATGCATTGCAGCAAGATCATAACCAGTAACAGCAAATGCTGTTTTATCCCCATAGTTGTAAGACATATAGCTCAATAGCGTGGTATCTTCAATAGAGCCAGCTCCCATCCCACCAAAGGTTGTATCTCGTTTTTCATCCGTGAAATACAAGGAGGTGTGGTTATAACCAAAGTTATGAGTTAATTCGTGGATAGAAATATAAGCAGACCAACCGGTATTTCCCCAATATACGCCACCGCCACCATGAGCATTAAAGATGAGATCCACACCTTGAGTAGCAAATGCAGAAGCTGCTGTATTCGGGTGTTTACCTTTCGAAATATTAATGCCGGTGCTATCCAAAATGAAATCATTGCTGTACTCAAATTTTACGTTCACATACTCATCGAATTTAGCAAAAATTTGATGCAATAATTCTTTATGCTCATCATCAAGATCCAAATATGTTCCTGCAATCGCACCATCTCTCATTTTGCTTGCATATTGCCCATTACCTTCATCCGCAGAAACAAAGTGGTATTTAATCACCGCATTTTCACCGCCACCAAATGGCACTTTGCTGTAATGGTTGTAACCATAACTCGCACCACGGAACATATCCATAAAATAAGGATAATTAAATTCCTCTGGGTTTTCTTGTTCTAAATGGTTGTATTTACGCTTATCCGTCGGTATATCTGCATGCAGTGGCTGAACATAGTCGCTGCTCACATTTTCTGGTGTAAGGTAAGCCTCAATATCACTCACTTGAATCGTGTTATTTGCCAAATCAGTGGTAATTAAAGTTGCGGTTACTACTTTTTCATTGTTTTCAGCAAGTAGAGCCGCTGGTACATTCACATTGAAGGTATTATTTGCTTGTACCTCCGCTTGATATAGTTTGCCACCCAGCTCAATTTCGACAATATCACCAGCTTTTGGTACTAAGCCTGACACCTTACCGCTAATAGTTGCCATTTGTTCATTTGGCACTTTAATGCTATATGAACCATTGCCATTATCTACAACATAATCCCCCGTTAAAGTTAGGCTATCATAAGTCACTTTGGTATTGTTATGTCGACGGAACCAGTAACCTCTATCATCACTTGCCGGAGTAAAAACATTACTAGTTGTACCAAAATCAAAACTGATCGCGCTACCATCCATTGCCGCGACTTCTGCTACTGGCATTTTTAACTCGAAAGTTTGTGTTTTGTAATCTAATGAGGCTGTATAGCTATTCTCACCAATAAGCACTTTAAAGCTACTTACGGCAGAGGCATTCATTCCTCGTTTGAAAAGACCACTGAGCTCTACTTTACCAGTAATAGTCATCATGCCACCTAATTCTGAGTAGGCTGCAAAATTACTATTGATCTCAGTAATATCAACTTTCGCTAACGCATCTGGACTAACAGTATAGCTTTGAGCTGTGCTTGCATGTGCAGCATTTGAACCTGTCACAGAACCTTTGACTAAGTAGCCTTTATTATTTACCAATTCACTTGTCGTTATTTCAGCACTGAAAGTGAGATCATCTTTAACCGTTGCCACTACATCTTTGCCATTTAGGCTAATAAGTACAACACTACTTGGGCTTGCCGCAGAACCTGATATTTTTCCTTGGATAACCGTTTTTTCTGCTCTTGCTTCCGTCACATTAATGAAATTATCGATCCCTGCAACAGAAACAATCTCAATTTGAATATCACCTTTTACAACGTCATAGCTGATTGTAGCTTGGGCATCTGCACTATTTCCAGCAGGATCTTGAGTGACAACTGTTGCAAGTATTGCTGGCACTGTATTTTCAGTCAAATCGCTTGTTTTAACGGCAACAGAGAACTGACCTGTACTGTCGGTAATTTCTGTACGATAAGTCTGCCCATTGACAATAAGTGTTACTTTGTCATTTTGGTAAAATTCACCCGAAACTTGACCGCTTACCATCACACTTTCACCTGCTTTGTCCACATCAAGCACACCATTTTCTGCTATTGGATTTAGCGTGATTTGCACTGCTGGCAATGTAAGATCGACCGTGAAGTTCGCATTACTTTCTGCATTTGCTACGTTATGCGCCACATCTTTTGCGCTCGCTTTGACTGCAATATCAAATTGTCCTTCATTGGCAGCGAGTAAGATGGTTGGCTTAGCAGGGAAAGTATATGACCATGTTTGTGTATCTTCATTAACTTCCGCCACATATTCCTTGCCATCAAACTCAAGGATCACTTCCACGCTCCCCGCTTTTACATCTGCTTTGTCGTAAGCTAATGAACCAGAGATAGTTAAATCTTGGCGAGATTCCGCAAGATTAATCATACTATCCGAACTAATAGGCTCAATATGAACGCTAAGCTCAGGGGCTGTAATATCAATTGTATAATTCTCCGTATCCGATTGAATCGCCTTCACATTGCCATAGCCATCTTTCACAATAGCATCAAGGACAATTGCACCTTTCCCCTCAGTTAAAGCCGTTTGCAATGCAACAAATGGTACTTCAAATTCCACTGCAATTTTGGCATTACTATTACTGTGGTAGAGAGGATTACCTGTAATTTTACCCTCATAAACGACACCATTAATGCTCACACTAGCAGACTCGGCACGGTCAGCAAACGCATTATTATGTCCATTGTAACCACTATGGAAATAGCCTGTTAGCTTCACAACACCTGATTGTTCCATTTCTGCATTCAGGATGCCCTCATTGCCAATTGGATCTAACTCTAACTGTAACAACGGTTCAAATACCGCGTTAAAATATTGGCGATATACCACATTATTCGTTCCACCATTACCATCTGGCATTATTGCAGAACCCGTTGCCACAACAGGTACACCATCACCATAATCTGCACTGTATTTTGCACCAATACGATAAAGTGGGAATTTTTGGTTGTTCCAGTTCGTTCCCCATCTATTATCAGCATGAGCTATAATCGCTGATTCTTCCGCGGTATAGCTGACCTTGAAAGTTAAATCATCTTGAATAACAACATCTTTCCAAACAAAAGACCATGGTCTTACTTGAGCAAAGACGTAGCCGACTTGCATAGTTTGCCCAGCAATACCATTCTCAACACGTCCAGAGAAAGTTAATCCAGCTTCAACTTCTGGCTGACTAATAAAATCATCTCCGGTAACGGAATCAAAAATAATTACAGGGGCTTCTTTACTTGAAGTGACTGTATAAACTTGGTTTGCAGAATTCTCTTCACTATTGCCCGCTTGATCTTTAACCGTGACTTTAACACTTACTGATTTATCATCTAATTGAGCAAGCTCCGCGCCCGATTGTATTAATGTCCACGCAGACTTCTCTTCATTGATAGTCGCAGAGTACTGCTTGCCGTTGATCGTCACAACAACATCTAGCTCAGTCACATCACTATCAATCTGACTAAGTTGCCCTGCAATCGTGATATTTCCACTCTCTGTCAGCGTATTAATTTTATTATCACCAGCAATCGTCAGCGTAGTTTGAGGCACGCTTAGTTCCGTATCTACTGTATAGTTACGGCTATTTTCAACACTTGGGTCATTTTTATATACTGCCTTAATGGTTGGTGCTTTATCACCTGTTTGTGAGAGTAACTCACCATTTACGGTTAAACTAAAATCGCCGCTCTCTCTTAAACGGGCTTCTTGAATTAATTTCCAACCTGTTTCACATTCAGGGCAAGAGCAATAAATCTCAATGCTATCGCCTTCCTCTCCATTAGCCACAGAGCCGACAATATCAATCTCACCTTGGCTCTCTACTCTATTGATAATGTCATCTTCGGCAATTGAAGTCAGCTCAATACGAATATCTCGCTGCTCAACTCTATAATTATGTGATGCAGCAGTAGTTAATGTATTTCCACTATCATCGGAGGTTGCAAGTGTAATGCTGATCCCTTCTGCTGCGTGATTAATTAAGGCAATCGTACCTACCTCTACTTCGAAAGTAAGCCCGCCATTACCATCATCTTTTAATACATTGTGATTGACGGTATTACCAACTTTAATCTCTACAATATCACCCGCTTTTGCTGCTGAGTGTTCCACATTTACCACATTTCCTCTAATCGTTGTGGTTGCTTGCTTACTTTCTGCATACTGAATAATGTCATCCCCTGTAATTGGCTCAAGCTGGATCAGCGGATCCACAATAAGTGTATCCACATCATAGATATGCACCAATTCACTCGAGGCTTCTAAACCTGAGGCACTTGTTGCTGTTGCTTTGAGCTTCAGGCTATTTTCGCCTTGCTGTAAAGCTAAAGTAGTAGCCTCAATTTCTAGTTCCCAAGCTTCGCCATTCACATTCGCTAGATAATTTTGACCATTTAGCTCAACTTCAACACGCACATCATTCCCTGTATCTACAATGACTGTACCGTTTAATAACAATTTACCTTGAGCTTCCACCATATTGATGCGGTTATCCTCTGTAATGGCATTTATGGTCAGCTGTGGTTCTGTTGGCTGTTCTGGCTCAGATGGTTGCTCTGGCACAGTTGGTTGCTCTGGCTCAGACGGCTGTTCTGGCTCAGACGGTTGTTCCGGTTCAGACGGTTGCTCTGGCTCAGACGGTTGCTCTGGCTCAGACGGCTGTTCTGGCTCAGACGGTTGTTCCGGTTCAGACGGTTGTTCCGGTTCAGACGGTTGCTCTGGTTCAGATGGTTGCTCTGGCTCAGATGGTTGCTCTGGCTCAGATGGTTGCTCTGGCTCAGATGGTTGCTCTGGCTCAGATGGTTGCTCTGGCTCAGATGGTTGCTCTGGCACAGTTGGTTGCTCTGGCTCAGATGGTTGTTCTGGTTCAGATGGTTGTTCTGGCTCAGACGGTTGCTCTGGCTCAGACGGTTGCTCTGGTTCAGATGGTTGCTCTGGTTCAGACGGCTGTTCTGGCTCAGACGGTTGTTCTGGCTCAATTGGCTGCTCTGGTTCAGACGGTTGCTCTGGCTCAGTTGGCTGTTCTGGCTCAGATGGTTGCTCTGGCTCAGATGGTTGCTCTGGCTCAACTGGCTGCTCTGGCTCAGTTGGCTGTTCTGGCTCAGACGGCTGTTCTGGCGCAGTTGGTTGCTCTGGCTCAGTTGGTTGCTCTGGCGCAGTTGGTTGCTCTGGCGCAGTTGGTTGTTCTGGCGCAGTTGGCTGTTCTGGTTCAGACGGTTGTTCTGGCTCAATTGGCTGCTCTGGTTCAGACGGTTGTTCTGGTTCAGGCGGCTGTTCTGGCGCAGTTGGTTGCTCTGGCTCAGTTGGCTGTTCTGGTTCAGACGGTTGTTCTGGCTCAATCGGCTGATCATAATCCGTTACAGCCTGATCTTCCGATGTCGCATCATGCTGTGCAGAGGAGGAGTCGCCATGAATAGCTAAAGCGGTCAACCCTCCGGCAACAGGTAATAAGCCCCATAACCAATTTGGATAAGTACTCCAGAATAATGTAGATAATTTCTCACCAGCTAAAATCTGTGGTGCAACCATTTCTTCAGCTAATACAGAGACCGCATCACTTGCCACACCCGATTCAGGAACATAAGCATAAATAGCCCCATTCTCATGTATGCCAATTAATAAATTGGTTTGCGCCTGCTCTTGTTCATAATAATTTTCGATGATGATCGCAGGCACACTATCACTGCCCTCTAACATAATAGTTAAGTCAGAACCACTACGTAATGCGGTAATATTTTGTGGTGCATAGCCACTAAGATGATCAATGAGTTGATAATTGACATGCTGCTGTGCAGGTATAACGATAGTTTCTGTTGCAACAGGCTGATATTCTGCAACAATTTTCGATGAATCCAATATTTTTACAGTGATAGACATTAGTTGAGTTCCTTTCAAGTCTTAAGTTGTGTTTAATTTGTGCAGTATACCAGACTAAAACGGTAAGGTTTATTTTTTTTCTCTATTAAAGAAAAAGGGAGATGAATTCATCTCCCTAAACTGTACTCATAATTTTGCAGAATTTCGGTAATTTTTCACCGCTTGTATAGGCTCTACGCTAATTAATGTTGCATAATTAAGCGTCCTAGCGCTCTTGTAATGCCTGTTTCATACGTGTAATCGGTTTGATCAGGTATTGAAAGATCGTTTTCTCACCTGTTTTAATATCTACCGTTGCCGTCATACCTGGTGAAATATCTAAACGATTGCCAGCTTTGTCTGTAATATAACTGCCAGACGTCTCAACTAATACTCGATAATATGCCTGATCTGGGTTAAGTTTCAACTCACTTGGACGACGATCATCTTGCAGTGTGTCTGGGCTAAGTAAAATTACTTTACCTTCTAAGCCCCCATAAATGGCATAGTCATAAGCACTAACTTTAATCAATGCTTCTTGTCCAACACGAATAAAAGCAACATCTTTCGGGCTAATATAGGCTTGTACAATTAAAGTGTCATCAAGCGGTACAATTTCTAAGATATCTTGCCCTGCTTGCACTACACCACCAACAGTATTGATCCGAATATTTTTAACCACACCACGTAGTGGTGCTTTAATTTGTGATCGCTCTACTGGATCAGCTCGCATAACCATATTTTCACGAGCCTGAGCAAGCTCAGATTCTGCCTGAACCAATTCATTGCTGGCATTTGCCGCATATTGATTTTTTCGTTCAGTAATTTGATTTGCAAGCTCCGCAGATTGGCGCTGCATTCTCAATAGTTCAACTTCCGACATCACCCCACGCTTTACCATCGGAGCAACAATTGCAATTTCACGATCCAGCAGCGCTTTACTTTTAGCGAGACCACTGACTGCATCTTGCATCGCACGACGGCGAGCATGATAAGCAGCAAGTTCACGCTCTCTAACCTCTTGTGCTATCCCGGCAGGAAATTTCAATGCCACCCCATAGGCTTCTGCTTGTAAACGACTAACGATAGCCTCAAGATTGTGTACTTTTGCTTCACTTTCACGCAAAATAGCAGAGCTACGTGTGTCATCAAGAGTCAGTAAAATTTGATCCTTTTCTACAATGTCTCCTTCCTTCACCTTCATTTCACTAATGATACCAGGATCCAAACTTTGAACGATCTGCTCTCGACTGCTTGGAATAACACTCCCCTGCCCACGAGTAACTTCTTCCAATGGGCTAAAGTAAGCCCAAATGACAAAAACAATCAGAAAAATGGCAAATAAAATAATTACCGCAAAAGATTTATGATGTTTTTCTGTTTGCAAAGCAGCATTTAAATCATTAATTAAGGATAAGTCAGCTTGTTTAACTTTTTCCTGTGTTTGATTCTGACGCATTATTTTTCCTCTGTTGTGTTATGCTTTTCTTTAGCAAACATTGGTTCTTTCATTGAAGTTACCTGCTGCTTATGCTGACTTTGTAATCGAGCCAATACTTCATCACGCGGACCATCCATAACCACCTTACCGTTATCCATGACAATTATACGATTAACTAATTTCAATACCTGTGGGCGATGAGTGACTACTACTAAGGTACGCTTTGCCAGCCATTGAGCTAATGCACGTAGCACCATATCTTCTGTTCCCTGATCCAGATCACTGGTTGGCTCATCTAGTAAAACAATCTTTGGTTCCTTTATCGTCATACGTGCTAATGCAACTAGCTGCTTTTGTCCCCCAGATAAGCCTAACCCATTTTCACCTAATGGCATATCCAATCCTTTCGGATGTCGCTGTACTAACGGTAATAACCCAAAACGTTGTAAAGCCTGCACTAAAATACGATCATCTGTGAGATTATCAGTACGAGCCATATCTAAATTTTCACGTAAAGTGCCTAGGAATAATCGTTCTGATTGAGTTAATAAGGCTATTTGACTACGTAGATAATTTGGATCAAGCTGACGAATATCCACGTCATCTAAAGTTACACCGCCTTTAGTTGGCTCATATAGACCAGATGCAAGTTTCAGTAAAGTACTTTTACCACTCCCCACTTTACCGAGAATCCCAACTTTTTCTCCTGCCTGAATATTGAGATTAATTCCATTCAATGTATCAGGAATAGCCTGCTCATATTGAAAAGCAACATTATGGAATGTTAATTTGCCTTGAACTTGCTTTAAAGTAATGTATTGACGAGAAGTGTCTCGCTCAATTGGTCGCTTGACAATATTATCTACACCTTTTAAGGCTAATTTAGCTTGCTGAAATCGAATAGCAAGAGAAGCTATTTGCCCTACGGGCGCTAAAGCTCTTCCTGAAAGAATAACTGAAGCGATTATCGCACCAATTGTAATACGTTCAGCTTCCACTTCTGCATGAACTAAATATGCACCTACCATAACAAGGCAGACTGTATTGAGTTGTTGCATTTTAGTTGAAAAGTTAGTAACAAAATTACTTAAGTCTTTGACTTTAATTTGAGCAGCTGAAACTTTTGCCGTATATGCATCCCAACGTTGTTGAACCCAGTTCACCGCATTATTTGCTTTCAGTGTCTCAATCCCATCTAGCGCTTCAACAATTAAGCCTTGTCGTTGAGAAGATTCTTTCATAGAATCATTCAAACGCGCAGCCAATTTAGGCTGTACTGCAAAACTGACGATAATCACAATTGTAATCACAATGAGCGGAACAATCGCTAACACGCCACCTATCAAATAAATCACAAAAACAAATAACAATAGGAAAGGCAAATCAACCAAAGCCAGTAGGCTCGCGCTAGTCATAAATTCACGCACTGACTCAAATTCACGCAAATTATTTGCATAAGAACCTGAGGAGATTGGTTTATCAATTAAACGTAATGCCATCACTCGGCGGAAGAGTGCTGAACTAATAATTAAATCTGCTTTTTTACCCGCGACATCAGTTAAATGTCCTCGAATCATACGCGCAACAAATTCGAAACCAATAGCAATCACTACCCCAATAGTTAATGCCCAAAGAGTTTCATATGTTTGATTAGGAATAACTCTGTCATACACATTCATTACATATAATGAATTGACTAACGCTAAAAAATTAATAATGAAACTTGCTAGAATTACCTGATAATAGTAGCCACGGAAACGCCAAATTACCTTCCAAAACCATGCCTTTGGCATATCATATTCAGGCAGTTCCGAACGAATGTCTGAGACCATCTTTGGTTTAATAAACCAGCAGTAACCTAGATAACTCTGTTCTAATACTTTGTGCTCAATGACTTGTTCTGCATCACCAGATTGGCGAATATAGTAACGTCGCTCTAACCCCTTACCTTCAATTTTTGTAATTACCACCGCCTCTTCATTTTGCAAAATAGCAACAACCGGCACAGATAAGCTAGGTATTTCTTCCAAAGGGCGCTGAGAAATGGAATTTTCAAAACCATAACTTCTTAATACTTCAATAACTGAGTGAAAATTCACTTTATTCTTAGTATCTCGCACTATTTGAGCAGTTAATGCTTCTTTCGCAATAGGATTACCATAAATCTGCGTGACTAACGCAATATGTTCAATAATAGACTTCATTTATTACTCTTTATCTAAAGAAAGGGGGGCAATACCCGACCAAACGGATACTCTAGCTTGTGAAACAAGGTATAATAGTGCAGCATCTCGAAAATCATTACGAGCAGCAATTTCTGTTGCTTGAACCGTTGTGAGTTCTTGATAAGCATCTAATACATTTAAAAGTGATTTCATTGCAATTTGGAACTGCAATTCCGTATCTGTAACCACATTTTTCTGTAATGCAATCTGTTTATGTGCCACTTTAGCTAATTGTTGATTATGCACCATATCAATTTCTGCTGTATGTGCTTGTTGAGCAACCTCCAGTTCGATCTCTTGCATTCTTGCTTCCGCTGCTTTTTGTGAATAATAGCTATTGCGTTCTTGATACTTGCTCGCAGGGTTATATAAATCCCAAGACATATTAATATAAACTTCTCTTTCACGACGACTTGCGGAACCTTCCAAATTAATTGCAGGTAAGCGACGCGCTTTTACTGAATTGGCATCTGCCCTTGCTGCTTCAAACTCTTTCTTTTGTGCCACAAAAGTGGGGTTAGACTGTATATTTGAATTACGATATTTCGCAATAAAATGTTCTGCTGACACATTCAAAAATGGATCAACTAAATCAGCTGGCATTAAATTTTTAGGCGTATAACGGCTTAAGCGGCTCAATGCGTTATACATCGTTCGTTCATATTGCAAAAGAGTAGATTCTACCTGATTACGACGAGAAAGCGCTTCATTCAATTCAGAAATTCTCCCCTCATCGTAGGTAACAATAACTTTAAGCTCTTTAATCATCTTCTCATGACGCTGTAAACTTTCTTTATAAATCGAAATATTTTCTTTTGCCCGTAATGCTGCTAAATATAGACTCCCAATCTGCTGCCCTAACTGTTCACGAATCTCATAGAATTTATAGCGGAAAAAATCTTCTTTATATTTATCTCGTTCAATTTCTGATTCAATTGCTCCCCAAGAATAAAGATTAATCCGTCCCATAACACTAGGTCCTGAGCGACGATTGCTAGAATTTGTATGCTTTTGAGCAAGCACACCTGTATTTACCAGAGAAATCACAGGCTCATGCCCTGCCTCTGAAATTTTAGTCTGGCTTTCCGCCATTAAAATATTTGCTCTTGCTTCATCTAAACTAGGATCTCTTTCTAGAGCAATTAGCAAGATTTCTTTTAAAGATACCTCTGCTAAAGCTGAAGCAGTTAATAGATTAAACAATATAGCAAACCATATTTGTAATACCTTATTGCATTTCATAAATTATCTCCTAGCTATGTATTCGCATTATAAAATTATCTTATCACTATTATTTTATTAAGCTACTATTTCATAAACATATTCATAATAGCTTAAACTACAAATAAATATTTTTATAAATAACACATAAGCAAAAACCCCAAGCCTTACGACTTGGGGTTCCCTTTAAATTAAACCCTGATGTTGCCCTACTCTCACATGGGGAAACCCCACACTACCATCGGCGTTACTGCGTTTCACTTCTGAGTTCGGAATGGAATCAGGTGGAGCCACAGCACTATGGACATCAGGAAAATCCTGTTAAATTTTATCGTATTTCTAAAATAAAATAAGCGAATTTTCTATTCGCTTATCAAATAAAGTGGCGGAACGGACGGGACTCGAACCCGCGACCCCCTGCGTGACAGGCAGGTATTCTAACCAGCTGAACTACCGCTCCGCATTAAAATAATACCCTGATGTTGCCCTACTCTCACATGGGGAAACCCCACACTACCATCGGCGTTACTGCGTTTCACTTCTGAGTTCGGTATGGAGTCAGGTGGGA
>NZ_SMAM01000005.1 GCF_004346205.1 Bibersteinia trehalosi | reverse complement strand
AAGCGACAACGGTAAAGTTATCTTGAAACTACAAGGTAATGCGAATACCCGTGGAGACTTTGGTGGTTCTGTTGGTGTAGGTTATCAATGGTAATTTCGCCAAAAGAAGATAAATAAGCGAAAACGGAGAGCTTAGGCTCTCCGTTTTTTTATGGGCGGTATAATCGATATTCATGCCAGTATGGCTGTACAAGCTTCTCATATTACACGATTTTTTGCCAAACTTTAGTAAGAAATAACCGCTTGTTGTTTATAGTTTATCTGCGTGATGAATTAATACAAACCGTTCCCAAAGTTGTTCTTCGCTTTCAATATTTTCGGGATCGGTAATAATGCAGTTATTGATCGGGCAAACTTTCTGGCAGGTTGGCGTTTCGTAGTGTCCAACGCATTCAGTGCAGAGTGCAGGGTCAATAACGTAGATTTCTTCTCCCATCGAAATAGCCTGATTGGGGCATTCCGGCTCGCACATGTCGCAGTTTGTGCATTTGTGGGTGATGAGTAACGCCATAGCAAAATGTTTAGTGAAGTTTCCAAAAGGCGGGCATTATCTACGATCCACTATACATTGTCCATTGATAAAACCACTCTTTTAGCCTATCATTTAAACTGAGTTTTTGGGGGAATCATGTCTAATTTTGCTTATCTTCAACACAAGCGTAAACAGCTTAATTTAAAAGTAAACGATATTTGTCAGCAAGCAGGCGTTACTCGAGCCTACTTTAACCAGCTGGTAAGTGGGAAAATTAAAAATCCGAGTGCCGCAAAGCTACAGGCCTTGCATAAGACGTTGGAGATTGTTGATGAGCCTTCTTTGCGTGTTGGTGTGATTTTTGGGAAGTTTTATCCGGTGCATACAGGGCATATCAATATGATCTACGAGGCATTTAGCAAAGTTGATATGCTACATGTTGTGGTTTGTACCGATACTGAGCGCGATTTACAACTCTTCCACGATAGTAAAATGAAACGTATGCCGACCAACGAAGATAGGCTACGTTGGATGCAGCAGATTTTTAAATATCAACAAAAGCAGATCATTATTCATCATTTAAATGAAGACGGTATTCCAAGCTATCCGAATGGCTGGGAAGGCTGGGCAAATCGGGTAAAAGAATTGTTTCAAGAAAAGAATATTCAGCCTAGCATTGTCTTTAGCAGTGAAATACAAGATAAAGTACCGTATGAGCAATATCTTGGCTTAGAAGTTCATTTGGTTGATCCAGAGCGAAGTTCGTTTAATGTTTCTGCGACGAAAATTCGTAATAATCCTTTCCAATACTGGCGTTTTATTCCGAAAGAGGTTCGCCCGTTTTTTGTAAAAACAATCGCCATTTTAGGTGGAGAAAGCAGTGGTAAGAGTGTATTGGTTAGTAAACTAGCTAATGTGTTTAATACAACCTCAGCTTGGGAATATGGGCGAGAGTTTGTTTTTGAGCAGCTTGGTGGAAATGAGCAAGCGATGCAATATTCAGATTACCCGCAAATGGCATTAGGGCATAAACGTTATGTTGATTTTGCGATGAAACAAGCCCATAAAGTGGCAATTATTGATACTGACTATATTACGACTCAGGCATTTTGTATCCAATATGAGGGTAAAGCGCATCCGTTCTTAGATTCTATGATCAAAGAGTATCCGTTTGATGTGACGATTTTGTTGTCAAATAATACCAAATGGGTGGATGACGGCTTACGTAGTCTTGGTTCGCAGAAGCAACGTCAGGCATTTCAGCAGTTGTTAAAAAAATTGCTGGAGAAATATAAAGTGCCTTACATCGAAATTGAATCGCCGAGCTATTTAGATCGCTATAATCAAACTAAACAGATTATTGAAGCGATTTTGAATGAAGAGCCAATTTCATTGACATTTAAAACTGATAACGAGAAGAAAGAATGATACTGTTTGCGGGTGATCCACATGGAAGTTACGCTCATCTTTACCCCTTTGTGCAAGAGCAGGAAAATGTAGCCTTAGTCATTTTAGGCGATTTGCAGCTAACTACGCCAGGTGAGTTAGACCAACTGGCGCAGCACTGTGATATTTGGTTTATCCATGGTAATCATGATAGTAAAACAGTGCAGGCGTTTGATGCAATTTGGGGATCAGAATGGAAACAGCGTAATCTGCATAGCCGAGTCGTTGATATCCAAGGGGTTAAAATTGCAGGGTTAGGTGGCGTTTTCCGCGGGCATATTTGGATGCCTCCTCACCGCCCAATGTTTTTTGATCCAATCCATTATTGTCAATATTGTCCACAGGAGCGTATTTGGCGAGGCGGTGTTCCATTACGCCATCGTTCCTCTATTTTTCCGTCAGATATTGAAAATTTGGAACAGCAGCAAGCCGATATATTGATTACTCATGAGGCACCGCGTCCGCATCCACAAGGATTCTCCGTAATTAATCAACTGGCGCGTAAAATGGGGGTGAAGAAAATATTCCATGGTCATCACCACGATAATTTTGATTACCGTCCAATTAATCGTAATAAAGCTTGCGAGATCTTTAATATTGGCTTTCGTAGTTTAGCAGATATTAATGGTAACTATTTATTGGTTGGCGTAGATGATAGGGATCTCAAATAATGGCAAAAGTAGGCTTAGTACTAGAAGGCGGCGCGATGCGGGGGATGTTTACCGCAGGAGTGCTGGATGTATTTTTAGATGAAGCTATTCAAATTGACGGCATTGTTGCCGTGTCTGCTGGCGCGTTATTTGGGGTAAATTTCCCGTCAAAACAACGTGGGCGGGCATTACGTTATAACCTACGTTTTCTTACTAATCCGCGCTATATTGGGTTCCGTAATTGGTTACGAGAGGGTAATGTAGTTGGGCGAGATTTCGCTTTTTACGATGTGCCATTCAAGCTAGATATTTTTGATAATCAGACATTTAAGCAATCAAAAATCCCCTTTTATGCTACGCTTACTAATGTATCAACCGGCAAAGCAGAGTATCATCAAATTCACGATGTCTTTGAACAAATGGAAACATTACGAGCAACCTCAGCACTCCCTTTCTTTTCTAAGATGGTTGAAGTTAATGGGCAAAAATATCTTGATGGTGCAGAAGCCGATAGTATACCTTTAAATTTTTGCCAACAGCTTGGTTTTGACAAAATTATTGTAGTTTTAACGCGTCCTGCTGATTATCGTAAAGCACCTGCTTTGCAGTGGTTAAATAAATTGGTTTATGGTAAATACCCTAATTTAGTAAACACGATGAATAATCGCTACGCTGATTATAATCAGCGTATTGAACAAATTAATCAATTGGGTGAACAAGGTGATATTTTTGTTTTGCGTCCGTCACAAAAGATAGCGATAAAACGTTTAGAAAATGACCCCAAGAAGATCCAAGCAATGTATGAGCTCGGGATAAGAGATGCAACCGCGCAAATGCCGCTGTTGAAAACATACCTTACAACCTAACCGTGAATGCCCGCTATCAAGCGGGTATTTTTTCATTAAATTCTGCAAATTGTGGTAGTAACTGCACAATCAGTCGTAGTTGCTGTATTAAGACTAGCGACTGTGCATTTAACTGTGTTTTATATGTTTGTTCAAGTTGCTTAATTTGTTGATCTATTTGTTCAATTTCAGTGTGGCAATTTTGTTGCTGAGCAATTCTCTCCAGAATAATTGCAATTAATTTGCTCTGTTTGAAAAATGCGCTGGCAAAATCAATATGTTGGTTGATCTCTGCACCTTCTTGGCGGTGAGCGGCCAGTGCTGAAATATAGCTGAGCAATGTGTAATTGAGCCCTAGTAATGTCGGCGCAATGGTAAGCGTTTTAGAGTATTTTTTTGGCTCTTCTGTAATATGAGAGACTGCGGTGCTTAATGCTGCCGCAGCATTTTGTGCAGCACGCCGTGCGATGCGATAGCTAAAGAGATCTCGATAGCCGAATTGAAGCTGGGCGATAATGTGTCGTAAATATGTCGCACAACTTTGTAAAGATGTTGCCACATTTTGCTGTAAATTGAGGTACTTCCAATCTGGCCACAAATAAGCCACAGCAATCCAAGCAATGCCAGCGCCAAGTAGTGTGTCGAATACTCTGGGTAAGATGGCGCTATTTGCGCCAAAACCGACAACATCAAAACTGACTAGAACTTGAATTGTAATAAAAAAAGTAGAGAAGCTATAGTTATTTGTACGAAACAAGAAAAACAGCGTACTTGACGCCACAATAATGCCCAATTGTGCTTCTAACGTTGGCGAGAGATAACGCAATGACATGCCAACGATCACCCCTAAAATTGTGCCGATTATCCGTTGGATAAGGCGTTTTTTGGTAGCAGAATAATTTGGCTGACACACAAGAATAGCGGTGAGTAAAATCCAATAGCCTTGTTCTATATGGAAGAATTCAACGAGCAAACTGGCGATAAAAACCACTATGGATAAGCGTACGGCATGGCGGAATAATTGTGAGCGAAAATGACATTGGCTTCGCACTGCTTGCAACATATTACGCCAACCTGAAACATTTTCAGCGATCAAGCGGGCTGATTTTACTGATTTTTTGCCATTAGGCGTATGATTTTCTAGCTGGGAAAGTTGTCCTTCAATATGCCGCAGATTATCTATAATAGATTGTAGTTTATGTAGCTGTTGAGCTTTATTTTGTTTATGGAAAGTCATGGAATGGGCTAGCCCCGCAAGAACTCTTTCACCACGAGTATTATGTGTATAAACAGTGTTATGGCGTAATGCGCTGGCAATTTGTTGGCAGGCTATGGCTTGTAATTCCAGAATGCGTTGTAGGCGGAAGATAAGATCACTATTTTGCCAGCCATCAAAAAGTTTTTGATATTCAGAATGGCTTGAACCTGCACGTTCCCAAATATCTTGTGCGGTGAAAAAATAGCGTAACATTTTCTGTGTTCTTAAATGGCGGTGTTGCCCACGTAAGCGGTAAAAAAGTGAGACTCGTGCTTTGTCTAATGTACTCATCACGATGCTATTCGCTTTAGCGAGGGCAAGCTGCTTCTGCGGTAGATTGTCTGTGTCATCAGGATCAAAAAAATCGGCTTTAATTTGTAGATATTGGCTCAGTGCTTCATAGTATTGCGCCATATTTTCTTGTACAGCTCGGTTTGGGAAAAGTAGATAAATAATAACGGCCACAAGCCCATAAATTAGGGTGCCAAATAAAATCAATAGTGTATTTGAATACCAAGCGACATCTGGCGTGTAGCTGAGCGTAGTATAGATAGCCACAAGCAGAGTACCAAATGCAATAGTGCTATAGCGTTGCCCAATTGCGCCTAGCATAATGACAATAAAAGTAATGATTGTGATCAAGGGGATAAATAACCAACTATGTGTAAGCGCAAGCTGTGAGCTAAGTGAAGAAATCGCAAAAGCAATTAAGGTAAATAGTAGGTTTGCAATTCGACCTGTAAGGCGATTATCTAAGTCAGATAAACCAGCGGCAATAATGCCGAGTACAAGTGGCATAGTATGTTGTGAAATATTAAGTTGCCAAATAACGAATGCAGCGAGGTTGGCGGCAAAAAAGATAGGCAATGTGCCAATAAGATTAGCATTTAACCAATATAATGGTAGTTTATGGCGTAAGGTATTCATAATAAGCGGTCGGTTTAGGGCAATATTTTGCAAATACGTAGCTATATAATGAAATAGAAAAAACCCCGAACAGAGTCGGGGCTTATGATTTAAAGACAAGATTATTTAAATTCGTAACGATGAATTGTTTTTAAATCTGCATCTTCATGGTTGTATTCGTCAGTCACGTTCACACGCGCGCCTACAGCGGCGTGAGCATCATATTTACGAGTCATGGTGACTAATTCACCGTTGTCTTTTTGTACAACTAATTCAACAACTTCAGGTGATAAATCTTTGCTCGATAAAATTGTTGCATTGCCTTTTGTCGAGTAAACATCCTGAGTACAAGCCGCCAATGCAGCGCCCATTAATACAACAAGAGAAAGTTTTTTCATTGTGTTTCCTTAAATTTAAAAGGTTAATAATTATAAAAGGGAAACGTTGAGATCGGAGCTAGAGCCTACGATTCTAACACGTTTTCCAGGAACAAAACCGTCCTCTTTCTTTTGAACGACAACGATTTCTTGTCCATCATCTTTGCGAATTACCATTTCTAATGAAGAAACTTGATTCGCTTTTTCTTCTACTGTGCTACCGATCATTGCACCAGCAATTGCACCTACTGCACTTGCTACTGCTGAGCCTCGTCCACCACCGATAGTTGAGCCAGCAATACCACCTAGTACGCCACCACCAACTGTACCAATTGCACCAGAGCTATCCGCTTGGATTTTTACTTCACGTACAGAAACGATAGTACCGTAATTAATAGAACGGGCTTCTTTTGCTTGGTCACCGCGATAAACATTACCACTGTAAATATCCGTATTTGCACAGCCAGCTAAAGTTAAACTTGCCATTAATGCCGCAGCTAATCCAAATTTTTTCATATTCTTTATTCTCCAATAGAGTTAAGGACGCCCAAAACTAGAAAATATCAGGCTATTTATAACACAATGCGATTGTTTAAGACAAGAATTATTGTAATTAGTTGCAGCGTTTAAATTAATTTTGCCGACAAATTTCTTGTATTGAATAAGGATGTAATTTTAGCGCGCAGAAATTATAAAATTCTTTATTAAGCGAAATGGCAATACTTGGGTTTGGCAATAATTCCCCTGCTACCTGAGGCTGACTAATTTTTAGATGAATTTGCAAATTTTCTTGTAAATTCCACCGCTTGCAGCAACGTTCAATCCACTGCTCCACACTTTCATTTTCCTGCATAGGTACGACAATCTCAATATGTTCCCAGCCTTCTTGTGGGTAAGTTTTGCCTTTGGGAAAAGGGAGTTCAATAATAGATACGGATTGTTCGCAAAACATGGGTGGTTGATTGAGGATAAATAATCCGATAGGGCGACCGTTCACCTCGCTTTCTTTTAAAATTGTCGCATCGGTTAATAACATTTCTCGCCATATTTTTGCAGTTTCAAGTTGATTCATTCTAACTGCAAGATGATCGATTTCAAACTGGCTTAAATCAATGCTACAAATTTCAGCGATTTGTTGAATTTTCTGCTCAAATTCAGCCAAATTACCAAAACAAGCGGTCAATTTGTGGGAAAAATCTGCATTTTCTTGTATCATAGACGGCATTTTTCACTTGTTAAAATTAGGAATTTATTTTGAATATTCAGCATATTTTATCTGAAAAAGTAAAATCGGCAATGATTGCAGCAGGGGCGGCAAATGATGTTGAGCCGTTAGTGCGTCAATCTGGTAAAGTGCAATTTGGTGATTATCAAGCTAACGGTATCATGGGTGCTGCGAAAAAATTAGGGTTAAATCCACGAGAGTTTGCACAAAAAACCTTAGAACATTTAGATTTATCCGATATCGCAGAGAAACTAGAAATTGCTGGGCCGGGGTTTATTAACATTTTCTTAAAACCACAATGGTTGGCTCAGAATGCAGATTTAGCCTTACAAGCGGTCAATTTCGGCATAAAAACAGCAAATCCACAAACTGTCGTGGTGGATTACTCTTCGCCAAACGTAGCAAAAGAGATGCACGTCGGGCATTTGCGTTCAACCATTATTGGTGATGCAGTAGTGCGTGCATTGGAATTTATGGGCAATAATGTGATTCGTGCTAACCACGTGGGCGACTGGGGAACGCAATTTGGTATGCTTATCGCTTATCTTGAAAAAATGGAAAACGAACATGCCAGCGCAATGGAATTAAGCGATTTAGAAGCTTTTTACCGTGCTGCGAAAGAGCATTATGACAGCGATGCCGATTTTGCCGAAAAAGCGCGTGGTTATGTGGTGAAATTACAAGGTGGTGATGCGTATTGTCGCACAATGTGGAAAAAGCTTGTGGATATGACAATGAGCCAAAACCAACGTAACTATGAACGCTTAAATGTGACGCTCACCGAAAACGATGTGATGGGTGAAAGCCTTTACAATCCAATGTTACCTGAAATTGTGGCAGATTTGAAAGCACAAGGCTTAGCGGTGGAAGATGATGGGGCGTTGGTGGTTTACCTTGATGAATTTAAAAATAAAGAAGGTGAACCTATGGGTGTGATCGTGCAGAAAAAAGATGGCGGCTTCCTTTATACCACCACTGACATTGCAGCCGCAAAATATCGTTTCCATACTTTACACGCAGACCGCGCATTAGTTTTCTCAGACACTCGCCAAAGCCAACATATGCAACAGGCGTGGTTAATTACCCGTAAAGCAGGTTATGTGCCAGAGAGTTTCAGCCTTGAACATCACAACTTCGGTATGATGCTAGGCAAAGATGGTAAGCCATTTAAAACTCGCACAGGTGGTACGGTAAAACTGGTGGATTTGCTTGATGAAGCCGAAGAGCGTGCGGAAAAATTGATTCGTGAGAAAAATCCAGCATTGAGCGAAACAGAATTGCGTGCAGTGGTAGAAGCGGTGGGCATTGGCTCGGTGAAATATGCTGACCTTGCGAAAAATCGCACGACTGATTATGTGTTTGACTGGGACAATATGCTGAGTTTTGAAGGCAATACTGCACCTTATATGCAATATGCTTATACCCGTATCCGTTCTATTTTTAGCCGAGCGGGGATTGACGCTGACAGCGTTGTTGGCGACATTGCGATCAATGAAGAAAAAGAACGTGCATTAGCGGTTAAATTACTGCAATTTGAAGAAGCGGTATCCACAGTGGCAAAAGACGGGACACCGCACGTACTTTGCCAATATATTTATGAATTAGCTGGCATTTTCTCTTCATTCTATGAGGCTTGTCCAATTTTGAATGCGGAGGAAAATGTGAAAAACAGCCGTTTAAAATTAGCTAATTTAACGGCGAAAACCTTAAAACAAGGGTTGGATTTGTTAGGCATTAAGACAGCTGAGAAGATGTAGTTAGCTTTTTGTTAATTGCTTAAAATCTGCTTGATTAGGGTGCGATATTTGTGATATATTTCGCACCCTATTTGCATAGGGCAAGTAGATTCGTCCCGAAAGGGTGTTTTTTTTATTTAACGGAGCACTAATATGATCCAAGAACAGACTATGCTGGATGTTGCTGATAACTCAGGGGCTCGTAGCGTAATGTGTATCAAGGTTCTAGGTGGCTCGCACCGTCGTTACGCTGCTATCGGCGATATCATCAAAGTTACCGTGAAGGAAGCAATTCCACGTGGTAAAGTAAAAAAAGGTGATGTGTTAAAAGCAGTTGTGGTGCGCACCAAGAAGGGTGTTCGTCGCCCAGATGGCGCTGTTATTCGCTTCGATGGTAACGCTTGTGTAATTTTAAATAATAACACTGAGCAACCAATCGGTACTCGTATTTTTGGACCTGTGACTCGTGAACTTCGTTCTGAGAAGTTTATGAAGATCATCTCTTTAGCTCCAGAAGTACTGTAAGGAGAAGTGAAAAATGGCATCTAAAATCCGTCAAAATGACGAAGTGATCGTTCTTACCGGTAAAGATAAAGGTAAGCGTGGCAAGGTAACTAAAGTGTTACCAAACGGTAAAGTGGTTGTTGAAGGTATCAATATCGTAACTAAACACGAAAAACCAGTTCCTGCATTAGGCAAGGCTGGCGGTTTAGTGAAAAAAGAAGCAGCAATTGACGTATCAAACGTTGCGATCTTTAACCCTGAAACAAATAAAGCTGACCGTGTAGGATTTAGATTTGAAGATGGTAAAAAAGTACGTTTCTTCAAATCTAACGAGAAAACTATTTAATTAACTGGAGTAATGTGATGGCGAAACTGCATGATTACTACAGAGATACAGTAGTTAATGAATTAAAAGCAAAATTCAACTACTCATCTGTCATGCAAGTCCCACGAATCGAAAAGATTACCCTGAATATGGGTGTGGGTGAAGCATTGACCGACAAAAAACTGTTAGATAACGCAGTAGCGGATTTAGCAGCAATCAGCGGTCAAAAACCTTTAGTAACTAAAGCTCGCAAATCTGTTGCAGGCTTTAAAATCCGTCAAGGGTATCCAATCGGTTGCAAAGTGACCCTACGTGGTGAACGTATGTGGGAATTCTTTGAAAGATTGATTACTATCGCTGTTCCACGTATCCGTGACTTCCGTGGTTTAAACGCTAAGTCATTTGATGGTCGTGGTAATTACAGTATGGGTGTTCGTGAACAAATCATTTTCCCTGAAATCGACTACGATAAAGTAGATCGTGTGCGTGGTTTAGATATTACTATCACCACTACAGCGAAAAGTGATGAAGAAGGTCAGGCTTTATTAGCGGCTTTCAATTTCCCATTCCGTAAATAAGGTAGGTTATCGTGGCAAAACAATCAATGATCGCACGCGATGTGAAACGTGCTAAATTAGCTGATAAATTTTACGCGAAACGTCAAGAGCTGAAAAAAATCATTTCTGATGTGAATGCTTCTGACGAAGACCGTTGGGCAGCAGTGTTAAAATTACAAACACTTCCACGTGATTCAAGCCCAAGCCGTCAGCGTAATCGTTGCCGCCAAACTGGTCGTCCACATGGTGTACTTCGTAAGTTTGGTTTAAGCCGTATTAAGGTTCGTGAAGCTGCTATGCGTGGCGAAATCCCGGGTCTTAAGAAAGCAAGCTGGTAATAACCTCTTTTAATTTGGAATCATGGGAGTAAATACATGAGCATGCAAGATCCAATCGCAGATATGCTGACCCGTATTCGTAACGGTCAAGCTGCGAATAAAGTTGCAATCAGTATGCCTTCATCTAAGTTAAAAGTTGCTATTGCAAATGTTTTAGCTGAAGAAGGTTATATCGAAAGCGTTAAAGTTGTTGAGGGTGTTAAACCTGAACTGGAAATTACTTTAAAATATTTCCAAAACAAACCAGTTGTAGAAAGTATTCAACGTGTGAGCCGCCCTGGTTTACGTATTTATAAACGTAAAGATGAATTACCAAAAGTAATGGGTGGTTTAGGTATCGCAGTTGTTTCTACTTCTAAAGGTGTAATGACCGACCGTGCTGCACGTCAAGCAGGCCTCGGCGGTGAAATTATCTGTTACGTAGCATAATAGTGAGGTAGGAAAATATGTCTCGTGTTGCAAAGGCACCTGTTAATGTTCCTGCCGGTGTTGAAGTTAAACTCAACGGTCAGCTATTAACAGTTAAAGGTAAAAACGGCGAGTTATCTCGTGAAATTCACAATGCAGTTGAAGTAAAATTTGATGCTAACGTGTTTACTTTTGCACCAAAAGATGAGACTGCTCAAGCAAACGCTTTAGCAGGTACAACTCGTGCATTAGTAAACAACATGGTTATCGGTGTTACCGAGGGCTTTACTAAGAAATTGCAATTAGTGGGTGTTGGTTACAGAGCACAAATGAAAGGCAATTCTGTTGCTTTAAGTTTAGGTTTTTCTCACCCAGTAGAACACGCTCTACCAGCTGGTGTAACTGGTGAATGTCCATCACAAACAGAAATTGTTCTGAAAAGTGCTGACAAACAGTTGATCGGTCAAGTAGCAGCAGATATTCGTGCATACCGCAAACCTGAGCCTTATAAAGGTAAAGGTGTACGTTACGCTGATGAAGTTGTACGTACTAAAGAAGCGAAGAAAAAGTAAGGTAAGGTAACACTATGGATAAGAAAGTAGCTCGTATCCGTCGTGCAAGCCGTGCACGTCACTTAATGAGAGAGCAAGGTGCAACACGCTTAGTCGTGCATCGTACCCCGCGTCATATCTATGCGCAGGTTATCGCACCAAACGGCTCAGAAGTTTTAGCAGCAGCTTCAACTGTTGAGAAAGTAATTAAAGAGCAAGTTAAATATACTGGTAATAAAGATGCAGCAGCAGTAGTTGGTAAACTCGTTGCGGAGCGTGCTTTAGAAAAAGGTATTAAAGCAGTTGCATTTGACCGTTCTGGTTTCAAATACCATGGTCGTGTGCAAGTATTAGCAGATGCTGCTCGTGAAGCTGGTCTTCAGTTCTAATAGAGGAATTTTAGATGTCAAACATCGAAAAACAAGCTGGTGAACTGCAGGAAAAGCTAATCGCGGTTAACCGTGTATCAAAAACCGTAAAAGGTGGTCGTATTATGAGTTTCACTGCTTTAACAGTAGTGGGCGATGGTAACGGTCGTGTAGGTTTTGGTTATGGTAAAGCTCGTGAAGTTCCAGCAGCAATCCAAAAAGCGATGGAAAAAGCTCGTCGCAATATGGTTAATGTCGCGTTAAAAGACGGTACATTACAACACCCTGTTAAGGGTTCTCATACTGGTTCACGCGTATTTATGCAACCAGCTAGCGAAGGTACAGGTATCATCGCAGGTGGTGCAATGCGTGCAGTATTAGAAGTTGCAGGTGTTCACAACGTACTTTCTAAAGCGTACGGTTCAACCAACCCAATTAACGTTGTTCGTGCAACTATTGATGCACTTGCAAATATGAAATCACCTGAAATGGTTGCTGCGAAACGTGGCAAAACCGTTGAAGAAATTTTGGGGTAATTGAATATGGCAAAAATTAAAGTAACTCAAACTCGTAGCTCTATCGCTCGTTTACCGAAACATAAAGCAACGTTGAAAGGCTTAGGTCTTCGTCATATTCGTCATACTGTTGAGTTGGAAGATACTCCAGCTATTCGTGGTATGATTAATCAAGTTTCTTACATGGTTAAGGTTGAGGAGTAATAGAATGCGTTTAAATACTCTCTCTCCAGCTGAAGGTGCTAAACACAGTGCTAAACGTCTTGGTCGTGGTATTGGTTCTGGTTTAGGTAAAACTGGTGGTCGTGGTCATAAAGGTCAAAAATCTCGTACCGGTGGTAAAGTTCGCCGCGGTTTCGAAGGTGGTCAAATGCCTTTATACCGTCGTTTACCAAAATTTGGTTTTACTTCATTAAAATCATTCCATGTTGCTGAGATTCGTTTAGATGAATTAGCAAAAGTAGATGGCAATGTAGTAACCTTAGAAGCATTAAAAGCTGCTAACGTAATCACCAAAGATATTTTATCTGCAAAAGTTATTCTTTCTGGTAAAGTTGAGAAAGCATTCGTAGTAAAAGGCTTAGGTGTAACCAAAGGTGCTAAAGCTGCTATCGAAGCTGCTGGTGGTTCTATCGAGGAATAATAAATGGCTAAACAACCAGGTTATCAAGGGAATACTCAAAAAAGTACTGGTGAATTAAAATCTAGATTATTGTTCGTATTAGGTGCATTAATCGTTTTCCGTATCGGTTCTTTTATTCCTGTTCCTGGTATTGATGCTTCAGTATTATCCGATTTAGTACAGCAACAAAAAGGCACCATCATTGATATGTTTAATATGTTCTCTGGTGGTGCTTTAAGCCGAGCGTCTATTTTTGCGTTGGGTATTATGCCTTATATTTCTGCGTCAATTATTATTCAGCTATTGACGGCAGTTCATCCTGCATTGGCTGAATTGAAAAAAGAAGGTGAAGCAGGAAGACGTAAAATCAGTAAATATACACGCTATGCAACGTTATTATTAGCATTTATTCAGTCTATTGGTATTTCTTTGGCCCTTCCAGGAATGGTACAAGGATTAGTTCCTAATCCAAATGTCTTATTCTATGTGACGTCTGTTGTCAGTTTAGTGACAGGGACAATGTTCCTTATGTGGTTAGGTGAGCAAATCACCGAACGTGGTATTGGAAACGGCATCTCTCTCATTATCTTTGCAGGGATTGTTGCAGACTTACCTTCCGCTATCGGGCAGACAATCGAACAATCACGTCAAGGTGAAATTTCTTTACTTGTCTTATTACTAATAGCTGTTATAGCATTTGCTGTAACGTATTTTGTTGTCTTTGTTGAACGTGGACAAAGAAGAATTGTTGTAAACTACGCAAGTCGCCAACAAGGTAGAATGATGGCTCCCGCGAGATCATCTCATTTACCTTTAAAAGTAAATATGGCTGGTGTAATTCCAGCAATCTTCGCATCGAGTATTATTCTATTCCCTGCAACAGTTGCACAATGGTTTGGCTCAAGTGAAGGTTTTGAATGGTTATTTGATTTATCTCAGCTGCTTCAGCCGGGACAGCCTTTATATATCATTCTATTTACGATGGCAGTTATCTTCTTTGCATTTTTCTATACAGGAATGCAATATAATCCTCGTGATACTGCGGATAATCTGAAAAAATCAGGTGCGTTTGTACCAGGTTATCGACCAGGCGAGCAAACTTCTCGTTATATCGATAAAGTAATGACGCGTTTGACCTTAATTGGTGCGTTATATATTACCTTTGTTTGTTTGGTTCCTTATATCATTACATCAGTTTGGAAGGTCTCTTTCCAATTAGGTGGTACTTCATTACTGATTGTTGTGGTTGTTATTATGGATTTCATCGCACAGGTTCAAAGTCATTTAATGTCATTACAGTATGACTCTGTGTTGAAGAAAGCCAATTTGAAAGGCTTAGGTCAATAAGACCTTAAGAAAAGGATAAGCAATGAAAGTTCGTGCTTCAGTAAAAAGAATGTGTCGTAACTGTAAAGTTGTTAAACGTGAAGGTGTTGTTCGTGTAATTTGTAGCGACCCTAAACATAAACAACGTCAAGGTTAATTTGATAAATTTCTTGCAAAGAACCTGCTGAGCAGTTATACTGCTCAGCTCATTTCGTCCTGATATGCTGTTTGAGTATCCTGAAACGGGCTTTTCAAGATCAGCATATCAATAACTTTAAATAATAGGAGTGCATAGTGGCCCGTATTGCAGGCATTAACATTCCTGATCAAAAACATACTGTAATCGCTTTAACTGCAATTTATGGTATCGGTAAGACTCGTGCAAAAGCTATCTGTGCTGCAACGGGTATTGCTGAAGATGTAAAGATCAGAGAATTGTCTGAAGAGCAGATTGAAAAACTGCGTGAAGAAGTTGGTAAATTTACTGTCGAAGGTGATTTACGTCGTGAAGTAACTTTAAGCATCAAACGTCTTTTAGACCTTGGTTGCTACCGTGGTTTACGTCACCGTCGTAGTCTCCCTGTACGTGGTCAACGTACTAAGACTAATGCGCGTACCCGTAAGGGTCCTCGTAAACCGATCAAGAAATAATCGGAGTAAATAATGGCTAAAACACCAGTTCGCGCACGTAAGCGCGTTAAAAAACAGATCGCAGATGGCGTAGCTCATATCCACGCATCTTTCAATAATACAATCGTGACTATTACTGACCGTCAAGGCAATGCTCTAGCATGGGCTACTGCTGGTGGTTCTGGTTTCCGTGGTTCTCGTAAATCAACTCCGTTTGCTGCACAAGTTGCTGCTGAACGTTGTGCCGAAATGGTAAAAGAGTTCGGTTTAAAGAATTTGGAAGTTATGGTTAAAGGTCCGGGTCCAGGTCGTGAATCTACAATCCGCGCATTAAATGCAGCAGGTTTCCGTATCACGAATATTACTGATGTGACTCCGATTCCTCATAACGGTTGTCGTCCACCGAAAAAACGTCGCGTGTAATTGACGTTAGGATAATTGGAGAAAGAAAATGGCAAGATATTTGGGTCCAAAACTCAAGCTAAGCCGTCGTGAAGGTACCGATTTATTCCTTAAATCAGGTGTTCGCGCGATCGAGTCAAAATGTAAAATTGATACCGCACCAGGTCAACATGGTGCTCGTAAACCTCGCTTATCTGACTACGGTAGTCAGCTTCGTGAAAAACAAAAAGTTCGCCGTATCTATGGTATTTTGGAACGTCAATTCCGTAACTACTATAAAGAAGCTAACCGCTTAAAAGGCAATACCGGTGAGAACTTATTAGTATTGTTAGAAGGTCGTTTAGACAACGTTGTTTATCGTTTAGGTTTCGCAGCAACTCGTGCAGAAGCTCGCCAATTAGTGAGCCACAAATCTATCGTAGTAAATGGTCGTGTTGTAAACATCCCTTCATATCAAGTTTCTGTTGATGATGTCATTGCAGTGCGTGAAAAATCTAAAAAACAAGCACGTATCAAAGCTGCATTGGAATTAGCTGCAAGTAACCGTGAAAAACCGACTTGGTTAGAAGTTGATGCAACTAAAATGGAAGGTGTATTTAAACGCACTCCAGAGCGTTCTGATCTATCAGCAGATATTAATGAACATCTGATCGTTGAGCTTTACTCTAAATAATAGTTAATTTTTTAATTACATTATTTTTAGTTATTAAAGCTTAAAAGCAAAGAGAGGATAAAATGCAGGGTTCTGTAACAGAATTTTTAAAGCCCCACTTAGTGAATATTGAACAGGTTAGTTCAACTCACGCAAAAGTGACCTTAGAGCCGTTAGAACGTGGCTTTGGCCACACCTTAGGTAACGCACTTCGTCGCATTTTACTTTCGTCTATGCCTGGTTGCGCAGTTACAGAAGTAGAAATTGATGGTGTATTACATGAATACAGCAGCAAAGAAGGCGTACAAGAAGATATTCTTGAAGTATTGTTAAACCTTAAAGGTCTAGCGGTAAAAGTGCAAAATAAAGACGATATTATTTTGACACTAACTAAATCTGGGATTGGCCCTGTAACTGCAGCCGATATCACCGCCGATGCTGATGTTGAAATTGTGAACCCAGATCACGTTATCTGTCATTTAACAGATAAAAATGCCTCTATTAGCATGCGCATTCGTGTACAGCGTGGTCGTGGTTATGTGCCAGCATCTGCTCGTGTACATTCACAACATGAAGATCGTCCAATCGGTCGCTTATTAGTCGATGCTCGTTTCTCACCTGTAGATCGTATTGCTTACAATGTTGAAGCTGCTCGTGTTGAACAACGCACAGACTTAGATAAGCTTGTTATTGAGATGGAAACTAATGGAACATTAGATCCAGAAGAAGCCATCCGTCGTGCTGCAACGATTTTAGCAGAGCAACTCGCTGCATTCGTTGATTTGCGTGATGTTCGTCAGCCAGAAGTGAAAGAGGAAAAACCGGAGTTTGATCCAATTCTTCTTCGTCCAGTAGATGACTTAGAGCTGACAGTTCGTTCTGCTAACTGTTTGAAAGCAGAGACAATTCACTATATCGGTGATTTAGTCCAACGTACGGAAGTTGAACTACTTAAAACCCCTAACTTGGGTAAAAAATCTCTTACTGAGATTAAAGATGTACTCGCTTCTCGTGGCTTATCACTGGGTATGCGCCTTGAAAACTGGCCGCCTGCAAGTATTGCAGAAGACTAGTTTCGGTATAGATTTTCTAAGAAGGAATAGGTTATGCGCCATCGTAAGAGTGGACGTCAATTAAACCGTAACAGTAGCCATCGCCAAGCGATGTTCCGTAATATGGCAAGTTCTCTTGTTGAACACGAAATCATCAAGACTACGTTACCAAAAGCGAAAGAGTTACGTCGTGTAGTTGAACCATTAATCACATTAGCAAAAGTGGATAGCGTTGCTAACCGTCGTTTAGCTTTTGCTCGTACTCGCAACATCGAAACCGTTGCAAAATTATTCAATGAATTAGGTCCACGTTTTGCACAGCGTGCTGGTGGTTACACCCGTATCTTAAAATGTGGTTTCCGTGCAGGTGACAATGCGCCAATGGCTTACATTGAGTTAGTTGATCGTCCTGAAGTTGCAGAAGCAGCGGAATAATCTCTAAATTAGATTGAAGCAAAGCCCCGATAGAACTATCGGGGTTTTGTTTTTATGATTTATAGCATTCTTATTATTAATAAGAGTAAAAATAATTTAGTCAAAAGCGTGATTAAGGGAGTATTTCTTGTTTTTTTGCAAAAAATCTGTATAATCCGACCGCTTGTTTTCCATTTTGAGAGAGCAAGTTCACGCCCTCACCTCGAACGAGGGTTTTTCTTTTTACTATCATTTATTTTTAAGGAACGTTATGGTAACCATTCGTTTAACTCGTGGCGGAGCTAAAAAACGCCCATTCTATCAAATCGTGGTTGCGGACAGCCGTAGCCCACGTGACGGTCGCTTCATCGAGCGTATCGGTTTCTTCAACCCAATCGCAGCTGGTCAAGCTGAGCGTTTACGCTTAGATGTGGCTAAAGTAGATGCATGGTTAGCAAAAGGTGCATCACTGTCTGACCGTGTTGCAGCATTAGTGAAAGAAGCGCGTAAAGCAGCTTAATTCCACAAATTTAATAATAGGTGGCGAAAATGAGCGAACAAAAAATTGAAACTGTCGGTAAACTAGGTTCAACCTATGGGATCCGTGGTTGGTTACGCCTTTATTCTTCCACCGAATACCCAGAAAGCATTTTTGACTACCAGCCGTGGTTCTTAAAAATTAAAGGGCAATGGCAGGGCGTTGAATTAGAAAGCTGGCGTTATCACAACAATGATTTGATTGTGAAACTCAAAGGCACAGACGACCGTGAAACCGCTCAGCTCTTAACCAATGCCGAAATCGGCGTGGATTTGAGTGTCTTCCCTGAGTTGGAAGAAGGCGATTACTACTGGCACGATTTGATCGGCTGTTCAGTGGTAAACGAACAAGGTTACACAATGGGCGTGGTTGCTGAAATGATGGAAACAGGTTCAAATGATGTGTTAGTGGTACGCAATAGCGGTAAAGATGCTTTCGGTAAACAAGAACGACTTATTCCGTTCTTATATGAACAAGTAGTTAAAAGAGTAGATCTCACCACCAAAACCATTACGGTGGATTGGGACGCTGGTTTCTAACCTCAGGTATGCAGTGAGCTTTTAAGGAACATTATGTGGATTGGCATAATCTCGCTCTTCCCCGAAATGTTTAAAGCAATTACTGAATACGGGGTAACAGGCAGAGCCGTAAAACAGAATCTGTTGCAAGTACAAACGTGGAATCCTCGTGATTTTACCTTTGATAAACATAAAACGGTGGACGACCGTCCTTATGGCGGTGGGCCGGGAATGTTGATGATGGTGCAGCCCTTGCGTGATGCAATAAAATCCGCAAAAGCGACCGCTTGCAAACAGGGTGGAGAAGTTAAAGTGATTTATCTTTCTCCGCAGGGACGTAAACTAGATCAAGCTGGCGTAGAAGAGTTATCCAAAAATCAAAATTTAATTTTGGTTTGTGGTCGCTACGAAGGTATTGATGAAAGATTGATTCAAACTGAAATTGATGAGGAATGGTCAATCGGTGATTATGTCCTAACAGGGGGAGAATTACCTGCAATGACATTGATTGATGCTGTTGCAAGGTTTATTCCGGGCGTATTAGGCAAACAGGCTTCCGCGTTAGAAGATTCTTTTGCAGAAGGGTTATTAGATTGCCCACACTATACCCGCCCCGAAGTGTTAGATGGTTTGGAAGTGCCACCCGTGCTGATGTCGGGACACCACGAACAAATTCGCAAATGGCGGTTGGAACAATCGCTAGAACGAACGTGGTTAAGACGCCCTGAGCTATTGGATAGCCTAGCTCTGACTGACGAACAAAAGGCGTTGCTGAAACAAATCAAACAGCGACACAAACTCAGTTAATTCTAGGATTTAGAAGGTTTTTATAATGAGCAACATTATCAAACAAATTGAACAAGAACAGTTAAAACAAAACGTACCTAGCTTCCGTCCAGGTGACACATTAGAAGTGAAGGTATGGGTAGTAGAAGGTAGCAAAAAGCGTTTGCAAGCGTTCGAAGGCGTGGTTATTGCAATTCGTAACCGTGGCTTGCACTCTGCATTCACATTACGCAAAATCTCAAACGGCGTAGGTGTTGAACGTGTATTCCAAACTCACTCACCAGCAATTGACAGCATCGCTGTTAAACGTAAAGGTGCGGTACGTAAAGCGAAACTTTACTACTTACGTGAGCGTAGCGGTAAATCTGCACGTATCAAAGAGCGTTTGGGCGACTAATTATCGCTTTGATGTGAAAAGAAAGGCTTGGGATCTCCAAGCCTTTAATTCTTTTAATAAATTATTTTGTTTTTAACAACTCAATCACCTCTTTCAACGCAGTAATTTCATTCTCTTTAGCTTCTAACAACAATTTCAATTTCTCATTTTCCATTGCCACAATTTCATTTACGCCAACATAATTATGGTTATTTGTGTTATCCCCAATAGAAAAAAAGAAAGAACGATCATTTTGGGCAATCAATTCCACGACATCAATATTAAAAATCTGAGCAATCTGTTTTAATTTATCTAGGGTTAAATTAGTTTTACCGTGTTCAATTTTGGCATAACCTGTAGGCGACATTTCTAATTTTTCCGCCATCTCTTCTTGCGACCACTGATTGATTTCTCGCATTACTCTGATTTTATCATGGACTTCCATTTTTATTTCCTAATTGTTTGATTTTAAAGACTATTTGTCAGATTTTGATAACCGATAGTTTATGGTTTATGAAATGTTAGCAGTATATCATTCTTTACTGTTTAATATGCAATCTATAGGTGAACTTATGAACAAATTACTTTCTTTGGCATTATCTGTAAGCTTATTGTCTGCTTGTTCTTCTCAATTTGTAGGAAATACAAGTTTAAGAGATACCCACAACAGTATAATTGACCAAAAAATTATTCCGAATGAAACCACTAAACAGCAAGTAAGAGAAATGTTTGGTGAACCAACGAAAACTGAAACTAGACCCTATGATTTGAGTGAGATTTGGACATATGATGCATATGATGAACATACAAACTATGTCCCAACAGCACTGTTTCCTATCACTTTACCATTAAGTATTGTGTTTGGGCATAATTTAATGAGACCAACGGTAAAAAAAGAAAATCAAAAGCAATTACGTATTCAATTTGAAAACAACAAGGCAACAAAATTTTCTACTGCAGTAGATAATAAGAACTGGTATTAATGCAAAGACTATTTGTCAGATTTTCTGACTTTTAGTTTATGGTTTAGTAAACGGTGTGAGTATATCATCTTGACGTTTTTTATCCAACTTAGGAGTAACTATGCAACGTCATTTTCTTAAATCTTTATTTGCAACAGCAGTCATCGTCGGTTTAACTGCTTGTGGTTCTAGCGGTGGTGGTTCAGGCTCTGCGACAACCCCTGATGGTGATACAATCAATTTATCAGGTAGCCCACAAGGTACAATTACAGCAGATACTACCTATGGCAACTTAACAGGGCAAAATAACCCAAATTCATTCTATGGGGTATGGCAACACAATAGTGGTTCACTCTATCAATTGCGTTATCAAGGCACAGAAGCAACCAATATTCCGACTTCTGGTAAAGCAACTTATGTTGGTGATGCTATTTGGTTAGGTTCACTTTCTAATTCTTATCGTCAAGGTGGAACAACCACATTAAATGTGGATTTTGGACAAAAAACCGTAGATGGCAAAATTGCATTTAGTTTGTTAAATGATGGTCGTTCTCGTGATATTACACTTCATCAAACCACACTTAATGGGACAAAATTTAGCGGGCAAGCCAGTGTATTATTAAACAGCAGTGGTACTCATAAAGGAGCTTTATTCGGAAATGGGGCAACCGAAGCAGCTGGGCTGGTTAATTTTGCTAATGATAGTTCTCTTGATGTTAGCTTTGGCGGTAAACGTTAATCGCTATTTTCAATGATATAAATCTGTATTTTGAATCAAACTGTTGCTCAAAATGCAGATTTTTTCTTAATTATTCAATGATGAAAAAAGCACTTCTTTCCATTTTTCTTATCCCCTCTCTGCTTTTGGCACAAGAAACGGAGAGCAGTTATCGTGTCGCGGAATTAAAGCAAGATCCTGCGACAACAGAACGTTTGTTAATTTTTGCTTTGCAAACAGAGCAATGGTTTTCAGTAAAACGTTTATTGGCTATTTATTCGACGTTTTCCCAAACAGATCAGCGACTTGTCAGTTACGCTAACATTCGCCTTGCCCAGCAGTCATTTTTTAATTACCGAAATCGTGAAGCACGCAAAGCATTTCAAGCGGTGCAAAATCAGGCAAATGTAGCCAATGAAGAACGAGAAATTGTTGAGCAGTATTTGAGTGTGATTGATAAACGAGAAAGCTGGCAATTTTCAGGGCGGGTGAATTATGTTTATGACAAAAACGTGAATAAAACCTCATCAGATCATCATATTGAAGATACAGGGTTTATTAAAGGCGAGGGAATGTTACCTCAAAAAGCACACGGTTTTGCTTATTCGGCAGAAGTGGAGAAAAATTGGAATTTAAACGGTTCACACAATCTCAATTTTGCCAATGAAATCAGTGGAAAAAGCTATTGGGATAACCATGATTATGATGAATTAAATAATCGTACCTATTTGGGATATGCGTTCCAAAATGCCCAATATCGTTGGGCAATAAGACCATTTTATGAACGTCAATGGCTTGGCAACCATCGCTATAATTGGGCAAATGGGGTGAGAATGGAATATCGCCAAGCCTTTGCAAAAAATTGGCAAATTTCTACCGCTTGGGAGTTTAGCCAGCCACGTTATTTTAAACAGCAAGATCGTAATGGCACAATTAAATTAGCTTCGGCTACACTTGTTTATGCGTTTAGTGAAAAAGGTTATCTCTATTTAGGCACGGATTTTATCCGTGAACAAACAAGGGAAAAACAGTACAGCAATGATCTAAAATCATTGCGTGCAGGGTGGAAACAGACGTGGGGTTATAGTATTAGCACACAATTAAACGGCTCAATTTCACTACGACAATATAAAGATTTTGCCTCTTTGGGTGGGATTTTGCCATTAAATGCAATTCGCCGAGATAAAATCTACACAGCAAATTTAACGCTTTGGAAAAATAATTGGCATTGGTATGGATTTACCCCGAAGGTTCAATGGCGATGGAAACGGCAAAGTAGCAACATTCCATCTATGTTCTCTTATTCGGATAACTATGTGCAGATGCTAATAGAGAAAGCGTTTTAAACTGAATTAAAAGCTTGGAAGCTTGAGTGGCTCCCAAGCCTTTGGGGTTTAAGCGGTTATCTTTTCGATAAATCTTGCAAAATTATCGAAAAATTTACCCGCTTGTTGAGTTTCTTTCAATGCTAAAAATCTTCAAAGAATTGTTGAATCGTTGCAATATCATTTGTTTGTGTTAAAGCAAGTTGTAGTAATACCCGAGCTTTTTGAGGATTGAGTGTGCCTGAGGCAGCAAAACCTAACTTGCTGTCATCTACTTCTGCATCTCTCGTGGTATAACCTGTTGGTACGCGAGACGAACGTACTACAGCTATGCCTTTTTTCGCCGCTTCTTCTAAAAGCGCAAGATTTGCCGCATTCATATTTCCATTACCCACACCAGCAATAACGATTCCTTTATAACCAGCATCTAATAAGGCTTGGAGAGGTTCAGTAGGCATATTCGAATAGGCATAGATGATACCTACTTTCGGTAGTTCGCTTAATTTATCAACGTTGAATGGAGTATTTACGGTATGCTTGCTTTCAGGAGAACGCTCATAATCTACTTTGCTATTATGAATATAGCCGAGAGAACCAAAATTTGGTGAGCTAAATGTGTGCACGGCGGTTGTACTGGTTTTGGTCACATCTCTTGCCCCCAAAACGGTATCGTTCATCGCAACTAACACACCACGTTTTGCTGATTTTGGATCTTTGGCAACAACAATTGAATTGTATAAATTCAATGGGCCATCAGCACTTTTTTCTGTAGCAGGTCTCATAGCCCCGACTAGTACTACAGGTTTTTCGCATTTAACGGTCATATCCAAAAAGTAAGCCGTTTCTTCCATGGTATCTGTACCGTGTGTAATCACAAAACCATCAGTATCTGCACATTGCTGATTAATTGATTTTGCTAGTTTTAGCCATACTTCATCAGACATATCTTGTGAGCCAATTTTGACAATTTGTTCTCCTTTGATATTGGCTAATGTTTTCATTTCAGGTACTGCTTCGATTAAGACATCAATATTTAATTGCCCTGCTTGGTAAGCACTACTATTAGCATTTTGCTGGCTACCAGCAATGGTTCCCCCTGTTGCTAAAATAGTAATACTAGGCAATTCTGTTGCATTTACACAGGTTAATGCGCTGGCTAAAAGTGCAGAGAGTAATAATTTTTTAAATTTCATATAAACTCCTTAAAGGTAAAAAAGCGAGCTGATCGTACTGTTAAATGCACATAAATAGTTTGATCGCAAACATGAAAGTGAAAAGTAGAGTGCAAATAAAAAAGTGCGGTGATTTTCATCACTGCACTTTTGCATTTTTTCTGTAATGTTTACCGCTTGTTTTGCTGAAATAACCATTCTTTTATCGTCTTAATATCATAAGCTATCTTCCATGTTGCAATATGTGCTCCTGTGAGGCTTTTAGCGTTGGCTTGCGCTTGGTCAGGCAAAGTTTGTGATTTAACTGTCATATAGTAGATATTACCTTCACGTGCTAACAGCTGCTCAACTTCTTGATTGATTTGGCTCAAGTCAGCATTGCCGTTAGGTAAAATGGCTTTTTGCACAATAGCACCATTTAAAGCAAGCTCTTCGATGATCTTATTTTGTTCAGGGAAGGCTTTAGGATCATCTTCTGAAACAAGGATAAATTGATGAGTTCGAGCCATTGGGGCAACTTTTTCCGCAGCCCATTGCCCAGCAACAATATAGCTAGCGGCAAAGAAATCAGGGTATTTGATATTCATTGCAATAGACATCATCGCACCGTCTGATTGCCCTGTGGTATAGAGACGGTTTTCATCGATACTATATTCAGCCATGAGCGATTTAATGAGATTCATCGTTGGATCTAAATCGGTAGGATCATCGGCATTATCATTAACAATAGGGTGATCAAATTGTGGTGCAAGTACAAAAGCAGGGTGTTCGTTCTGCCAAATCGGATCTGCCCAAGTAGTTGCACCATTACCTTGCCATAGCGTGTTTCTTACATTGCTATTAGTTGCCTCTGCATCATGGATAAACATCACCAGAGGATAGTTTTTTTGTGGGTCGTAATTTTGTGGAACAAATAAGTTATAGCGAATCTTTACACCACTCTTGTCATGAAATTCCCGTTGTTCAAATTGCTCAGCAATTTGATGGCTAACGGTTTGAGTTTCAATCTGTTGTGGTGCTATTTCAATAATACTATTTTGTTGCTCAGCATAAATATTTTCAGTTTGGATAATTTGGAATTGCGGCTGGCGTTCTAGCGCAGCAGTCCGAGGAGCAGGCTGCATCGTCACTTTTAAATAGCGATCATTAGGATCGGGCATGGCTAAGTGTAAAACCAACTCATGGCTGCGACAAATTTTGCGATTATCAACACATTTACCAAGTGATATACGTTCAATTTGATGATCTTTGAGCGTGAATGCGCTGAGATTTGGTAAATATTCTGCATTTAGTAATTCATCGTAACGAATAATGACACGACTATAACGTTGTCCATAACCACTCGGTTCACTGATAACTTTAGCAGATTGCATACCTGCTTGAGCGACGGGAACGCAGGCTAACAGCATGAAACTCAGTAGCGCTCTATGCATAAGCTTTCCTAAGGAGTGTTGAGAATTCAAATTCATTAGAGATTGCCTCTAGCAATGATTATTTAAAAAAGCATGCTTATCTTTGATATCCAAGCTTTCGTGTAGTTCAGACCAAACGATAACGACTTTATCTGATTTAAGCTGTGCAAGCAGTCGTTCACGTTTCTCTTCCAAACTGAGTTCTCGCTCTCCGTAATCGGTTCCTTCACGTAAAATAAAGGAATCCAACACATTATATAATGTGCTTTCTTCCAATTCTTGCCAAGGGATAATCATAGTAGCTCCTAGTAGAATAGCGGTTTGAGATATGCCCACTGCTTTTCAAAATTTTGCTGTGGATTAAATGCAAAGTTCGAACGCACGAGTCGGACAAACTGTCCTTCACAAAAATTGACTAAATAACCCGCTAGTGCGCGTTCATCAGAAAAAGCTTTACCCTCGCGCAGTTTGCTCATTTGCAGAATATTGATAAATTGCAATTCTAAGCCATCAAAGAATTTAGCTACGCGCGCCTTTAGCATCTGATCTTCAAACATCAGTGCGTGGCTAGTAAGAATACGGGTCACACCTGGATTTTTTTGTGCAAAATCAATGACAGAACGCAAAATAGCTTTTATTGCTTCTGCCGTGCTATTTTGACGTTTTGCAGCATTCACATAGCTATTGAGCGTAATTTCGATTTGCTCAATCAATGCTTCAAACATTTTGGTTTTACTTGGGAAATAGCGATATAACGCTCCTTCCGACACACCGACTTCCTTGGCAAGTCGTTCGGTAGTAATACGTTGCATGCCATCTTCAGAATTCAGCAACTTAATTAACTCTTCTAAAACTTGCTGACGACGCTCTTTTACCGGGCGTTTTGGCATCTTAATACTAATTTCCACCATTCTTATTCCTTATTGCTTACCAGAATGCCCAAAACCGCCTTCGCCACGTTCGGTCTGAGTGAATTCTTGCACAATGTTAAAGCTTGCTTGTACCACAGGTACAAATACAAGTTGTGCAATGCGGTCACCTACATTCACGCTAAAATCTTCTTGGCTACGGTTCCACAGAGAAACTTTAAGTTCGCCTTGATAGTCACTGTCAATTAAGCCCACTAAATTGCCTAACACAATTCCATTCTTATGCCCTAAGCCAGAACGAGGTAAAATCACGGCCGCTAAATTCGGATCGGCAATATAAATTGAAATACCGGTTGGAATTAACACGGTTTCCCCTGCTTTCACCGTAAGTGGTTCAGTGATTAACGCACGTAAATCTAAACCAGCAGAACCTTCTGTGGCATAAGCAGGAAGCGGAAATTCATTGCCAATACGGCTGTCTAAAATTTTTAAATCAATTTGTTTCATTTTGTTTTTCCTTTTGTAAATTGTTCCGAAATCTCTTGAACTAACTGTTTTGCGAGTTGATTTTTATCGGCAAGCGGTAATTTTTTCTCGCCGTTTTGCCAAAAAATATGTAGTGCATTGTGATCTTGTCCGAACACTTGCCCGCCTGAGACATCATTGGCACAAATCATATCTAAATTTTTGCGTTGTAATTTCGATTTCGCATATTCCGCTACATTTTGTGTTTCAGCGGCAAAGCCGACAACGAATGGGCGATTTTCCTTTATTTTCGCTACTGTTGCGATAATATCGGGGTTTTTCACCAGTTTTAGCGTCAGTTCATCGCTGTCATCCGTTTTCTTGATTTTTTGATCGGAAACGTTCGCCACTCGATAATCCGCCACTGCTGCACAACCAATAAAAATGGCAGATTTTGAAGCAAATTTGACCGCTTGTTCAAACATCTCTTGGGCGGAAACCACATCGACACGCTCGACATTTTGCGGGGTTGGCAAGTTAGTCACACCCGAAATCAGCACCACTTTCGCCCCTCGTTTGGCAAAGTTTTCGGCAATCGCATAGCCCATTTTGCCCGAGCTGTGGTTGCTGATATAACGCACCGGATCAATAGCCTCCCGTGTGCCGCCGGCAGTAATGACGACACTGAGATCGGCAAGGTCGTGACAAGCAGTCAGAATTTGCTGAATTTCTGCAAAAATCTCGGCGGGTTCAGACATTCGCCCTTCGCCCACATCGCCACAGGCTTGGAAACCGCTGTTCGGCCCGACCGTTAAAACGCCTTGCTCCCGCACTTTTTGCAAATTTTCTTGCACCGCAGACCGCTTGTACATCTGCTGATTCATCGCAGGGGCAAGCAAAATAGGCGCAGGTGTTGCTAGGCAAAGCGTTGAAAGCAAATCATTGCCCATTCCAATACGCAAGCGAGCGATAAAGTCAGCACTTGCTGGTGCTATTACTACTAAATCCGCCCATTTCGCCAATTCAATATGCCCCATTGCAAGCTCAGCTTGTGGGTCGAGTAATGAGGTGGAAACCACGTTGCCTGAAATGGCTTGTAAAGTCAAAGGCGTAACAAATTCCGCCGCTGCAGGGGTTAGCACTACTCGCACTTCTGCATTGGCTTTTTTTAACAAGCGGATAAGCTCAATGCTTTTGTAAGCGGCAATGCCACCTGTAACGCCGACTAAAATATTCTTGTTTGCCAACATAGGCGTTCCTTTGTTTGGTAGGGTCAGAAAAAATTGCTGGCTATTTTACGCAAACACCCACTCACTTACAACGCCCAATTTTTTCGATCTCGATCGAAAATTAACAAAAATTTTTTGAGGAAGTAGAGCGAATTCGCTAATCTGTGGCTGAATTTTACTCAGATAAGATAAGCAATGAACCAAGAAGAACAGAATTTAATGCCACGAGAGAAATTATTACGTTTCGGGGCTGATAAGTTAAGTGATATTGAATTACTCGCGATTTTCTTACGCACAGGTATAAAAAATATACCTGTGATGACGTTATCTGAGCATGTATTGCAGAAATTTGGTTCCTTAAGAGGGTTATTAACCGCAGATATTGAGCAATTTTGTCAAGTAAAGGGGTTGGGGCAGACTCAGTATATCCAGTTGCAAGCAACGAAAGAGATGACTAAACGTTATCTTGTGCAGCAGATGGAGAAGAATGACACGATCACCGACCCAATGTTAGCGGTAATGTACTCACAGGCAGAATTAGAAAATGATGAACGTGAGGTTTTTATGGTGCTATTTTTAGATAATCAGCATCGCTTACTTAAAATTGAAAAGTTGTTTTTTGGTACGGTAAATCAGACAGAAGTACATCCTAGAGAAATTATCAAAGCAGTGCTGAAATATAATGCAGCGGCAATTATTATTGCACATAATCATCCTTCCGGTAGTTGTGAACCGAGTGAAGCAGATAGAAGTGTGACACAAAAAATTGAAAGTGCTTGTGAACTGTTCAATATTCGGATGCTAGATCATATTATTGTCGGGAAAGGAGACTATTTTTCATTTGCTGAAGAGAAGTTGGAGCTGGAAATTCCTTCATTTACCCCTTGAAGGGAGGGGAGAAGATCTGTATAATCTGCGGTCTTTAAATGTCTGTGGTCGGGTTAATGCCTGACGAGGCAATCAAACGGAAAAGCCAGTTGAGCGGCTTTTTTTGTGCCTGATCGCCCGAACCATTTTTAAGCTTAAAATTATTGGAGAAATTCAAATGTCTAGAGTTTGCCAAGTAACCGGCAAGCGTCCAGCAGTTGGTAACAACCGCTCACACGCAATGAATGCGACTAAACGTCGTTTCTTACCTAACCTTCATACTCACCGTTTCTGGGTTGAGAGCGAAAACCGTTTCGTAACCTTACGTTTAACTGCGAAAGGTATGCGTATTATCGACAAAAAAGGCATTGATGCAGTATTAGCTGAAATCCGTGCTCGTGGCGAAAAAATCTAAGGAGTTGAGAAATGGCAGCTAAAGGTAATCGTGAGAAAATCCGTTTAGTTTCTACTGCAGAAACCGGTCACTTCTACACTACAACTAAAAACAAACGTAATATGCCAGAAAAAATGGAAATCAAAAAATTTGATCCAGTTGTGCGTAAACACGTTATCTACAAAGAAGCAAAAATCAAATAATTTGCTTTGGATAGAAAAACCCAGCTTTTTAGCTGGGTTTTTTGCTATTTAAGTTTCACGCCAAAATGATTCGCTACTTGTCGTTCACTACCTTGCAGAATTGGTAAAGAATTGACCCGCTTGTTTTCGACTACCATGCCTGAACTTCCGCCACCATCTAAGTTGATGGCGCGTGAGAGCCCCAGATTTTTTGCAAGCGTTGCTAATTCATCTAGCGAGACACCTCGAAAAGTGAGCTGCCTTCCTTCTACAACCACCAGATAAAGTAAGTTCTTTTCTTCATCTAAGCCGAGCATAGTACGAGGATGTTTGCCGTCATAAATATCCTGCTTACAGCCAACTTTATCTGTGGGCGCGCATTCAAATTTTCCTGTTTTCGCATTATAAAAGTGCCAACCGGCAATGGCGAGTTGCCATTTTTTATTTAGTGGTGTTGCTTTATTTTTATCCTCAATAAAACAGTTATTCGCTTTATCACAAGCAAAAACCACTCGAGAACGTGTATCACCATATTTTGACCAACGTTTGCCATTGCTAACCACAAGCCCAATTGGCGTATAATCTTTCCAATAGAAATTCGCATTAATGGCAACATTTGTTTGATATTTATTGGCAAATTCAGAAACAGTTTTACCGTTATCGCTTTTTTCTGAACCAAGAAGTTCTATATTTTTGCAGTTGAGATCTACTCGAGCAATATGAAATGGCGACTTATTTAGATACTCAATGCAATTTTTTGCATAAACTGAACCGCTTGCAAGTAAGAAAAACAGAGGAAAGAAGCTTTTCATAACGTTTAATTAAGAGGATTGACATTAGGCATGCCAAGTATACCTTATTTGGTATAAGCCTTCACTTGTGGCTGAAGGGGATAATTACCCTTAATTTTGCTCAGGCTGCCATGCTATAAATTTTTAATTGAGTCAATCACGACATCCCAAAAACGCACGGTATCTAATTTTTTTGCTACCCAAGTATTGCACGGTTTAGGAGGATAACGGAAATCTGCTACCGTCATTCCTAATGTATGCGTGCCTGTTAATTCAATATTCACTGGTACTTGTTGCACTTCTATCAATGTTGGGTCAATGACATAAGCCACAGCGCAGGCATCGTGTACTGGTGGAGAATCAAAGTTTTGCGCTTGCTTATACATTTTTCCGAAAAACTCAAGCAGCTCTACCACGAATTTCCCCGGTTTACTGTTAAGTGCAGCAAAACGAGCCACCACATCAGGCGTAGCAAGAGCTTGGTGAGTGAGATCAAGCCCTACCATGGTAACTTTCCAGCCGGCATTAAAGACAATATGAGCAGCCTCAGGATCGATCTTAATATTAAATTCTGCTACTGCACTCCAGTTCCCTGTATGGTAACCACCGCCCATGAGCACCACTTCTTTTACTCGTTCAATAATTCGTGGTTCTAATCGTGCTGCTAAAGCAATATTAGTTAAGCCAGCGGTTGGTACTAATGTGATTGTTTTGGGAGGGTATGACATCACCAGCTCAATAATTAAAAGTGCGGCATGTTTATCTGAAAATTGCTGAGTGGGTTCAGGTAATAACGGGCCATCCATTCCGGAATCACCATGGATATCTGGTGCGTTTTCGACTTCTCGTACTAATGGTCTAGGGCAGCCTTTCGCAAATGGAATATGACGAATATTCGCAATTTCCGCCACGGCTAATGCGTTGCGAGATACTTTTTCTAAGGTTTGGTTACCAACTACGGTCGTAACAGCCAATAAATCAATGTTAGGATTTCCCCAAGCTAACATCATCGCAATCGCGTCATCATGCCCTGGGTCACAGTCTAAGATAATTTTTTGAGCCATTCTCATCTCCTTTAAAAAAGGGAGAGCCGAAGCTCTCCCTAAATTCAGTTGCGATTAGCAGTCTTGTTTGCCGTACTTCTCTTGGCGGAGAATCTGGCGTACAGACTCGTCAAACTGTGCCAATACTTCATCGGCATTTTTCGGATCAGTGCCGCGTGCATCTAAGTAGAATTTCACTTTTGGTTCAGTACCGGAAGGACGCACGATTAAACGGCTGCCGTTTTCTAATACGAATACCAAGATGTCGCTTGCGCGGTCAGTTTTAGTGTGGTCGATGAATTGTGCTACTTTAAACCCACCCACTTCTACTGGGGGATCATTGCGCAGCGCAGTCATCATTTTGCCGATATCTGGCAACTCATTTACACGAATAGAGATCTGTCCGCTGACATAAGCACCAAATTCGGCAGTGAAGTCGTTAGCGTAATCAGCAAGGGTTTTGCCTTGTTTTTTCAAGCTACGAACTAAATCTAAGAAAACAATTGCCGCGGAGATACCATCTTTATCGCGTACTTTATCTGGATCGACTAAGTAACCTAATGCTTCTTCAAAGCCAAATAATAAGCCATTTACTTTGCCGATATATTTAAAGCCAGTTAAGGTTTCTTCTGATTTAAAGCCGTATTTATTAGCAATTTCAGCTAATGCTGGGCTAGAAACTAATGAGCAAGCTAATGTACCTTGTTTACCTTGTGCATGGTACTGCTTCGCTAAGTACCAACCTAAGAAACAGCCAATCACATTACCGTGTAAAGGCTTCCAGTTACCTTGCGCATCCGGCACTGCTACTGCTAAACGGTCTGCATCTGGGTCATTGGCAATGATAAATTCGGCATTTTTCTCTTTGGCGACTTTAATTGCTAAGTCTAATGCGCCTTTTTCTTCTGGGTTAGGGAAGTTTACTGTTGGGAATGTACCGTCTGGCCATACTTGCTCTGCAACAACATGTGGTTGTGGTAAACCAGCTTTTGCTAAGGTTTTACTTAACACTTCGTAGCCTACACCATGCATAGCTGTATAAACATAGTTGATGTCAGCCTCAGGTTCTTTGGCAAGACTTGCTGTTTTAGTAATATAAGCATCAACAATTTCATCATCTAAGATGGTGAAATCTTGGCTGCGTGGTAGGTGACGAATATCGCCTGCAGCGACTTTGTCGATTAACGCTGCAATATCTTTATCTGCCGGAGAAACGATTTGACCGCCACCATTTGCTTTGCCTAAATATACTTTGTAACCATTATCTTCTGGTGGATTGTGGCTTGCTGTCACCATTACTCCTGCAGTGGTATCAAAATATTGGATAGCATAAGCAAGAACAGGTGTTGGTAATTTGCGTGATAGCAAGTAAGTTTTAATACCTGCTCCAGCCATAATTTCTGCTGTATCGCGTGCAAAAACATCTGAATTCTTACGGCCATCGTAACCAATTACAATAGATGGTTCTTTATCATATTCTTTTAGGTAATCAGCTAAACCGCCTGCTGCTTGTGCAACTAATACGCGATTCATGCCCATTGAGCCAGCCATGAGACGACCACGTAGACCAGCTGTACCAAATTGTAAACGGCCATCAAAGCGTGCTGCTAATTCTTTGTGAGCGTTAGCATCACCAGCTTGTGCTTGATTGAGCAATGCTTCCAGTTCTGCACGGGTTTCCACATCGGGATCTTGCGCTAACCAATTTTGAGCAGTAGTAAAAAGTGTAGTCATAGGATCTCCTCCATATTTAAGAATAGACGACAATTGCAACGAGTATATAACAGCTTGAAAGGTAAATCATTTCCAATTTCTGCTTTTTGTGCATTTATTTGAGAGAACGCAAAGTTAAACGTTTGGCAATGTTTTTCGTTAAATATTGCGTTTGTAAAACCAATGATAACAAGCTTGTTGGTTTGCTCCGAGCGTTTGGTAGCAGGCTATTGCCGCATGATTTTCCGGTTGTGTCGCAACCCAAAGAGAATCAGCTTTCTGCTGCTTAGCCCATTGTTTTGCTGCTTGAAGTAAACGAGTTGCTACGCCGTGGCGTTGAAAGTTTGGTGAGACGGCGAGTAAACCAATACGGGCAATCTTGGCATGAAGACGCACGCTAATTGCGCCACAAATGACATCATCTACTTTTTCAAGCAAACAAATATCATCAAAAGTTCCTTGTACAGCTTGGCTAATCCAATGACGATAGAAATGTTGTTGTTCTGCTAAGCTGAAGTAAGGAGGACGAAAACGGCTATGTGGAAAAGCAGATTCAAACAATTTATGCAAGGCTGGTATATCTTGTGTGCTTGCATAGCAAAAAGGGTGGGCGGGGAGAGGTAATGTGCTAAGTGTAAAGCAGAAATCCACTTCACCGGTGACTAACTCAAACCCTTGCTGTTGGAGCAAGCTAATTTGCGTTTTTGCCTGACAGGCAATTTTGGCTTGGATTAAATCGTAATGCTGATGAGGTAACCAAGATGGTGAATGGGAAAATTGTAGTGTACCAATCTTTCTACCAAAAAACGCGCTTTCCCACTGGCTTGGAACGACTACGCCAAGCATATTTTTTTCTAACGCAGCCATATGCCTCGAGTATCCACGATTACTTTGTTTTCCGGTGCTTGCATCTGTTTGAAGGCTTGGTGATCTACCAGTAAAACCACCACATCCGCAGATTGTAATGCTTGTGCAAGCGGTACTAAATTTGCTTTATTTTGCAAAATGGTTGGTAATTGTTGAATATGGGGCTCAACCACCCAAAGTTCACCTTGATGCCATTGAGCCAAATTTTGGGTAATTTCTAGTGCGGGGCTTTCTCGTAGGTCATCAACATCAGCTTTAAAGCTTAAACCTAGACAAGCAATGCGAATATCACTTGGCTTTTTATCGTTAGCCATCGCATAATCTGCTACAGCTAGTTTGACTTTTTCAATTACCCATGCTGGTTTACTGTCATTTACCGTGCGTGCCATGTGGATTAAACGAGCCTGCTTCGGGGATTGCGCCACGATGAAATGGGGATCGACTGCAATACAGTGCCCCCCAACCCCAGCTCCAGGTTGTAAGATATTGACTCTAGGGTGACGATTAGCAAGGCGAATCAGCTCCCACACGCTGATATTAAGATGATCGCAGATCAATGATAATTCATTCGCAAACGCAATATTGACATCACGGAAACTATTTTCGGTGAGCTTACACATTTCTGCTAAGCGAGCGCTGGTAGGCACACATTCACCTTTGGTAAAAATTTGGTATAAATGTACCGCTTGCGCAGTGGCTTGTGCGCTTAAACCGCCAATAATACGATCGTTATGATAGATCTCTTGCATCATTTTTCCTGGCAACACACGTTCGGGACAATAGGCAAAAAGTAACTCAGAGAGATCTGGGCGGAGCTCTTTTAACCATTGGGCTAATTGTTCTGTCGTGCCAACAGGTGAGGTTGATTCCAATACGATTAAATTGCCGTTAGCCAACACTGGAGCAATGCTTTCACTTGCTTGGCGGATATAGCTCAGATCTGGCTGTTGGGCATCATTTAATGGGGTTGGAACAGCAATAATAAACACATCAGCAGCTTCAGGACGAGATTTTGCAGAAAAATAGCCACTTTGGAGCGCTTGTTGTAGCTTCTCTGTAAGCTGGGGTTCAAGAAAGTGCAGTTTCCCTTGGGCTAAGCTCTCAATCACTTGTGGATTGGTATCTACGCCGATAACTTGTTTGCCTGCCAGTGCAAAAACGGTTGCAGTGGGTAAGCCGATATAACCTAAGCCGATAACGCAGAGTTTATTGATCATATTGGAATTTGTATCCTTGCTTGAGAATTTGCACAATATATTGGCTGGCCTGCCCATTGCCATAAGGGCTTTGGGCTTGTGTCATTGCTTGGTAACTTGTTTGATCATCAAGTAGCTGTTGCACATGTTGCACAATACGCATGGCATCTGTGCCGACTAATTTTACACTGCCTGCATGAATTGCCTCATGGCGCTCACTTGTCTCGCGCATAACCAGCACAGGCTTTGATAATGCGGTTGCTTCTTCTTGAATACCGCCAGAGTCGGTTAAAATAAGGTAAGCTTGTTCCATTAGATAGACAAACGACACATACTCTTGTGGCTTGATTAAAAATACATTCTCAATATTGCCGAGTAGTCGGTAAACAGGTGCCTGCACATGCGGATTGAGATGAACAGGATAGACAAATTGTACATCTTGATATTGGTGAGCAAGCTTAGCAATTGCGAGACAAATCTGTTCCACACCATCGCCGAAACTTTCTCGCCGATGCCCTGTAACCAATATGAGCTTTTTATCCTGCTTCAGGAATGGATAGCAGCTTGCACATTGTTGAACAAGCGCTGGATTTTGCTGAATTTTTTGCAAAGTTTGTTGTAAGGTATCTATTACAGTATTACCTGTGACCCAAATTTGTTCAGCAGGGATCCCTTCATTTAATAGATGCTGTTTTGCACTGAAGGTTGGAGCAAAATGCCACTGGGCAAGTACAGCAGTTAAACGCCGGTTGATTTCTTCAGGGAAGGGGCTATAGCGCTGATAGGTGCGTAAACCAGCTTCCACATGTGCTACGGGAATTTTTTGGTAAAAAGCCGCGAGGCTAGTTGCAAAGCTGGTTGTTGTATCGCCATGAACAATGACGAGATGAGGGCGAAATTTACTTAACACGGCATGCATTTTTTGCAGAATTCGGCTAGTCAGATCGCCAAGATCTTGTTCAGCTTGCATTAAATCTAAATCATAGTCTGGAGCAATCTCAAATAGCTGCAACACCTGATCAAGCATCTGGCGATGCTGAGCTGTGTTGCAGATTTTCAATTCAAACGCGCTATCTTGTTGCAGGAGCTTAATTAAGGGAACGAGTTTGATTGCCTCAGGCCGCGTACCGAATACGATGAGAGTTTTTATTTTGCTCATTATTTCCGGCGGAATAAGGTAAGCAGTAAGCCCAATAAAAATCCGATGCCTGCACCGAACCCAATGGATTCAGTAAGGTTGTCGGGTTGTTCTGCTTTAGTTGCTGGGCTTGGTTTTTGCTCAAAATGGTACGCGGTCAATTGATTATCTAATGGTTGAACTGACTGCATTAAATTCAATTTACCTTTCCAGCTCTCACCTAAATTTGCATCTGCTGATTGTTTTACATTTTGGAATAAGAACTTCCATTTCGCAACTAAATCATCATTTAATACTTTACGGCTTTGTTCTGTAGTTAAAGCAATGAACTCATTTAATACTTGTACGGACTGAGTCGGATTAACCAGCGCAAAACTTAAGCTGTTATCTGCTGGGTTGAATTGCAGTTTTTCGCTTAGTTGGTTTACAACCTCATTCAAGGGTTTGTTATGCACTTCGGCAATCTGCTTTATTATCGCATTATTACTTAAGAACTGTTGGCGGTTATCCGCTGAAGCGAGTTGGCGTGTAAATTCAGTAAAGGCGGCCTGTGTGACATTTTGCTCTAAATTAGGATCTGCTTTGCCATCATTTTGTACTAATGTATAGGTGCTTAGTAATGAGAAATAGTTGCCCAGATCGGCAACTTTTGGCGCTTCAAATTTTGCTGTAGCTTTCCACTGCTGCGGCTGTGAAGTTGCATGCCAATAGCCTGCACCAGCGCCGCTGGCGGCTAGAATAAGCGCTGTGAGGAAGCTGGTCATAAAGCCACTTTTTACGGTATTTTGAGTTTGTTCTGATTGCATGATAGATCCTTAAATAAGTTGTTTTTTTCTAGCACGGCGTTTATGACGGCGCACAAAACGAGTAATCCGCCACGCATGCACAATAGAATAAGAATATAAGAAAAACAGAGAAACGAAAGAGAGAAACATCACCCATTGGTTCCAATAATAGACTTCTCCCAGCACGCCAAAAGCGGCACAAAGTGCTGAGCCAAATGTGATTACGGCAAGCGCTTGGCGGGAAGAAAGACCTGCACGCATCATTAAATGATGGATATGCAAGCGATCTGGACGGAAGGGGCTTTTTCCTTTTTTTAGACGGCGGAAGAAGACGGCTACCATATCAATTAATGGTACAGCAATCAGCCATAAGCCCGTAATTGGGCTAATTGGGTGGCCCTGTCCCTGCGTACTAAGGAGCAGAATCCAAATAATGGTAAAGCCAATTAACGTACTTCCTGAATCGCCCATAAAGACTTTCCATCTTGCTCCAAACAGACTTAAATTAAACAGTGCATAGGGAAGTAATACTAAGATAATTGCTAGGCACCAACCGGCAATATTGTATTGCCCATCAAGATACATTAATGTGCCTAACCCAGCAAAACTGACACTAGATAAACCCGCTAGTAGGCCATCAATCCCATCAATCATATTAAAAGCGTTAATTACACCAATGGTGATAAACACGGTGAGAACAATGCCTAATGCACCGATTTCTAGACTAAATGGGGCGATGAGCTGTCCGAGATTTTCGATAGATAAACCGCTATAAATCATTGCGCCAGCAAGCAGAGCTTGGATCCCCGCACGTAAAAATGGGCTGATGTCGAAACGATCATCTAATACTCCAATGACTAATAAGATCGTTAAAGCGCTTAGATAAAGTTCGGGTAATCGCATTTGTTGCCATTCTAAAAGATAGAAGGCTAGGTTACCAAGATAGAGGGCGATGCCACCGATAAGTGGGATAACGCCCTGGTGGCGTTTACGGAAATTGGGCTTATCGACTAAGCCTATCTTTTCGGCAACAGGACGCATAGCCATCAGTGTAATAAAGGACACTGATAATACTGCGAGAAATGTTAGCCACATAGTTGAAAATACCCAAATAAAAGACAGAAAAACGGTGGTTAGCATAGCATAAGAACAGCATAAAGTAGAGAGTAGGCTAAGGAAAATCAGGTGAGATTAGAGTAGAATAGCTCGGTTGCCTAATTTAATCGCTTGTATGAGGAGTATAGAATGAAATTTAAACTTATTGGGTTTGATCTTGATGGAACATTGGTAGATAGTTTACCTGATCTGGCTTTATCGCTAAATTCAGCATTGAGCGAATTTGCATTACCGAATGCACCAGAAGAGTTGGTACTCACTTGGATTGGGAATGGGGCTGATATCTTGTTAGCAAGAGCGCTAGAATGGACAGGAAGATCTGATGAATTTCAAGGTGAAAAACTACAACAATTAAAGCAGTGTTTTAGCAGCCATTACGGTAAAAATGTGTGTAATAAAAGCCGTTTATATCCAAATGTGCGGGAAACATTAGAAGCTCTGCATAGCAAGGGCTATCTACTCGCCGTAGTCACCAATAAACCTACAAAACATGTCTTGCCAGTATTAAAAGCATTTAAAATTGATCATTTATTTGTAGAAAGCCTCGGTGGGCAGTCACTCCCCGTAATTAAACCACACCCTGCGCCGCTCTATTATTTGTGTGGAAAATTTGGTTTATATCCATATGAGATGCTTTTTGTAGGAGATTCTAAGAACGATATCCTTGCTGCAAAAGCGGTGGGGTGTCAAAGTGTTGGGCTCACCTATGGCTATAATTACAATTTGCCAATTGCTGATAGTCAGCCTGATTATGTATTTGATGATTTCGCAAAATTAGTAGAGATCGTGTAGTGTTGTGCCAAGTAAATTTCCCTTATTAGGGATACGAGGCTTCGGAGTGTGCATTTGCAAAATATGTTAGTAATGTCACCGCTTGTTATCTGCTTTTCTCAAGATAATTCAGACCACTTTTACTTGGTCGTCTATTTAAAGAGTGATATTTCAGGCGATGGTATTATTCTTTGAATTGTAGCCAGTAAAAAACCCTGCTAAATGCAGGGTTCTTAAATAGCTTCTGAAGATTATTCAGCAATGATGCTTACATATTTGCGATTTTTATCGCCTTTTACTTCAAATTTTACTTTACCATCGGCAGTTGCGAATAAAGTGTGGTCTTTACCCATACCTACGTTTTGACCTGCGTGGAATTTAGTACCACGTTGACGCACGATGATGCTGCCTGCTAATACTGATTCGCCACCGAAACGTTTAACACCAAGGCGTTTAGCTTCAGAATCACGACCGTTACGAGTTGAACCACCAGCTTTTTTAGTTGCCATCTTCTAGATCTCCTCTGAAATTATGCTTGAATACCAGTGATTTTCACTTCGGTGAACCACTGACGATGACCTTGTTGTTTACGGCTGTGTTTACGACGACGGAATTTAACGATGCGAACTTTTTCGCCACGACCGTGTGCAACCACTTCTGCCACTACTTTACCACCAGCAACAACTGGGGTACCGATTTTAACATCTTCACCGTTAACGACCATCAACACTGAATCGAATTCAACTTTCTCACCAGTTGCTACTTCAAGTTTTTCTAAACGAACAACTTGACCTTCACTTACTCGGTGTTGTTTGCCGCCACTTTGGAAAACTGCGTACATATTTACTCCGCTAATTTGTGCCATTTGCTTATCCATAAGGGTTTGCGCTAGGCACGCTTAAATTCATACAAAATAGGGCGACAATTCTACGCAAAAAGAAGATTGAGAGCAAGCAAGATTTGCAGAAATTTTGTAGATTTTAACCGCTTGTTGGAAAAAATGACTTAATTTGCGTTCCAAACGCCATTCACCACGGTACCAATCACTTTAAATTGATTGTCAAAAACAGCGATATTAGCGATTTTTCCAACTTCAATAGACCCTAATTTATCCTCAACATGAATGGCTTTGGCAGGATAAAGCGTACACATTCGGATCGCTTCTTCAAGAGAAATATCACAATGCTGGATCACATTGCGGATCGACTCGATCATGGTGATCGAAGCTCCCCCTAAAGCTCCAAATTCATCAACACATTTGCCATCAATGACTTTAACAACTTTGCCCACAAAGATAAACTGCTCAATGTTCGCTCCAGCAGCGGCGGTAGAATCCGTCACAATAATGAGCTTATCGCCCTTAGCTTTTTTCGCAATGCGGATATTACCCCAATCAACATGTAAACCATCGACGATGATACCTGCGTAAATATCACTATCCAATACTGCCCCTACGACACCACCTTCACGCCCACTACTTACTGGCGACATCGCATTATGCAGATGGGTCGCAAATCCTACACCTTGCTCAATGCGTGCTTTGGTTTGTGCGTAGGTTGCATTGGAATGCCCAACGGAAACAATAATACCTGCATCTTTTAATTTCGGTAAATAATCCATTGTGGCATTTTCAGCAGCAATGGTCATTTTGGTGATGACATCGCTATTTTTGCAAAAAAAGTCGATCATTTCAGCGCTTGCTTCGCGGATATATTCGGGGCGATGCACACCTTTTTTGGCAACGCTTAAATAAGGCCCTTCCAAATGTAGCCCTAATGCCTGATTTTGGTATTGGGATAAATATTCACGCATGGTTTGTACCGCCCTTTTCATACCTTCATCAGTATCGGTGATAAAGGTAGGTAAATAGCTGGTACAGCCTGATTTCAAATTAGTTTCCTGCATAATTTCGAGCGTGCGAACGCTGGTGTCCTCATTAAACATCACCCCTCCACAGCCATTGAGTTGCAGATCAATAAAACCTGCTGAAAGATTTGCGCCTTGTAGATCGATTCGCGTGATCTCATGTGGTAGCCTTTCTTGTGGCACAATCGCGGCAATTTTATCGTCTTGAATTATTACTGCATGCTGATATAGCACCTTTTCGCCGGTATAAATAACGCAGTTGCTTAACGCATAATGGGTCATAATTTATCCTTTTTAACGAGCGATATTTTGCTCTAACTGTTTGAAATATTTGACGGTTTTTACTTTCAGTTCTTGAGTAGCTGGCTCATCGCAGACAATAATTGCTCGGCGGTGAAGTTGTAGCGCAGAAATTGTCCATAAATGATTCACCGGCCCTTCTACCCCTGCTTGTAACGCCAGTGCTTTATTATAGCCTGTAACTAACAATAAGACCTCTTCTGCATCAAGTAAAGTTCCCACACCAACAGTTAAGGCAAATTTTGGCACCTGATTAATATCATCGTCAAAGAAGCGAGAATTGGCGAGCAAAGTATCTTCGGTGAGTGTTTTGATTCGAGTTCGCGAGCTAAGTGAAGAGGCTGGCTCATTGAAAGCGATATGCCCATCAACACCCACCCCCCCCATAAAGAGATGAATTTTTCCATATGCACGGATTTTTGCTTCATAACGTGCACATTCTGCTTCAATATCTTCGGCCATGCCATTTAGCAAATTGATATTCGCTTCAGGAATATCAATATATTGGAAGAAATTTTTGTACATAAAAGTGTGATAACTTTCAGGATGATCGGCAGGCAAACCCACGTATTCATCCATATTAAACGTCACTACATGTTTAAAGCTGACCTTACCTGCTTGGTAGAGCTTAATGAGTTCTTGGTAAGTTGCCAATGGCGTACCGCCGGTTGGTAAGCCTAAGACAAATGGTTTTTCAGCTGTTGGCTGGAAAGCATTGATTTTATCAGCGATGTAACGAGCAGCCCAGCGGCTGACTTGTTCTGCGCTATCTAATGGTACTAAACGCATAATTTCTTCCTCATAATAGTAATTTGAAATAAAACTTCATAAATTTGGATTATAGAAGAAATTTTGCTTCAGTAATGGTTAATCTTACAAAAATTTGAAGTAAATCACATTTATCGTGTTTGGATTAAACGACTTACTACTTGCCCTGCACTTTTCTCTTTTAAAATTTGCCAATTTTCAGGTAGAGATAGCGGTGCATGTGTTTTTTCCGTCTCCACATAAATTAATGCATTTTCCGCAAGCCAGCCGTTTTCTGCTAATGATTGCAAGACTTGAGGGACAAAACCTTGATGGAAAGGGGGGTCGATAAACACAATGTCAAAAGGCGCTTCGCTATTTTTTTGAGCAAGAAACAGCAAACTATCGGTGTTAAAAACTTTGCCTTTTTCGGTTTTTAACGCCTGTAAATTCTTTTTAAGTTGATTAGCCGCATTTGCAAATTTTTCAAGAAAAACCACCGCTTGTGCTTGGCGAGATAAGGCCTCAATCCCAAGTGAGCCACTGCCTGAAAAGCAGTCTAAGCAACGGCTTTCTGCAATATCCATCATCAACCAATTAAAGAGAGTCTCCTTTACTCGGTCGGTGGTTGGACGTAGCCCTTCGGCGTTTAATACGGGCAATTTACGCCCACGCCAAAGCCCTGCGATGATTCGAACTTCGCCTAATGCCTGTTTTTGTTGTGGATTTCGATTTTTTTTCATACTCAATTTATTGTAAATAGTGGTAAACTCTTGCGTAATTGTGTTTAGTGTATTCCATTTTTAGTGAAAAATGGATTTTTAATTTTAGAGAGAAAAAAATGGCAGAAGAGAAGAAAAAAGGTTTTTGGTCGTGGTTAGGCTTCGGTAAAAAGGAAGAACAGGCTGAAACCGTAGCAACGATTGAGGAAGAAAGTGAAGGAATTGCTTTACCACAAGACGAAGCCGTAGGGGCGGAAAATGTCCACCCGAGCGAGCCAGAAATCACAGATGTTGCTGATGATGAAAATGGGCGTATGCCATACGCCTCTACAGAACCACTGGGAGAGCAAGCGGTTGAAATTTCAGAAAATTCTGCAAATGCTTCTGAAGAGATTACAACCAACGAAGAAACCACAGGGGCGGAAAATGTACGCCCAAGCGAACGAGAAACAACCGATTTGGTTGATGATGAAAATGGGCGTATGCCATACGCCCCTACAGAACCACTGGAAGAGCAAGCGGTTGAAATTTCAGAAAATTCTGCAAATGCTTCTGAAGAGATTACAACCAGCGAAGAAAACGTAGGGGTGGAAAATGTACGCCCAAGCGAACGAGAAATAACTGATGTAGTTGATGATGAAAATGGGCGTATGCCATACGCCCCTACAGAACCACTGGAAGAGCAAGCGCTTGAAATTTCAGAAAATTCTGCAAAATCAAATGAGCCTGAAACCCAAGAAAAACCAAGTGAAGGTGGTTTTTTCAGTCGCCTCATTAAAGGATTAATTAAAACTAAACAAAATATCGGTTCTGGTTTCCGCAATCTTTTCCGTGGCAAAAAAATTGATGATGATCTCTTTGAAGAATTAGAGGAACAGCTCTTAATTGCTGACCTTGGTATGCCAACGACTACCAAAATCATCAATAATCTCACTCAACATGCTACCAAAGCTCAACTGCGTGATGCAGAGCAACTTTATGTCAAACTCAAAGACGAGTTAGCTGAAGTATTAAAACCTGTGGCTCAGCCATTGGTGCTAGAAAATAAAAAGCCTTATGTGATTTTGATGGTAGGTGTGAATGGCGTGGGCAAAACGACAACTATTGGCAAACTGGCACGTAAATTCCAAGCAGAAGGCAAATCGGTGATGCTTGCCGCTGGCGATACTTTCCGCGCTGCGGCTGTGGAGCAATTACAAGTTTGGGGTGAGCGTAATCAGATTCCTGTCGTTGCTCAAGCAACTGGGGCTGATTCAGCTTCGGTGATTTTCGATGCAATGCAATCGGCGGCGGCGAAAGGTATTGATGTGCTGATTGCGGATACAGCAGGACGTTTGCAGAATAAAAATAACTTGATGGATGAGCTGAAAAAAATCGTGCGAGTCATGAAAAAATATGATGAGACTGCACCACATGAAATTATGCTGACGCTTGATGCTGGTACTGGGCAGAATGCAATTAGCCAAGCGAAACTGTTTAATGAGGCGGTAGGGCTAACAGGTATTACGCTGACTAAATTAGATGGTACAGCAAAAGGTGGTGTCATTTTTGCGATTGCCGATCAATTTAATATTCCGATTCGCTATATCGGTGTAGGTGAGAAAATTGATGATTTACGTCCATTCAATGCTGAAGAATTTATCGAAGCGTTATTTAGTCATGAGGATGAAAAATAATGATCAAATTTAGCAACGTGAGTAAAGTCTATAAAGGCGGTGGAAAGCCCGCTTTACAAGGAATTAGCTTCCATTTGCCGAAAGGAGAAATGGCATATATTACTGGGCATTCGGGGGCGGGGAAAACCACGTTGCTGAAATTGATTATGGGCATTGAGCGTGCCAATGGTGGGCAGATAGTGTTTAATGGGCATGATATTACTCGCCTCACGGAGCACGAGCTGCCGTTTTTACGTCGCCAAATTGGTATGGTGCATCAAAATTATAGTCTACTGACTGATCGTTCAGTATTAGATAATGTGGCCTTACCGCTGATTATTATGGGACAGAGCCAAACTATTGTAGAACGTGAAGCAAAAATGGCGCTCAAACTTGTCGGATTAGAAAATAAGGCAAACTTTTTACCGATGCATTTGTCTGGCGGTGAACAACAGCGAGTGGATATTGCTAGAGCAATCGTGCATCGCCCTCAGTTACTGTTGGCTGATGAGCCAACAGGGAATTTAGACGACCGTTTATCCTTTGAGATTTTCCGTTTATTTGAAGAGATCAACAAAACAGGCACAACGGTGCTCATTGCCACCCACGATACGCATATTATTGCCCAACGTCCAAAACCACGTTTGGAGCTAGAAGAAGGCTATTTGAAGTAAGGAAAGAATATGAATTTCTTGAGTATGCAAACACGTTATATTTTACGCTCCGTCTGGCAAGATCTGCTCAAACGCAAATTTGCGACCTTTCTTACCGTACTCGTGATTGCGGTATCATTAACGATTCCTACCGTGAGTTATTTATTGTGGAAAAATACCTCTCAGGCGGTATCACAATTTTATCCTGAACCAGAATTGACCATCTATCTGCACAAGAATCTAGCAGAACACGATGTAAATGCAGTGGTTGAGAATATTCGTCGTTTTGAAAATGAGAAGATGGAAAATTTACACTACATTTCTCGTCAGCAAAGTATGGAAGAATTTCGAGCTTGGTCGGCAACCTTAAGTGATGCGTTGGATATTTTAGATGATAATCCTCTGCCAGCCGTAGTGGTACTTAAGCCTAAAAAAGCGTTTCGTTCGACCAATCACATGATTACTTTCCGCGATGGTTTACAACAGATTAAAGGCGTACAAGATGTGCGATTAGATAATGATTGGATAGCCAAGTTGGCGGCACTCAGTACCTTGATTGCTCGCGTTGCTATTACTTGTACGCTGCTGATGTTCTTTGCCGTCTTTTTGGTGATTAGCAATAGCGTACGTTCGGATGTAGCAAATCGCCGAGCATCAATTGATGTGATGCAGCTATTGGGGGCAACCGACTACTTTATTTCTCGCCCGTTTGTTTATGTGGCAATGATATACGGCTTTTTAGGTAGCTTGCTGGCAATGTTATTTAGCATGATGACGATCAGTTATTTTACTGGGGTAGTGCGTTATGTGGCGGATATGTTCACCGTTAAATTTGAGATTCATGGTTTCAATGCCAGTGAGATGCTCCTTATTGTGGTGAGTAGCGTTTTCTTAGGCTGGCTCTCGGCAAACATTGCTACAAATCGCTATATTCAAAAAATAGGTGGGCGTCATTAAGTAAAAGCAAGCGCTTGAAAATGCGCAATAATTTGCAAAAAGGCTGAGCTCGCTCAGCCTTTTTTAGGTTTTAGAATTTATAACTTACACTTGCATTAATGTTCCGTCCTGCACCGTAGTAGCAGTAGTTATCACAAGCTGCAACATAACGGCGGTCTCCGACATTATCTGCATTAACTTGTAATGCAATGCCATTTTTAAATTGGTAGCGTGCCATTAAATCTACCACTGTTGCACTTGGTACACGCACACTTGGGTAAATTGCATAATCTTTTTGTCCTACACTAGAACCAATATGGCGAACGCCAGCTCCGAGCATTAAACCTTCGAAGGCACCAGAGAAGTTATAAGCTGTACGAGCAGCTAAGGTATTTTTGGGCAGTAATGGACGACGTACATTTCCGACAGGTGTTTGTGAGTAGGCTTGTAGATAAGTATAAGCCATGCCCAAATTCCAGTTATTGGTCAGATTAACATCGGCTTGTAATTCTATCCCACGGCGACGAATAGGATCTTCGCTGCTAACGGTTGCCCCTCTATCACGAGACACTAATGCTCCTGTATCTTTTGCTTGGAAAGTAGCAATAGAAATTGTGCCATCTAGCCAAGTTGGAAGGTATTTTATGCCTACTTCATATTGTTTCGTTGTTTGTGGACTGTAGAGTTTATTTACTCCGCTTATCCCAACGGGCATATGGAATGCTTCACTGTATGAAAGATACGGATTAATCCCAACAGCAGATTCATACATCAATGAATATGAGTAAGATGTTTCATTATATTTTGCCTCTTCGGCTAATTGATATTCTTTAATCTTTGCACGGTCGTGGCGAATGCCCAACCCTAGCACTAGGTTCTCTGCAAAACGGCTTTGATTTTGTAGATAGAAGCCGAATTGTTGAGCTTTGAGATTCACATGTGGTGCTGTACTCACATCTTGTGCTTGATTATAACCTGCTGTTGGATTTGAAATATCTGCTTCTGAAGTTGTTCCAAATAAAGTATAACGGGCATCGACATTTTGATAGCGATAGTCAGTGCCGATCACTAAAGTATTTTTGAACCAATTAGTAATATTTGCGTTCCAGGTTAAGTGATTATCGGCGGTGTGTGATTTCGCTTTACCATCATTGAAGACAACGCCACGAATCACGCTATAATTATTTGCACTTGGAGTGATTAGATTCCAAGTGGCATCGTAAGCAGACGGATAGATGTATGAACCTCGGTGGAAATTATCAATATGGCTATAACGATAGCGAGAATTAATGCTTAAGCCGTTAGCAAAATCGTGGGCAAATTCATACCCTACGCTATATTGGCGGTTGGTTTCGGTATCATTTACAGGGTCACCAAAGTTTGCCGAGCGAGAAATATAACCATTTGGCGATGCAATAACAGTGCCTTCCTGTGGTAAGAAATTGGAACTCGGGATACCGTGATCACGCTGATAATTAGCAAGCAAAGTTAAGCGCGTACGCTCTGTCAGATCAAATTCCACACTCGGCGCAATATAAATTGTTTCATTTTTCGTATTATCTGATTGCCCATCTTTACCACCATAGTAACCTACAAAACGATAACGAGCATTTTCCGCAAACTGTCCTGTATAATCAGCACCAATACCATACTGAGTATTATTACCAATATTCAGTTTTAACTCGCCTTGCCCTACTTGTTCTTTATGTGGACGTTTAGAAACATAGTTAATTAAACCACCAGATTGCGCAGCTCCGAAAGTCATCGCATCAGCCCCTTTGGTGATTTCCACTGCTTCTAAGCCAAAACTATTCACATAAGGATTAAAGAAACCATAGCTAAATGTAGGTAAACCATCCACCGCTTGTGAAACTTCTGCTCCACGTACACGCAACCAGTTGGTATTAGTATCTTCACCAAAAATTTGATTTGCAAAACCTGCTTGGTAACGGGCAATTTCGTCCACTTTATTCACCGCTTGCTGATCGAGCATTTCACGGTTTATTGCCACTGCGGATTTTGCTTGATGAACAGGCACTTCCCCCATACGGTACATTGAACCACCAGAAACGGTAATTTCATCTAAATGGGCAATCTCTTCATTTGCCATTGCAGGCAGTGTAATAGCAACAAAAATAGCTTGTGAAAGTGCGGAAATCGCAAAGTTTTTTTTCATTTTTTGTCCTTAAAAATGTTGTTAAGAAAATGATAAGGTAAATTAGTCATTTAAATGTCGTATTTGGTTGTAGGGGCGGACCGATGTGTCCGCCCATTTTATTTTGTGGTTAATTTATTGGTGCATAATGCACCAGCATCAATTATTAAATTCTTCTCACCATCAATAAAAAATAAGTTCCCCCAATCAATGTCGCCACTAAACCTGCTGGAATTTCATAAGGGAAGAGTATTTGTCTGCCAAGAAAATCGGCAAATACCATCATCAATCCGCCTAATAACGCAGAGATAAACAGCTGGCTGCGTACCTGTGTTGCCCCTAAAAAATGGCTGATTTGCGGCACGAGCAAACCAATAAAACTTAATGGCCCGATCATCAATGTGGCGAGAGCCGTTAATAATGCACTAAACAGAATTAACACTAAACGGCTATGTTTGATATTCAGCCCCAATGCCTGTGCGGTTGGGACTTGCAAAGAGAATAATGCTAACCAACGGCTAAAGAGCAAACTGATGCCCCATAATGCCATTGCAACACCTAAAAACGGTAAAGCAAATGAGAGCGTGGCTTGTTGTGTTGAACCCGATGTCCAGCTGAGTAGCTGTAATGCACGCAAATCACCGCTAGCAATCGCAAGGCGTTGTAAACTATCAAATAATGCCGAAAGGCTAATCCCTGTCAGTAATACTTTTTCGGGTAACATACCATTACGTTGGTTAATCAACATAATCACTAATAGTGCAATAATCGCACCAATAATGCCTGCTAATCCAAATAGGCTTTGATGTTCACTCGTTGATACAAAAAGTAAGATCAAAATGCCGATACTTGTCCCCGATGAGACCCCTAATAGTTCGGGGCTTGCCATCGGATTGAGCGTTAGCCGTTGCAAAATAACCCCTGCCACCGCCAACAATATGCCCACAGCAAAGGCAACTAAAATACGTGGTATGCGAAGGGCGATTAACTCTGGCGAGTATGACCAAGTCCAACCTGTTGTACTGCGACCAAATAGAAAAGCGATCAGTAATGTGATGATAAAAAGTGCAGTCAGCCCATAAGCAGTTTGCTTGGTAAAACGTTGTGTTATCCGTTGCCCTTGCTCGGTGAATCGCCCTGTATGGGCAAGGCTACGAAACATCAACCATAATAATAGCGGCGTGCCGATCAGTGCCGTTACCGCCCCAGTAGGTAAATGGATCGCATAGTAGTGAGCAATCAGTTGCAAGCCGAGATCGGTAATAGCGAGTAATAGCCCACCTAACAAAAATGCACCAAGTAGTTGCCCTTTAAAATGTTGTACGCCAAGTTGGCGAATTAACGTCGCCGCAGCCAAGCCAACAAAGCCCAGCATACCTACTTTACTCACGACCGCTGCAATAAGCAATGCACTGATGAAGACCCCAATTAAACGTAATTTGGCGACTGGGACCCCCAAACTTTGAGCGTTATTATCATTCAACGACAACAGACTAAATGGGCGAATCAACATTATCATTAACCCAAGTGGTATAACCGCTTGCAATGCTAATAATTGACTGTCCCACCAGCTTTCTTGCACTAGCGAACCCGCCCCCCATTGAGCAAGTCCCCTGCTCTCTTCGGGGTAAAACAACATCATCAAGGCAGAAAATGAGCCAAAATAGAGATTGACCACTAATCCTGCCAGAATGAGTAAGAGGGGAGAAAGGGTTTTACGCATGGCTAAACCGAGTACCAACAATAAACTCACTCCAGCACCAATCAAAGCGATAATGCTCGCACCATATTCCAACCAATTTGGCATAAAAATCGCCGTTAAAAAGAGTGCAAACTGCGATCCTGCACTGATCCCGAGTGTATTATCCGAAGCCAAAGGATTATTCATTATCTGCTGTAAAAGCAAACTTGCCACACCAAGTAGCCCACCAGCGAGCAATGCCATCGCAATACGAGGTAGGGTATAGTTTTGTAGCAAAAGCAGATCGAGATTTTCACTTGGGGAAAATAGGGCAAACAAAGATGAATTGGTTGGCAAAATAGCGGAAAGCAGCCAAATAAAAAGGGCGATAAATACCACGAGTAAGATCGCTAAACTAGCGAGCGCAAAATACGAATATGACAGACGCAAGCGTTGCGTCCCGACATTTTTATTTTTTACCATTGCTCACCACCATTCAATAATCCGTCCGCTAAACTTTGCGCAAATCGCTGTGCAGACGGTACCCCACCAAAGGTCCAAATGGCAGGTAAAATCAACGGATCTTTTGCCAAAGGCAATTGTTGCCAAAGCGTATTGTGTTTTAATGCGGTTTCAATGTTGGCAGGGTAAGGCTTTATCACCACCAAACGGCTATTTTTCGGCAATTTTGCCAACTGAGTGATCTCAATGTTTTCAAAGCCCCAAAAATTCACCTCTGTTTGCCAAGCGTTCATCAAGCCTAACTGGTTTAATACCTCACCAAAAGGGCTATTTTTGCCATAAATTCGCAGATGACGACTATCTGCAAATTGCACCAGTGCTATCGGGCGAGTTTGATAAGGCTGAACAAGCGGTTGGATTTCCGCTATTTTTTGCGAAAAATCGTTAATCAACTGTTCGGCTTGTTTGGGTTTGCCAATGTGTTTCGCCACTTGGCGAGTCGCAGTGAGAATATTCTGCCATGCATTACCTGCCTGATAAAAATCCACGATCTCTACTGTGCCAAATCGGTTTAAGTTTGTGGTTGTTTGGGCATAAAACGAGGTATTGATAAACACCATTTCACCCTGTTGTTTCAACGCCAAAAGCTGTTCCAAATTCGGTTGTAAGCGAACGCCGAGATCGTAGGTTGTATCGGGCAAACTGGGCTGTTGTACCCACACTTGATAGCTCTGCTTATTTCCCACTGCAATTGGTTTTTCCCCCAGTGCAATTAAAGTTTCAGCCACCGTCCAGTCTAGGGTGGCGATTTTGGCGAAAAGGGGATTTGCAAAGAATAAGGATAAAACGACCGCTATGAACTTGATTTGCACCGATCTGATCCCCCTCTTTAGCAAAGAGGGGTTAGGGGAGATTTGGCAGAAGTCATTTCCGAAGAAAGCGAGTGTTTTTAAATCTCCCCCCCGCCCCTCTTTTTCAAAGAGGGGAGCTTGTTTTGTACTTAATTTCAACATCAATAAAAACTCACTGGACGTTTGGTTTGTGGGTGTTCAATCACATTCAACTCAATACCATAAATCGCTTTGAGTGATGGTGAATTAACAATTTGATGGGCATTGCCTTCGGCAAGCAGCTTTCCGCTGTGTAAGGCAACAAGATGATCACAGTAGCGTGCAGCAAGGTTGATGTCGTGAATGACGATAATCACGCCTAAATTGAGTTCTCGGCTGAGTTTATGAATCAGTTCCATGACTTCCACTTGATGAGCAATGTCTAATGCGGCTAGCGGTTCATCGAGCAATAAAAATTGGCTCTGCTGAGCCAGCAACATCGCTAGCCAAACACGAGAACGCTCACCGCCTGATAAAACATCTATATTTTGATTGGCAAATTTTTCCGTGTGCGTTAAAGCGAGTGCTTGCTCAATGGCTTGGCGGTCTGCATTACTTTCTCGCCCAAATAAACCTTGATGAGCATAACGCCCCATCGCAACGAGTTCTCGAGCGGTTAAGTTGGTGGCATTGGGTAAATGTTGTGGCAGATAGGCAACGTGGCGAGCAAATTCGCGGCTTGACCAATGTGCAAGCGGTCGGTTTTGGAAAAAAATCTGCCCTGTTGACATCGCTTGTTGCTTAGCAAGCAATTTGATCAGTGTAGATTTACCTGAACCATTGTGCCCAATTAAACCGTAGATTTTGCCTTGCTCAAAGGTAAGTGAAATAGGCTGTAGCAGGGGACGCTCAGGAATGGCAAAACTAGCTTGCTCCACAGTAAACACAATGACTCCATGTCAAAATAAAAAACGTTCCCATTTTAATTAAAAACGATTGCGCTTTGAAGTCTTTTCTCTTTTGGTAAAATTTTGTGGATTTCTGGGCGCTTGTAAATCAGTTATACTGCGAACAGATTTCACATTTGAAGAGTATCAGGATGAAATACAAAAATTTACGTGATTTTTTGGCATTACTGGAGCAAAAAGGCGAACTTAAACGTATTTACCAAGAAATCGATCCTTATTTGGAAATGACCGAAATTGCTGACCGTACATTGCGTATGGGCGGACCAGCATTACTATTTGAAAATCCAAAGGGCTATGATATGCCTGTGCTGTGCAATCTGTTTGGTACACCAAAGCGTGTGGCAATGGGTATGGGACAGGAAGACGTTTCCTCTTTGCGTGATCTGGGGAAATTACTGGCTTTTTTGAAAGAGCCTGAGCCACCGAAGGGATTTAAAGATCTGATTGGGCAGTTGCCTCAATGGAAACAAATTCTCAATATGCCAAGTAAAGTATTAGGCAAAGCGGAATGTCAGCAAATCGTGCTTTCTGGTGATGAGGTTGATTTGTACAAATTACCGATAATGCACTGTTGGCAGGGCGATATTGCCCCACTTGTCACGTGGGGGCTCACCATTACCAAAGGCCCACTCAAAAAACGTTTAAATCTAGGCATTTATCGCCAACAGCTGATTGGCAAAAATAAATTGATTATGCGTTGGCTTTCCCATCGTGGAGGGGCGTTAGATTTTCAAGAGTGGAAAGAAACGCACCCGAATGAGCCTTTCCCTGTGTCTGTGGCGTTGGGGGCTGATCCTGCGACCATTCTTGCGGCGGTTACTCCTGTGCCAGATACATTGTCGGAATATGCGTTTGCAGGGCTGTTGCGAGGCAATAAAACCGAAACCGTCAAATCAGTAAGTAATGATTTGGAAGTGCCTGCCAGTGCGGAAATTGTGTTAGAGGGCTATATTGATCCAAATGAAACGGCATTGGAAGGCCCTTATGGCGACCACACAGGCTACTACAACGAGCAGGAATACTTCCCTGTGTTTACGATAACACATATCACAATGCGCAAAGATCCGATTTATCACAGCACCTACACGGGCAGACCGCCTGATGAACCTGCGGTATTAGGTGAAGCGTTAAATGAAGTGTTTATCCCGATTTTGCAAAAGCAATTCCCTGAAATTGTGGATTTTTACCTACCGCCAGAAGGCTGTTCTTACCGCTTGGCAGTGGTAACGATTAAGAAACAGTATGCAGGGCACGCTAAGCGTGTGATGATGGGGGTTTGGTCGTTTTTACGTCAGTTTATGTACACCAAATTTGTGATTGTGTGTGATGATGATGTGAACGCCCGAGATTGGAAAGATGTGATTTGGGCGATTACCACCCGTTGCGATCCTGCACGAGATACCACGATGATTGAACATACTCCGATTGATTACTTGGATTTCGCTTCCCCTATCGCAGGGCTTGGCTCAAAAATGGGGATTGATGCCACCAACAAATGGGCAGGTGAAACCAACCGAGAATGGGGCGTGCCAATTAAAAAAGATCCTGATGTGGTAAAACGTATTGATGAAATTTGGGACGATTTGCAGATTTTTACGGAAAAATAATCGCTTGTTTAACTAAAAGCCGCTATACTTGACCGCTTTTCAGCCTATCTGTTTTCGGGCTGGAAAGCGGTAGTTTTTTCGCTCTTTTTTGCAAAAATTGCAAAAGCGTTTTTTCACTCTCTAGATAGAAGGACTAAAAAAATTGGTTAAATTCGGTCGTACATTTTTTGCCAAAATATTGGCAACTGTGGTGGCTTTTTCTGCGTTAAGTGCACAAGCAGCAGAGAAACTCTATGTGTATAACTGGACGGAATATGTACCGTCATCGTTGCTTGAACAGTTTCAAAAAGAAACGGGCATTGAGGTGATTTATTCCACCTTTGAAAGCAATGAGGAAATGTATTCTAAATTAAAACTTTCTAATGGTGGCGGCTACGACATCGTTTTTCCATCAAGCTACTATGTGGGCAAAATGGCAAAAGAAGGCATGCTGGCAGAAATTGAGCATGCTAAATTAAGCAATTTTGCGAATGTGAGCAAAGAATTGATGGGCAAGCCGTTTGACCCTGAAAATAAATACTCTCTTCCTTATGTTTACGGCTTAACTGGAATTGGAGTGAATACCGCTGAAATCGACTCAAGTAGCTTAAATAGCTGGGGCGATTTGTGGAGAAAAGAATTCAAAGGCAAAGTGTTGCTAATGAATGACGCGCGTGAAGTATTCCATATCGCTTTGTTGTTAGATGGCAAATCGCCAAATACACAAGACGAAACGGAAATTAAAGCCGCTTACGAGCGTTTACAAAAACTCGTGCCAAATGTGTTGGTGTTTAATTCAGACTCGCCAGAAATGCCTTATTTACAGGGGGAAGTGGCAGTTGGAATGCAATGGACAGGTTCGGCACACCGTGCGAAAAGCGAAAATCCAGATATTCAATTTATTTTCCCAAAAGAAGGGGCGGTAGTTTGGATGGATAATTACGCAATTCCAAAACAGGCAAAAAACAAGGAAGCAGCACATAAGTTTATCGACTTTTTGTTGCGTCCTGAAAGCGCCAAAGAGGTGATCGAAACAATGGGATTCTCAATGCCGAATGAAGCAGTAAAAGCAATTTTACCTGTAGAAACGGTTGAAGATCCGTTAGTTTTTCCACCGATTGAAGAAATTGAAAAAGGTATTTTGCAAGCAGATGTTGGCGAAGCTGTCGATATTTATGAGAAATACTGGAACTTACTCAGAACACAAAAATAGAGGTTTTAAATGTCAGCTCCAAATTCAGGAACTAACCCGGCTCCGCTCGGTTTATGCGGTTTTGCTTTAACCACTTTCTTATTAAGCTTAATTAACAATGGCACATTCAGTGGCGAAAATGTGGGCTTAGTATTAGCCATGGGCTTTGCTTTTGGCGGTACGGCACAGATGATCGCAGGGATGTTTGAGTTTGCCAAAGGTAATACTTTTGGTTTTACGGCATTTACTAGCTATGGCGCATTCTGGTGGTCTTTCGCACTGTTTAAAGTATTCTTTGCTGAAGGTGTATCTGCTGATTTTGTGGGTTGGTACTTGATTGCATGGGGAACATTCACGTTGATGATGTTTATCGGTACTTTAGCAAAAGCACGCGCATTACAAGCCATTTTCCTGTTCTTAACCATTACGTTCTATCTCCTTGCTTGGGGGGATTTCTCTGGTAGTAAAGCGATCACTCACATTGGTGGTAACTTTGGTTTAATCACAGCTTTCTTAGCGTTTTATTTAGCGGCAGCTGATATTATTAACGAAAGTTTTGGTCGCACAGTATTACCAATCGGTGAGCCGAAATAATTTTGTAAATTTTTACTTAAAAATGACCGCTTACAGTGCTTTGCTGTAAGCGGTTTTTTTGTGATTTTTTGATAATTTTTTTGTTAGAAAAAAATAAAATATAGAGATTTTTGACGAAATTTCCCATAAAAATATGAACCAGATCACATTTTTAGTGAAACTAACTTGCTCATAGCCCAGAAAGTTTTAGAATTCGCTCCAATTTCACTCTATTTGAGATGAAAATCCTTTTTGTTTTTAATCATCCTAAGGAGCATACGATGAGCATTGCTATCATCATAGCAACCCACGGTGTCGCCGCAGAGCAGCTTCTCAAAACCACTGAGATGTTGATTGGTGAGCAAAGCGATGTAGCTTACATTGACTTTGTTGCCGGTGAAAATGCGGAAACTATTATGGGTAAATATCAGGAAAAACTCAGCACAGAACTCGCTCACTGCGATGAAGTGTTGTTTTTGGTAGATATGTGGGGCGGTAGCCCGTTTAATGCCGCAAACCGTGTAATTGACGGTAAAACTAACATGGATATCGTTGCTGGTGTCAATATTCCAATGTTGGTGAATACCTGTATGGCACGTGATGACGTAGAAACCCTTGCCGAATTAGTGGAGGTGGCATTGGAATCTGGGTTAAGCGGTGTGCGTTCGCTCAACTTCCAACCAGCAGAAAAAACGGAAGCTGCGCCACAGCCAGCAGCAACAGAAACTGCTCCTGCACAGCCACTAAAAGAAGGTAATTTGGTCGTTGGTCTCGCTCGTATTGATGACCGTTTAATTCATGGTCAGGTTGCTACTCGCTGGACTAAAGAGAGCCGAGTTTCTCGCATTGTGGTTGTCAGCGATGAAGTTGCGAAAGATAAAGTGCGCACGCAAATGCTGAAAAGTGTTGCACCGCCAGGGGTAACCGCTCATGTAGTGGATGTTCAGAAGATGATTCGTGTTTGGAATAACCCTGAATATGCCGATGAGCGTATGATGTTACTCTTTACTAATCCAACTGATGTTCTTGCATTACTTGAGGCAGGTGTAGATATTAAATCGGTGAATATCGGTGGTATGGCATACCGTGAAGGTAAACAGATGATCACTAGCGCTGTTTCAGTAGATGATAAAGACATTGCTGCATTTAAAGCGATTGATGCAATGAATATTGAGCTGGATGTGCGTAAAGTATCAAATGATAGCCGTCAATATATGATGGATCTGTTAAAAGCGAAAAATCTAATCTAAGGAAATTATTATGGAAATTTCTGCAATTCAAATTGTACTTGTATTTTTGGTTGCCTGTATCTCTGGTATGGGTTCAATTCTTGACGAATGGCAAACACACCGTCCACTGATTGCTTGTACCTTAATTGGTATCGTATTAGGCGATATGAAAACCGGCATTATTGTTGGCGGTTCATTAGAATTATTGGCTTTAGGCTGGATGAACATTGGTGCGGCACTTGCTCCTGATGCAGCATTAGCTTCTGTAGTTTCTACTATCTTGGTTATCGTAGGTGGTCAAGATATTTCAACAGGTATTGCAATTGCGATTCCGCTTGCTGCTGCAGGTCAAGTATTAACTTATGTGGTGCGTGCAATCACTGTTGGTTTCCAACACGCAGCGGATAAATCAATTGAAGATGGTAACTTAAACCGTTTAGACTGGATTCATCGTGGTGCATTGTTATTACAAGCGATGCGTATCGCAATCCCTGCGCTATTAGTTGCATTAACTGCAGGCACAGATACTGTTCAAACCATGCTTGCGGCGATCCCTGATGTGGTAACTACAGGTCTGAAAATTGCAGGTGGTTTCATTGCTGTAGTGGGTTATGCGATGGTAATCAATATGATGCGTGCAGGTCACTTAATGCCATTCTTCTATGCAGGTTTTGTGGTTGCGGCATTTACCGATTTCAACCTTGTCGCATTAGGGGTAATCGGCACCATTATGGCAATCATCTACATTCAACTTCACCCGAAATATAACAAAAGCCAAGTTGTACAAGTAGTAAACAGCAACAACGGCGCAGACAACCGTTTAGACTAAGAGGGCATTTAAAATGACAACAGAAATCAAAAAAGTAACTCAAAGCGATTTGAATGCCGTTGTACGCCGTTCAAACTTATTCCAAGGCTCGTGGAACTTTGAGCGTATGCAAGCACTTGGTTTTGCTTACTCAATGGTACCTGTAATTAAACGTTTATATCCAGATCCAAATTCACAAGAACGTAAAGATGCGATTAAACGCCACCTTGAATTCTTTAATACTCAACCATTCGTTGCTGCACCTGTACTTGGTGTAACCATTGCAATGGAAGAAGAGCGTGCTAATGGTAAAGAGATTGATGATGCAGCAATCAACGGTATCAAAGTCGGCTTAATGGGACCGCTTGCAGGTGTGGGTGATCCAATCTATTGGGGGACTGCACGCCCTGTCTTTGCTGCATTAGGTGCGGGTTTAGCGTTAAGTGGTAATATTCTCGGCCCAATCTTATTCTTCTTGCTATTTAACTTAGTGCGTTTAGGCACTCGTTACTATGGCGTAACCTATGGCTATAAAAAAGGCTTAGACGTGGTGCAAGACATGAGTGGCGGTTTACTACAAAAACTGACTGAAGGGGCATCAATTCTCGGCTTATTTATTATGGGGGCATTGGTGCAGAAATGGACAAGCATTAATGTACCATTCAAGGTAGCTGAAATTCAAATGCAAGATGGTTCAGTGAAAGTAGAAACGGTGCAAACTATTTTAGATAGCTTAATGCCAGGTTTACTGCCATTGTTATTAACATTCGCTTGTATGTGGTTGTTACGTAACCGTGTAAATGCACTCTGGATTATCATTGGTTTCTTTGCGATTGGTATCTTCGGTGCTTGGACTGGTATCCTTGCATAATCTCCACCAATTTAGACCGCTTGCATGCCAAGCGGTCTTTTTTCGTTAAAAATCTGCAAATTTGATATGACAAACACGATTCTTTTTCTAATTATTTTTACCTGTTTAGCATATGCTATTTATGATCAATTTCTATTGTCTCGCTTAAATGGCGAAACAAAATTAGCAGTAAGTTTACAGCGCCAAACGATAGACGGCTGGATTTTATTTGGTTTAATTTTATTAACTGCTACACAAGGGCTAGCTGAAGGATTAAGCTCATTAACACTATTCTTATTGGCGGTATGTATTACACTTGCATTGTATGCCGTACTATTTCGTGAGCCCCGCTGGTTATTTAAAACGCAAGGGTTTTATTTGAATGCCCTTTTCATTGATTACAAGAAAATTCGCGCGGTGAATCAGGCTGAGTTTAAAAATAAGCCCGTATTTGTGATTGATTTAACCAATGGTAAGCGGTTATTTGCGCGCCTAAAAGTGCAAGAAGATGCAGAAAAAATTATTAAATTTTTAGCGAATGTGGGAGAAAAAGCATGATTTTTAAACTACAAGGGAGTTATCAACATTATGCATGGGGAGGCTCAGATTTTATTCCCTGCTGGCAACAGTTGGCTATGCAAACGCCTCATAAACCTTATGCAGAATATTGGCTTGGTGCTCACCCTTCATCACCTTCGTTGATTACAGCGGGGCAAGACTCCTTAGCGCTTGATCAGTTATTAGCGGCTCATCCTGAGCTACTTGGCACAAAAAGTCGCGAGCAATTTGGCGATGAGTTACCGTTTTTATTGAAAATTTTAGATGTTAAGCAACCCCTTTCAATTCAGCTTCACCCAACTAAAGCCCAGGCAGAGCAAGGATTTGAACGGGAAAATCAAGCGGGCATTGCATTGGATGCTCCAAATCGAACTTATAAAGATCGTAATCACAAACCAGAAATGATGATTGCCTTATCAGATTTTTGGTTATTGCATGGCTTTCAGCCGATTGAGCAGATTAAGGTGAATTTAAGTTGCCATCCAAGTTTGCAGCCGCTGAAAATATTGCTTGAAAACCAAGGGCTAGAAGCACTTTACAAGCAGATTATGCTGGCTGAACAAGCCAAACTCGCTGAATGGTTACTACCTATCATACACGCTCGAAAATCTGACTTTAACGCAGGGAAAATTGCTTTGCATGAGCCAGATTACTGGCTGCTTTATGCAATGCAAGCGATGGATATCCATGAGGAGAAATTAGATGCTGGCTTACTCTGTTTTTACTTATTTAATATTGTTAATGTGAAAAAAGACGAAGGGATTTATCAAGGGGCAGGCTTGCCACATGCTTATTTACGCGGTCAGTGTATTGAATTGATGGCCGCTTCAGATAATGTGATTCGTGGTGGGCTTACACCAAAATATATTGATATTCCAGCACTCCTACAAACAGTGGACTATTGTGAAATTGTGCCGCAGCTGATTGCTCCAGCGCCTCAAATAACGGGGCAGAGTTATCTTTATCCGACACCCGCGGCAAAAGATTTTGCGTTGCAACATTTGGCATTTGGTGCAAGTGAAGCTTATTCACAAGCCATTGAGAATGCAGCAATTTTATTGGTGATGGAAGGAATAATTGAAGCGAGTGAGCAGGATAATATATACCGCTTAAAGCAGGGGGAAGCACTCTTTATCGGCGCTAACAGCACATTGAATTTGACTGTGCAACAAGCCGGATACGCGGTATTGGCGACTTTGCCATAACTATTTTGCATTTTTTGCAATAAAACAGACCGCTTGCGATTTCACAATCAACTTGAGTGCTTAAACATGGTGGAGCTACCGTATTTTGCCAATCTTTAGCTAAACAGATTTGAAGGATTAGCACCAGCCAAGCGCTGGTGCTATTTTTTTGATGAGTTTGTATCGTTTGGCCAGAAATCCAGCACTTGCTTGTGGCGTGTTAAGCCTCAGGTCTTAGCAGGAATAAGCCTTGTTGAGAAAGTTGAACATATGCTTGCTGTATATTTGGATTAAAACCCTCTGGATTTGCATTCACCCAAAGCTCTGTCCCCCCCCAATCGGCAACGACTTCCCAGTGGTTGCCCATATACACTGCTTTTTTAATTTCACAGCGTTGTGCTTCTTCACCACTGCTAGCAAGGGTTACCGCTTCTGGGCGAATACCGACCAAGCATTTGCCATCAGATAAACCAAATTGAGCTGCATTTTCCACAGGATAGCGATGTCCATTAATGATGACGTTATCCTGTTGTAACTCCCCATTAAAAATACTACTTTCGCCCATAAAGTTGGCAAGGAAAAGCGAGTTAGGGCGCTGATAAAGCTCTTTTGCAGGGGCTTTTTGCATAATTTTACCCTTGTTCATTACGATAACTTCATCTGAAACCGCAAAAGCTTCGGTTTGGTCGTGGGTAACATAAAGGGAAGTAATGCCTAAACGTTGTTGCAATTCACGGATTTTTTCACGCATTGAACGACGCAAGTTCGCATCAAGGTTACTTAACGGTTCATCAAAGAGTAATACTTTTGGTTTGAGAACTAATGCACGAGCAAGTGCAACACGTTGTTGCTGACCACCAGAAATTTGATCCACATAGCGATCTTCAAAGCCCCCTAAGTCCACCAATTCCAACGCTTCTTTTACACGCTGTTCACGTTCTGCTTTATCCACGCCTTGCATTTTTAAGCCGTAGCCCACGTTATCACCAATAGACATATGCGGGAATAAAGCGTAAGACTGGAATACGATACAAATATCACGATTTTGGATTGAAGATTTAGTCACATCTTCACCATCAATAAAAATTTGACCACTTGTCGGATTTTCCAAACCTGCCACTAAGCGTAATACGGTTGTTTTCCCACAGCCAGAAGGCCCTAATAGCGTAACCATTGTGCCACGTTTGATCACTAAGTCTAAGTTATCAATCACTGTTGCTTTACCGAATGATTTGGTAATGTTTTTTAATACTAAAAAATCGTTGTTCATAATTCAGTTCCTTCTAATTCATTTTTTTTGCTTTGGAACGAGAGATACGGGTGTCTCCTACAATCCAGTCAAAGAAGAGAATAATTGCCATCATCACCACAATGAGAATTGAGCCGTAAGCGATCGCAATACCATATTCGCCATCTTCTACTCGGTTTAAGATGTAAGCGGTTGCCACACGAGTATCCGCAGTAACTAAGAAGACTATCGCACTCACTGTGGTCATTGCACGTACGAAGCTGGTCACAAGCGCTGAGAGTAACGCAGGTTTGAGTAGAGGGAAAACGATAAACCAAATTGTTTTAAATGAGCTGCCTTTGAGTGATAAAGAGGCTTCATCGAGTGATTTATCTAATTGTCCTAAACCTGCAATCGCTGCACGCATACCAATTGGTAAATCACGCATCACCATTGAGATGATAATAATGATACCTGTACCAGTGATATACATTGGTGCATTGTTAAACGCAAGGATATAAGAGACCCCAGCTACAGTACCTGGTACCGCAAAGCAAAGCATGGTTAAAAATTCAAGGGTTTTCTTACCTTGGAAATCTTTACGCACCACGATATAAGCAATAAGTAAGCCGAATAATGCAGTAAGCGGTGCAGAAATACCTGCATAGATTAAAGTGTTGATGAGTGAAGGCCACGCGCCATCGCTTAAACCTTGACCAAATAACATCGTATAGTTTTTCATGGTTAAGGTGTAATCCACACCCCAGTTCACGGTGAAGCTACCGTAGAAAATACTGCCGTAAAGTGCAAGGTTGAATGCAATCCAGAAAGCAAGCATGACCACAATGGTATATTTCAAGCCATTTGGTAATTCTTGCACATCACCACGATACGATTTTCCTGACACCGTTACATAAGAGCGGTTACCAATCCAAATATATTGAATCACGAAAATCGCCAATGAGAAGATTAACAACATTGAACCAAGCGTACTTGCAGAGGCATAATCTAATTGTGAACCTGCGATGTAGAAGTAGATTTGAGTTGCAATCACGTCAAAGCTACCACCAAGCACCAATGGGTTACTAAAATCGGCAAGTGATTGAATAAACACAATCAAGAATGAGTTAGCCAATGCTGGACGAAGAAGAGGAAAAATGATGTTATAGAATGTTTGGTAACGGTTTGCACGCAAGGTGTAAGAGGCTTCTTCTACTGATGGGTGAATCGATTTCAACGCACCATCTAAAATCATAAATGACATTGGCGAGAAAGCGAGAATTTGTGCAATTGCAATCCCATTGAAACCATAAAGCCAGTTGCTGCTAAGACCAAACCAACTATTGAGCCATTCGGTTACATAGCCAGAACGACCTAGCATTAAGGTTACCCCTAAACCAACTACAAAAGGAGGAGTAACAATCGGTAAGATAGAGAAAATTTTACCAATAAATGCCGTACGGCGCGCAATACGAGTGGTATAAAGCGCAAACGCCAAACCAAATACCGTAGAGACCAAACCAACGAAAGAAGATAAGAACAGTGAATTACTGATTACCCGAACAATATAGCCTTGACTTAAAATCGTAACGACTTGCTCAGGTGCAAAGGTATCACCGTCGTAGAACATTGACACAAAAATCGCCAATGTTGGGTAAACGATAAAGAAGAAAATCAGCAAGATAATGCAAAGCAGTGATGCGATAATAAATTTATCGCCTTGCATTACTTTCAATTTGGCTAACGATAGAGTAGCAAGGGCTGTCAGTACCATAAACAGTACAACGATTGAATAGCCTAGGCTTACTTTTAGAATGCTTGCTGAAATAAAGACAAATAAAGCGTTAAATGCGATAAGAGCAAGCTCAGCTTTAGCCTGTTTTATGCTGTCAAGCCCTAATGTGGGCAGAATAAAGAAAGCAAGCAGGGGCAAAAACCAAAGCTGTGTGATATTGATGGATGACCATCCCATTGCTGCTAAAAATTCATCCGAAGTGCTATCTAAAATACCGTAATCTAACGCAGTAGATGGTAGAACTAGAAATGCAATAAATGCAAGAATGACCCAAAAGGATGCTTTCTGTGTCATTGGTGTTTTTATACAATCCATAAAAACCTCAAGATAAAATGAAAAAGCAGGGGATATACCCCTGCTCGGAGGGAGAGATTATTTGGCGAGTTTAACTTCATTTACCCATTTGTTGATTAAGCGTTTCCGCTCATCAGAGGCACCATATTTTTCAAAATCGTAGTTGATTAAGTTTAGTTTCTCAGGGTCGAAAGCGTGTGGAGATTGTTCAGCTGTTGTATTTGTCAGCGTTTGGAAAGCTTGTCCTTTTTTCCATGCTAATTCTTGACCTTCTTTAGATAGCGCCCAATCAACGAATAGTTTTGCATTATCAATATTACGAGCACCTTTAATGATGCTTACTCCGCCAAGCTCATAGCCAGTGCCTTCACAAGGCACAACCATTTCAACAGGTGCACCATTTTGGATTTGTAGCGCGTAGTCATGTAAAAAACCAACCCCGATAGTCGTTTCGCCGCGTGCCGTATTTTGAGAAGGGGTTACGCCAGATTTTGTATATTGAGAAACATTTGGATGTAAATCTTTGAAGAATTTGAATGCTTCATCTTCTCCCCAGAGTTGTACGAAAGTCGCAATTGCCGTATAAGCCGTGCCCGCACTTTGTGGATCTGAAATTTGTACTTCACCTTTTAAGCGCGGATCGGTTAAGTCTTTCCAGCATTTTGGCACCTCGGTAATGCCTAATTTTTTCAAACGTTCGGTATTTACCCCAAAACCTAAAATACCCATATAAATAGCAGAGCTTAAGTTACCTTTTACTTTTGCAGGATCTTGGAAACGTGGCATAATTTGATCAACATTTGGGGAGCGATAAGCTTCTAACAAACCAATTTCACCAGCTTGTGATTGAGGGTCTAGCGTGCCACCATACCAAACATCAGCTTGAGGATTATTTTTCTCTGCTTCTAATTTTGCGAATGTGCTACCAGAACCATTGCGAATAAAGGAAGTTTTCACATCATATTTTTCGCCGAAGGCTTTAGTTTCTTCCTCACACATAATATTAGTTGCACTACAATAAACCACTAAGCGACCTTTTGCTTGAGCGATATTACTGCTTGCAGCTAAGCCTGTTACGGCAATGCTGACGGCTAATGCCGCTGTTTTTAATGCTGTTTTCATCGTATTTTCCTTATATTTGTTAGTGAGATACCGCGTTATTATAGTCAAACTTACTGACTAAAACCGTGATCCACTTCACAAAATACTGGACGTAAAAACAATAAAAAAGCTGAACCCTTGCAGATTCAGCTTCTCGTTAGCGTTTAAGAAATTAACCTTCACAGCTACTACAGCTCAATAAATTACGGTTAAATACTTGTGCCGCACTCATTGAGTATTGGTAGTAAATAGATTTCAGACCAAGTTCTTCTGCGGTGAGATAGAGTTGGTTCAAATCTCTTGCCGGTGTTGCTGGGTGCACCATAATGTTGATGCTTTGTCCTTGGTCAATATATTTTTGACGTTGTGCTGCTTGTTGAATTACGCTTAATTGGCTGATTTCAGAGAAGGTTTTAAACACTTCTTTTTCATGCTCTGAAAGCTGTTCTAAGTGCTGCACAGAACCATCATTGAGTAGGATGCTTTCCCATGTTTCTTCGGTATCTAAACCTTTTTCTTGAAGTAATTTTTCTAAGAATGGGTTTTTGTACACGGTTTTGATCTTAGCTAGATCTTTTACATAGTAGTTTGATTTAAATGGTTCAACCGAAGGAGATACACTACCTAAAATAAAACTACTTGATTTCGTTGGTGCGATACTCATTAAGGTTGTATTACGGCGCCCATAGCCTTTGAGAATTTCTGGCTCACCAAAGCGACGCGCTAATTCTTGTGAAGCTTTTAACGTTTTTTCTTGCAGGGTTCTGAAGATTAAATTGTTCTTCTGCATCGCTTCAAAACTATCAAACGCAATGTTATTTGCTTGCAAGTAACTATGCCATCCGAGCACTCCTAAGCCTAGAGCACGATGGCGGCGCGCAAAGCGATTCGCGCGATCTAGGAATGGCATATCGGCACTTTTCTCAATAAACTCGCTCATGACTACATCCAAGAAGTAAGTCAAAACTTCAGGTGCATCGGTGTCTTTCCACTCATCAAAATAGAGTAGATTCATTGACGATAAGCAGCAAACAAAACTTTCCTCGTTGTTTGATGGCAACATAATCTCTGTACAGAGATTTGAAGCATGAATAGTCATATTTTTATCTTTATACACATCAGGGCGACCTGCATTTGCGTTGTCTTTAAAGAATAAATATGGAATTCCAGTTTCCGTTTTTCTTTGCAAAAGTTTTGCCCAAAGCTGGCGCTTGTATGGGTCACCGGCTTTCATTGATTCTAACCAATCATGCCCTACGCAAACACCGTAGTACATCAGCTGAATAGGGTTACCTTCAGTATGAATATCCAGCCATTCATCAATATCGCCATGCTCAATATCAATATAACCCGCAAATTGTCCTTTACGTGAAGTGCCTTGTGAAATCACGTCAATGACAGTATCAAACAGTTTACTAAAGTTAAATGAGCCATCGGATTTACCGTTATTCTTGATAGCACTACCACGCGGGCGAATATCACCAAAGTAAGCAGAGGTGCCACCACCAATTTTGCTCATCATCCCGACTTCAGCGGTTGTTACCATAATTTCATGGATAGAATCGCCAATGTAGCTCCCAAAGCAAGAAATAGGTAAGCCACGATCTAATCCAAAGTTAGACCAAATTGGTGAAGAGAGTGAGAAGTAGCCACGCGCCATATAGTGATAGAATTTATCCGCATAGCCTTCGATGCCAAGTTTGTGCTCAGCATGCTCAGCGATAAAGCGGATACGATCTAATGCTGTAGTGCCTTCTAGCAGATAACCGCGTTGCAAAAATAAACGGCTATCTTCATTTAGCCAAGCAAAATCAGGACGTTCAGAATTTGTATAAGTCATTTTAAACAGTATTCGTTAATAAAATAGAAAATAGTTGGGTGCAACATGTTGCACCCTACGAATTAGAATAGATCATCAGCAGTAATCTGCTTCATTTTTTTGCTGTAATCGGTACTGCGTTTGTTGAAGAAATCGGTTTCTTTAGTAGAAAGGATTTCAATATCAAACCACTCTGTTTCCTTTAATAAGTCAGGATCAACATCATACGGTGGTTCCAAACCTAAAGTCATTAATGAATTGTTATAGCGAGATCTAATGTAGTTCTCTACAGTTTTTTGGCTGATAAAGCTTAAATCACCTTCTTCAAAGATCCAGTCTAAAATACCTCGTTCTGCTTCAAAAGCCTGTTGTGATAAGGTTTTTAGCTCTTCATAGAATTCAGCTGTAAAGAGTTCGCTGTGTTCATCACGTAGAATTTCGTAAAGTGCTATGCCGAAACGGCCGTGGATCTCTTCTTCTTTAGAAGTTGCCTCAACAGCATTCGAAATCCCTTTAAACAGGTTTTTATGCTTGTTGAACGACATCATAATTAAGAACTGACCAAACAGGGAAATGTGTTCAACAAAGAGAGAAAATAACACTAAAGAAAGTACAAATTGCCCTTTACCTGCATCTTTCTCACGCATGAACTCTTCCATATATTCAATCCGCTTCATTAGCGGTTTGATTTCAGTGATTTGTGAGAACATTTCATTCAAGCCAAGTTTTTCCAGCAAGAAAGAATAAGCATCTTTATGGCGAACTTCACTTTCTGCAAAGGTACCACCCACATCATCCATTTCTGGTTTTGGAAAGTAGCGATATAACTCCCCCCAGAAACGCTTTACATTCACTTCGATCTGAGAAATTGCCAACATTGCACGGGTTAGCACATGACGCTCGTGATCGTTGATATTAGTTCGATAGTCCTGAATATCACCAGTGAAATTAAATTCGGTATGCAACCAATATGAGTGACGAATAGCGTCTTTAAACTCCAAGAGTTCTGGGTATTCATAAGGTTTGATTTGAATACGTTTTTTGAAAATATTACGGGACATAGCGAGCCTAAGATTTGAATAAAGATGCGCAGTATTCTAGTCATATTTTTTCATAGAACAAGTCTTGACAAATTTTGCTGGTTGAAACTTGGTAAGTAGTGTTTGATTTTAAAGGGATTTTTTATTCTGATAGATCCTGTAGTTTCACTCCAAAAGTTTAGATAAGGATGGATTAAAAGTTCGGCTTTGTTTTATGTGAAATAGCGTTTATAATCCGCACAATTTTCGAAACGAAAGATGAATCGAAACAAAAGTGTCTAAACGAAATACACAACAACGTCGCCAATTTATTGCAAATTTAGTTCAAACAATAGGTGAAGTGAGCGTTGAACAGCTTGCAATGGAATTAGAAACCTCTGAAGTGACTATTCGTAAAGATCTTACCGCTTTAGAAGAAAGCGGTTTTTTATTGCGCCGTTATGGTGGGGCAATTCGAATGCCACTTGAGATCGCAGAGGAAAATGAGGCTACGTTTTCAAAACAAAAGTTAGCGATAGCCTTGGCTGCACTGAACCATATTCGCGAGCATAATCGGATTATTATTGATAGTGGCAGTACCACGAAAGCTCTGGTGAAACAGTTAAATTTGCAGGGGCTAGTGGTGATGACTAATTCACTATCATTAGCCAATGAACTGACCACGTTAGAATGTGAACCAACAATTTTAATGACAGGTGGAACTTGGGATACTCGCTCGGAGTCTTTCCAAGGCAAGGTCGCGGAACAGGTATTACGTTCGTATGATTTCGATCAGCTTTTTATTGGCGCTGATGGTATTGATTTAGCGCGTGGCACAACAACTTTTAACGAGCTGCTTAGTTTAAGTCAAGTGATGGCAGATGTGAGTCGTGAAGTGATAGTCTTAATTGAATCACAGAAAATTGGACGCAAAATGCCAAATGTAGAACTCACGTGGCAGCAGATTGATAAATTGATTACCGATGATCAGCTTGAACCTGAAATTCAGCAACAAATTGAAGCAAAAGGCGTAAAAGTGATTATCGCTAAATAATGCAAGCGCCTCCTTTTGCAGAAAATTTTGCAAAATTGACCGCTTGCTAGGCAAGAATCTTTTAACTTTATAAATAAGGAAACAAAACTATGTGTGGAATTGTTGGGGCAATTGCCCAACGTGATATCGCAGAGATCTTAGTAGATGGGTTACATCGCTTAGAATATCGTGGTTATGACTCAGCAGGTGTTGCGGTATTAGATCAAAATCACAATATGCAAATTGTACGTCGAGTAGGTAAAGTGAAAGCATTAGACGATGCATTAGCTGAAAATTTCACCCATGGCGGTACGGGGATCGCACACACTCGCTGGGCAACCCATGGTGAGCCTTCTGAAACCAATGCACACCCACATCGTAGTGGTAAAATTGCCGTGGTACATAATGGGATTATTGAAAACTACGAAGAATTACGTGAATCGCTACAAGCTCGTGGTTATATTTTCCAATCGCAAACCGATACTGAAGTTATCGCTCACTTAGTGGAGTGGGAATTTCGTACAGCTGCTTCTTTATTAGAGGCAGTACAAAAAACCGTAAAACAATTACGTGGTGCTTATGGTACTGTGGTAATGAATCAAGACGATCCAAACCGCTTAATTGTGGCACGTTCAGGCAGTCCGCTTGTTATCGGACACGGTATTGGTGAAAACTTTATCGCCTCTGATCCATTAGCATTATTAAGCGTAACTAGCCGTTTTACTTACTTAGAAGAGGGGGATGTCGCAGAAATCACGCGTGAAAGTGTGGCAATTTTTGATCATAATGGCAATAAAGTAGAGCGTGAGTTACACGAAGGAAACTTTGAACACGATGCGGCAGATAAAGGTCCATATCGCCACTATATGCAGAAAGAAATTTTTGAGCAACCAGTAGCAATTCGCAACACGCTAGAAGGGCGTATCGCGAACGACCGTGTTTTAATTGATGCGATCGGGGCAAATGCTGAAGAAATTCTGAAAAAAGTAGAACATGTACAAATTGTGGCTTGTGGTACGTCTTACAATGCAGGTATGGTGGCTCGTTATTGGTTTGAAGCAATTGCTGGGGTTTCTTGTGATGTGGAAATTGCCTCAGAATTCCGTTACCGCAAATTTGTTACTCGCCCAAATAGCTTATTAATCACCCTTTCACAATCTGGTGAAACTGCAGATACCCTTGCGGCACTACGCTTAGCGAAAGAGTCTGGTTTTATGTCTGCTATGACAATTTGTAACGTAGCAAGCTCATCACTTGTACGTGAATCGGATTTTGCCTTTATGACTAAAGCGGGGGTAGAAATTGGCGTAGCTTCAACCAAAGCTTTTACCACCCAATTAACCTGCTTATTGCTTTTAAATGTCGCGATTGGTCGTTTAAAAGGTACGGTAAGTGAAGAAAAAGAGCGTGAGATTATCCATGCATTGCAATTATTACCTGCACAGGTAGAAAGCGCGTTAGTCTTCGATAAAGCGATTGAGAAACTTTCTGAAGACTTTGCCAATAAACATCACACGCTCTTCTTAGGCCGTGGTGAATATTACCCAATCGCGATGGAATCTGCATTGAAATTAAAAGAGATTTCTTATATTCACGCAGAGGCTTATGCGGCAGGAGAATTAAAACATGGCCCACTAGCATTAATTGATAGTGATATGCCTGTAATTGTCGTTGCGCCGGAAAATGATTTACTTGAAAAAGTAAAATCAAACATTGAAGAAGTGCGTGCTCGTGGCGGTCAGCTCTATGTGTTTGCCGATAACGAAGCCGGTTTTGCAGATGCGGAAGGGTTTAAAACCATCACATTGCCAAAAGTAAGCGAAGTAACAGCACCAATTTTCTATACTGTGCCGTTACAATTACTTTCTTACCACATTGCTTTAATTAAAGGAACTGACGTGGATCAGCCACGTAACCTTGCGAAAGCGGTAACAGTAGAATAATTTGTAAAATTCTGATGAAAAATAACCGCTTGTATTTTTACAAGCGGTTATTTTTCTAATTCGTTTATAAGAAATATATTATTTCACGCTAATGTCTTTACCGAAGAACTGTTCACCGATTTTTTTCAATGTACCCTCTTCGCGTAACTCAACAATTGCCGCACTAATTTTAGCTAAAGCCTCATCATTGCCTTTGTTTGCGATTAAACCAGCCCCAACTTTTTCCTCTGCTTCCCAAACAATTTTTAGGCCTGAATTAGGATTTTTCTTTAAGTAATCTAACAGTGACAAACTATCGTTGAAGGTGGCATCTGCTCGTTTTTGTTGGATTAATAATAACCCTTGTGCCATTCCATCGATAGGTACGATTTCAGCCCCGTTATCGCGAGCCATCTCGCCATAGTTAGAACTTAACGTTTGTGCAGTTTTTACGCCTTTCACATCTGCGGGTTTAGTGATAGTGGTATTATCTTCGCGTGTCACTAGTGCTGCGCCAGACCAGCTATAAGACTCTGATTTATCGAAAGTCGCTTGGCGTTCTGGCGTTGTTAAGCCCACTTGGTTTGCCACTAAATCAAAACGCTCGCCTTTTAAACCAGCTAACATGGCATCCCATTGAGTTTCTTTAAAATCAACGGTTACGCCCAGTTTTTCTGCTACTGCACGTGTTACTTCCACATCATAACCTGTTAATTTACCGCTTTCATCATGGTAAGTATAAGGAGCATAAGTACCTTCTGTCCCTACTGTAATAGTGCCTTTTGCGTTAATGCGATCAAGCAGTGAATCTCTTGCAGAAGCTGAAACTGAAACCGCTAGAGCTAATGCGACAACAGATAATTTTTTTAACATATGTTATTCCTTTGTGTGTTCACAATCTATTTTTGCAAATTTATGCGGATTTCTGAGCGCTTGCAAATAACTAAATGGAATAATAAATAATAAAGTGCCAGAGTTGCTTGAGATTTTTACTGATTTAATTAAAATTGAGAATTAATATTATTTTTTGTGTAATGCTAATGGTATTGAAAAACTTTTTAATGGTAGTCGGTTTACTAAGTGCAATCGGCATAAAAATGACTTACACATTTCTTTACCCAAGAGAACAGTTTCCTGATTGGCTTTTTTGGGGACTTATGTGGGTATGTGGAGTCTCTTTTTATGGGATTTTTAGATTAGGATATCGTTACTTTCAGCTGTCTTTTAAGCTATACCAGCATGCCTTAAGCTTATTATTGCTGATTCCAATAGTGATAGTTATGTGGCGCTTATATCTGCTTTATGCTTGTAACTGTCCCTATCAAGGTGGTATAGCTTATGTGATTCTTGTTATGTTTGGTAGCTTGATTTTTGCTGTGCAGCTTAAAAAAGTAACTGCACAAGATTTGCAGAAAATTAGCAAGCAATCACCGCTATAGCACGCCGCAACAGTGCTTAAATTTCTTTCCCGAGCCACAAATACAGGCTTGTTTCATGCTGGGGAGCGGTACGGTTGGATCAACGAAATACCAATTCCCATCAATCTGTACAAATAGTGAGAGCTCGTGGTGGGTATCAAGACCATTTTCTGTTTGGAAGTGAGCTTTAAATTCCACTGTAGCATGTTGTTTGGAAAAGCGAGGGTTGTATTTCAGAATTTCTAGCCCCGCCCATTGGGTATTCTTTCCCCATTCATGCATAGCCTGCTGATCGAGTAAATTCTGTTGGCTAGGTACAGTTGTCGCAATAATATAGTCGATATTTACCATGGTGTAAGCTGTATAACGCGAGCGCATGAGTTGCTCGGCTGTCGAGGGCATTTGCTTGCCAGTATGAAAAGGTTGGCAACATTCGGCATAAGATTTGTTAGATTGGCAAGGGCAAAGTGAAACTGTCATTTTGTAAAATTTTTTAAAAAAGAGAGCGCTTGAAATAAAAAACCTGCATATCGCTATGCAGGTTCATTATCAATTATTTATGGCGACTATGTAAGCCTTTTTTCTCTAAATTACGATAGATTAGCCATTGCTGCACAATCGTAATTAGGTTTGAAGTGAGCCAGTAAAGTACTAAACCTGATGGGAACCATAAGAAGAATACAGTAAACATCACCGGCATAAAGGTCATCACTTTTTGCTGCATAGGATCAGCAACAGGTGTTGGTGACATTTTCTGTAATAAGAACATTGAGCCGCCCATGAGTAGTGGCAGAATGTAATATGGATCTTGTGCCGATAAGTCTTGAATCCAACCAAAGAATGGAGCATGGCGCAGCTCTACTGCTTCCATAAATGTCCAGTATAACGCAATGAAGATCGGCATTTGCAGCAAGATTGGTAAACAGCCACCCATTGGGTTTACTTTCTCTTCTTTATAGAGCTTCATCATTTCTTGGCTCATGCGTTGGCGGTCATCACCGAAACGTTCACGCATTTCTTGAATGCGTGGTTGCAGCATACGCATTTTTGCCATAGAAGTGTATTGTGCTTTGGTGAGTGGATAAAGAATAGTTTTTACTACCAGTGTTACCCCAATAATTGCTAAACCCCAGTTGCTGACGATGCTCTGAATGAAAGTCAGTAACCAGAATAGCGGTTTTGCAATGAACCACGCCCAGCCATAGTCCACGGTTAAATCAAAGTTGTTGGCAGCGGCTGCCATCGCATCTTGATCTTTCGGACCAGTCCATAAGTTACTGCTGATAGTTGCTTGAGAATTTGGTGCAACGCTAGTTATTTCACCGCGATAACCGATTGTAGCGATGCCATTTGCAGTGCGAGTATAAAGATTATTTTGTGCATCTTGGTTTGGAATCCAAGCTGAAACAAAATAGTGTTGTAGCACCGCAGCCCAGCCGGCTTTAGTATCAATAGATAAGTTTGCTTTAGCCATATCATCGAAACTATATTTTTTGTAATTTGTTTCAGATGAAGAATAAGCGCCCCCTGTATAAGTAGGCATCGCAAAGTTGCCAGAGCTTTCTACGATCGAGTGTTTTAATTGACCATATGGCTGAACTTCTAACGTTTCAGCAGTTGGGTTATTGATATTAAAATCAACTGCAATATTGTAGCTGCCACGTTTGAGCGTGAAGGTTTTGGTATAGGTGACACCATCTTTTTCAAATACTAATGGCACGGCAATTTCATCTTGGCCTTCTGCAAGTGTAAAGCTATCTGCACTGGTTTGATATTGCGGGCGACCAGCATTAGTATCAATACCGTTTTTACCCACTAAACCACTTTGTGCGACATAGGTAAAGTTGCCTTTATTTTGTAATAGCTCAAATGGGGTATTGGAATGAAGTTCGGCATTGTGTTGTAACAATTTAGAATCGACTACATCACCACCTAATGTATCTACGGTTAAACGCAATACATCGGTTTCGATTGTGATAGTTTTACCTTGAGCAGCGAGATCGCTAATCGGTGTATTCGCATTGGAAGAGGCTGGAACATCGCCAGATTGCATTGCAACTTGTGCTTGCTGTGCTTGTTTTTGCGCTTGAATTTCAGGATCGAAATCTTGTTGCCACTGAATAAACATCAAAAACGACACAAGCAGCAAACCCATAATTAGTAAACTACGGTTTGAGTTCATTTTAGGTTCTCTGTGTGATTAAAGTGAAATGGGTTTCCCCACGCTGAAAGGCTCATATTCTAATATAGCAAGGGGCTGTGAACAATTTATTTTTAAACAAACAAGCGGACAAATTTTGCATTTTTTCTGCAAAATCTGCCCGCTTGCTTAATGAGTGAGATTATTTACGGTTATGTAACGCTTGCACCGAATACACATCAAATTCGTTGATATGTGCCACCGCATAAGAAACCGCTTCAGCCCCTGCCACCGTGGTGTAAACAGGAATGCGTTGTTGCAATGCGGTGCGGCGGATAGAATGGCTATCTGCAATCACTTCGGGATCGCCGTTTACTGTATTGACAATTAACGCAATTTCATTGTTTTTGATTGCATCAACAATATGCGGTCTGCCTTCACGCACTTTATTGATGGTTTGGATCACAATGCCGTTTTCACGCAGGAATTTTGCCGTGCCGAAAGTCGCACACAAGCCATAGCCTTGCTCTTGTAGGCGTTTTGCCACTTCAAGAGTGCGAGCTTTATCTTGATCAGTAACCGATAAGAACACTTTACCCACGCTTGGAATACGCTCGTTTGCCCCTAATTGTGATTTATAGAAGGCTTCAGCAAAGGTTTCACCTACGCCCATCACTTCACCGGTTGAACGCATTTCTGGCCCAAGAATGGTATCTACACCCGGGAATTTAATGAATGGGAAGACGGCTTCTTTGACGAAGTATTTGCTTGGGATCACTTCTTTGGTTGCACCAAGCTGTGCAAGGGTTTCCCCCGCCATCACACGAGCAGCAATTTTTGCGAGCGGTTGTCCCGTTGCTTTACTGACAAACGGCACAGTACGGCTAGCACGAGGATTGACTTCCAACACATAGACCACATCATTTTGTACCGCAAATTGTACGTTCATCAAGCCTTTCACGCCCAATGCAAACGCCATTTCTTTGGTTTGTCGGCGGATTTCATCTTGAATCTCTTTACCGAGTGAATATGGCGGTAACGAACAAGCGGAGTCGCCACTGTGGATCCCTGCTTGCTCGATATGTTGCATAATGCCACCGATAACGACATTTTCGCCATCGCAGATACAGTCCACGTCCACTTCTATGGCATTATTTAAGAAGTGATCGAGTAGAATTGGGCTGTCGTTAGAGACTGATACCGCCTCACGCATATATTTGTTTAGCTCTTCATCGTTATAGACGATCTGCATTGCACGCCCACCGAGTACATAAGATGGACGTACCACCAGCGGATAGCCGACTTCATTAGCAAGTTCTACCGCTTCAATCGCATTGCGAGCTGTGCGATTGGCCGGCTGTTTTAAGTTGAGTTTATGCAGGATTTGTTGGAAACGTTCACGGTCTTCGGCAGCATCAATGCTATCTGCTGATGTCCCGATAATGTTTACCCCATTTTCGTGTAATGCATTGGCTAATTTCAGTGGGGTTTGACCACCATAATGCACAATCACGCCCCACGGTTGTTCTACACGCACGATTTCTAACACATCTTCAAGGGTTAATGGCTCAAAATACAAGCGGTCGGAGGTGTCAAAATCGGTAGAAACGGTTTCAGGGTTGCAGTTCACCATAATGGTTTCAAAACCTGCTTCACGCAAGGCGAGGCTGGCGTGCACACAGCAGTAGTCAAACTCAATCCCTTGTCCGATACGATTCGGGCCACCGCCTAAGATCATTACTTTTTTACGATCTGATGGGTTGGCTTCGCACTCTTCTTCATAAGTTGAATAGAGGTAAGCAGTATCACTTGCAAATTCAGCCGCACAGGTATCCACACGTTTATACACCGGCACAACGCCCAAGCTGTGGCGGTAATCACGCACGGCTTTTTCGCTGACTTTGGTCAGTTGGGCGATACGTTTATCGGAAAACCCTTTGCGTTTTAAACGGCGAATTTCGGCTTTATCTAAATCGCTGAATTGTTTTTTCTCTAATGCTAATTCTTCTTGCACCAGATCTTGGATCTGAATTAAGAACCACGGATCAATTTTGGAGTAGTGGTGAACTTCTTCTAATGAGAAACCAGCACCGAATGCGTCTGCCACATAAAGAATACGGTTCGGGCCTGGATTTGCCAGCTCACGGCGGATTTTTTCAGGCTCTTCAGAAAGCAAGTTGAAGCCGCAAATCCCCGTTTCTAAGCCACGCAACGCTTTTTGCAAACTTTCTTGGAAGGTTCTGCCCATTGCCATCACTTCGCCCACCGATTTCATTTGGGTCGTCAAGCGGTCGTCAGCATTGGCAAATTTTTCAAAGGCAAAGCGTGGGATTTTGGTCACGACATAGTCCAGCGTTGGCTCAAAAGAGGCAGGAATTAAACCGCCAGTGATGTCGTTACGCAATTCATTTAAGGTGTAACCCACCGCTAATTTCGCTGCCACTTTCGCAATTGGGAAACCTGTTGCTTTTGAAGCCAATGCAGAAGAACGGCTCACACGAGGGTTCATCTCAATCACGATCATTTCACCATTTTCAGGGTTGATCGCAAACTGCACGTTTGAACCGCCAGTATCCACCCCGATTTCACGCAACACCGCCAAAGAGGCATTACGCATAATTTGGTATTCACGGTCGGTTAAGGTTTGAGCAGGTGCAACAGTGATAGAGTCGCCAGTATGCACGCCCATTGGGTCAAAGTTTTCAATTGAGCAGACGATAATGCAGTTATCCGCTTTATCACGCACCACTTCCATTTCGTACTCTTTCCAACCAAGCACTGACTGCTCAATCAATAATTCGTGGGTTGGCGAGGCCTCAAAACCACGTTCGCAAATCGCCATAAATTCATCTTTGTTATAAGCGATACCGCCACCCGAACCGCCCATTGTAAACGATGGACGAATTAAGGTTGGGAAACCCACTTGCTCTTGTGCTGCCAACGCTTCTTCAAAGCTGTGGCACACGAACGATTTTGGCGTATTTAAACCAATTTTGGTCATCGCATCTTTGAAACGACCACGATCTTCGGCTTTATCAATCGCATCTTCACTTGCCCCGATCAACTCCACGCCATATTTTTTCAATACACCATTTTTAGAAAGATCCAACGCACAGTTCAATGCGGTTTGCCCGCCCATTGTCGGCAAAATCGCATCTGGGCGTTCTTTTTCAATGATTTTCTCAACGGTTTTCCACTCAATCGGCTCGATGTAGGTCACATCTGCCATATTTGGATCGGTCATAATGGTCGCTGGGTTAGAGTTTACCAACACCACTTTATAGCCTTCTTCCCGCAACGCCTTACACGCCTGTGCACCCGAGTAGTCAAATTCACACGCCTGCCCGATAACGATTGGGCCTGCACCGATAATTAAGATAGTTTTTATGTCTGTTCTTTTTGGCATAATTAAATTCCCTTTCTCTATAATTTTGCTCGATCTGATCCCCCTCTTTAGCAAAGAGGGGTTAGGGGAGATTTGGCAGACTTCATTGGCGAAGTGAGAGAATGAATAGGTGATTTTTGATGTTATACAACCAAGGCAACTTAAATTATGCTCTCGTTAATCACTTCTGCCAAATCTCCCCCCGCCCCTCTTTGCTAAAGAGGGGTGTTCGATCTCTATAACTTTCTCATTCTTCTGTCTTCATCGATAAGTGGTCTCTTTTTGCCGATTTTTTACAAAATCAAACCGCTTGTTACCCCTTCGCTTTTTGCATATCGCGAATAAAGCGATCAAACAAATAAGCCACATCGTGCGGGCCGGGGCTGGCTTCTGGGTGCCCTTGGAAAGAAAACGCAGGTTGGTCGGTAAGTTCAATCCCTTGCACTGTACCGTCAAATAATGAGCGGTGAGTCACACGCACATTTGCTGGTAAACTCGCTTCGTCCACTTCAAAACCGTGATTTTGGCTGGTGATGAGCACTTTTTGGCTATCTAAATCTTGCACAGGGTGGTTCGCACCGTGGTGTCCGAACGCCATTTTTTTGGTTTTACCGCCTGCGGCTAAGCCTAAGAGCTGATGCCCCAAACAGATGCCGAACACAGGGAGCTTCGTTTCAAGAATGGTTTTAATCGCAGAAATTGCATAATCGCACGGCTCTGGATCGCCTGGCCCATTAGAAAGGAATACACCATCAGGATTATAGGCAAGCACTTCTTCGGCAGTGGTTTTCGCAGGTACAACGGTAATTTTGCAACCACGCTCTGCAAGCATACGCAAGATATTGGTTTTTACGCCAAAATCGTACGCGACGATATGAAATTCGGGATGTTGTTGCGTGTTGAATGGTTTGCCATGATTGGTAACAGGTAAATGCCATTCGCATTCTGTCCATTCGTAAGGCTGCTCACAGGTGACGACTTGGGCAAGATCAAGCCCAGCCATTGAGCCGAAAGATTTTGCTAACGCTAACGCTTTCGCTTCATCATCGCCCACTAAAATACAGCCTGCTTGTGCGCCTTTATCACGCAAAATACGGGTTAAACGGCGAGTATCAATATCGGCAATAGCGACAACGTTATGTTGAATGAGGTAATCAGAAAGGGAGGAATTTGCTCGGAAATTGCTATGAATTAAAGGGAGATCACGAATGATTAAACCGCTGGCACAGATTTTTTTGGATTCTTCGTCTTCGTTATTTGTTCCTGTATTGCCAATATGGGGATAGGTTAGCGTTACCATCTGCTTAGTATAGGAAGGATCGGTGAGAATTTCTTGATAGCCTGTCATTGCCGTGTTGAAGACAACTTCACCGATACTATGACCGTCCGCCCCAATGGATTTACCGTGAAAAACCGAACCATCGGCGAGAACGAGAATTGCGGGTTTGAACATTCTTTTTACTCCTAATATCAAATTGATTTCGCCTTAGAAGTAAGGCGGCTAAGTTTAATCAAGCAAACGGTTGCGTTCAAGTGAAAATTCGCAAAAGTTGTTGATGTTGTGTTTTATTGAAAAATTATGCATTTATTTTGCATTTTTATTCACTGTTAAGCAAGGAAAAATTTATGATTTTTAGCTGACAAGCGGGTAGAATGGCATCATTTTATGCAAAAACGATAGAGAATTAATAAGATGCATACTCAATTTCCTTTTTCAGATCAACTGCTTGCAATTGTTAGGCGCGATGTCGCACCGGCTTTAGGTTGTACTGAACCAATTTCTCTTGCGCTTGCTGCGGCAATTGCAAAATCCTATCTCTCTTCGCCATTAAGCGCAATTCAAGCTAAGGTATCACCTAATCTAATGAAAAATGGTATGGGGGTTACTGTACCAGGTACGGGAATGGTTGGTTTACCTATTGCTGCAAGTATTGGTGCTATTGCAGGAGATGCGCATGCTGGTTTGGAAGTGTTAAAAAAGATTCAGCCTACGGATGTGCTGGCAGCCAAAGATTTTCTTCCTAAAGTGAGTGTTGATATTGCTAATGTGGATTTTCCACTCTATTCCGAGGCGCTATTACTCGGAGAACACGATTGGGTAAAAGTATGCATTCAGGATAGTCATACAAATGTTGTGCGAATTGAGAAAAATGGTGAGGTATTGTTTGAACAAGCCGTACAAGCAGTAGATATTCCAGATGAGTATGCTTTTTTTGAGCATCTTTCTGCTCAGCAAATCTATGACTTTGCTATGCAAGCACCATTAGAGCAGCTCGCTTTTATTGCTGAATCTGCACAATTAAATGCGGCGCTTTCTAAAGAAGGGCTGGCACAAGAATATGGATTGCATATTGGGCGAACATTAAAAAATCAGATTGCACGTGGGTTAATGTCAGATGATTTATTGAGCAAAATTGTGATTGAAACGACTGCCGCGAGCGATGCGCGTATGGGCGGAGCGCTGTTACCGGCGATGAGTAATTCTGGTTCAGGTAATCAGGGGATTGCGGCTACAATGCCCTCAGTTGTTGTTGCACGTTTTGTTGATGCCGATGATGAACAGCTTATTCGAGCGCTATTTTTGTCGCATACCATTGCGATTTATATTCACTCTAAGCTACCGAAACTTTCGGCGCTTTGTGCAGTAACAACCGCGGCAATGGGCAGTGCTGCGGGAATGGCATATTTGCTGGGGGGGGATTTCAAAGCGGTAAGTCAAGCAATTTGCAGTATGATTGGTGATATTAGTGGCGTGCTTTGCGATGGTGCAGCCAATAGCTGTGCAATGAAAGTCTCAACAGGCGTTTCGTCTGCTTACAAGGCTGTGCTGATGGCGTTAGAAAATAGCCGTGTAACAGGGGATGAAGGGATTGTAGAACATAGTGTCGATAAATCGATCAACAACCTTTGTGCTATCGCATCAAAATCTATGGTTTATATGGATAGGCAGATCATTGAAATTATGTCGGCAAAGGGGCAAGAATGCTAGGGTTGTCAGGCATTTAAATGAATTGGTGCTGGCTTTTCATCTCAATATAGTCAAACAGACCGCTTACAAGCGGTCTGTTCTCAACAAAATTTTACAAATTTACCACATATTTTCCCACGCCTAGCTCATCTTCTTTACGAGTGCGTTGGATAACGGCTTGTGGCGATTGCACCACACGCAATCCCATCTGCTCTTCGGTGCGAACGACTTCGCCACGCAATGAGTTAGTGTAAACATCGGTAATTTTTACATCAACAAATTTACCAATCATATCTGGTGTGCCTTGGAAATTCACAATGCGGTTAGTTTCCGTTCTGCCAGTGAGTTCCATAATGTCTTTTTTGCTTGGGCCTTCGACCAAAATACGCTGTTCTGTACCGAGCATTAAGCGGCTAAATTGCTGAGCTTGGTGGTTAATACGTTGTTGTAGGCGATAGAGTCGCTCTTTTTTCTCTTCATCGCTCACATCATCAGGTAAATCCGCCGCAGGTGTTCCTGGACGAGCAGAATAAATGAAGCTAAAACTCATATCAAAATTAACTTGCTCGATGATTTTCATGGTATCTTCAAAATCTTTGGCGGTTTCGCCCGGAAAACCAACAATGAAATCTGAACTGATTTGAATATTTGGACGAGCTTCACGCAGTTTGCGGATAATCGCTTTATATTCTAATGCGGTGTGGCTACGTTTCATCATGGTTAGAACTCGGTCTGAACCGCTTTGAATTGGTAAATGCAAGAAACTCACTAATTCTGGTGTATCGCGATAGACTTCAATAATATCATCACTAAATTCAATCGGGTGGCTAGTGGTAAAACGCAGGCGATCAATACCGTCAATACTCGCCACTAAACGGAGTAATTCAGCAAAAGTACAGATGCCGCCGTCAAAGGTTTCACCACGATAGGCATTTACATTTTGTCCAAGTAAATTGACCTCACGAACGCCTTGTTCGGCAAGTTGAGCGATTTCAAATAATACATCGTCCACCGGACGGCTCACTTCTTCCCCACGAGTGTAAGGCACCACGCAGAATGAGCAGTATTTATTACAACCTTCCATAATGGAAACGAATGCGGTAGGGCCTTCTGCTTTCGGCTCTGGCAAGCGGTCAAATTTCTCTATTTCTGGGAAAGAAATATCCACCACTGAACTTTTACCGCCACGAATTTGGTTAATCATTTCAGGTAAGCGATGTAAGGTCTGTGGCCCAAAAATAATATCCACATAAGGTGCGCGCTCACGAATGTGTTCGCCTTCTTGAGAAGCCACGCAGCCTCCAACACCAATGATAAGATCAGGTTTGTCTTGCTTCCAGTTTTTCCAACGTCCTAGTTGAGAAAACACTTTTTCCTGTGCTTTCTCGCGGATAGAACATGTATTTAGCAGTAAAACATCGGCATCTTCAGGATTTTCGGTGAGTTCAAAACCGTGTGTAGAATTGAGTAAATCAGCCATTTTTGAAGAGTCATACTCATTCATCTGGCAGCCCCAAGTGGTAATATGTAATTTCTGTGTCATTGTAAAATAATAAGTGAATCAAATAGTTAGAAAAGAAAAGCGTAAAGCATAATTTAACTTAGGCTTTACGCAAAAACTTGGGCGCTATTCTACCCGTTTGATTGGATTTTGGCTATAAAAAAACCACGACAAGCGGTCGTGGTTTCACTATTTTTTGCAAATTATTTGGTTAAGGTCAATACGACACTTTCGCCTTGTTTAACTTCGCCAGACAATTTTTGTAAGTTACTGATTTCATCCATATTGGAAATCACGATAGGAGTTAATACTGATTTTGCTTTATCAGTTAAAAACGCGAGATCAAATTTGATAATTGGGTCACCAATTTTTACGCTCTGTCCTTCTTCAGCTAAGCGGGTAAAGCCTTCACCTTTTAGCTCTACAGTATCAATGCCGAAGTGAACAAATAGCTCAACACCTTCTTCTGATTCAATAGAAAATGCGTGATTGGTTTCAAAAATTTTACCAATCGTACCATTAACAGGCGCTACAATAGTATCACCAGCAGGTTTGATTGCTACACCATCTCCTACAATTTTCTCAGAAAATACCACATCGGGCACATCTTCAATATTCACAATCTCACCAGAAAGAGGCGCGTAAATCTTTACTTCTTTAGCAACAGCTTCTTTCTTACCAAAGATTTTATCAAGAAATCCCATAGTTAGTCTCCATTCATTTATGAACAAAATTCCCGCATATTTTATACGAGAATTTTGCATTTGTATTGTTTAATTGAGTTTTTGGTAGAATTCGTCAACTAATTTTTCGATATCTGCCGCAGTTGGTTGTGCTAATGCTTCATCAGCGAGTGCTTTAGCTTGTGCGAAATTGATACTGCGAACAAGTTTTTTCACATGTGGTACAGAGATACCGCTCATGCTAAATTCGTCTAAGCCCATGCCAAGCAGTAAAGCGGTTGCTTTAACATCACCGGCTAATTCTCCACACATTCCTGTCCATTTACCTTCAGCATGCGATGCATCAATCACCTGTTTAATGAGATTTAGCACTGACGGCGTCATTGGGTTGTATAAGTGCGCAATGAGCTCATTACCGCGATCTACCGCTAATGTATATTGAGTTAAGTCATTTGTGCCAATGCTGAAGAAATCAACTTCTTTTGCCAAGTGGCGAGCATTGACCGCAGCAGACGGAGTTTCCACCATTACGCCAACTTGTAGATTATTATCAAAGGCTTTCCCTTCAATATGCAATTGCTCTTTTAACTCAGCAATAATGCCTTTTAGAGTGCGGATCTCTTCCACAGAGATAATCATTGGGAACATGACTGCAAGCTTACCAAATGCAGATGCTCGTAATACTGCACGTAACTGGGTATTCAAGATTTCACGACGATCTAAGCCGATCCGTACCGCACGCCAGCCTAAGAATGGATTCATTTCTTTTGGTAATTCTAAATAAGGCAAATCTTTATCACCACCAATATCCATCGTACGCAATACGACTAATTTACCTTGCATTGCTTCGACAATTTCTTTGTAAGCTTGGAATTGTTCTTCTTCACCTGGTAATTGGTTTCTATCCATAAATAGGAACTCGGTACGATATAAGCCAACTCCTTCGCCACCATTACGTAGTACGCCGTCCACATCACGAATTGTACCAATATTTCCTACAACCTCAACACGATGTCCATCTAAGGTTTCAGCTGGTAGGTCTTTTAATTTAGCTAATTCGGCTTTTTCGGCTGCGATTTTGTCTTGTAATGTTTGGGCTGCGGCTAATTTTTCTGCGCTAGGGTTAATTTCTACGCTATTATTAATTGCATCTAAAATTAATGTATCGCCAGTATTTACAAGGCTGGTGACATTATTTGTTCCCACAATTGCTGGTAGTTCTAAAGAACGTGCCATGATTGAGGTGTGAGAGGTACGACCACCAATATCGGTAACAAATCCCAGCACTTTATCTAAGTTTAGCTGTGCAGTTTCTGATGGTGTTAAGTCGTAAGCAACTAAGATTACTTCTTCCTGAATATCACCTAAATCAATGATATGCATACCAAGAATGTTACGAATTAGACGGTTACCAATATCACGGATATCGCCTGCACGTTCTTTTAGATATTCATCATCAATTTCAGATAACATTGCTACCTGCATATCAATGATTTTGCTAGCTGCAACATCTGCGGTGACTAAATTCTCTTCTAGATAAGCAAGAATTTCTTCTTCTAATTCTTCATCTTCTAAGATCATTAAATGACCTTCAAAGATAGCCTCTTTTTCTTCGCCTAATGTGCGTTTAGCCTTTTCTTTGATAGCGATAAGCTGCTCAGCCGCTTTTTCACGACCTGCAAAAAATTTGGCTTTTTCACTATCAACTTGATTTGGTGTGATTTTTTGCGTGTTGAGAATAATTGGTTCTTCTTTTAGTACAAGTGCTTTACCAAAGACGATACCAGGAGAAGCAGGAATACCTGTAATCATAAATGAGTCCTTTAGGGAATGATTCAATGGTGCTAAATAGCATAAACGACTTTATCGGCAAAACGATAAAGTCGTCAATTCAGTGCGGATTATTCCAAAGTAGGGATTAAATCTACTAGCGTATCGACCGCTTTTTGCTCGTCTTCGCCTTCAGCAGAAATAGTGATAACGGTACCTTGAGTTAAGCCTAAAGTTTGTAATTTGAACAGACTTTTTGCGCTCGCTTCTTTACCGCCAGATACTACGGTGATGCTTGAAGCGAAACTTTTTGCTACTTTCACAAACTCAGCCGCAGGGCGGGTATGCAATCCATTTGGAGCCGTAATCGTTACTTCTTTTGAGTACATAAAGAACTTCCTCTTTTATCAAATAAAGTTAAAAAAATCTGTTAAGACATCATGGAAGAATGTCTGAAATACAGCGCTCACTTTACTACAAAATTGAGCCAATTACACGCTCAAACGGGCTGAATTTCGCAATTAATTTAATAAATTTATTTAATTCGTCGCGAAACTCGCCAGATTTTTGATAAAAATCAAATGCCTTATTGGAGTTACTAGGCAAACGATGACTAAAATTTTAAGGAGTGAATTAATTTGAATTATTAGTAATTTCTTAGGCTGCTGAGCAAAATTTGGCAAATAAATTAAATCATTTGCAATTGTGCATAAAATCTTGTATTTATCCTATTTTCACTTTAAACAAACACAACTTTTTAGGAGCAAAAAATGCAAAATGTCGGTTTCGTCGGTTGGCGCGGTATGGTGGGTTCTGTTTTAATGGACAGAATGGTACAAGAGAATAACTTCGCTAACATTAACCCTATCTTTTTCACCACTTCACAAGCGGGTCAAAAAGCCCCAACTTTTGCAGGCAAAGATGCTGGCACACTCAAAAATGCTTTTGACATTGAAGAACTACAAAAATTAGACATCATTGTTACCTGTCAAGGCGGCGATTACACCAACGAAGTTTATCCAAAATTAAAAGCAATAGGCTGGAACGGATATTGGATTGATGCAGCGTCTGCATTGCGTATGGAAAAAGATGCGATCATCGTATTAGATCCTGTAAACCAAAATGTGATTGATGAAGGCTTAAAAAATGGTATTAAAACCTTTGTTGGTGGTAACTGCACCGTAAGCCTTATGTTAATGGCAATTGGTGGCTTGTTTGAGAAAGATTTGGTTGAATGGGTATCCGTGGCGACCTATCAAGCGGCAAGTGGTGCAGGTGCAAAAAATATGCGTGAATTGCTTTCACAGATGGGCATTTTAGAGCAATCAGTGAAAGCAGAATTGGCTGACCCTGCCTCTTCTATTTTAGAGATTGAACGTAAAGTGACTGCACAAATGCGAGCAGACGATTTCCCAACTGCAAACTTTGGGGCAGCATTAGGCGGTAGCCTTATTCCTTGGATTGATAAACTTTTACCAGAAACGGGGCAAACCAAAGAAGAGTGGAAAGGCTATGCAGAAACTAACAAAATTCTAGGTTTAAGCGACAATCCAATTCCAGTTGATGGCTTATGTGTGCGTATCGGTGCATTACGTTGCCATAGCCAAGCGTTTACCATCAAGCTCAAAAAAGATTTACCACTTGAAGAAATTGAACAAATTATCGCCTCGCATAACGAGTGGGTGAAAGTGATTCCAAATGATAAAGAAACCACTTTACGTGAATTAACCCCTGCGAAAGTAACAGGTACATTAAGCGTACCAGTTGGACGTTTACGTAAACTCGCAATGGGCGGTGAATACCTTGCAGCCTTTACCGTTGGCGACCAATTATTATGGGGTGCCGCAGAGCCTGTTCGCCGTATTTTGGTGCAATTGACTCAGTAAATCTGGGCTCCCCTTTGTCTTAAGGGGCGTTTAAAACCCTTATAGCCCTGCAAGCGCTCGTTTTGCGGGGCTTTTTTGCAAAAGGAAAAACCATGTTTTTAAGACGTTTGGAAATTATTGGTTTTCGGGGCATAAATCGCCTGTCTATGACCTTGCAGCCAAATATGGTGTTAATTGGGGAAAACGCTTGGGGTAAAACCAGTTTATTTGATGCACTAAGTTTGATTTTTAACCATCAGCAGACGCTGTATCGTTTTTGTGAGTCTGACTTTCATATTGCTCAAAAAGATGGACAGCGCACCAAACAAATCACTTTATTATTCACCTTTGCCGAGCATTTTCCAAATGAGCGACATGATGCTCATAATTATCTGTTTCAGCGTTTTTTTATTGCAAATGGCGCGAAAGATTATCAGATTTATTTGAGGGTAAATGGCTCGATTTCTGCAGATAATCAAATTCATACCGATTATGCTTTTCTTGACCAAGATGGACGAGAGATCCAAACAGCAAAAGTGAGTGAATTAGTGAAAGCATTGATAGCGCGCTTTCCTATTTACTCCATTCGTCATGTAGCGTTACACGATAGTCGGCATTTAGTCGATTTAAGTCAGTTTGATCCACAAATTCGGCAACAGCCCTATTACGATAAAATTCAAGCCTTTTCATTACTAATTCAATACTATTATTTTAATCATGAAGCAAGGCAGTTTGTTGGTTCGAAGCTGCAAGATCTCTCTGCATTATGGGGGAAGGTCAAAGAATTGTGTTATTTGCTACGTTTGGGGGATCGAGAATTACGTCAGCGGTTATTTCGCCTGTTTTCTCAGCTTTTTGTTGCAGAGGGGGCATTAATGCCAGTAGATGGCATACATCCTATCGTATTATTTGAAGATCCCGATGCGCGTCTACATCCGCGTTTAGTTGCAATTATGTGGGAGCTTATCAGCTATTTGCCTTTACAGCGAATTACAACAACCAATTCCGTGGAATTACTTTCGCAAGTGGCATTGCATGAAATTTGCCGCCTAGTACGTACGTCTAACGAAATTAAAACCTATCGTTTAAGCCGGCATAGTTTGTCGAAGCAAGCATTACGGCGGCTCACATTCCATATTCACTATAATCGTAGTCTTGCGCTATTTGCCAGTAGCTGGATTTTAGTTGAAGGTGAAACGGAAGTGTGGCTTCTTTCTGCCTTAGCAGAACAGATGGGGTTGAATTTGGAGCTAGAGGGCATAAAGATTGTTGAGTTTGCCCAGTGCGGGCTTTCTCCTTTGATTAAATATGTTAAAGCAATGGGGATTGAATGGCATGTTTTAGCTGATGGCGATAGCGCTGGTAAGAAATATGCAGATACGGTTCGATCATTATTAGATAAAAATGAAACTCTGCTTACACGTTTAACACTTTTACCAAAACGTGATATTGAGCATTTTCTTTATTTTTCAGGTTTTGAGCATGTTTTTGTGCGGCTTGCTCGCTGGCAAGATTTGAGCAATTCTCGTCCTGCAAGCCGTATTATTCAGCAGGCGATAAAAAAGAGCTCAAAGCCAGATTTAGCCATAGCCCTTGCCGGCGAGATTGAACGTCAGGGCAAACATGCAATTCCAATTCTATTACAGCGAATGTTTAGAAAGGTACTTAATTTAACTAAAGGATAAAACATGAATATCTATCATATTGAAGCGAAGGGCAGTATGGAGCAGCTGTCACATTTGGAAATGGAGCTACTTACCGAGCAAGCTGAAGGGGAGCTCTACACGTTATTTCGTAACTGTGCATTAGCGGTATTAAATTCGGGGGCGATTACTGATGACAGTCGTGCCTTGTTAAGTCGTTACCGTGATTTTAAAATCAATCTTATTCGTCATGAGCGGGGAATGGCGCTGGAATTACACAATCCGCCGGAGTCTGCATTTGTCGATGATAAAATGATTTTGAATATTCAATATCATCTCTTTGCTGTTTTGCGCGATATTCTATTTTTGAATGCGCTCACACCTTGTGTACAAATTGGTGAACGAAACCTGACGACTGCACAAACCAACCAGATTTTTCTGATTTTGCGTAATGCAAAAATGTTGCCGCTGAATAATGATCCTAATATTGCCGTTTGTTGGGGTGGGCATTCAATTAGTGAGATAGAATACCAATATTGCCGAGCGGTTGGTTTGGAACTGGGCTTGCGTGAAATGAATATCATGACCGGCTGTGGCACTGGTGTGATGGAGGCTCCAATGAAAGGGGCGGCAGTAGGGCATGCCAACCAACGTTATCGCAATAGCCGTTTTATTGGGGTGACCGAGCCGTCAATTATTGCTTCTGAACCACCTAATCCGATTGTGAATGAATTGGTGATTATGCCAGATATTGAAAAGCGCTTAGAAGCTTTTGTACGATTAGGGCATGCAATTATTATTTTTCCTGGTGGCCCAGGGACATTTGAAGAGCTACTCTATATTTTAGGGGTGAAACTGAACCCCGAAAATAGCCAGCAGAAACTACCACTGATTTTAACTGGACCAGAAGAAAGCCGTGCTTATTTCGATGCGATTGATCGTTTTATTGGTGAAACGCTGGGTAAGCAGGCGCAAGCCATGTATGAAATTATTATTAATGATCCTGTGCAAGTGGCGCAAAAAGTAAGTCGTTCAATGAAAGAGATTAAAGAATATCGCCGTGTAATTGGTGATTCTTATGCGTTTAATTGGACGCTCAAAATTGCGGAGGAATTACAGCAGCCATTTTTCCCAACCCATGAAAATATGGCAGCACTGAATCTGACTCTTGAGCAATCACAATCTGAACTCGTTGCCAATTTGCGCCGAGCATTTTCTGGTATTGTGGCGGGGAATATAAAATCAGAAACTGTTGAGCAAATTGAACAAAAAGGCCGATTTAAGCTTTCGGGGGATCCGGCGTTAATGGCAAAAATTGATCGCTTATTGTGGGATTTTATTGAGCAAGATCGTATGAAATTGCCAAGTGATGAACCTTATCAGCCCTGTTATGAGATTGTGTAATCTAAATAAAAATCCCAAAGGTGTTAGTCTTTGGGATTTCTCGTTTAAGTTAAGCAAGCGGTTTAATTTGGATAATTTTTTGCAAAATTAAGCCAGAACTCGAGCGCTTGTATGCTTACCAGTAAACACGGAAGCCGGCAACGGTGGTATTATTGCGTGATTTATTGCCAGTTTGAACGCCGTTTGTATAGTGTTTAGTACGGGTAGTTTGCCATTCTAAGAATGCTTTCGCGCGCAGTTTGTATTGTGCAAGCGTTTCTTTTGCAATAGCGTGTTCAGTACCAATCATAAATTGGTTTTTTCGGCTTTCAGATGTTACGCCATTTACTGCGTTTAATTTGTTACGTTTGTGAGCGTACATCCCATAAGCATTCCATTGATCAGTTAAACGATGGAATAATACGGTACGCACTTCTTTTTCAACACGCTCGTTACCAATAACATATTGATCTTCAGTATTGCGACGTTCTAAATCAAGACCAAGCGTTGTTGCTCCGAAAGTATAAGCCGTACCAAATGCGTAAGCGACACGGTTGAATTCTGGTAATGCCGCATTTGCTTTATAGTTTTCACGGGTAAAACCTGCGCCGAATTTCACGCTTTGGTTATCAGCTAATTGCCAACGATAAGTTGCACCAGCACCATATTCGTTATCAAGTTTCTGTATTAAATCGCGGTTTGCATCGTTACGCTTGCTGCTACCCGCATAGTAACCACCAATACGTAAGCCTTCTACGCCGTTGTAAACATATTGTACTGAACGACGTGCTGCAAAATCCAATAAACCATCACTTAGGCTTAAGGTATTTGGCAAATCGGTTTGTTTTACTTCATCGGTAATGGTGGTTTGGTTACCGTAAGTTAATTCACCTAATTGCTTATGACCAATACCTGCATAAAGCTGACGCACATAAAGGTGGTCGAAATCATGTTGTGATGAAGAAACACCTTCAGTATCCATACCACGAGCACGCCATTCAACACGTCCTAATGCATAGAACCCTTCTGCTAAATCTTGCGTAATTTTGAAACCAAAACGTGAACCATTGTTACTAATTGCGTGGTTAACGTGGTTACGAGTTACTACGTGATTTGCGGTAGTTGAACGATCTGAAGTGCTTTTCCACATTAAACGTAGAGAACCTGTAAAGTCCACTTTCGTACCTGTTTCTTGGCTATCAACGATAGTTAAAGCAGATGCTGAATTTGCTGCAAACGCCGCAACGCTTAATGCTAACAGAGTTTTTTTCATAAGTTTGCTCCCACAAAAGACAAATAATTATAAATGGAAAATAATCTCCAAATGAAGTGTAGTGTACTCCGTTGCGCAAAGTCAATCGGATTTTGTTCTGCCATATGCAGAAGTGTTATAACACTGTTTGCGGTTGTAAGGCTGAACCCCCTATAATAGCGGTTGTTTTTTCTTAATTTTTTGCAAAATATGACCACTTTATCTCCAACTATTGCGATTGTTGCTGGCGAAGTCTCAGGCGATATTTTAGGGGCAGGCTTGATCGATGCGCTTAAACAACATTATCCCAATGCCCGTTTTATTGGTGTTGCAGGCGAGCACATGCTCAGTGCCGGTTGCGAAACCTTGTTTGATATGGAAGAACTTTCGGTAATGGGGTTAGCAGAAGTATTGAAACATTTACCGAGATTGCTCAAACGCCGTCAACAGGTGATAGACACGATGCTGCAATTAAAGCCTGATGTATTTATTGGGATTGATGCCCCTGATTTTAATTTGACGGTGGAAGAAAAACTTAAAACTGCAGGGATCAAAACGATTCACTATGTGAGTCCGTCAGTGTGGGCATGGCGGCAAAAGCGAGTGTTTAAAATCAAGCGAGCGGTCGATATGGTGCTTGCCTTTTTGCCGTTTGAAAAGGCGTTTTATGATCGTTTTGATGTGCCGTGTCGTTTTATCGGGCATACCATGGCAGACAGTATTGAGATTGAGCCAAATCGAGCAGAGGCTTGTGCCAAATTAAATCTTGACCCAAACCAACGTTATCTCGCGATTTTGGTCGGTAGTCGAGGCAGTGAAGTAGGCTTTTTGGCAGAGCCTTTCTTACAAACCGCACAATTATTGAAAGCAAGATTCCCTGATTTGCAATTTCTTGTTCCCTTGGTTAATCAAAAACGGCGTGAACAGTTTATTGAGATAAAGGCTCGTTTTGCCCCTGATTTAGATCTGATTTTGCTTGATGGTAATGCCCGTCAAGCGATGATTGCTGCCGATGCAACTTTGCTCGCTTCAGGCACAGCAGCATTGGAAGCAATGTTATGTAAGTCGCCAATGGTAGTAGGGTATCGAATGAAACCTCTGACTTATTGGCTTGCTAAGCGTTTAGTCAAAACAGATTACATCTCTTTGCCAAATTTACTCGCAAATGCACCGCTTGTGCCTGAGTTGATACAAGCAGAATGTAATCCACAAAATCTTGCAAAGCATTTAGGCGAGTATCTCTCTGATGAACCTACTGCTCAGCAAAAAACCGCTGAATTAAAACAGCGGTTTGTCGAGCTTCATCAACAGATTCAATGCGATGCTGATAAGCAGGCGGCGCAAGCAGTAGTAGATTTATTGTCGCAAGAGCGAAAATCGTAAAAATTCAACAAAATGATACGCCCAATGGCTTTCATGGTGAATTTCATTCGCCATTATTTTCAGACGGATATTATCAAGCGGATGCCCTGTACGGATTAAGGCTTGATAATAATGCAGGGTACAGTCGATGTAGGCTTGATTCATATTTTGAATAAATTTAGCATCGACTTCATCACCTTCGTTTGTTCCCACTTGGATAAAAACGCGGTTGTCGTGGTTGAGCGGTTTTTTATGTAAGAAATCGAGAAAGTCAGGCTCACTAAACCACGAAGCGAGTGAGAATACACCTAAATGTCCAAATACCTCAGGATAAGCAGCCCCCATATAAGCAGTGATAATGCCGCCCATTGAGCTACCTGCGAGCAACGTATTTTCTCGTTCTGGCATTGTGCGATAATGGTAATCAATAAAGGGCTTAACATGATGGACTACCCAATCGCCATATTTAATTCCATCACCGCCAGCGCTAGAAAAATCGTGTGTGCCAGTATTCGTTTGCCACGGGCCATATTCATCTAAACGGCGTTCACCTGCGTTATCAATTCCCACTACAATAAATTTTGGAAATTCTTTGTGCTTTTTAATCGTTGGAATAATTTTCCACGAATAGCCTGAATAGGACTCTTTGCTATAAAACACATTCTGCCCATCATGCATATAAAGTACCGGATAACGATGCCAAGGTTCATTGTAATAGCCTTCGGGCAGTAAAACACGAATACGGCGATGGTGGTTATAATAGGGAACAAACAGATGATGTTCTTCCATTTTTAATTGAGAATAAAAACTGAGTGGTTTTTTCACTAGGAATCCTGCTGTATCTGATGGTGTTTATTTGGGCGGACCATGTGTCCGCCCTGATATTTCTAAGATATTAATTTCGGAGTTTCGCCAAAACGCCTTTCAATCTCTTATCCAATGGCGCAGTTACCACCATTTCTTCCCCTGTTTTAGGGTGTTGAAAACGGATTGAATAAGCGTGGAGAAATAAGCGGTTTAAGCCGATTTCTTGCATTTTTTGGTCGAAATCACGTTCACCGTATTTATCATCGCAGGCGATTGGGTGTCCTGCATATTGGGTATGCACACGGATTTGGTGCGTTCTGCCCGTGACAGGTGATGCTTTGACTAATGTCGCTATTTCATAACGTTCTTCAATACGGAAACGAGTTTCAGACGGCTTTCCCTGTTCACTGACTTTGACAATCCGTTCACCGCTAGCAAGCTCGTTTTTTAGTAGAGGGGCTTTAATCACTTTGACGTGAGATTGCCACTGCCCACGCACCAAGGCAAGATAGTCTTTCTGCACCACTTTTTCACGCAGTTGCTCGTGAAGCGAGCGTAGAGCAGAGCGTTTTTTTGCCACCAGTAAAATACCTGAGGTATCACGGTCGATACGGTGGACTAACTCTAAAAAACGGGCTTGTGGCCGCAAGGCTCGTAATGCTTCGATCACGCCAAAACTTAATCCGCTACCACCGTGTACTGCAATGCCTGATGGTTTGTTAATGATCAGCATTACATCATCTTCAAATAGAATTTGGTTTTCTAATTCGGCAACTTTATTTAGTTTAGTTGAGATTTGTGGCTCATTTTTTTCCGCAACACGCACAGGTGGCACACGCACCACATCGCCATCTTGCAATTTGTATTCAGGCTTAATCCTGCCTTTGTTTACTCGCACTTCGCCTTTTCGCACAATACGATAAATAAGGCTTTTTGGCACGCCTTTGAGCTTGGCAAGTAAGAAATTATCAAGGCGTTGCCCGCTCTCATCATCGCTGATGGTAAAAAACTGCACACTGGCACTGATGACTTTGTCGTTCATGGTTATTCAATATTCAAAAAATTTTGCAGATCCTACCATAAATTCAATGAATTTTGATCTGATACGACTTGGATAAATTGCAAAACTAAACCGTTTTAGCTAGTATGTCGCATGAATATTTTTGACTAAAAAAGGAACATTTATGAGCAAGATTTGGGTACTCGGTGATGCGGTGGTGGATTTAATCCCTGATGGTGAAAATCACTACTTAAAATGCGCCGGTGGCGCACCAGCAAACGTTGCAGTTGGCGTTTCCCGCTTAGGCGTTTCTGCTGGCTTTATTGGACGAGTGGGTCATGATCCACTAGGTAAATTTATGCAACAAACGCTCAAAGCCGAAAATGTTGGTGTTGAGCAAATGATTTTAGATCCTAAGCAACGTACCTCAACGGTGATTGTGGGATTAGATGATGGTGAGCGTAGTTTTACTTTTATGGTCAATCCAAGTGCTGATCAATTTTTAGAAGTAGCCGATCTACCTCAATTCCAAGCTGACGAATGGCTACACTGCTGTTCAATTGCGTTAATTAACGAGCCGTCTCGTTCAACGACTTTTGAGGCCATTCGCAGAATTAAACAAGCTGGTGGTTTTTTCTCTTTTGATCCAAACTTGCGTGAAAGTTTATGGAAATCGCTAGATGAGATGAAACAAGTGGTGAATCAAGCGGTTGCTTTAGCTGATGTATTGAAATTTTCGGAAGAAGAATTAACCCTTTTGACTGATACAACAACCCTTGAAGCCGCAACGGCAGCGATTACGGCACAGTACCCGGAAAAACTGATTATTATTACACTAGGCAAAGACGGTGCGGTTTACCATTTAAATGGCGAAAGCAAATTAGTTGCTGGTAAAGCGTTAAAGCCTGTGGATACTACAGGGGCTGGCGATGCTTTCGTGAGTGGTTTACTCGCCGGACTTTCCCAATCAAGCGATTGGAAAAAAGAAAGCGTTTTAGTTGATATTATTCGCAAAGCAAATGCGTCTGGTGCATTGGCAACTACCCAAAAAGGGGCGATGTCAGCATTGCCAAGTAAAGCCCAATTAGAGCAATTTTTGGCAGAATAAAAACTCCCCTCTTTTTCAAAGAGGGGGATCAGATCGAAGTAAAATTGATTTTATAAGACTTAGAAACCTATGCAAATTTTCAACAACGGCAAATATAAATCACTACATGCCCAATCTGAAGGCGAATTATCCGCTATTGCGGCAACAGTAGCTCAAGATATTCATTTTCGCCCCAGCTACCATCTTACTCCGCCAACAGGCTTGCTGAATGATCCAAATGGTTTGATTTTTGATGGCGAAAAATATCACATTTTTTACCAATGGTTTCCTTATGACGCTATTCACGGAATGAAACACTGGAAACATTTTATTACCACTGATTTTCAGTCCTATATGGAAGCCGATCCACTTATTCCTGATGAAATGTTTGAGAGCCACGGTTGCTATTCAGGAGGGGCTATCTTGTGGCAGGATAAAATCGTCGCGTTTTATACGGGGAATACTCGTAGAGCGAGTGATAACCAGCGTGTACCACATCAAAATATCGCAGTTTTCAACAAAGATGGTAAATTACTAGAAAAGCGTTGCATTATTGAGCAAGCCCCTCAAGGCTATAGCGAACATGTACGTGATCCGAAGCCTTTTGTGACCAAAGACGGTAAAATCCGCTTTGTGCTTGGTGCTCAACGGGAAAACCTTACCGGCACGGCATTGTTATATGAGATGGACGATTTAAAGAGTACGCCACGTTTGCTTGGTGAGCTGGATATTAATGGCTTTGATAACCACAATGTATTTATGTGGGAATGTCCGGATTTATTCCAACTTAGCGGTAAAGATGTGTTTGTTTGGTCACCACAAGGTAAATTACGTGAAGCAACACGTTTTCAAAATAATTATCATGCGACTTATGCTCTTGGTTCATTAAATGGCTTGAGTTTCAATGTAGAACAGCTTGATGAGTTAGATTACGGCTTTGATTTCTATGCACCACAAACCGTACAAAATAGTGATCGTATTTTATTTGGTTGGGTAGGATTGCCAGATTTAACGTATCCTACCGATCGCTATAAATGGCATTCTATGCTGAGTTTGCCGCGCAAAATTGCTTTAGAAAATGGCAAAATTAAACAACAGCCCATCGTGCAATTAGCTAAAAAGCAAGCGGTCGAATTAAGCGAAAAATCTGCAATCTCAGGATTAGATAGCAGCTATTTGCAAATTTCTGTGCAAAATCAACCGCTTGAGTTGAAATTTTTTGAGAATGAACAAGGGCAGCATTTAGCATTGCGCTATGAAAATGGCGTATTAAGCTTAGATCGTTCTCATACAGAACAGACAGACTTAATGCAACAATTTGGTTCGCTACGCCATTGTGAAGTCGGTGAATTGCACACACTTGAGTGCTATTTTGATCGTTCTGTCTTAGAAATTTTTATTAATGATGGTGAAAAAGTGATGACTTCACGCTTCTTCATTGCAAATCGCTCAATACAGTTAGAGAGTTCACGCAATATTACGGCAATAGTTGCACAGATTGCACCAATCGTTTATAAATAGTGGTGTTTGAGGGCGTAATCATACGCCCTCTTTTTATGACTGAGAGTAAGAGAATGATAATAAAAAAGCGGATGACATTAAGTGACATCGCATTGCTCGCCGGGGTATCTAAAACCACTGCAAGTATGATTTTAAATGGGCAAGCGGATCAGTATCGAATTAAAGAAGAGACACGAGAGAAAGTCTTAGCAGTTGCTAAACAGTATGGCTATCGAGCTAATGCTTATGCCAAGGCTTTAAAATTACGCCGAACCAATGTGGTCGGTTTAATTATTCCTGATCTTACGAACTATGGTTTTGCAACGACCGCTAAGGGACTTGAAAAACTTTGTCGTGAAAATGGGCTGTATCTATTGATTGCTTGTTCAGATGATAATCCTCAACAAGAAAAAATGGTGATTGAACGCTTACTTGATCGCCAAGTCGATTTGTTAGTGACTGCTCCAACTCATCAGGATCCAACTTATTATAAATCAGTACAAAAGCAGACATTATTACTACAGCTTGATCGCCAAGTGCCAGATTTAGAACTCTGTTATGTAGGCAGTGCGGATAGTGAAAAAATTGCAGAATTAGTGTCGAAGATGGTTAAAAGTTACCAACTAGATGAGTTTTTTTATTTTGGTGGGCAGCTTTCTCTTTCACCGAGTAATTCACGTTTAAATGGCTTTCGTCAAGGCTTAGCGGACGCAGAATTGGTTGAAAATGCACAGTGGATTTTGCATAAAGATTATCAGCCTCATTCTGGGTATGTATTAATGCAACAAACTGTGGAGCGTTTAGGACGTTTGCCACAAGCGGTATTTACGGCGTCTTATACGATTTTGGAGGGCGTATTACGCTATCTTGCTGAACACAATTACACGGATAAATTGATTCAGCAAGAATTACATCTTGCGACCTTTGATGATCATCATTTGTTAAATGCATTACCATTCCATATTCATTCTATTTCACAAGATCATGAGCAGATTGTTACGCAATTATTTAAGCTTATTCAACAAAAATTGCAGGGTAACAAGCAAATTTATGCTGTGAAAGCTGAATGTCAGATAATTTGGCGAGAATAGTCGAAATTTTGTTAAATTATTGAGAAATTTTTAACATGAGGTTGTTCTGCATTTTATCTTTTCAGTTAGTGTAAAGAACTGCTTTGGAAAATAAATTAGAATAAAAAACCATGATTATTTAAAATTATGGTTTTTTGTTTCTAAAATTGCTTCAATGTGTCAGATTTTTAGCACTTTACATTGATAAAATAATTAGGCATAGTTTCTAACCTTGCGAATCTGTCGCAATAGGAATTCTATTTAAAATGATGAGAAGTTAGGGCTTATTTGTTAAGTTGAACCAAATGTCAATAGGTACTGACTCGTTTTAATAAATAGGTATTAACTATATTTGAGGTACTTACTGTGTCTAATTCAAATTCAAAAGCACCGAAAAGAGAAACCTTCTCTGGACGTAGTGCGTTTATTTTAGCTGCTATCGGCTCTGCTGTTGGTCTTGGCAATATCTGGCGTTTCCCTTATACCACTTATGAAAATGGTGGCGGTGCATTTATTGTGCCTTATCTAATTGCTTTATTAACCGCAGGGATTCCGCTGCTTTTCTTAGATTATGCCATCGGGCATAAACATCGTGGTGGTGCACCACTTTCTTTCCATCGTTTTGTTCCTAAATTTGAAACCTTTGGTTGGTGGCAGGTGATGATCAATGTGATTATTGGTGTTTACTATGCAGTGGTTTTAGGTTGGGCCGCGAGCTATACCTATTTCTCAATTAGCGGCGCTTGGGGAGATAAACCGGTTGATTTCTTTATTGGCGAATTCTTAAAAATGGGCGATATAGCTAATGGCGTAAGCTTTGAATTTGTTGGTATGGTAACCGGCCCATTAATTGCTGTATGGCTTGTTGCATTAGGTGTATTAGCGTTAGGGATTCAAAAAGGAATTTCTAAATCGGCAAATATCTTAATGCCGGTGTTAATCGTGATGTTTTTAACCTTAGTTGGCTACGCTTTAACCTTACCAGGGGCTGCAAAAGGCTTAGATGCACTCTTTACTCCAGATTGGTCAAAATTAACTGATCCAAGTGTGTGGATTGCCGCTTATGGTCAAATTTTCTTCTCTCTTTCTATCTGTTTTGGGATTATGATCACCTATTCTTCTTACTTGAAGAAAGACACAGATTTAACGGGGTCAGGCTTGGTAGTTGGTTTTGCTAACTCAAGTTTTGAATTGTTGGCAGGTATCGGTGTGTTTGCTGCATTAGGTTTTATGGCAACAGCAGCAGGTTCAGAGGTTAATGAAGTGGCAAAAGGCGGTATTGGCTTAGCTTTCTTTGCTTTCCCAACGATTATTAACGAAGCTCCATTTGGTACATTACTCGGTATTTTATTCTTTGGTTCATTAACCTTTGCGGCTTTAACTTCTTTCATTTCTGTTATTGAAGTTATTATCTCTGCGGTACAAGATAAATTCAATTTACGCCGTGCAAAAGCAACCTTTATGGTTGGTTTACCAATGATGTTTGTTTCTGTGATTTTATTTGGTACAACCACTGGCTTACCAATGTTAGATGTGTTCGATAAATTCGTGAATTATTTTGGTATTGTTGCGGTTGCCTTTGTTTCTTTGATCGCAATTGTAGCAAACGAAAAATTAGGCGTATTAGGTGATCATTTAAATGAAACGTCATCATTCAAAGTAGGCTTTATCTGGCGCTTATGTATTGTAGTAACCACAGGTATCCTTGCCTTTATGTTATTCAGCGAAGGAGCAAAAGTGTACTCCGAAGGCTATGAAGGTTATCCAAGTTGGTTTGTAAATACGTTTGGATGGGGTATGGCGATTGCTTTAGTCGTCGTGTCTTACTTACTTTCTCGTCTGCCATGGAAACATGAAGTAAAAGGAGCATAATATGAGTAGCGCAGCAATTATAACTATGCTTGTTGCAATGGCAATTCTTTGGGGTGGATTAGCTTTTGCAATTAAACGCTTGCCAAAAGAAGAGCAATAGTTTGCCAATTTAGTCTAAAAAGAGACCGCTTGTAGTATGTGTGATACAAGCGGTCTTTTTTGACCATTTTTTCACAAATAATTAGATGCTGAACGAAGAGCCACAGCCGCAGGTCGAACTAGCATTTGGATTTTGTACCACAAAACGGGAACCTTCTAAGCCATCGACATAATCCACTGTTGCCCCAATCAAATATTGTAAGCTCATCGGATCGACCACCAAGCCAACATTTTGATTTTCTACGGTCAAATCACCGTCATTAATTTGATCATCGAATGTAAAGCCATATTGGAAACCACTACAGCCACCGCCAGTGATATAAACACGTAAACGTAGGTTTGGATTATCTTCGCCTTCGATAAGGAACTTCACCTTGTTTGCTGCTGCATCGGTGAAAGTCAGAGGAATGTTGATATCGTTCATTTTTGTTTTAGATCAAGATTTATAAATTAGGTTATTATCTAATAATTGTTTGCCTAGGGCAATGATAGATTAAGTTTTCCTTTCTGTTATAATTCTAAAAAGTTTTTACTTTTCAAAAGGCAATTATGAAAATCCTCATCACAGGCGGTGCGGGCTTTATTGGCTCTGCAGTGGTGCGCCATATTATTAACCACACCCAAGATACAGTTATCAATCTAGATAAATTGACCTATGCAGGTAATTTGGAATCGCTTGAAAGTGTGGCTAATAGTCCTCGTTATCATTTTGAACAGGTAGATATTTGTAATCGTGCAGAGTTAGATCGTGTGTTTACTCAATATCAGCCTGATGCAGTCATGCATTTGGCGGCTGAAAGCCACGTAGATCGCTCTATTGATGGACCAGCGGCATTTATTGAAACCAATATCGTTGGTACTTACACATTATTAGAAGCTGCTCGTAACTACAGGAATGGCTTACCAGACGATAAAAAATCCGCATTCCGTTTCCACCATATTTCAACCGATGAAGTTTATGGCGATTTAGAAGGGACGGACGATCTATTCACCGAAACCACGCCTTATTCCCCGAGTAGCCCTTATTCTGCTTCAAAAGCGTCTAGCGATCATTTAGTGCGTGCATGGCTGCGTACTTATGGTTTACCAACGATTGTTACTAACTGCTCTAATAATTATGGGCCTTTCCACTTCCCTGAAAAATTGATTCCTTTAATGATTTTAAATGCAATCAGCGGTAAAAAATTACCAGTGTATGGCAATGGTATGCAAATTCGTGATTGGTTGTTTGTCGAAGATCACGCACGAGCCTTGTATAAAGTGGTTACCGAAGGGGCGGTAGGTGAAACCTACAACATTGGCGGACACAATGAAAAAGCGAACATTGAAGTAGTGCGTACCATCTGTGCCTTATTGGAAGAACTTGTACCAAACAAACCAGCAGGGGTCGCAAAATACGAAGATTTGATTACCTATGTAACAGACCGACCAGGACACGATGTGCGTTATGCGATTGATGCGGAAAAAATTGGGCGGGAACTTGGCTGGACACCACAAGAAACGTTTGAAAGCGGTATTCGTAAAACGGTGGAATGGTATTTAGCCAATGAAAACTGGTGGAAGCGTGTGTTAGACGGTTCATACAATATGGAACGTTTAGGCACAAAATAGGGGGAAAAATGAAAGGGATTATTCTCGCAGGCGGTTCTGGCACTCGCCTTTATCCGATTACTCGTGGCGTATCTAAACAGCTTTTGCCTGTTTACGATAAACCGATGATCTATTATCCACTTTCCGTGTTAATGTTAGCAGGGATTCGTGAAATTCTCATTATTACTACCCCCGAAGATAATGCCAGTTTTCACCGTTTGCTTGGTGATGGCTCAGATTTCGGTATTAAATTAGAATATGCCATTCAACCTAGCCCTGATGGTTTAGCACAGGCATTTTTAATTGGCGAAGAATTTATCGGTGATGAGAGTGTTTGCTTGGTATTAGGCGATAATATTTTCTATGGGCAAGGTTTTACTCAAACGCTACACAATGCCAAAGCCGATGCGGAACAAGGCAGAGCAACCGTATTTGGCTATCAAGTCAAAGATCCTGAGCGTTTTGGCGTGGTGGAATTTGATGAGAACTACCGTGCAGTTTCGATTGAAGAAAAACCAAGCCAACCAAAATCCGATTGGGCAGTAACAGGCTTATATTTTTACGATAATCGTGTGGTGGAATTTGCCAAACAAGTTAAACCTTCGGCACGTGGAGAGCTAGAAATTACCACCTTAAATGAAATGTATCTCAATGATGGCTCGCTTAATGTGCAAATTTTAGGACGAGGTTTTGCTTGGTTAGATACAGGCACGCACGCCAGCCTTCACGAAGCTTCTTCATTTGTGCGTACGGTGCAAAACATTCAGAATTTACAGGTAGCCTGTTTAGAAGAAATTGCGTGGCGAAATGGCTGGCTTTCATCGGAACAAGTTGAACAAATAGCCAAACCAATGAGCAAAAATGAGTATGGTCAGTATTTGTTACGCTTAATCAAAGGAAACGAATAATGGCAAAATTTTTGATTACAGGTGCAAATGGGCAAGTCGGATTTTGCTTAACGCAGCAATTGCAAGGTAAAGCAGAAGTATTAGCCGTAGATCGGGATAAATTAGATATTACCGATCGTGAGGCGGTATTTCGTACGGTTGCAGAATTTCAACCTGATGTGATTATTAACGCTGCAGCTCATACAGCGGTCGATCGTGCGGAAAGTGAAACAGCATTATCTGAAGCGATCAATGTTAATGGGGCAAAATATCTTGCCGAAGCGAGTGCGGAGATTGGTGCGTTAATGCTACATATTTCCACTGATTATGTGTTTAATGGGCAAGGCAACCAAGCTTACACAGAAGATGATCGTGTTGATCCGCAAGGTGTTTATGGCAGAACCAAACAAGCGGGTGAAATAGCGGTATTAAATGCAAACCCTAAATCGGTGATACTACGTACTGCTTGGGTGTTTGGTGAACACGGGCATAACTTTGTCAAAACAATGTTGAGATTAGGTAAGGAACGTGAAACACTTGGTGTAGTAGCCGATCAAATTGGGGCGCCAACCTATGCAGGGGATATTGCAGCGGCATTGATTGAGATTGCCAACCAAATTTTAACAGGCAAACATAATGCGTTTGGCATATACCATTTTAGCGGACAGCCTTACATCAGCTGGCACGGCTTTGCCGAAGAAATTTTCCACCAAGCTGTTTTGCAAAAAATGTTAGAAAAAGCACCGCTTGTTAATGCCATTTCAACTAGTGATTATCCAACACCTGCGAAACGTCCGGCAAATTCTCGTTTGGATTTAACGAAAATCCAACAGGCGTTTGGTATTAAACCAAGTGATTGGCGTAAAGCCTTGTTGCATTTAAAAGATTATTAGGAAAAACAATGAAAATTATTGAAACGAAAATCCCAGAAGTTAAATTATTAGAGCCACAAGTTTTCGGTGATGAACGAGGCTTTTTTATGGAAACTTTCCGAGATGAATGGTTTAAGCAAAATGTGGCAAATCGCACTTTCGTACAAGAAAATCATTCAAAATCCGTAAAAGGTGTATTACGTGGTTTACATTACCAAACAGAAAATACGCAGGGCAAATTAGTCCGAGTAGTGAGTGGAGCAGTGCTTGATGTGGCGGTGGATTTACGCAAAAGCTCACCAACTTTTGGGCAATATGTTGCTGAAATTTTATCAGCTGAAAATAAACGCCAACTTTGGGTACCCGAAGGCTTTGCACACGGTTTTTATGTGTTAAGTGATGAGGCAGAATTTGTATATAAATGCACCGATTATTACAATCCAAAAGCGGAGCATTCCTTAATTTGGAATGATCCTTCTGTGGGAATTGAATGGCATTTAGAAGGTGAGCCTAGCTTGTCTGCGAAAGATTTGGCTGGGAAAAGTTTACAGGATGCTGTAACATTTTAGGAATAAAACGAATGTTATTATCTAAATTAATTTCATCTTGGAAGTATGGTGAACTTTTAGAACAATTGGTCGTAAAAGATATAAAACTCAAATATCGCCGTAGTTATTTGGGCTATGTTTGGAGTATTCTTAACCCATTATTAATGATGATGGTATTGGTGGTTGTATTCTCTAATATTTTCCGTTTTGATATTCCCAATTTCCCAGTTTATCTTCTTGCAGGTCAAGTTATTTTTGGCTTTATGGCAGAAGCAACAAATAGCTCTGCAAATGCTATTGTTGAAAATGCACCTTTATTAAAGAAGACCTATTTACCTAAATATATATTTACGCTATCAAAAGTCACTAGTGCATTAGTGAATTTTTTATTTTCTTTGATCGCATTATTTATTGTTGTTATATTTAGCGATGTAGAAATTAGCTGGAGTTTATTGTTTTTCCCTATTGTTATAGTACAGTTATATATTTTTAGTTTAGGACTAAGTTTCGTTCTATCTACTATTTCTGTGTTTTTTCGAGATATACAATATCTCTGGAATGTATTTGTTACAATGTGGATGTATCTAACGCCAATTTTCTATCCAGTGAGTATTATTCCTGATAGTTACCGTAACTTATATACAGCTTTAAACCCTATGTATCATTATCTTTTTCAATTTAGAGAGATAGTTTTATATGGTAATGCCTTATGTATGTTTGATATATTTTGTGGTTTAACAATTTCAGTTTTGGTATTCATTATAGGGTTGTTTGTTTTTAGTAGAAAACAGGATGAGTTTATTTTATATATATAATTATGGATAAAGATATTGTAATTGATGTAAGTAATGCTTCAGTTATTTTTAATAAGTCTTCGGAAAATGTAACTGGCTTGAAAGAATATGTAATAAAACTGTTAAAAAAAGAGCTGATGTTTGAAGAGTTTTATGCTTTAAAAGATATTAACTTCCAAGTAAAAAAAGGGGAGTCTTGGGGGTTGATCGGTACAAATGGCTCAGGTAAGTCTACTTTATTAAAATTAATTTGTGGTATATTAAAGCCCTCTAGAGGCAATGTTAATATTACTGGAAATATTTCTCCTTTGATTGAATTAGGAGCAGGTTTTAATTGGGACCTGACCGCTAGGGAAAATATTTATCTAAATGGTGTGATACTGGGATACAGTAAAAAATTTATTCAAGAAAAATTTGATGAAATAGTTGAATTTGCAGAGCTAAAAGATTTTTTAGATATGCCAATTAAAAATTTCTCGTCAGGTATGGCTGCACGTTTGGGTTTTTCTATTGCCACAGTTGTAAAACCAGAAATTCTTATTGTTGATGAGGTTTTAGCGGTTGGAGATATTGCTTTTCAGCAAAAATGTCAAAAACGAATGGAAGCTATGTTAGCTGATGGTACTACATTACTATTTGTTTCTCATACGGCGGATCAAGTGAAAGAGCTGTGTCAAAATGCAATATGGTTAGATAAAGGGTGTGTAAAAGAGATTGGCTTTACGGATACCGTATTACAATCTTATCACCATTATTTAGGTGTCGTTAATTCTTAAATTATTATATCCAAGGTTATTTAAATGGAAAAACAAAATTTGCCTAAGTCTAATTCTGATATGGAAATGTATTTAATATCACAATTAAAAGATAAATATGAAGAGATTTCTAATTTAAAAGAGAAGTTTATGCATAGCAATCAAAATAATAGATTACTAAAGCATAGTTATCAACAAAAGAAAAAAGAGTTTGAAATAGAGGTAAGATCTAAACAAGAAGAAATTATTACCTTAGGGCATAAAGTAGAATTATTAGCACAAGTTAATGCTAATCTGCATGCTGATGTACGATCTTTGAGAGCAACAATTGCTTTATTTGAAAATAGTCTTTCTTGGAAAATAACAAGACCGCTAAGAATAATGATGAAGATCATAAAAAAATCTCTTTCATTATTATCTAGAATTGCTAAAGAGCCTAGCCTTATTAAGAAAGGAATTATTGCGACTAAAAAATACGGTGTTAAGTATGCAATTAATAAAGTGTTAAATATTACTAGAGATGTGAATAATCGTGTATCAGTAAATAAAGCTGTATTTGAACTACATAAACAGAGACAGATTTATATCTTAACAACAAAGCATTGTTTTTTCATAGCGAAATTAATTCAGGAAAATTTGAACAAATTAAATATATCCTCTGATATTGTTTATGGTAAGCCTGTAAATGGATTTGGTGATGGTATACATTTTGTTATCTGCCCACAGATGTTTGATGAGTTACCGAGCGTTTATATTGCCTTTCAATTAGAACAATCAGTCAGCTCTCGCTGGTTTACAGATAATTATATTCGTACGTTAGAGAATTCTTATGCCATCTTTGATTATTCTTTAGAAAATATCAAGTTTTTACAATCTAAAGGATTATATTATCAACAAATTTATTTTATGCCTTTAGCTTATAATGCTTATTACGCAGAAGATTATATAAGTTCAGATAAAGAAGAGTATGATGTTTTATTTTATGGGGATATAAATAATGAACGTCGTAAGAAATTTATTGAAAATCTATCTAAGAAATTTAAAGTAAAAATAGTTAAAGATGTTTTTGGAGAGGAGCTTTATAAAGAGCTAAATAAGGCAAAAGTTATTGTGAATATTCATTATTATGAAGGGGCTTTGTTAGAAACAACCCGTTTATATGAGTGTCTTTCTTTGAATAAGCTAATAGTTTCAGAAACAAGTTCAGATATTGATAAACATAAAGATATGCAAAAATGTATTGATTTCATTGAAGTTGGCGATGTTGATGCTATGTGTGAGAGAGTTGACTTTTGGCTTAAAAATGATGAAAAACGTAAAGAACAGATTCGATTTAATATTGATTATTTAAATCAATCTCCGAATTGGTTTGAGTATTATTTTATGCGTTTTATGCTAGCAAATGATTGGATTGACTTTGAAAAATTCTATGAAATTGCTGGTCGCCATATTCATTTTGATACTGACTTTATCTGTTTAGGATTACCTGAATCAGTAGATCGTGTTACTGATTTCGAAAAAGATAACCACTATAACATTCAGTTATTCCCGGGGTTGAGGCATAAAAAAGGCTGGATTGGTTGTGGAATGAGCTATAAGTTTATGCTTAAAAAAGCTCAAGAACAAAAAATAAAACAAATTACGATTTGTGAAGATGATGTTGAGTTTAAACAAGGCTTTGAACAGAAATATAGCCAAATTAAGGACTACTTGAATAGTAAGAATGATTGGGATGTTTTTTCAGGATTGATTGCTGATTTACATAGTAATGTAAAAATATTAACTATAGAAAATAGTAACGGTAATGCCTATATTCACCTTGATAAAATGACAAGTATGGTCTTCAATATTTATTCAGAGAAGTTTTATCCTAAATTATTGGCTTGGGATGAAAAAAATCATAATGTTGAAGAAAATGCGGTAGATCGTTTTATCGAAAATACTGTGGAATGTATAACAATTACGACTAACCCATATTTAGTCGGACATAAAGAAGATTTACATTCAACATTATGGGGTGCGAATAATTCTATTTATTCAGAAATGATTAAAACAAGTGAAAGAAAATTGTCTGAGAAGATAAAGAATTTTAATCATAAAGTGTAATGATAGCATTTAATTTAATTATTCCAACTTACAATGCGGGTTCTCTTTGGAAAACTTGGATCAATCGTTATCAATCACAATCGCTGAAAGCAAATAAAGTAATTGTGATTGATTCGTCATCTACAGACAATACCGCCATGCTTGCTAAGCAAGCGGGCTTTTTTGTGCATAAAATTGCAAAATTAGATTTTAATCACGGTGGAACTCGGGATTTAGCAGTACAGTTTGCTGATCCGCAGTGTGAGATTTTGGTGTTTATGACTCAAGATGCACTACTTGCCGATGAGAATGCGTTAGAAAACTTACTTAAACCGTTTGAAGATCCTCAAGTGGCAGCAGTTTGTGGACGACAGCTTCCACACTCCGATGCCAATCCGTTGGCTGCTCACGCACGGTTGTTTAATTATCCGTCTGAAAGTCGAATAAAAACAAAAGAGGATATTGCTGATTTAGGTATCAAAACGGTATTTATGTCAAATTCTTTTGCTGCGTATCGTAAAAGTGTTTTTAAGCAGTTAGGTGGTTTTCCCAGAAATACCATTCTTGCTGAAGATATGTATTTAAGTGCTAAAATGATTTTAGCTGGCTTTAAAGTTGCTTATTGTGCAAAAGCTGTTGTGCAGCATTCTCACAATTATACTCTTAAACAAGAGTTTCAGCGTTATTTTGATACGGGGGTTTTCCAAGCTTGTGAGCCGTGGATTGGGCGGCAATTTGGTAACGCTAGTAGTGAAGGTAAAAAATTTGTCTGTTCTGAATTAGGCTATTTAGCTAGAAATGCACCGCTTTGGTTACCTAAAGCATTCTGTTCAACCCTTTGTAAATATATTGGATTCAAGCTAGGTTTACATTGGAAAAAACTTCCTTCTACTTGGAGGCAGAAGTTAAGCATGCATGGTTTTTATTGGGAATGGAAATGATAGTGGGTATAAAAATACGATGAAAAAGCAAATTTATTCAAAATATATTTTAGCACTCACAGATCTTTGTTTTTTTACCTTGTCATTGCTGTTAAGCATTATACTTTTATTTTATATATCGAATGATTTTGAAACCTATGTGCCTTTAAATGAAGTTTCAGATAGGCTAGCAATTCATTTTTCGTTAGTCTGTTTTGGTGTACTATGGTTCTGGCTACGCCTACGTCATTACACCTATCGTAAACCCTTCTGGTTTGAACTTAAAGAGATCTTACGTACCTTGCTTATTCTTGCTGTTATGGAATTGGCAATTATTGGCTTCTCTAAGCTCTATTTTTCTCGTTATTTATGGGCAATGGTTTGGTTAATCTCTTTCATTTTAGTACCACTTGGGCGGATTTATTTGAAAAAGTGGCTAATTAAGCGAAAATTCTATCTGAAAAAAACAATCATCATAGGCGGTGGTGAAAATGCAATAGATGCTTATCGCGCATTGCAAAGTGAACCTTATTTAGGTTTGAATGTAAAATATTTTGTTTCAGATAAGCCATCAATTGAGCTTTCAAAACTAGGTATTCCCGTTATCCAGAATTTTGAAAAGGGTCTGTGGAAATTAGTTAGCGATAAATCGGATCAATTTATTATTGCACTAGATGATAATGATGTAGAAGAGAGGGATAAATGGTTACGCTATCTTTCTAAACAGAATTATCGCTCTGTCTCCGTGATTCCAAGCTTGCGTGGGTTGCCACTTTATAGCACAGATATGTCTTTTTTATTTAGCTATGATGTGATTTTGCTTCGTATTAATCATAACCTTGCAAAGCGTTCTTCTCGCTTAATTAAACGTAGTGTAGATATTGTTTTATCTAGTGTTGGTTTAGTTATTCTTGCTCCACTATTTGTATGGTTAGCGGTAAAAATTCGTCAAGATGGTGGCAAAGCGATTTATGAGCATAAGCGTATTGGGCAAAATGGCAAAATATTTTCTTGTTTAAAATTCCGCACAATGGTGCTAAATTCTGAAGAGGTTTTGCAAAATTTATTGAGAAATGACCCGCTTGCAAAAGCAGAGTGGGAGCGAGATTTTAAATTAAAAGATGATCCAAGAATAACTCCTATTGGATATTTCTTACGCCGTACGAGTCTAGATGAGCTACCTCAGCTATGGAATGTGCTAAAGGGAGATATGAGCCTAGTTGGTCCTCGTCCTGTCGTTAAAGAAGAGCTTGCCCGCTATCACGATGAGGTGGAGTATTATTTAATGGCAAAACCTGGAATGACCGGTCTGTGGCAAGTGAGTGGTCGGAATGATGTAGATTATGCTAAACGAGTTTATTTTGATACGTGGTACGTAAAAAATTGGTCACTTTGGAATGATGTAGTGATTTTATTTAAGACAATGACTATTCTTATAACAAAGAAAGGCGCATATTAAGCTTATTTTGATAAATAGCCTGCTTGCTGGAAATTCACTATAATAGGTTTGTGAATAGCAATTATAAGGAATTTCTAGCATGAGAAATGAAAGAATTGGTGTACTGTTAGCGAATTTAGGTACGCCAGATGAGCCTACCACGCCAGCGGTTAAACGCTATCTTAAGCAATTTTTGAGTGATCCTCGAGTTATTGATCTGCCTAAATTGAAATGGCAGCTTATCTTAAATCTTTTTGTTTTACCTAAACGTTCGCCGAAAGTAGCAAAAGCTTACAAAGGTATCTGGACAGAGCAGGGCTCACCATTGTTAGCTATTTCCCGCCAACAGCAAAGATCTCTCCAAACTTATTTTCATGCTAAAGGCAAAGATGTTGTGGTGGAATTAGGTATGAGTTATGGCTCTCCAAGCATTGAAAGCGCGGTTTCCAATCTGTTACAGCAAAATGTTGAGAGAATCATTGTATTACCGCTTTATCCTCAATACAGCTCAAGCACGACTGCTTCGGTGTTTGATGCTTTTGCCCGAGGACAAGCGCAGCATAAGAAAATGGTGCCGTTTGAATTTATTCATAATTACCACAATCACCCACTTTACATTAAAGCCTTAGCCAATAGCGTGCAATTAGCAGAAGATGAGTTATTACTCTTTTCATTCCATGGTATTCCGCAGCGTTATGCGGCGGAAGGCGATTGTTACCCTGAACATTGTCAAACCACGGCTAAGCTAGTGGCAAAAGAATTGGGATTGCATGAAAAGCAGTGGTTTATGTCGTTTCAATCTCGCTTTGGCGATGAAGTTTGGCTACAACCGTATACTGATGAAACATTAATGCACTTTCCTCTCGAAGGGGTGAAAAAGGTGGCGGTGATTTGCCCTGGATTTGCGGCAGATTGCCTTGAAACAATTGAAGAAATTGCCGAAGAAAATAAAGAAAACTTTATCCATGCAGGTGGGGAAAGCTATCGTTATATTGAAGCATTAAATGCGAAAGCTGATCATATCAAGTTACTGGTAAGTTTAATTGAAGAGAAAATCTAAATTTAAGCGCGCTACGATCACGATCATTTTACAACTATGCGGTGATAATGGTGCGCTTGTTATAGGAGCAAGCATGAAAAAATTATTCATTTCCCTCATTTCATTGGCAGTCTTGAGCGCTTGTCATGGCACAAAAACATATCAAAGTACATTAACTGAAGGTATGGATGACAATGTTGCTCCACAGCATGATTTTTATCGTTATGTAAATGGTAAGTGGCAAGAAAGTGCTCAAATTCCGGCTGATCGTACCTCGTGGGGGACGTTAGCCGAGTTGAATGAAATTAATGAAAAACGCGCTATTACGTTGTTACAAGCGGTGATTTCTGAGCCAAAATTTGCAAAAGATCCGCGTGCTATGCGTTTAAATGCACTCTATCAAACTTATACCGATTTAGAAACTAGAGAACAATTAGGGCTTGCCCCAATTCAGTCCGAGTTGGCAAAAATCGACCAAATTAAAACATTGGCGGATTTAAATCATTACCTCATTGAGGAGACCAAACAAGGTAACGAAATGCTATTTGGCTGGTCGGTATTTGCACATCTCAAAAATTCGCGCCAAAACGCTATCTATTTTAGTAATCAAGATTTAGTTTTAAGCAATGATTACTATCAAAAAGATACACCGGAAAATCGACAGACGCTCAAGCTCTATCAAGACTATATTGCACAAATGCTGCGTTTTATTGGTGAAAAACAGGCAACGCAAAAAGCCAAAGCGATAGTTGCTTTTGAGAAGCTAATTGCGCAAAGTTTATTCACAAATGAAGAAGGTCGCGATATTGAAAAACGCTATAACCCTTACTCTATGGATGAATTGGCTACACTAAGCAAAAATATTAACCTTGCTGATTATTTACATGCTGTGGGGGTAGAAACGGATGAGGTGATTGTATGGGAGCCTCGCTGGATCAAGCGGTTTGATTCTTTGATTAATTTGCAAAATTTAGCGGTGATCAAAGATTATTTACGTTTTCGGACAATTTCTGATGCCGCGCCTTATTTAAATAAAGCGCTAGACGATGCCAGTTTTACTTTTTTTGGCAAAAAATTAGTGGGACAGCAACAGCAGCGTTCACTAGAAAAGCGGGCATTGAGTTTGATTAACGGGCAAATTGGACAAGAGTTTGCGCAATTCTATGTGGACAAGTTTTTCCCTGTAAGAGCTAAACAAGATTTAAATGAAATGGCTGGTTATTTGGTTAAAGCTTATCATCAACGGATTGATAATTTAGCTTGGATGTCAGAAACCACTAAGCAGAAAGCGAAAACGAAATTAGATAAATTTATTGTAGAAGTGGGCTATCCAAATAAATGGAAAGACTACAGCCAGTTGAGTTTGAAAACAACAGAGCAAGGCGGTAATCTTTATCAAAATTTGCAAGAAATTGCAAAATGGAACTATCAGGATGCTTTACGCAAAGTTGGAAAGCCAGTAGATTTATACGAATGGGGCATGTTGCCGCAAGTAGTCAATGCTTCTTATAGCCCATTGATGAATCGTATTGTCTTCCCTGCTGGGATTTTACAAGCGCCACTATATGATATTCATGCAGATCCTGCGGTAAATTTTGGTGCTATAGGGGCGATTATTGGGCATGAAATTACCCATGGTTTTGATGATAGTGGCTCAAAATTTGATGGTGATGGCAATCTTACTGATTGGTGGACAACAGAAGATCGTCAAAAATTTGAAAAACTTGCCGATCAATTAGTTGAGCAATTTAACCAATTTGAAGTTGCCCCAAAAGTGTTTGTGAATGGCCGCTTTACCTTAGGTGAAAATATTGCTGATTTAGGTGGTTTGAGCATTGCTTATGATGCTTTAAAACTGTATGAGCAAGATCATGGGCAAGTACCATTGATTGAAAATCTAACCCAAGATCAACGATTTTTTATGAGCTGGACACGCTCATGGCGCAACAAAGCTACGGTACAAGCGCTTACTCACCAAGTAAAAAGTGATCCTCATGCACCTGGGCAATTTCGTGCGTTTGCCCCAATTCTAAATATTCATGGTTTTCACAATGCATTCGCAACTAAACAGGGGGATGCAATGTTTAAACCGATTAATCAACGTATTCAAATTTGGTAAAAAACTGCTCGGATCTGCCCGCTTGTGACCATTTATCGGTTCAGGCTGGGCGGAAAATCGGGTAGAATAGCTAAGTTTTTAATCTTTAAGAAAGGATATCCAGAATGAAAAGAGTGGTGATCACAGGCTTAGGCGTGATTTCAAGTATTGGTAACAACAAACAAGAAGTGTTGGAATCTCTCAAGGCGGGTAAATCAGGGATTGAATTTGTACCAGAATTCGCTGAAGTTGGTATGCGTAGCCAAGTTGCAGGAACAATCAAATTAAACCCAGCGGAACTTATCGATCGTAAAGTGTATCGTTTCATGGGGGATGCAGCAGCTTACGCGTATTTGTCAATGAAAGAAGCCATTGCTGATTCTGGTTTAACCGAAGAACAGGTTTCTCATGAACGTACCGGCTTGGTGATTGGCGCAGGAACAGGTTCTGCACATAGCCAATTAGTGGCATGTGATGCAGTTCGTGGTCCACGAGGCGTAAAAGCTGTGGGGCCTTATGCAGTAACTAAAACCATGGCATCAAGTGTGTCTGCTTGTTTAGCAACACCATATAAAATCAAAGGCGTGAACTACTCTATTAGTTCTGCTTGTGCGACTTCAGCACACTGTATTGGGCATGCCATGGAGCTGATCCAATTAGGTAAGCAAGATGTTGTTTTCGCAGGTGGTGCGGAAGAACTTTCTTGGGAATGTGCAACAGAATTTGATGCAATGGGTGCAGTTTCAACTAAATATAATGATACTCCAAGCAAAGCAAGCCGTGCTTATGATGCTAATCGTGACGGTTTTGTGATTGCTGGCGGCGGTGCAGTTGTTGTTGTAGAAGAGCTTGAGCATGCCTTAGCGCGCGGAGCTAAAATTTATGCTGAAATTGTTGGTTATGGTGCGACCTCTGACGGTTATGACATGGTTGCACCGAGCGGTGAAGGTGCAGAGCGTTGTATGCGCCAAGCCTTAGCAACGGTTAATGGTGAAATTGAGTACATCAATGTGCATGGTACTTCAACACCTGTGGGTGATGTGAAAGAGTTAGGCGCGATTCGCAATGTATTTGGTGAGCAGAAACCTGCAATTTCATCAACTAAATCAATGACAGGGCACTCACTAGGTGCAGCAGGTGCGCATGAAGCTATTTATTCATTGTTGATGTTAGAACACGGCTTTATTGCACCAAGTATCAATATTGAGACTCTAGATGAACAAGCCGAAGGTTTGAATATTGTCACCGAGCGCCAAGATAAAGCGCTCACAACAGTGATGTCAAATAGCTTTGGTTTTGGTGGTACTAACGCCTGCTTAGTGTTCCAAAAATATCAAGGTTAATTTTAATTACGAATGATTTAAAGCGTAGGCAGAAGTCTACGCTTTTTGTTATGTTGGAGTGTATGATGAAATTAAGACAGCTTTTTGCTTTATTGATGTTAGGTCTAGCAAGTTTTGCTAGCGCGAATGTATCGATGGAAATGTTTCAAATGAATCGTCAAGTTGGTGGTTTGATTAATGCCACTTCAGTAGAAGCTTTCCAACAAAGTGCAACAGATTTTGTTAAAGCCGCAAATGAAGCTCGTGAAAAAATGCCAAGAAGCCTGATTGATGAGCCTGAGCGTTTTGAAGGTTACCAAAAGGCGATGGATGAAGTGATTGATATCGTCATGACAGCCTATGAGTTGGCGGGGCAGGGTAAACTTGAGGAAGCGAAAGCGCTTGCAAGTAAGTTAAACCAGCTTAAAAAGCAGTATCATACTGAATATAAATAGTTTACAAGCGGTCGATTTTTGTAAAAAATGTGCAAAGATCTCCTGCTTATTTAATATTCTATATGCAACAAACTTCTTTAACCCGTGTTTTTGTGGCGATGGCTGCAATCGTGATTATTTTAGCTGGCGTAAAATTGGCATCTGAAATAGTGATCCCTTTCTTACTCTCGCTATTTATTGCGATCATCTGTTCTCCGATTATTCAAGCAATGACTGCGCGGAAAATCCCGCTTTGGCTGGCAATCTCTCTACTTCTTGTACTGTTTGGTACGGTGTTTATGTTTTTAGCCGGTTTAGTCAATAGTGCTGTGCGCGAGTTTAGCGCCTCGATTCCTCAATATAAACTCTTACTCTTAGAGCGTTTAACTACCTTAATGCAGCTGGCACAACGTTGGGATATCCCGCTTGCCCTATCGCGTGAGCAAATTTTAGATCTGTTTGACCCGAGCATTATTATGAATTTTGTTAGCCGCTTGTTATTAAGCTTTTCAAGCGTGGTCACCAATATTCTGATTTTGCTGTTAGTGGTTGTGTTTATGTTATTTGAAGCTCCAACAGCAAAACATAAATTGGCTGTTGCATTAGGTGGGCGTGGGCAGAGTATTAATGCCAAGGAGAACCATATTGATCGTGTATTGCAAGGCATCATTAATTACCTTGGTGTGAAAACAGTCATTAGTTTGACTACCGGAATTGCTATTTGGATATTGCTTGAAATCTTCGGGGTGCAATACGCAGTATTGTGGGCAACCTTAAGTTTTTTATTTAATTACATTCCCAATATCGGCTCTTTTATCGCGGGTGTACCGATTGTGGTGCAAGCATTGCTACTCAATGGGTTTTCAATCGGTTTTGGTGTGCTGATTGGGGTAGTTGCAATAAATATGCTGATTGGCAATGTGATTGAGCCCCGTATGATGGGCAGACGCTTGGGGCTTTCGACCTTGGTGGTATTCCTTTCTTTGCTCTTTTGGGGGTGGTTACTCGGTACTGTCGGCATGTTACTTTCCGTACCCCTGACCATGGCATTAAAAATTGCATTAGAATCCAGCCCTAGTACGCTTCGTTACGCAGGGCTATTGGGCGATGTTCCTGAAGAACTGAGTGAACAAGCGGATTAAATTTGTGTAAAAAATGCAAAAGCCAATCTACTGATTGGCTTTTATTATGCTACTTAGTCCCTGTAAATGCACCTTGTACGGAACTATCTTGGGCAGTATTGTTGGTACTAAATGTGCCAGTAACCCCTTCAGCATGCTCACCGGTAAAAATACCTTGGTAAGTACCGCTGCCGTCACCTTTGGCGTTAGGTAGGAAACCATACCCATAGTTAAATTGAGCATCACCGCTAAAGCCAACCATATCGTCCGTAATTTTAATTTCACTATTTTTGAAGCTAATTATTTCTGCTGCTTGACCAAGCTCTGCTCGTTTTGCCATATTGGCTGCGTTTGTATTTACAATGCCACCACTGATGTGGTTATCTTTGACATTGAGTGTTAGCTCATATTGATATTCACCTTGGTTGGTTTTTTCCATTAAGGTTATGTAATTCATCGTGGAGAATGCTGCACTGCCTTTATAAGTCGCATCTACCACAGCAGCCTTATCTGTCGTTGCTGTTTTCGCTAATGCCACAAAATGGTTAAATGGCGAGTTACCACCGCCAATACTTTCCGAATAATTTTCACGAACTACCGCATACCCACCATAGTTATTGGCTGTAGTGGTGAGTAGTGTACCTGCCGGCAATTTAGCATTAGCGCCAATTAAACTGTTAATATTTTTGTTTTCCGTCATGGCTTGCTTTTGCAATACCGTACCTTCTGCTAATGCTTGAGCCAGCTCGGTTTTGCTCACAGAAGTATCGCCAAGGACGTAATTAGTTGCTTTTTCTAATAGTAAGCGAGCGGTTTCTTCTGTCGCTTTTTGTTTATCAGCTTCAGCTTGCTGTTTTTCTGCTTCGAGTTTGGCTTGTGCTTCTTTTAAGCGCGCTTCTTCTTCGGCAATACGTTGTTTTTCTTGTTCACTACTGGCAAGCTGTTTTTGTAAATCTAACATTTTATTTTGCAATTCAATAACGGTTTGATTTGCGGCTAATTTAGCAGCTTGTGCATCCTCTAATTGCGCCTGTAGTGCACTACTATTTTCTTTTTGCTCAGCTAATTCTGCTTGTAAGCTGTTTAACTTGGCTTGCGCACTTTCTGCAGCTTGTTGAGCTTGTTCTAATTTTGTTTGTAGCTCTGCTAAAGCAGCGTTGTTATCTGTGGTTGTTGCTGAGTTAGCTCCTGCTTGAATTTGCTGAGGAATGGCACCTGTCGAACTACCCCCAGAACATGCAGTGATGCCCATTGTAAGAAGTATAGATATAGCTAAGGTGATTTTTGATTTCATACGAGATATTCCTTTGATGCTTGTAATAATCGCAGACAATTTTACGCTGATGCAAAATAATTTCAAACGGAATGCAAGTTATTCTCAAGAAAGGATCGTTCCCAATAAAATAACTGCTGATTTTTTGTGGTACTAAAAAGGCGAGTAGCTTAGTTGCTCTCGCCTTGAGAATGTATTTAGAAACGATATGCTGCAGTGGCAGAAAATGCATTGCCTTTTAATTTATTGCCATGGTATTTTAAGTTGCTACGCAGATACTCTGCACCCACTTCAATGTCGTTTGATATGGCATATTTTGCCCCCGCGCCATAACCAAAACCTTTGAATGTGCCAATATCCCCGACTTTGCTTAAGCTGTAATTTGCTTTAACGTATGGTAGTAAATCAGGTAAGACACGATAACCCTGTGCATAGCCTAGGCTGAATTGATTTTTTTGTTTGGTATCATTAAAGATTTTGCTACTGCCTAGTTTTGCTTTCCCTTCTACAATACCAAGTACGTTATTGCCATAATCAAGCGCATAATCCAGCACAAAGTTAGCACCAGTGGCCTGCTTGCCCTTTAAGTTGCTATTTTTGTATTTAACGGTGGTGAGATCAAGCCCAACACCTACACCAGTAAAAGTTTCACCGACTGGGGCAGCGAAAGTAGATACAGAAAGAAAGGCTGTTGCCATCATTGCTAATTTTTTCATGATCAATCTCCAGTTAAAAAATAGGCGTGCAGTTTAACTGCGATACGCAGTTTTGTAAATTTTTTGCCATTTTGTACCGCTTGTATTACCAGTTATAAGCTACTCCAAACCAGTATTGGCGACCTAGCTGATAAGAGACACTATCGGCATCGCTACGAGAAGAAAGCAATTTTGAATTAGTGTTTGCGGTTGCAACTCGGCTGTTAAATACATTCAGCACATCAACGCTTAGTTCTAATTTTGTTGCTTTAGGCAATGGTATTTCATACAAGAAACTCCAATCGACCACAAAGGCTTTTTTATGCTGGACGGTACGGTAAACACTGACTTTATCTCCGTCGGCACGGCAGCCGTTAGAAAAGACAGTTTCGCCACAAATTCCTTGTTTAAAACCGTGTGAGGTATAGCCTGGACGATAGTTAAGATAGTGTGTCCATTTAAAATTATATTGTGGTAAATCCGTGTTAATTTCTAAAAAGGCATTCCAGCGGGCATCAAAGTTAAGCGCTGGTAGTACACCTCGCATAGCATTAAAATCATCATAACTTTGATCGTTGTAAATATAATAATCACCACGGGTCTGTGAGTCATCGCTGATACTGGTTTCTTCGCTATTTGAGCTGTTCAGATAACCAGTTAAGCTATTGGACTTAATTTTCTGTAAATTAAAACCCAGTTGATAGCTTAATTCTAGTGCGCCCCAACGTAGAGGTTGCATATTACGCAGCACAAAAGTGAGACTGTTAGAGTGGTTTTCACCATCATTGCTCATTACGGTTGCTTTGACTGTTTTGCCATTCGGCAGGGTTATTAGATCATTTTGATCGGTATAAGACATAAATTGTCTTTGCCCGTGACGATAAACATATTTAGCACTAAAGAGCTGATCCCAAAATTGCATGCTAAAACCGAAGTTAGCTTCATCACTATATGGCGTTTTGAGATGGCGAATATTGTTATAACGTATCCAGCGATTGTAATTTAACAATTCATATTCTGTGTTACCGGCTTTACGATAGTGCAATTCATCGGGTGGAATAGTAGAACGTAATGCATTGGCTAAAATATTCCCTGAGTAGTAGCGGTTTAAGCCTCCTGAAAGGGTGAATTTTTTCTCACCGATGATATCCCAATTAAACATAAAGCGAGGCGCAATGTTAAGGTTTTTTAAGAATGAATCATAGGTGACATTCATCGCAGGGTGTAATTCCCAACCGCCAAAAGTCCATTCATCATCAAAATACAGGCTATAATTATTTACTAGTGCTTTGCCATAATATTGTGGATAACGAATTAACATGGTTTGGAATTGTTCGTTCGGCAAGCAATCGGTACAGTCTGAAGGCACTACAATCTTACCACTTTCCCAATCGTTACGAGAGATTCCAGCTCTAGGATCGGTATTATAGTAAAAACGTGCATCATGTGGGCGCGCGGAAGTCGCTCTTGCCAAACTAGCCGACCAACCAAAATCTAGTTGATGCGTTCCCCATTGGGTTTCGATAGGGAGCATTTCGTAATCTTGTTTGAGTGTCCATGTTTTCGTTTCAGTATTTAGCTCTCCTAGGCCTCCTTCACGCGAGAATGCACAATATGGCACGCCATTTTTACGCAAAACAGAGGAACACCAATCCAGAGACGTATTTGGCATATTCCCGATCCAAATATAGCGAGGTGCATTGGTATCATATTTCACACGGTTACGCTGGTAGCTATAGTCTAGAGAGGTTTTGACTTGACCGAAATGATCAATAAATAATTCAGAGCTTAATGCTGCCCGATAGCCGCCGCCTGAAGTGCTATAACGTCCATTTTTTATATTATCCGCGTAATAGACATTTTTATGCGGAGAGTAGATGAAACTAGCGTTGAGCTTATGGCTATCCGATGCCCAATGTGTTGCCTTTAACATATAAGTTTCGGCAAGACGTTTTTCTTCCACTCGCTGTCCGAGCAACCAATGATTTTCAGGAATGAATGATTGTGTGCGATTGTAAGAAAACAATAGCGCAGTTTTATCACTTAACGGCTGATTTGCAGTTAGATTATAGATATGTTTACGAAATTCTGGCTGAATATTATTCAATGCATCGTTATAGGCAATTTGTTCAGATTCTTGAGGGTTGAAATGGAAATAAGTCCAACGATCACGCGTAGTTCGATAGCTAATCCGCCCGCTAGCCTTTTGTGGATCGGCATCTTTGAGTTCGGCATCAACTACCCCGCCAGTGAAGTTGGTGTATTTGGCTGGCACATTACTATCATAAATACTGATTTTACGCAGCAGAGCGCTATCAATTTGAAAAGATTCGGGAGAACCTGGGGCAAGATATAAATTTGCACCGGTTTCAAAAGAGTTTTCTACCGAATTATAGCCGCCGTTGCTATACCCCGGGTTGATAATATCGTTGTTAGACAAACCATCGATTAAGAATAAGTTGTTATAGTATGGTTCCCCATGAAAACTGACCAGTTCAGGTTCAATCTCTCCACCTTTCACGGAGTTATTACTATTATTAGAATAGTGAATCGCGCCGTTTTTTCGCAGTAAGCTGTTAATCGTACTATTGCCTTTGGGGGTTCGTTTGATTTCTGCTTCGCTCAATTGTTGTGGCTTATTATTGTGAGAATGAACTTCCGCGACAACCTCAATGGTATCAAGCATTTCAATGTCATTATTATCGGGGGCATTTTCATTTGCCAAAGTGCAAGTAGAATAACTTGCGAGTGTGGTGAGCACAAGATGATAAATCGGGGAATAGGTAAAACGCATAAGACTCTCCCAAAGATAAATAATAAGAAAGCATAATGAGAATAGTTTTTGGAATCAAGGGGATAGCAAATTGGGAACGTTTTTTGCAAAAAATTCCTAAAAACTAACCGCTTGTTTTGTGATCTTGTTCGCAAAATTTCTAGCCAGAAACAGTGGTTTCTCACATGCCAAAATGGCATTCGATTACGCAATAGTGGGAAGGCCAGCATTTTTTGCGTATAATATGCATCATTATTTTTGACGAGAAGTACAGATGAATAGCAGAATTTTAGCGACTGGCAGTTACATGCCAGCTCAGATCCGCACTAATGCGGATTTAGAAAAAATGGTAGATACCAGTGATGAATGGATTTTTACTCGTTCGGGCATGCGTGAACGCCGTATCGCAGCAGATGATGAGACCGTTTCGAGTATAGGCTATTTAGCCGCAAAAAATGCCTTAGAAATGGCAAACATAGATCCACAAGAGATTGATTTAATTGTGGTAGCAACGACCAGTAATTCGCATGCTTATCCAAGCGCTGCTTGCCAAATTCAAGGTATGCTCGGTATTGATGATGCCATTGCTTTTGATGTTGCTGCTGCTTGTACCGGCTTTGTATATGCCCTTGGTATTGCAGATCAATTTGTGAAAACTGGCAAAGTGAAAAAAGCCTTGGTGGTTGGTGCTGATATTAACTCACGCAAATTAAACCCAGAAGATCGTACCACCCTTGTTTTGTTTGGTGATGGTGCAGGTGCCGTGATTTTAGAGGCAAGTGAGCAGGAAGGGATTTTATCGACTCATCTGCACTCATCTAGCGATAAAACTAGCGCTTTAGTGCTACCAAATGAAAATCGCCAAGATAATCAATCGGGTTATATTTCAATGCAGGGACAAGCAACATTTAAATTAGCCGTACGAGAATTGGCGAATGTTGTCGAAGAAACCTTGGCTGAAAATAATTTGGATAAATCCGAATTAGATTGGTTAATTCCACATCAAGCGAATATCCGTATTATTTCAGCGACCGCGGATAAACTCGGCATGGATATGTCACAAGTAGTGCTGACGGTAGAAAAATACGGTAATACCAGTGCAGCAACTGTGCCGGTGGCGCTGGATGAAGCTGTCCGCGATGGACGTATTAAACGTGGACAATTGCTCCTTCTTGAAGCTTTTGGTGGCGGTTGGACTTGGGGATCAGCGCTCGTTCGTTTTTAACAAGCGCTTGAAATTATTCAATATTTTACAAAATCACTTAACAATAGGCGGAAGAAATTCCGCCTCTCACATTTTATTTACTATGTCAGAAAAAATTACCTTTGCCGATAAAAAACGTAAAACTGTTGAGCAAGCTGAATTTACCGAAGATGGTCGCTATTTGCGCAAAGTACGTAGCTTTGTATTACGCACGGGGCGCTTGAGCGACTATCAACGCGATATGATGAACAACAACTGGGCAAATTTAGGCTTGGATTACCAAGCGACACCTTTTGATTTTAAAACGATTTTTGGCAACGAAAGCCCTGTTATCTTAGAAATCGGTTTTGGTATGGGGAAAAGCTTGGTTGAAATGGCAGAGGCAAATCCTGATAAAAATTATATTGGTATTGAAGTTCATACACCGGGTGTCGGTGCATGTATTGCTTATGCCTTAGAAAAAGGGATAAAAAATTTGCGTGTGATTTGCCACGATGCGACTGAAATTTTACGAGATAGCATTGCCGATAATAGCTTAGGTGGTTTACAGCTCTTTTTCCCTGATCCTTGGCAAAAAGCGAAACACCATAAACGTCGCATAGTGCAGCCTGCCTTTGTTGAACGTGTCATTGAGAAATTAACGCCAAACGGCTTTGTGCATTTTGCAACAGATTGGGAAAACTATTCTGAACATATGTTGGAAGTATTACGCCAATTTCCACAGCTAAAAAATCAGTCGGCCACTAATGATTTTATCCCGCGTCCAGATTTTCGCCCGCTTACCAAATTTGAAGCGCGTGGGCATAAATTAGGACATGGCGTTTGGGATCTCTATTTTGTGAAGAAATAGTGTTAGAATAAATCTGAACTTAATTCCTATAGGAGAAGAAAAATGACTCAACCAATCCGTAATCGCAGACAGCGTAAAAAAATGCACTTAGCTGAATTCCAAGAATTAGGCTTTTTAGTTAAATTCCAATTTAAAGATGGCACAGGTATTGATCAAATTGATGCCACTGTTGATCGTTTTATTGATGAAGTCATCAAAGCGAACGGCTTAGCGTATGAAGGTAGTGGTTACTTACACTGGGAAGGTCTAGTTTGTCTAGAAAAATTGGGTAAATGCGATGAATCTCATCGCCAACTCGTGCAAAAATGGTTAGAAGATAACGGCTTAACTGAAATTGAAGTGAGTGCGTTATTTGATATTTGGTGGGATTTACCAATTAATGAGTAAAAGCAAAGCAAGGGGCTTTAAGGCCCCTTGTGCAATTATTTAGGAGTAGAATTTTGGAGTTTCTCGCCCCTATTCTTGCCCTTGTTATTGGGCTGTTTAATTTCATTTTAATTTTGCGAGCATGGTTACAATATTGCCGTGTTGATATTCGTTTGCCAATTTCACAGACTATTCTGCGTCTGACTTCACCCATTGTTGATCCTGTCAGTAAATTTATTCCAACAGTACGTCGCATTAATTTTGCCGCAATCTTTTTAGCCGGTGTTATTGTGACGATTCAATTTCTGATTTTAGGTATCGACCCAATGAGTGCAGGCATTATTGGTGTACTCAGTATTTTGAAAACTTTCGGGCAAATCCTGTTTTATACAACATTAATTCGGGCGCTAATGAGCTGGGTAACACAGGGCAATCATCCATTGGATTATCTCATTGCTCAAATCACCGAGCCAGTATTAGGGATAATCCGCAAAGTGCTACCGCGCACGGGGATGTTAGATTTTTCAGTGATGGTGCTTGGCTTCGGTTTGCTATTGCTTAATAATGCTATGCTTCGTGTATTTGGCGGACTTTGGGTATTAGCATAAGGAAAGCATATGCAAGCGGTCGAAATGTGTGAAAATCCGCAAGGTTTACGTTTGCGGATTTTTTTACAACCCAAAGCCAGCCGAGATCAGATTATCGGTTTACACGATAGTGAACTCAAAGTTGCTATTACTGCGCCACCTGTTGATGGGGCGGCAAATGCGCATTTATTGAAATATCTAAGCAAACTATTCAAAGTCCCTAAAAGCAGTATTAGGCTAGAAAAAGGCGAGTTGCAACGGCATAAACAGATTTTTATTCCGCAACCCAAACAAATCCCTACGGAAATTTTGCAAATTTTAGAGCAAAATTAAGCGCTTGCAGAATGGAAATCCAGCCGTCTAGATTGCAAGATGGCTAAATTTTGATTAGAATGCCAGCCGATTTTAGTAACTAGAGTAGGAAAAAGCATGGCAGATTGGAATGGTGAATATATCAGCCCCTATGCGGAGCATGGTAAAAAAAGCGAGCAGGTTAAAAAAATAACAGTTTCTATCCCGATTAAAGTGCTAGAAATTCTAACTAATGAACGCACCCGCCGTCAAATTCGTAATCTACGTCATGCTACAAACAGCGAGTTGTTATGTGAAGCTTTTTTGCACGCATTTACGGGGCAGCCATTGCCAACGGATGACGATTTAATGAAAGAGCGACATGATGAGATCCCAGAAGAAGCCAAAGCACAAATGCGAGAGCTTGGGATCAATCCAGATGAATGGGAATATTAGTCCCATGTCCAGCCCTGCATTTGCGGGGCTATTTTTTAACTAAAAGGAGGAATGCAGATGAATCATCCGCAAATCATCAAAGAAGCACGTTGGGCGTTATGGCTCACACTCTTATATATACTTGGCTGGCTTGCAGCTTATTTCTTACCAGCACAGCGCGGGCTATTTGGTTTTCCGCTTTGGTTTGAGGCAGCGTGTATTTTTGTTCCTGTGATTTTCATTTTGTTGATTTCTATTGTCATCAAAAAATACTTTAAAGAAATTGATTTGGAGGAAACAGAATGAATAATGCTATGCTCTTACCTTTAGTCGTTTATTTGCTCTTTGTATTTGGCGTGGCATTCTATGCTTACCGCCAACGTCAAGGAAGTAGCTTTATGTCCGAATATTATGTTGGCGGGCGCTCAATGTCGGGATTTGTACTAGCAATGACTACCGCGGCTACTTATGTCGGTGCAAGTTCTTTTATTGGCGGCCCTGGAGCGGCTTATAAATATGGCTTAGGTTGGGTCTTACTTGCTATGATCCAAGTTCCGGCAGTATTGCTTACTCTTGGCGTTATGGGGAAAAAGTTAGCCATTCTTGCCCGCAAAACCAATAGTGTGACAATTAATGATATTCTGATGGCACGTTATCAAAATCGCTGGGTCGTTTGGGTCTCAAGTCTTGCGTTATTGCTCTCCTTCTTTGCGATGATGACAGTGCAATTTATTGGTGCAGGACGTTTGCTGGAAACTATTCTAGGGATCTCCTATCAAAGTGCGATTTTAATTTTTGCGCTGACTGTAGGGCTTTATACTTTTATTGGGGGCTTCCGAGCGGTAGTTCTTACAGATACTATTCAAGGCTTAGTCATGACGGTTGGTACATTATTATTGCTCGGTGGTGTCATTTATGCTGCAGGAGGTATCAGCAACGCAGTAGATAGCCTTGAAGCAATTAATCCTCAGCTTATTACTCCTTATGGCATTGATGAACGCCCATTAGATTTTACTTTTATGACATCATTTTGGGTTTTAGTCTGTTTTGGTTTAATTGGCTTACCGCATTTAGTTGTGCGTAGCATGGCGTATAAAGATAGCAAAGCACTCCATCGCGCATTGATTATTGGTACTATTGTGGTGGCAATTTTGATGTTTGGTATGCATCTTGCAGGTAGCTTAGGGCGAGCAGTCTTACCAGAACTGAAAGTTGCTGACCAAGTTATTCCAAGCCTTATGCTCGCAGTATTGCCACCTGTCGTTGCAGGGATTTTCCTTGCAGCACCTATGGCTGCGATAATGTCTTCGATTGACTCAATGCTTATTCAAGCATCATCAACTTTAATTAAAGATCTCTACCTAGCGGTGCGCCCACAAGCGGTTGAAAATGAGCAAAAAATTAAAAAATTCTCTACGCTGACGACGCTGGTCATTAGCATCCTACTCATTTTTGCCGCAATTAACCCGCCAGATATGCTAATTTGGCTAAACTTACTTTCATTAGGTGGGCTAGAAGCAACCTTCTTATGGGTAATTGTATTCGGTCTATTCTGGAAAAAAGCGAATGCGACAGGCGCAATTTGCTCAATGCTGGCAGGTTTGGCGAGCTATATTATCATGACAACATTTAAAATTTCTATTTTTAGCTTCCATGCGATTGTGCCAGCGTTATGCATAGGACTTATTGCCTTCTTGATTGGGAATAAATTAGGAACGGCTACTAGAAATTAAGCATTAAATAAAGGGCAGGGGAACTGATCAAACACTGCCCTTTTACTTAGCCTGAATTGTACTAGTTAGCTTTATATTTTAGGATACAAGCACGGATATTTGTGCCATGGAGCTAATGTTTCAAGACTGTGAGCGAAGTATTATATCGTTGCATGACAATTATTCGCCCACCAAGTTGCACCAATTAAACCCGCATCCTGTGCATAGTAAGCTGTTGTGATTTCAGGGCGATAAATTTCAGGCATTTGTGCCAGAAATTTTTGTACACAATCTAAATAGCCCTCTGCTAAGCCAATACTCCCACCAATCGCAATGCGTTGAATATCAAGATTAATAGCCAAGTCAGCAATGAGATTTGCTATCGCTTTTGCAGATTTTTCGACTAATTCGACCGCTTGTTTATCACCTTGTTGGAAGCGGGTAAATACTTCAGGTGGTTCACAGGGGGAATGCCATTTACTTGCTTCTCGGGCAATGGCTCGACCAGAAGCGATAGCCTCTACACAGCCTCTTCGACCACAGCCACACATTTCACCATTTGGATCAGCAAGGCTATGCCCAATGTGTCCAGCGACACCATTTGTGCCTGTAAATAGTTGGCGATTTAAAATAACACCGCCGCCAACACCGGTAGAAACCGTAATAAAGGCAAAATTCTCTATATCGCTGTTATGTAGATATTCAGCACAGGCTGCCGCTTGGGCATCATTAAGTAAGTAGAGTGGTTTGTTAGTGTATTTTTTGAGGCTTTGTTCGAGTGGGAAAAAGGCGAGGTTACCGAGATTTTTAGGATTAAGCGCGGTAAGTATGCCATTTTGTATAATCCCAGTTGAAGCCACGGCGATGTGTGTGAAACGAGCCTCAAAATGTCTTAGGATTTGACAAAGTGCCTGTTCAAGAGCTTCTGCTGTGGGAGCTTGAGGTGTATGAATTTGAATGCGGTCTTGAATTTCACAATGTGTTGTATCTAAGTTGATCAATGCAGCTGCAATTTTAGTGCCACCAATATCAATGGCTAAACAAGCGGTCATTTTGGCTTCCTTTTTTGCAAATTAGTTTTGACGATTTTCAATGGCGCGGACAAACCAGCTGACAATGTGCTCTAAACGGGTAAGCGCTGATCCGACTGTGACTGCAAAAGCCCCATTTTCTATTGCAAGTTTTGCCAGTTCTGGTGTGTTATAGCGTCCTTCCGCCATCACGCGGCAACCTTGTGCAACAAGATCTTGTACAAGTTGTAGATCGGGTTCAACAGGAATCTTACCGCCGGTATAGCCAGACATTGTACTACCGATGAGATCCACGCCAAGTTGCTGGCAATATATGCCTTCTGCAAAATTAGAGCAATCAGCCATCGACATTATGCCTAATGCTTGAATGCGTTTAACACAAGCTTCAATACTTGTTGGGCGTATGCGATCTGTGCCGTCGAAGGCAATAATATCTGCACCAGCGTGATAGAGATCGTCAATATCTTGTAGAAATGGTGTAATCCGTACAGGGCTATCGGGCAAATCGCGCTTAACAATGCCAATAATTGGAACATTAACGACTTTTCGAGCTGCTTTTAGGTTTTCAATGCCTTCAATGCGTAGCCCTGCAGCCCCACCTGCCACCGAAGCAGCGGCCATTGCCGCTACAATTTCTGGTTTGTCCATCGGACCATTATCAACAGGCTGGCAGGAGGCAATAAGCCCATGTTGGATCTGGGCTAAAATCTGCTCTTTGGATAATCTTGACATAAAAACTCCAATATTTTTTATAAAAACAGAAATTTGCTCCAAAGATTAATCTTGTAGACGAGGAAAAACAATTGGATTAGGTAAAAATTGAGAAGTAGATCAAATTTCTCACTATAAAATGCTTCAAAATAGAAAAGTGGTAAGATTTTATAAAAATAAATTTGTATAATGCGGGAACTTTTTCACACCGGTTGTTCATAATCGGTTTTTTTATCACAAGAGGTATCTTATGGGTATGTTAAACAGCCTGCTAGGCATAGTAGCATTGTTAGCAATAGCTTTCCTGTTATCAAATAATAAAAAGGCAATCAATCTGAGAACCGTACTGGGAGCATTGGCAATTCAAATTTCAATTGGTGCCGTGATCCTATATTGGGAAGCAGGGCGTCATGCTTTAAAAGCAACAGCGGAAGCGGTCAGTAAAGTGATTAGCTACGGTAATGAAGGTATTAATTTTGTATTCGGTGGTTTACCAGGTACAGGCGGCGAAGGTTTTGTTTTTGCATTAGGTGTACTGGCTCCAATCGTTTTCTTCTCTTCTCTTATTTCCGTTCTCTACTATCTCGGCATCATGCAGATTGTTATCCGTATTCTTGGCGGGGCATTACAAAAAGTATTAGGTACTTCTAAACCAGAATCAATGTCTGCGGCAGCGAATATCTTTGTTGGTCAAACAGAGGCGCCATTAGTGGTCAAACAGAGGCGCCATTAGTGGTCAAACCATTTATTAAATCCATGACAGATTCAGAGTTATTTGCCATTATGTGTGGCGGTTTAGCTTCTGTATCTGGTGCGGTAATGATCGGTTATGCTCAGATGGTTGGTGCAGCAATGCCAGATCAAAAAGAAGCATTCTTAGCGTATTTAATCGCTGCGGCATTTATGGCTGCGCCAGGCGGTTTACTATTTGCGAAAATTTTACATCCTCAAACTGAATCATTTAAAGATGAGTTAGAAGATGCAGATTACGATGAAAAACCAACGAATATTTTGGATGCAGCAGCAGCTGGTGCATCGTCTGGTATGCAATTAGCTATGAATGTTGGTGCAATGTTATTAGCATTCATTGCGTTAATCGCTATGTTAAATGCCTTTATCGGCTGGATTGGTGCATTATTTGGCTTTGAGGGAGTGACCATGCAGTCACTACTTGGCTATATCTTCCAACCATTAGCGTGGGTAATTGGTGTACCATGGGGTGAAGAAGCGCAAATTGCGGGTTCATTAATTGGTTCAAAAATTATTGTCAATGAATTTGTGGCTTATGCTGATTTAGTGAAATATGTAGGCCCTGAAGCGACAGTACAATTAGGTGCGAAAACAATCGCAATTATCACCTTCGCACTGTGTGGTTTTGCAAATTTAAGCTCTGTGGCAATTTTAATCGGCGGCTTAGGCGGAATGGCGGCTAATCGTCGTGGTGATGTAGCAAGAATGGGCTTAAAAGCGGTTGCTGCCGGTACACTTTCTAACTTAATGAGTGCGACTATCGCAGGCCTGTTTATCGGGCTGGGCGGTTCCATCATGTAATTCATTCACTCACAACACCGCAGGCAACTGCGGTGTTGTCGTTTTTGCAGTAGTAAAACGATTGCGTAAGGAGTAAATAGTTATGAATTTAAAACAGTATGCAGAAAAAGCATTATCATTAATGGATTTAACTACGTTAAATGATGATGATACAGATGCGAAAGTGATTGCATTATGTCAAAATGCTAAGACTTCATTTGGCACACCTGCTGCCGTTTGTGTGTATCCCCGTTTTGTGCCGATTGCGCGTAAAACGTTAAAACAGCTTGGCATTGAGCAGGTAAAAATTGCGACAGTTACTAATTTCCCACATGGTAATGATGACATTGAAATAGCGCTTGCTGAAACGCAAGCCGCGATTGCCTATGGCGCAGATGAGGTTGATGTTGTATTTCCTTACCGTGCATTAATGGCGGGGGATGAACAAATCGGCTTTGAGTTAGTAAAACGTTGTAAAGCAGCATGTGCAGAAAATAATGTATTATTAAAAGTCATTATTGAATCAGGTGAGCTAAAAACCGAAGCGCTTATTCGTAAAGCGAGCGAGATTTCGATTCAGGCAGGGGCTGATTTTATTAAGACTTCCACCGGTAAAGTTGCCGTTAATGCTACACCAGAAAGTGCGAAAGTGATGTTAGAAACAATTCGTGATCTTGGTGTTGCCGACAAAGTTGGCTTTAAAGCTGCAGGTGGTGTGAAAACCGCAGAAGAAGCAAAACTATATTTAGAGCTTGCTAGCGAGATTCTCGGCAAAACATGGGCAGATTCTGCACATTTCCGTTTTGGCGCATCAAGCTTATTGGCAAATTTATTAGCCACATTAAATGATCAAGAGGCCACAGAAGTTACTGGCTACTAATGAAGCGGTTTATTTTGGTAAAAAATTTGCAAATTTAAACCGCTTGAACTCGACAATTTAACAGTAAAACAAGAGGAACAAAAAATGACTCCACATATTAACGCACCTGCAGGTGCATTCGCTGATGTAGTATTAATGCCTGGCGACCCACTCCGTGCAAAATATATTGCTGAAACTTTCTTAGAAAATGCAGAACAAGTAACAAATGTACGTAACATGTTTGGTTACACAGGGACTTATAAAGGCCGCCGTATCTCGGTAATGGGTCATGGTATGGGGATTCCATCTTGCTCAATCTATGCAAAAGAGCTAATTACAGAGTATGGCGTGAAGAAAATTATCCGTGTAGGTTCTTGTGGCGCTGTGCGTGCTGACGTTAAATTACGTGAAGTTGTGATTGGTCTTGGTGCTTGTACTGATTCTAAAGTGAATCGTATTCGCTTTAAAGATAATGATTTTGCTGCAATTGCAGATTTTGAAATGACGCAAGCAGCAGTACAAGCCGCAAAACAAAAAGGAGTAAATGTCCGCGTTGGTAACCTATATTCAGCAGATTTATTCTATACGCCAGATGTTGAAATGTTTGACGTAATGGAAAAATACGGCATTTTAGGTGTAGAAATGGAAGCTGCGGGTATCTATGGTGTTGCCGCGGAATTTGGTGCAAAAGCACTAACTATTTGCACAGTTTCAGATCACATTCGTACGCATGAGCAAACGACAGCAGAAGAACGCCAGCTGACGTTCAATGATATGATTGAAATTGCGTTAGAATCAGTATTAATTGGCGATCAAGCTTAGGTTTCTAAATGAAAGGCAGTGTAAGAACACTGCCTTTTTTCTACTCTAATACCGACAATCCCGGCAAAGTGTTGAAACTTTCTCGTTTTACTGTATGGTGAAAATCTTCAAAGTAAGCAGTATTTTGATCATTTTCACGAATGGCACCATACAGCGTACTATGTAACCCCTGTTCCGTGATTTTACGTGCAACGACATAGCCCCGTTCTAAATAGGGTTTTACTGCCCAATATGGTAAGGTGGCAATGCCGCGTTTGCTTGCGACTAATTGAATAATTGCAATTGTTAGTTCACTGGTACGGCGGCTTGGATTAATTCCCGCAGGAAAGAGAACTTTACGTAATAAATCCAACATATCATCAGGCACAGGATAAGTGATAAGCGTTTCATCGCGGAAATCTTCAGCCAGCCAAACCTCTTTTTGTGCTAAAGGGTGATCTTTGGAGCAAATACCCACCATTTCGTAAGAGAAAAGAGGCTGGAAGATAATGCCTGCAGTTTCTTCAATCTCAGCAACAACAGCCCAATCCGCACGATGATTTAGGAGTAAGCCTACTGTATCGGTATGGAAACCGGAAACAATATCTAGCTCCACCTGCCCCCAGCTCTGACGGAATTTATCCATCGCTGGCATCAGCCAGTCGAAGCATGTATGGCATTCAACTGCAATACGTAGCTCGCCCGCTTCACCTTGCTTAATTCGAGCTAAATCCAACTCTGCTTGAATGACTTTAGGCAAAATATCATAGCCAAGGCGAATCAATCGTTCTCCTGCTGGTGTAAAGCGAATCGGCATACTTTTACGCTCAAAAAGCTGCAAATCATATTGATCCTCAATTAATTTGATTTGGTGGGAAAGTGCGGATTGGGTTAAATGTACTTGCTTTGCGGCAAGAGAAATACTGCCACTTTCTTTTAAAGCAATCAGCGTTTTTAAATGGCGGAGTTCAAGGAAAGTCGGTTTCATATATTGTCTTTGTGATCAAGGACTCAAAAATGAAATTATGATACCGCTTTTTATTGAAGATAATAAGGCTTTTATTTACACTGCCGTGGGTTTTCTGCTAAAACGTTAAATGGCACAATGAATGCCGAAACAGTGGATGTCATTAATCTAAATGCCAATATAAGCGGTAATAGTTTTACCGGTTCTGCAAATTCAGCCTCCTTAAGCGGCACGGCTAAAGTAGAAGGTAAATTCTACGGTGAAAATGCAAAAGAGCGCGGAGGCATGTTTAAAGCGGCGGATTGGGTTGGTGCATTTGGCGCGAGCAAATAATTTCTTCGCTTAAACAAGCGGTTGGATTTTGGGATAATTTTGCAAAAAATTGTAAAAATCTGACCGCTTATATTTGATAAAACCTGCTAAAAATTCGCCTTTCCTACGGTTATCGTGTAAAATCTCCGCCTTTTCTGAACAGTTCCATCTAAGTAAATTTATGCAACAAAAACCTTTGCGTGGCTTTCTCTATGCATTACTCGCATCCATGACATGGGGAACCTTACCAATTGCCGTTCAGCCATTGCTTGCGACTATTGATGCGCAAACCTTGGTATGGTATCGATTTTGGGTTGCTGGGCTAGGTTTGGCGCTATTTTTTGTTTTAACTAAGCGATTGCCTAGCGCCAGAGCATTTAGTCCACGAGTGTTTAAGTTAATCTTTTTAGGTGTGTGTGGCTTGGCGGCAAATTTTTTCCTGTTCAGTGAAGCCTTAAATTATATTTCACCGACCACCAACCAAGTTTTATGGCAGCTCGCGCCTTTCACCATGATTTTGTGCGGGGTGGTGATTTTTAGAGAGAAATTTGGGCAACATCAGAAAATGGGTTTAATTCTGTTGCTTATTGGTTTAGCCGCATTTTTTAATGAACGAATGGGCGAAATTCTGCAATTTGGTGATTATGCAGTGGGAATTCTTATTTCAGCTTCTGCTGCTATCATTTGGGTTTGCTATGGCATTGCGCAAAAATTACTTTCGGCAACGTTTAGCTCACAGCAAATTTTGATGATTATTTATCTTGGTTGTGGCGTGGCAATTTCTCCCTTTGTATCACCAAGCCAACTATTTGAAATTAATGGCTTTTTAATAGGCTGTTTTTTATATTGTTGCTTAAATACTTTTATAGGCTATGGCGCTTATGCCGAAGCATTAAACTATTGGGATGCCACTAAGGTGAGCGTGGTAACCATTTTATTGCCGATTTTTACGATGATCTTTTCCCATTTAGGGCATTGGTTAATGCCTGATTTTGTCCCTGAGCTAACCATGAATTGGCTGAGCTATCTTGGTGCTTTTATTGTCGTGGCGGGGACCATTTTATCGGCGATTGGGCATAAGATTTTTAAATAATTTAACTCTCTTTCTATGGTATTCAGCGAAAGAGGTTACAGGAGAATAGAATAATGAAATTTATTGATGAAGCACTAATTCGTGTTGAAGCTGGCGATGGCGGTAATGGTTGTGTCAGTTTCCGCCGTGAAAAGTTTATCCCGAAAGGCGGGCCGGATGGCGGTGATGGCGGTGATGGCGGTGATGTGTATCTAGTTGCAGATGAGAATCTAAATACACTTATCGATTACCGTTTTACCAAGCGTTTTGCCGCTGGGCGTGGTGAAAATGGACGTAGCTCTGACTGTACTGGGCATCGTGGTAAAGATATCACTTTGCGTGTACCAGTTGGAACGCGCGCAATCGATAATGATACCCAAGAGGTGCTGGGCGATTTGACTAAGCACGGAATGAAAATGCTGGTGGCCAAAGGCGGCTATCACGGTTTAGGGAATACCCGTTTTAAATCTTCGGTAAATCGTGCACCACGTCAAAAAACCAATGGCACGCCTGGGGAAAAACGTGATTTACAGCTTGAGCTTATGCTGCTGGCTGATGTGGGGATGCTTGGGTTACCGAATGCAGGCAAATCAACCTTTATCCGTGCGGTTTCTGCGGCAAAACCGAAAGTTGCCGATTATCCATTTACTACACTTGTACCAAGTTTAGGTGTAGCTCGCGTAGGCTCTGATCGCAGTTTCGTGGTGGCGGATATTCCGGGATTGATCGAAGGCGCGGCGGACGGCGCTGGTTTAGGGATACGTTTCCTAAAACACTTAGAGCGTTGCCGTGTATTAATTCACTTAGTGGATATCTTACCAATTGATGAAAGCGATCCTGCTCAAAATATCTCAATTATTGAAAGCGAACTCTTCCAATACAGTGAAAAGTTATCAGAAAAACCAACGTGGTTAGTCTTCAATAAAATTGATACGATTGGCGAAGAAGAAGCTCGTGAAATTGCAGACAAAATCTGTGAAGAAATTGGTTGGGAAGGTGATTATTACTTAATTTCTGCCGCAACAGGGCAAAATGTACAAGATTTAACTCGTGATATTATGGATTTCATTGAGGCTAATCCGCGTCTTGAGGCAGAAGAAAAAGCAACTGAAGAAGTTGCGTTCAAATGGGATGATTACCATCAACAAGCAATGCAAAATCCAATTACTGAAGATGATTGGGATGACTTAGACGACGATGATTGGACAGAAGAGGATGACGAAGGGGTAGAGATTATCTACGAACGTCGTTAAGTGCATTGAGATAACACAAAAATTAACAGCACGTATTTGAGTCATTTTCAAGTACGTGCTGTTTTATTTTCAAGTCGCTTGATTTGCTTTTTCTATCTGCTTAGAAGCACGAGCTTTAAGGGGCTACTTGAACAGGTTACTATTTAAGAAAATAGCGATAAGCGGGACTTTGGCTAACATTTTCATAAGTATAGCCTAATTTAGCTAAATCTTGCTCGAATGTAGTTTGCTCTTGCTCTGGCACAACAAATGCCGCCAAAATATCGCCATAATCTGCACCGTGAGCCCGGTAATGGAATAATGAAATATCCCAGTTGATTAAGGTTTCCAAGAATTTGCGTAGCGCGCCTTTTTGTTCTGGGAATTCGAAGTTATAGAGCTGCTCGCGTACAATACTTTGTGGTCTGCCTCCCACCATATAGCGAATATGTGTTTTGGCGATTTCGTCATCTGACATATCGGTAACATCATAACCATTGTGTTGGAGATCGGTAATAATTTCGGCAATTTCTGTTTTGCCTGAAACACGTACTCCAACAAAAATACATGCTTGAGTATCATCTGAATGGCGATAATTAAACTCTGTTACGGCACGATTACCCAGTACTTCACTGAATTTTAAGAAACTGCCGTTTTGCTCAGGAATGGTTACAGCCAGTAAGGCTTCGTGTTTTTCACCAATTTCGCAGCGTTCAGAAACATAGCGTAGTGTGTGGAAATTGAGATTTGCTCCAGAAAGCACGCAGGCTAAATTTTTTCCTTGTGGATGATGTTGCTCAACATATTTTTTCAAACCAGCTAAGGAGGTTGCGCCGCTTGGTTCGGCAATTGCGCGTACGTTTTCAAAAATATCTTTTAGGGCAGCACAAATTTCATCGTTGTCTACTAGCACAATATCATCTACATATTGCTGGCAAAGACGGAAGGTTTCATCACCAATGCGTTTAACCGCAATCCCATCGGCAAATAATCCTACACGCTCAAGATCGCAAGGAGCCCCTTTTTTTAATGCATGATACAGGCAAGCAGAATCCTTACTTTCCACTCCGATAATTTTTATCTCAGGAGCTAGTTGTTTGATGAGTGTCGCAATCCCTGCAATTAGCCCACCGCCACCAACAGGAACAAATATCATATCCAGATCGGAATGTTGCTGTAGTAGCTCCATACCAATAGTACCTTGCCCTGCAATGACCAGAGGATGATCGAAAGGTGGAATAAAAGTCATACCAAGTTCTTGAGATAATTCAATCGCCTTGGCTTTAGCTTCATCAAAATTTGCACCAAATAATAATGCTTCACCACCGTATCCTCGCACTGCATCCACTTTAATTGAGGGCGTGTTTTGTGGCATGACAATTAATGCGCGTAGCCCAAGATGCTTTGCTGAAAGCGCTACACCCTGTGCATGATTGCCGGCTGAGGCGGTGATCACCCCCACATTTTTTTGGGCAGGCGAGAGATTAGAAATCATGGCATAAGCACCACGTAGCTTGAAGCTGTGTACTGGCTGTCGATCTTCCCGTTTAATGAAAATAGTATTTCCCAAACGCTCAGAAAGTTTTTCCATTTTTTGTAGGGGAGTATGTTGGGCAAGATCGTAGATTTTTGAACTGACAATAGCACGTAGATAATCCGTGCCGTTCATTTGCTGGTTATCACTCATTTTGTTTTCCTGTGTTTGTATAGCTGAATATATTTTCCCTTTTAAATTCACTGTTTCAATACAGTTGTTTTTGAGAAGAAACATATTTTGATTTCGTTCAGAGATAGAAATCAGCAGGGGAGTAAGCTATAAATTGTTTCGATTTTTCTATTTTTTATTCTGATCAAAAAACGGGGGACAAAATCCCCCGTCATTGAATAAAAATTACTGTTTATTGCATTTTTCATCAGCTGTGTGATGATGGTGATGATGTTCATCACAGCATTCACCATTATGATGATGGTGATGATGCTCATCACAGCAGCCTTCATGAGCTTCTTCGTGATGATGACCTCCGCAGCCACAGCCATTGTGGTGATGATGGTGGTGGTGACCGCCGCAACCACAGCCGTGACCTTCTTCATCGCTATCATGCCCACCACAGCAGCCACCATGCTCGCCGTGAATATGACCGTGAGCAATCTCTTCGAGGGTTGCTTCACGGATTGAGACTACTTCCACAGAGAATAGCAACTCTTGGCCTGCTAACATGTGGTTACCGTCCACCACTACTTCATCGCCATCTACTTCAGTGATAACGACCGGTAATGGGCCAATGTCTGTATCTGCGATAAAACGCATACCCACTTCTAATTCATCTACGCCCATAAATACATCTTTTGGCACACGTTGCACCATATTGTCGTTATATTCACCATAGCCTTCTTCAGGTTTTACACGCACTTCAAAAGTCTCACCCACGGCTTTACCTTCTAAAGCATTTTCTAAGCCCACCACAAGGTTATTATGACCGTGTAGATACTCTAACGGTTGTTCAACAGGTGCTTCATCGACTAATACGCCATCTTGAGTACGAACTTGGTACGCGATGCTTGGCACAAGATTTTTTGCGATTTTCATTTTAAATTCCTTTCTTTAAGTGTAAAAGTTCAAGCATTGTAACGGTTTGTTGGGGATTTGCAAATTTTCCCCAAAAAAAGACCGCTTGTTGCATAATCTACAAGCGGTCCGGTTTTTACAATTTGCTGTTAATCTGTGATATCCGGGGTAACTGCATCTACCACGGTAACAGCAGTACTCACTGCTGCGCCAGCAACTGAGGCTGCTGCACCAACTACCGAGGTAACTAAGCAGCCGCTTAACAAGCAAGTTGAGGTAATAAGAAAAATCAATTTTTGCATATCGAGTTTTAAACAAGAAACCCCATCAGCGATGGGGTTACAATCAAAGTGAGATTATTTTTCTTCTGCAATGAAACGGTAAACCAATGCGCCAATTACCGCACCAACGATTGGTGCAACCCAGAATAACCATAATTGTTCAATAGCCCAGCTACCTTGGAAGAGTGCAACACCAGTAGAGCGTGCAGGGTTTACAGAGGTGTTGGTGACAGGAATACTGATCAAGTGGATTAAGGTTAAAGCCAAACCGATTGCAATTGGGGCAAAACCTGCCGGTGCACGTTTATCTGTTGCGCCCATAATGATGATTAAGAAGAACGCGGTTAATACGATCTCAATTAATAGCGCAGCAACTAAGCTATAACCGTGTGGAGAGTGCTCTGCATAACCGTTGCTTGCAAAACCAGCAGTTGCATCAAAGCCTGCAGCGCCAGATGCGATAGTATAAAGCACAGCGGCTGCCGCGATTGCACCTAAAACTTGTGATGCAATGTATGGTAGTAAGTCTTTGCTGTTGAAACGACCACCGACTAATAAACCGATAGATACAGCAGGGTTGAAGTGACCACCAGAGATATGGCCAACCGCATAAGCCATGGTTAATACGGTTAAACCGAAAGCCAATGAAACGCCAGCGTAGCCGATACCTAAATCAGGGATACCTGCTGCTAATACTGCGCTACCACAACCACCAAATACTAACCAGAATGTACCGAAAAATTCGGCAAAATATTTTTTCATGTTTAAGTTCCTTTTAAGGTAAATATTCAATACGTTTTTACGTATCGTCCGAGTGAATTGCCGATTATCGGCATTATTAGCAAAGCAGGCTCCGCCTACTTATCTAATTCTGTTATTCAAAAACCACTTTACCAGAGGCTGTGGCACTGATGAGCTGTTTGCCTGCTTCTAGTGGCAATTTGTTCTCTGTTGCCATTTTGGCGCTACTTAATGCGTACATTCTACTCTCATCATGTGGTGCATAGCCGTTTGGCGTATTTAATTGCACCTCTGTCAGTGTATATTTTTGGGCATTTAACCCTTTTTGAATGATTTCGGCTTTATGTTGAAACTGTTTGATAATTTCTAATGTCATCTCATCCTCTAAAGCCGCAGCTTTTTCTGGTGAAACGCTAAAATCAATAGCAGTGATAGCAATTTCCTCATCTAAATGGTCAAGGATATTGGCTATAGCATCAAAATTCTTACTGATTAAGCGAATTCGCCCTTCTGCCACCCAGCCTATTACCTTGCCTTTTTGATCATAATCCGCGTAGTTTGAAATGCCTTCGGCAATTAGCTCAATATCTGCATTTTGTTTGGCTTGTTCAAGCACTTTGTTTAAGTTCGCTGAGACTGCTTTTTTCAATTCTGGTAGTTTTTTACCGGCTTTACGACTGAATACTTCGGCAGTCATTAAATCTTTCTCAACCGTACGACTCACTTGGGTTGAAAATTGAAAGGTCGCGCCTTTTTCATGAGGGGCAGGCTGTGCATGAGCATGTAGCGCGAATCCGAGAGCCATCATTGCAAGCATCAGAGAATGTGTTAATTTCATGGTTTGTCTCCTTATCAAAATTGCCGAGCTTAGAGTGATTTGATTAAGCTAAGTTCCCTCAGTTACGCTCAAAACAATGGCTTTGCCGAAATTTTCAGCATCTATTTGCCATTTAATATTACAGCCTGCCAAACTCATACCATAAATTCGCTGACTGGCTTTACCTTGTTGATAAGCGGGGCGCGGGTCTTGTTCTAAAACCTCACGGATAAAGTTTAGCGGATTGGAAATTGAAAATTTTGCAAAATTTGAACAATTTTGCACCGCTTGCTGTGCTTCGGGGCTAAATTCTACGCTTAATGTTGCAGGTGGCTTTTGTTGTGCAAAGCCGGAAAGTGCATTTGGCTCATTGTCTGCATAGGCGATATAAGGCTTAATATCTAAAATAGGCGTACCATTGACTAAATCTACGCTACCTAAATGTAACAAAACTTCGCCGTTACTGATTTCAACCTGACGCAGTGCCACTTTTGACAATCCAATCGGGTTAGGACGATGAGTGGCTCGGCTTGCGAAAACGCCGATTCGCTCATTTCCACCTAAGCGAGGAGGACGTACGGTTGCATGCCAGCTACGCTCAGGAATTTGATGAAACTGAAAAATAAGCCAGAGATGGCTAAATTGCTCAATATCACGCACAGCATCTGCTTGATTAAACGGCGGTAGCAAACGCAAAATGCCGTGACCTTCCTGCACTAAATTCGGTTGCCGAGGCACGGCAAATTTTTCATCAAACGGGCTTTCCATCACACCGATTGGCTGGATGGTCAGACTTGTGAATGTACTCGGCATAAAGTGTTAATTTTCTGCTAAAAATCAAAAACAAAGTCGTTATTTTGTAATAATATGCTTCGCTTTGAAAGTAAAAGCACAGAAATTTGTCGTAAACGGGATAACAATGAATAAAAATTCAACATTTTCAATTTGGTTTAGTACTGCACGTCCAAAAACATTGCCATTAGCATTGGCTTCTATTTTAGTCGGTTCGGCATTGGCATATTGGGCAGGGCATTTTGATTGGATGACAACCCTGCTTGCCTTACTAACCACGACTTTATTACAAATTCTGTCTAATTTTGCCAATGATTATGGTGATCATATTAAGGGCTCGGATACGGCAGAACGTATCGGGCCAAAGCGAGCAATTCAGCATGGGGCAATTAATGGTGAGCAGCTTAAAAAATCACTTTATATCGTTGGGGCACTAAGCTTTTTGTCTGGGGTATCGCTTATTGTTTATGCCTATCAATCATTGCAAGATTTAGTCGTTTTCTTGAGTCTCGGCATTATCGCAATTATTGCTGCTATTACTTATACGGTCGGGAAAAAACCCTATGGCTATTTGGGGTTAGGTGATATTTCTGTGCTGATTTTTTTTGGTTTTTTAGCGGTATTAGGCACATTCTATCTGCAAGCTCATAGTGTGCCATTGCTGATTTATTTGCCTGCGTTAGGTTGTGGTTTACTTTCCGTGGCAGTGTTAAATATCAATAATCTGCGGGATATTGAACAAGATCGTAAAGCGGGCAAAACGACCTTGATTGTCCGCATTGGCAGCCAGAATGGTCGTTGTTACCACCTTGTCTTACTGGTATTAGCGGTATTGTCTTATTTCATTTTTGGTTTGTTTGCTTTTCAACATTGGTATAGTTTTGTATTTTTGCTTGCTGTGCCATTATTAGCCAAACACGGATATTTTGTGTATCAACATAAAGATCCTAGTGAATTACGGCCTATTTTAGGGCAGATGGCAGGCTTAGCGTTGCTCACAAATGTGTTATTTAGTATGGGGTTGGCCTTTTAACAAGCGGGGGATTTTGCAAAATTTTCTGCAAAATTAACCGCTTACATTTAAATAGGAGAACTCAATGAAAAAAGTTGCACTATCTTTTCTCGCACTCCACCACATAAATTTCAAGATGCCGTAGGAAATGTGATCATCAGCTATGCTTATTGTACTGGTAATAAAATAACTTTTACTGCGAAGGCTGGGAAGGATTATGAGGTCGTGCCAAGCCAATCTAGCCAAGAATGTGGTGTAACACTTTACGAATTAAATTAACGAAATGCCCTCAAAGGATAGTTTGAGGGCATTGTTTTAGAATAATTAAGCAAGATCTGCACCGTTTGAAGCGATCACTTTTTTATACCAGAAGAAGGAATCCTTGCGTAGGCGCTGGCGGCTACCGTTACCATCATCATCAATGTCTACATAGATAAAGCCGTAGCGTTTGGACATTTCAGAGGTAGACATACTCACCAGATCAATAGGCCCCCATTCCAAATAGCCCCAAAGTTCAACGCCATCGCTAATGGCTTCTTGCATTTGTTCGATATGTGCGCGTAAATAATCAATGCGATAGCTATCGTGAATTTTGCCATCTTCCACAACATCGTAAGCACCTAAACCGTTTTCAACGATAAATAGTGGTTTTTGATAGCGGTCGTACATTTCATTTAAAGTGAGACGTAAGCCAATCGGATCAATTTGCCAACCCCAATCGGAGGCTTGTAGGTAAGGATTTTTTACGCCTTCAATTAAGTTGCCCCCTACTTTTTCCCCTTGATCTTCGTGTTGGGTAACACAAACAGACATATAGTAACTAAACGAAATAAAATCGACTGGGTATTGTTTTAAAATGGCATCATCGCCCAAGGCTTTTTGAATATGTACATTATTTTCTTGCCAGTGGCGAAGCATATATTTTGGATATTCACCACGTGCATGTACATCTGTATAAAAGAGGTTTTGCTGATTGCCCCATTGAGCTTTGCGCTGGTCGATAGGATCGGCGGTCAAAGCATAGTGTAACATGCGTGCAAGCATACAGCCCATTTTAGCATCGGGAATAATTTCATGTAGCGCTTTGGTTGCAAGGCTGCTGGCAATAAATTGATGGTGCAGGGCTTGATATTTTGCATTTTCACGTTCTGCTGGCGGAATGCGATCTAATATTACTCCCGCACCGGTATATGGGCTGTGCATGGTCACCATATTAATTTCATTGAAGGTGAGCCAGTATTTCACTTTATCTTTATAGCGATGGAAGACGGTTTCCGCATAGCGCACAAAATGCCCAACAACGGCTCTATCTAAAAAGCCATTATATTTTTGCACCAGACCAAGTGGAATTTCATAGTGACAGAGTGTCACCATTGGCTGAATGCCGTGTTTGAGCAATTCATCAAAAACTTGATCGTAGAAAGCTAATCCTTCCTCGTTTGGCTGTTCATCGTAGCCATTCGGGAAAATTCGAGCCCAATGTAGTGAAATACGGAACATTTTAAAGCCCATTTCAGCTAAGAGTGCGATATCTTCTTTGTAAGTATGGTAAAAATCGATTCCCTCGCGTTTTGGAAAACGTGCTTGGAATTTGCCTGCAAGAATATCTTCAATGCGTTGTGATGAGACCTCAATAGATGCACTATGTGCCCCTCGTTCCGCTTTAGGGACATAGGCAACCATATCTGCACTGGAAAGCCCTTTACCGCCTAAATCAAAGCCTCCTTCAATTTGGTTAGCAGCAGTTGCGCCGCCCCAGAGAAAATGATTTGGAAATGGTTTTAAACTACTCATGTTTTACTCCTGTTTGTAAAATTTTGTTAAAAATTGACCGCTTGTCTTATGCATCGATCTTATGCTTTATTGGCAACTACCTTCATCAACGGTTCGCCGTGATAGATATGGGGCTCGGTCGTGGTGATGACATCCAGATAATCATCGCTATTGGCGATAATAATAGGGGTCATGAGTGAATAACCTGCTTGGCTGATTTTCTCAATATCAAAACGGCTAAGTAGTTGTCCTGCGCTAATTCGTTCGCCTTCTTTGACAAATACCTCAAAATGTTCTCCGTTTAGTTGGACAGTATCAATACCAACATGAATTAAGATTTCTAGCCCGTCGTCAGAGATTAAGTTAATCGCATGTTTGGTTGCAAAAATAGAACTGATTGTGCCGTTTATCGGGGCATGTAATTCTCCTTTTTCTGGCAAAATGGCTATACCTTTGCCCAGCGCCTCGGACGCAAATAGCGGGTCAGCAATAGTGCTGAGTTTATGCACTTCACCTGCAAGCGGGCTAATTAAGCTATATTTTTGCAAAGGAATGGTGGAAACAGGAGAAGTCGTGCTGGTTTTGTCCGCTTTCATTGTATTGGCATTTTTGTTGGGTAGCATGGCATCGCTATATCCGAAGAGATAGGTGAGTACTCCTGCTGCGATAAATGCCGTTAGCATACCTAAGGTGTAAGTAATGATATTGCTACCTTCACCAATAATCACAGGGTAAAGCAGTAAACCTGAGAAACCAAAGGCAAACATTTTAGTTCCTCCCCAACCAATCAGCGCTCCACCAATAGCTCCACCAATCACGCCACAGATAAATGGTTTTTTAAAGCGTAGGGTTATACCGTAGATCAGCGGTTCGGTGATTCCGAGTACCCCACTAAAGGTGGTGGAACCGGCCAGTGATTTAATTTGTGGATCACGGCTTTTTAAAAATACAGCGAATGTTGCCCCTGCTTGACCAAGCACAGCCGCTGCGGTTAATGGACCGATTAAATCAAAGCCAACTACCGCCATGTTGTTGATCATTATTGGCACAATGCTCCAGTGAATTCCGAAGATCACTAATACTTGCCAAATAGCACCAACTACAATCCCTGTTGCAATAGGGCTTGCGTCATACAACCAAGCTAGTACGGTTGCAATGCCACTGCCGATACCACTGCCTATCGGGCCGATCACTGCAAAAGTAAAAGGCACTATTACCAAGAGTGTGCAAGCCGGAGCGAAGAAGTTTCGGACAGACTCATGCCAAATGCTTTCAAAGAAACGTTGTATGTAGGCTTGTACAGACACAGCGATTAAAATTGGAATAACGCTATAGGCGTAGTTCATCATTGCTAATTCGAAGCCCAGAAAATGTAGCCCTTCACCTTTCGCCGTGATTTCTACGATATTTGGATAAAGTAATGCACCAGCAACGGCTACCGCAATATAAGGGCTGGCTTTTACTTTATTTGCACAGGTAATCGCAAGTAAGATTGGCAAGAAATAGAAGGTGGAACTGGCTGCCGCATCAAGTACTGCGTAAGTGCCATCGCTTGTTTCGAGTAAGCCTGTAACCTGCAAAATTGCAATCAGACCTTTTAAGATACCAGCCCCTGCCATCACGCCAATTAGAGGAGTGAAAGAACCTGAGAGGAAATCAATCGCACGGTTAATTAAGCTTGGTTTTGGCAAGTCGGTTTCACTTCCTGCTTCAATCTGGGCAATTTGCATAATTTGTGCATAGACTTTTGGGACATTATTACCGATGACAATCTGAAATTGCCCTCCACTTTCTACTACACTAATCACTCCTGCGGTTTGATTAAGTACATCTTTATTTGCTTTGGCTTTATCTTTATCTTTTAGCACAAAGCGTAGTCGAGTGGCACAGTGTACCAGTGAATGAATATTTTGTTCGCCGCCGACTAATTTGACAATCTCTGCGGCGAGTTTGCTGAAGTCTTTTGCCATAAAGAGCTCCTCTGCTTGAAAAGCAAAAAAGCCTAAATTCCGCTCGCAGTTTGACTGTGGAGTGGAATTTAGGCTTGCCGAATAAACGTAACACCCTAAATGTGTTTATGGAATTCAAGGTATAAAAAAGCTTGAATGGTTTGAATATGTAATCTTATCCAAACCATTCAAGCCTTGCCCTTAAGGTTACAACCTTGACAGGAGGGAATTTAGGTGATTTTGATGTTTAATGCAACGTATAATGTTTTAAATTGTGATCTGCTTCACATTTTGCAGAAAAATAGCAAAAATTTACCGCTTGTCTCCGATGACACGCTGAATATGGATAATTAAATAGAGTTGTTCGTCATGATTAAGGGCTTTATTAAATTGATTTTGTAGGTAGCGAGCAATTTTTTCAACACAGCGAAAAGCCTCTGGGTAAGCAATTTGTGTTTGAGTATAGAGAAAATCATCATGGCTACTGTAAATGGTTTGGGGCTGGAACAGGCGAAAAGCAAAGTGCTGCAAATGCGTAATAAAACGGGTGTAGTCATAGCTTTCTTCGTTAAGCTGTTGATGAAAATGGTGGCTCACAATGTTGAGAATATCTTTAATAATTTGTGTGGTACGGTAGGTTTCTTGCATATCAGCATCGGTTCTGGCATTAAAAATATGCAGGGCAATAAATGCGGCTTCATCTTCGTCCATTTGGATATCAAATTGCTGTTGGATCTGTGCTACCGCATCTAATCCTATCTGGTATTCAGTACGATATAGGCGACGAATTTCATAACTGAGCCCTTTGCCAAAGTTTTGCCTCTTCTGTGCTCGTTGTACCGCATGGAAGAGGTGATCGGTAAGACTGACATATATCATCTGGCTGAGCTGTGTGCCAAGGCGCTGGTTGGCTTGATTGACGATTTGATTGGTGAGACGAAAATAGTCGCTAGGGATTTCTTCAAGAATTTCAAGTAGCCGAATGGAGAATGGATTTTTAGTAATAGCGAAAGTCTTCTCAACCAGCTGTTCATCAGCATAATCGCCAACTTTCTTACCAAAAGCAATGCCTTTGCCTAGGACTACTAACTCTGTGCCGAGTAAATCAATGGTTTGCAATGCATTATTATTGAAAATTTTAGTGATTTTTAGCATAGCGTTTTCTCCCTTGCAACACCTCTTGAAGTTTACGCCAGAAAATTGCGATTGTAAAAGCAAAACCCTGAGGGGAAATCTCAGGGTTTTGCTTTGGGTTATTGTTAATGCTATTTAATTAAAATCCAGCTTGTTTTTCTAGCTGTTCAACTAAGGCTGGTTCTAGGCCGAGCGCATTTGCCAAATCGTTTAAGAAAACGATCTCTTGACGAGAAAGTTCTTGGCAAACTAAGCGCGCAGCAAGATAAGCTTGAGCTGCTAGCGCTGGGTTATTGCCAACATTTTGGGCAATTTCTTGTACGCTTGCAGGCTGAGAAACTAATTCAGCTAAGGCTGGGTTATCTGCGGCTTCTTTTTCTAAGATTGCTTGTTCGCTGTCGTCTAATTCACCGTCTGCATAGGCGGCTGCAATCATCGCTTGTAAAATTACCGCATTCCCGATGTCGGTGGTTTCTGCTGCAAAAGATTGTGCAACATCCTGTGATGGAGCAACAGATTGTGCTTTCTGATAATCTTGGTAAGCTTTGTATGCCATGCTACCTAATGCTGCTAATGAACCTAGCTTGGTGAGGTTCGCACCGCCATTTCTTCCCAACACCATGGATAAAATACCAACTAACGCCGTACCACCGCCTAATTTCGTAATGGCATCGGTATTGCCAGTTTTAGCTTGCCCTACTGTACCTAATACCGCATTTAAGATACCGCCTAAATCAGATTTACCTTGGTTCGCACTACTGCCCACCGAACCTAAAACTGAATTAAGGATATTGCCTAAATCGCTTTTTCCTTGTTGGTTTGAGCCGTTAGTTGCAGCACCTAACACGCCTTTTAAAATGTCGTTGAAATTCATAGTAATTTCCTTATTGTGAAAAATGACAGGATTTGAGACCATAATCTGCCAAAAAAATTCCGATTTTCTGCTAAGATAGCCGAAAATTTTTAGGTTATTTTTCTATGGCATTAATTGAATATCATCCGCCACAAGATCCGTGGCTAGACGTAGTGTATCAAGATAATCACATTCTCGTCATTAATAAACCAAGTGGTTTGCTGTCTGTTCCTGGCAATCGCCCAGAATATTTTGATAGTGCGATGACACGTGTGCAGCAAAAATATGGTTTTACCGAGCCGGCTCACCGCCTAGATATGGCAACCAGTGGCATTTTATTATTTGCGTTGAGTAAGGTGGCAGAGAAAGAATTAAAACGCCAATTTCGGGAACGTGAGCCGAAAAAGCACTATATCGCAATAGTTTGGGGTAAATTGGGTGAGAAAATTGGTGATTGTGGTGTAATGGATTTCCCGCTTATTTGCGATTGGGAAAACCGCCCACGGCAAAAAATTTGCTATGAAAGAGGCAAAAAAGCCCAGACACACTATGAAGTATTAGCCCACTATCCGAATAATACGACACGGGTAAAATTAACCCCCATTACTGGACGTTCACACCAGTTACGAGTACATTGTTTGGCGTTGGGGCATCCTATTCTAGGCGATAAGTTTTATGCAAATCCACTGGCAAAAAGCCTAGCCCCTCGGTTGTATTTGCATGCAGAAAGTTTGACGATTACGCACCCGATTACGCATGAGGCGATAACATTTAGTGCGACTCCCACATTTTAATGACTACGATTAATTAACTAAATGAACAGCAGGCACTAACAAGCGGTTGTTTTTCTTCAATATTTTACAAAAGAGTCACTATGAATCTTCAATGGCATCGTTATCCACAAAATACCAAAAATTTATTTAAGCTTGCTTTGCCGATCTTTATTTCGCAACTTGCTTCCTCGGGCATGGGATTTGCAGATATTGTGATGGCAGGTATGATTAGCGATGATGATGTCTCTGCAATTGCAGTGAGTAACTCAATTTATTTCCCGCTTTTGCTGTTTGTAATTGGCGTGTTAAATGCTATTACACCAACCGTTTCTTATTTGAATGGTTCAAATCAGCGTCATCTAATTTCCCACCAAGTTAAGCAAGGTTCTTGGATCGCATTGCTATTTAGTCTGCCGTTATTTACCGTTTATCTTGGCAGTGATTGGATTTTACAAAGTATGGATACGCCAGCGGCTTTTGCGCATAAAGCGGCGGATTATATGGCGATGTTATGTATCGGGCTTTTGCCTGCATTAATGGCAGTGAATTTGCGCTGTTTTAATGATGGGCTGTCTAATCCACGTCCTGCTATGTTGATCACCTTCTTTGGGCTTTTGCTCAATATTCCGCTGAACTATATTTTTATGTTTGGTAAATTTGGTTTGCCAGCAATGGGGGCTGTGGGGTGTGGGCTTGCCACTTCAATTGTAAACTGGGTAATGTTTTTACTGATTTTGCACTATTGCTATCGTAGCTCGTCACAAAAGGATATTGGTTTATTTAATCGTTTTTGGGAAAAGCCAAATCGGGTTACGCAAGTAAAATTATTAAAACTCGGTTTACCAATTGGTTTTGCTCTATTTACTGAGGTGATGCTTTTTGCTACCTCATCATTAATTTTATCGCCATTGGGCGCGCAAGTGGTAGCAAGCCATCAAGTGGCATTACAAACCAGTTCGTTATTTTTTATGATCCCTCTCTCAGTTAGCATGGCGACTACCATCATGGTAGGGCAGACATTGGGAGCAAAGGATGTACAAGGAGCAAAATACTTGACGTTCCATGCTATCTTTACCTGCATCTTAATTGCTTTTGCCATGGCAGTTGTGATTTTAAGTTTAAAAGATTGGATTCCGCATATTTTCACGAGCGATCCTACTTCAATTACGATAGCCTCCAGTTTATTGATTTTTTCTGCAATCTATCAAATTCCTGACTCGGTGCAATCGGTTTGTAACGGTATTTTACGTGGTTATAAATATACTCGGCCAATTTTAGGTGTTACGCTCATTTGCTATTGGTTGATTGGTATGCCGCTTGGAATTGTCTTGGCAAGAACGGATTGGTTAGTAATGCCAATGGCTGCCAGTGGTTTCTGGTTGGTATTCTGCATTTGTTTAAGCATTGCTGCGATGTTCTTTTTTTACTATATGCGGAAAATCCAATGCTTGAGTGATGAGGCTCTACTTGCCAGATTAGAACGGATAAAATAATCAATAAGCCTTTCTCCATACAGAGAAAGGCTTATTTTTACTGCTCTTGCCACATCATAAAGCCAACACGATAGCGAGAATGAATGCGACGTTTTAGTCGGTAAATATGCCGTAAGCGACGTAAAGTATTATTGTTTCTCAATCGCTTGGCTTTTTGTTTCTGTTTGCGTTTCTTCAACATGATGTTCCCCTTCAAGAAGTGCTGGAATGTTTGTTGTGGTAGTTTGTTCGTTATGCGTTTGCTCAGCCGATAATCTGGCATTTAACTCTTGCTCAATCCGTTGATGGTTGATAATGCTGTTGTAATAGCGCCGAATGTTTTCTACATATTGTAATGCCTCAAAACCGCGGGCATAGCCATATTTTAGTTTGCTATAGTAACGTTTTTCCGCCAATAGTGGTAAATTCTTTTTCACATCTAGCCATTCATCAGGATCGCCGCCGAGTTGTTTGGTTAGCCGGCGTAAATCAAGTAAATGCCCGTTGCCCATATTGTATGCGGCTAAACCAAACCAAATACGATCTTCTGATTTAATTGTTTGTGGCAGTTGGTTCATCAGTAAATGTAAATATTCTGAACCGCCACGGATACTTTGCTCAGCATCTGTGCGGTTGCTTACATGCATACGATCAGCCGTATCTTTGGTCAGCATCATCATGCCACGTACTCCTGTAGGAGAGGTTGCATTCGGATCCCAGTGAGATTCTTGATAAGCAATTGCGGCTAACATTTGCCATTCTAGGTCACCTTTATATTTTTCAAACAGTGATTGATATTTGGGCAGGATTTTCTCAATTGCTCTTAAATAGCTTTGTGAATCAACATAGTCAAAGCGTGAAAGATGGCTAAAATACTTCTCTTCAATACGAGAGATTAAGCCACTTTCATTTGCTTGATTCATAAATTCTAAGACGGTAGCTTGTAATTCGCTGTAAACACTGTTCTGTAAATACCATACTACGGGTTTTTCATCAGTCAGATCAAAGCCAATGGCAATATTCGGTTTAATATGCTGTGCCGCCGATACATCCACTGATACGGCAACAGTATAAGGGATAGTGCCATCGGCAACTTGGAAGAGTAACTCTTCTTGGGTAAATTGATCACTTATGCGCCATTTTAGATTAGGCTGGCGCTCTGCTAGCGATTGCAAAATTGGTAACACGCTAGAGCCAGCAGGAATAACGAGCTCTTCTTTTAAATCATCTAGGCTATATGGGCGTTGTGTCCCCTTTTTATAGACAACTTGCCATGAGGTAGAATAATAGCCGGCACCAATTTGGTAGTGAGCTGCAAGCTCTGTTTGAAAAGGTAAGCCTGCGGCTGCGATATCAATTTGGTTGCTATCAAGTGCATGAAACAGTTGCTCACTATTTTCAAATGGCTTAATTTCTAACTGCACACCAATAAAATCAGCGAATGCTTTTGCTAGTTCATATTCAATGCCCGAAGTGCCTTCTGCGGCAACAAAATAGGAAATAGGGTGGTTGATCATGCCTAACCGAACCACTTGGCGTTGTTGGATTTGACGATAGCGGTTTTCTTCGGCTTGCATGGTTCGTTGCCAAGGAAAAACCATATCCCAAGCCCAAAGTAATAATGCAAGCCCCGCGGCTAGGCGAATTGCTAATCCTTTCAAACTATTTTCTCATTAAAAAATAAAGCCGAAGTTTAGCAAACTTCGGCTGGGTTGCAAAAGTAACAAGCGGTGATTTTTTGCACTTTTTCTGCAAAAGATGCCCGCTTGCAAAGATTATTCAGGCAAGAACCCACCACTTTGGTGTGCCCAGAGTTTGGCATACACACCGCCGAGTGCGAGTAGTTCATCGTGTGAGCCTTGTTCCACGATTTCGCCTTTATCGAGTACGATTAAGCGGTCCATTGCCATAATGGTCGATAAGCGGTGGGCGATTGCCACAACGGTTTTGCCTTCCATTAACTCGGTTAGGTTTTCTTGAATTGCCACTTCCACTTCGGAATCCAACGCACTGGTTGCTTCATCGAGTAAGAGAATTGGAGCATCTTTGAGCATCACACGGGCAATCGCAATACGTTGGCGTTGTCCGCCAGAGAGTTTCACACCTCGTTCACCAACGTGAGCATCAAAGCCTGTTCTGCCTTTGGCATCTTGCAGATTTGGAATAAACTCGGCTGCCGCAGCACGTTCAACGGCTTTAAGCATCTCTTCTTCGGTAGCGTTAGGTCTGCCGTACATTAAGTTTTCACGCACAGAGCGGTGTAGTAGTGAAGTATCTTGAGTCACTAACCCGATTTGTGAGCGTAGGCTTTCTTGGGTAATATCTGCCACGTTTTGTCCGTCAATCGAGATTTGCCCATTTTGCACATCGTAGAAACGCAAAAGTAGATTAGTGAGTGTTGATTTACCTGCCCCACTGCGACCTACTAAGCCAACTTTTTCGCCAGCTTTAATGGTTAAGTTGAAATCTTTAAGTAACGGTTTTTTCGGATCATAAGCAAAATTGACGTGCTCAAATTTAATTTCACCTTTTTCTACGGATAACGGTGTTGCATCCGCTTTATCTACCACCGTATGTGGTTTGGATAAGGTGATCATGCCATCTTGTACTGTCCCTAGATTTTCAAATAAACGTGCAAATTCCCACATAATCCATTGTGATAAGCCTTTGATACGCAGTGCCAGTGCGGTGGAGGTTGCAATTGCTCCTGCGGTAACAATGCTTGCTCCCCACAGCCATAGCCCAATAGCCGCAGTGCTCACAATCAAGAAAATGCTATTGAAGTAGGTGAGTGTTTCGATAGTGGTGACTAAACGCATCTGTTTATGTACTGTAACCATAAACTCTTCCATTGATTCTTTGGCATAGCGAGATTCTCGGTTGCCGTGTGAAAATAATTTCACAGTAGCAATGTTAGAATAGGCATCAGTGATGCGCCCTGTCATCAGGCTTCTTGCATCAGATTGTTCCTGTGCGGCAGTCGCGAGTTTAGGTACATAAATACGGATAACAGTTGCAAGTACGACAATCCAAATAATAAAGGGTAAGAATAGCCAGCTATCTAGCTGAATTAGGATAACACTTGTGGTGGTAAGATAAACAACCGTGTACACTAACATATCGGCACAGGTCATAATGACATCACGCACAGCGAGAGCAGTTTGCATCACTTTAGCGGACACTCGCCCAGCAAATTCATCTTGATAGAATCCCATACTTTGTCCAAGCATTAGGCGGTGGAAGTTCCAGCGCAACCGCATGGGAAATACACCTTGTAATGTTTGGAAACGGAATGAACTGCCTAGAAAAACAAATACTACGCTAAGCAGTGCGACAATGCCCATCCAGATAATTGACCAGCCTTTTGTATCCCAGAGTTCAGTAGGAGAGTATTTATTTACCCAATCGACGAGTTCTCCCATATATTGGAAGAGTACACCCTCAATAATGCCAATTAAGGCAACGAGAACAACAACCAACGCAAGATATAAACGCATACCTTTGGTTGCTTCCCAAATAAAAGGGACTACGCCCGATTTTGGCGTACTTGGCATTTCATCGGGATAGGGATCGATACGGCTTTCGAACCACGAAAACAGTTTATTTAGGATATTCATAAGTTGCTTTCCAATAAAACAAATAAATAAAACCAATAAGCTATCTATTGGTTTGATAGGGCTCCCCGCTTTTATAAAGCGGGGCTAAAAATTATGGATTTAACAATTTCTCATCTAACGCTAAATCTTCATTGTGGTTAATGCCGATTGGTTGTTTTAGCACGTTACGGGCAATTTCATGGGCATCGGCTAACGAATGCTCTTTATAGGAACCGCATTGGTATTCATTGAGTTCTGGAATATGTGCTTCATCCGGCACTTTATTTAGTGCATCTTCCATCGATTTTTTCCACGCATCAGCCACTCGTTCTGCTGATGGTGAGCCGATTAACGACATATAGAACCCAGTACGGCACCCCATTGGCGAAATATCGATAATTTCTACATCGTCTGCATTTAAATGATCACGCATAAAACCAGCAAATAAATGTTCCATGGTGTGAATGCCACGAGGAGAAAGAATTTCCACATTTGGACGAACAAAACGAAGATCGTAAACCGTAATAATATCGCCTTTTGGCGTGGTCATCGTTTTAGCAACACGCACAGCTGGGGCATGCATTTTAGTATGATCAACTTTAAAACTATCTAATAAAGGCATTTTTTAACTCCAAAAATAAAAGTAATGTTAAGTTATTGTGCAATTCCTATATCCCAACCTAAAGCACCTTCAGGGGTTTTACGCTGTAATCGGAAATGACGATTGGCTTCGGCTTGTGGTTGCACCACTTTACCTGAAGGGGTAGAGAAACTAATACCGCCATTAAGCAACTGTGACATCGTACCGGAATTCATACTGATACCACTTAAACTCACGTCCATGGTATAACCTGAGGCTGCCCAAAATTGCGAGTTTTTGCGAACAAGATGTTTGTGTTTATTCTCAATAAGCAAATGAATAAATACTCTGTCGCCTAACTCGCTTAAACTTAAGCGTTGTACCATACCCACTTGCATACCACGATACAATACTGGTGCATCAGGTGTAATGCCATCGGCATCTGTGGTTTCTACAATAATTGGAAAACCGTTACCATATTGACTGGTTTTACTGTGGCTATCACTCAGCGGGAAATGCCACTGATGCTGCCCATTGCCTGCCTCTACGCTAATATAATTTTGTAATGCGGCATCAAGGTTTTTAAAACCTGTAGTATCTACTTCAGGCGAAATAGTACGGAATATACTGCCTGCTTTGGCAATAATGCTGTAGTATTCCTTTTCAATAAATGCACGGACATTAATCTGTTTATGGGCGTTATCTAAAAGTAGATTTTCAACTTGACCAACTGTTAGCCCCATGTATTTTATTGGCATTCCTTTACTCAGTTTTGATGCATCTTGAGCTGTTAAAGTAATATATGTTTTAGTTGCTGTTGCTTTCTGGTAGCTAGGATAGAGAGTTTTATCACTTTTTGTCCCACCATTATCAAAACTGATTGCGCCTTTTAGCGTTCGCATTAACGGGGCTGCTTGCACCGTTAGGCCATTAAGCGAGAGATCAACTTGTGCCGCGGGTTCAATCCAAAATCGGCTTTTTTCACTTAGCAGTTTGCGCTGTGTAGGCTCAATAAAGAGTGAGACTTCAAAATGATCTTTTTTAGGCTCTATTTGCAAGATTTCACCGATTTGGAAGTTACGGTAAAGCACCAATGAGCCTTTATCAATACCGGCTATTTCCTTCGCATTTAATGTTAGTGTCACATGTTTCTCAGTATTAAGAATACCAGCTTCTGCGCTCTCAATATCTTTATAGAGTGGATAGCTGCTTTTTGCAGCAGTGGTTGATTTACTTGGCAGTAGACGAATTCCGCCCTTTAACCACTCACTTGGTGATCCTGCATGCACTTTTAATCCGTCTAAACTCAGTGACATATCCAGATTTGAGATTGCAATAAATCTGCTTTCCCCACTTACTAAATGACGATAAGGAGGAAAAATAATTGCTTGAAAGCTTACATTTTCTAAATTCAGCTGGCGCTTTAAAATTTCACCAATTTGTACATCGTTATAATAAATACCCTGCCCTTGATCGACACCATAAGACTGAGCCGCTTCTAGATTTAGCGCGAGAATATTTGGATGAGAGAGTAGATAATCAGACTCTTTTTGCACATTAAATTCAAATTTGGGTTCTCCTTCACCTGCGCTGAGATCAAAATAAAGCCCGCGGAAGAGCTCGCCAATTTTACTGATCTGCTCTTTGTTTAAATTAAAACGTGGTTCTTTAAGCAAAATACGCGTATTACTCCGAAGTAAATCAGTGTGATTTGGATCGATCAATAAGGTGCCACGCAACATGCCTTTGGGAATATCACTCTGCTCTTTATTTGGCATTTGTAGGCGAATTAATGTCCCGATTTGTACATTTTCATGATAAACCGCCGTTTCATTCACCTTTAAATTTGCCACCATTGGCAATAATACTTTGACTTCTTGCCCTCGTTGTGCGGCTTTTAAGCTCTCGAACAGTTCGAATTTTTGCCCTTGCTCAACAGTCGGTGACTCATCTGGTGAATCAAATGCTACAGCACCTTGCACTACAGAAGCCAAACTTTCTACATTAACATTTAGGCCTTTACTAAAGCTTGCATCTACATTAATTCCGCTAATGTTCCAGAAACGGCTGTCTTGTTTTACAAGATTGGCATATTTTTTCTCAATAACTAAATCAATTTCGACTTTTTTCTGATCCGGAGTAAAGCGATAGTCAGCAATAGTGCCTACGGGGACTTTGCGAAAATAAACGCTGGCCCCAACAGTTAATGAACCAAGATCATGTGAGACTAGTCGAATTAATAGATCCCCATCCGTAACGCTGATCGCTGGTGGTTCATCTTCAGCAATAAATTCATGCTGGTTTTTAGCTTCGGGATCTTCCGTTGGCATGAGTGTAATATAGTTACCCGAAACGAGAGCATCTAGTCCTGAAACACCAGCGAGAGAAGCAGTTGGTTTAACCACCCAAAATTTGGTTCCTTCTTTTAAGATAGATTTGGCTTCTGGGTTAATTTCTGCTTCAACCTCGACTTTTTTCAAATTTTCGACAAAGTAAACTTTCTTCACTTGCCCAATTTGTAATCCTTGGTAGCGAATTAAAGTTTTACCGGCACTTAAGCCATCGCCGTCATTAAAGCGAATTTTAATTCTCTCGCCTTGCTCTTGAAGGATTTGAAAAAAAAGTAATGCACCAATAAAAAACGCAACTATTGGTAAGAGCCAAAAGGGCGAAATTTTACGTGGTTGGCGGATTTTAGCTGGTAGGCTTTGTTCAATATTCTCAGACATATTTTGCAATTTACAGATACGCATAAGCGGTGGAATTTTGCAAAAAATTTGCAAAATTCCACCGCTTGGTTAAATCATACTGGAAATAAAAGGCAAAAATTATTTTTTGTCTTTCTCATCACAGTTATGGAGATCACTACATTTACCATAGAGATACAGGCTGTGATTAGTGAGTTCCATGCCGTGTTTTTGGCTGATCTCACGTTGGCGACGTTCAATTTCAGGATCACTAAACTCAAAAATTTTGCCGCAATCTGTACAGATAATATGATCGTGTTGGTGATTGAAATTGAGCTCATACACAGCTTTATTGGCATCAAAGTTGTGGCGAGTTAAGATATTCACTTCTTCAAATTGATTTAACACGCGATAAACTGTTGCTAAGCCAATTTCCGAATGGCGCTCTAAGAGCAGTTTATAAATATCTTCTGCAGAAAAATGTTGCATTTCATCTCGAGTATCCTGCATTAACTGAAGGATTGTCAAACGGGGTTCTGTAACTTTTAAACCGACGCTTTTTAATAGTTTGATGTTTTCTTCTGACATGGGATTTCCTCCAAATTAGGCAAGTTCCGAGAGGTACATTTCATCAAAAATTTGTTTGCACCAACGGCTTACGCGTTCTTCCGTTAACTCAGGTTGACGATCTTCGTCAATACATAAGCCGACGAATGTATTTTCATCGACTAAAGCTTGTGATGCTTCAAATGAATAGCCTTCCGTTGGCCATAAACCAACGATAGTACCACCGTTTGGCTCAACAACATCACGTACAGTGCCCATTGCATCACAGAAATATTCTGCGTAATCTTCTTGGTCACCGCAACCGAAAATACCAACAATTTTGTTGGTAAAATCAATTTCTTTTAAGGTTGGCATAAAGTCGTCCCAATCTGCTTGAGATTCTCCGTAATACCAAGTTGGAATACCAAATAGCAAAAAGTCATAAGCTTCAATATCTTCTTTACTGCTTTTTGCAATATCACGAATATCAACTAGTTCTGCACCGAGTTGTTTTTGAATCATTTTTGAGACGTTTTCTGTATTTCCGGTGTCACTGCCGTAAAATAGACCGACCACTGCTGCCATTTAAATTACCTTTCCTAATTAAAACTCAACGATTAATCGTTGAAATATTCAGTTAAAATACGTTCAATCAATTGCCCCCGCGAAACCCCTTTGGCGATCGCCTCTTTTTCTAAGGCTTCAACCATATCGGCATGTAGCTTTAGCTCCACCCGTTTTAAGCCTGATGAACGGTCGCGTCGTAACTGATTACGCTTATTGATGCGCACTTGTTGTTCACGGCTGAGAGGGTTGGTGCGAGGTCGCCCCACTTTAGGTACGAGAGCAAACAGATCTTCGGTTATACAATCTGTGTCCTGTTTTGCCATTTGAGTTCGTGGGTTTTGCTCTCTTAATGAGAATGAGAGCTAACGAAAAAATTTTGCGAACTATACCATAAACATTATTTGTTGAGAATAGCAAGAATTGCTATCAAATCGATTTTACTCACCTATCTCGCAAAAATTTGCATTTAATAAAATCTTTAGATCTTGTGGGGAAAGTTCAATATCTAAGCCGCGTTTACCGCCTGAGACATAAATGCTGGCAAACTGCAAGGCGGAAGCATCAATGATGGTGGTTAAGCGTTTTTTTTGCCCTAAGGGGCTGATTCCTCCTAACAGATAGCCTGTTGTTTTTTGAGCAATTTCTTTGTCTGCCATTTCCACTTTTTTTACCGAGAGGGCGTAAGCCGCTTTTTTGAGATTGAGCATTTTTGCCACAGGTACAACCATCACGGCCAATTTTTTTTGATCGCCATTTTCAGCGACTAGTAAGGTTTTGAAAGTTTGTTCTGGTGAAATACCTAATTTTTCTACGGCTTCTTGGCCAAAATTCGTATTATTGGGATCATGTTCGTAGGGATGTAATTTAAAATCAATTTTTTGCTTTTTTAATAGATTCACAGCGGGTGTCATCGTTTTTCCTCAAAAATAGCGTAAAATATGCCTTTATTTTGACGAGAGAAAAGTATTATGGCAAATCTTCATTTAGCAATTGCAGCAGATTTTTTATTAGCAGAAAAATTATTGGAAGCATTAGAGCAGAGTGAATTAGATATAGAGCAGATTTCTGCAGTGGAATTAGAGAGTTTTGGTGAAGAGCATTCGCTGCGCTTTGGCGCAAGAGCTGTCCCTCAGCTTGCATTAGATGAAGTTGATTGGTCGCAATTTAGTCACGTTTTATTTGCGGGTAAAATGGAGCAGGCAGAGATTTTAGCAAAAGCCGTACAGGCAGGGTGTCTTGTATTGGATCTCTATGGCATCACTGCTTTAATCGCGAATGTGCCGGTAATTGTGCCGAGTATAAATGATGACATGGTTGCTGATATACGTGAGCGAAATATTGTCGCGTTGGCAAATCCGCAAATTAGCCAGCTGGTTTTAGCTTTAAGACCATTGCTTAACCAACCTATTCAGCAGATTTTTGTCAGTTCATTACTGCCTTCAGCCTATTTTGGCGATGAGAAAGTGCGAGAATTAGCTGGGCAAACGGCACAGTTGTTAAATGGCATTCCACTTGATGATGATAAACCAAGAGTGGCCTTTGACGCCGTCCCTGCGAATGTGCAGGGTGAGGAGAAAGCGTTGCCGTTTTCAAAAGCCTTTGAACTGCAATTTGCAAAAATTTTGCCGAATCTAGCCGCTTGTACCACATTCCACAGTGTGCAAGTACCCGTTTTTTATGGTATTTCGCAAATGGTCTCAGTGCAAACAGAGTATCCTCTTGATGTGGAAAATTTAAGCCAGCAATGGCAAAGTCAGGCGTGGCTGGACTTTCATGAAAATGCGGTGATTACCGCAGTACAAAATGGTGAAAATGAAGAGAGTAATGCTTTACAAATTAGCCAATTACTGCAAAAAAATGAACATAGTGTGCAATTTTGGAGTGTGTCTGATGAGCAGAAGTTTAGTCTTGCGTTTTTAAGTGTACAGTTACTGATAAGTGTACTAGGCTATTAATAGCTTATAACAATTAAAACAATAAAATTAATTGGATTTTCTTTATAAAATAGCTCCCCTATAATCTGACCCCGGTGACCCATCGGGGTTATTTTGTTTATAGCGAACCCATTTTGAAGGAAATTCTTATGAAAGAGATGAAAGTATCAGGCTGCCCAGTACACGGCAGTAACACCATTGAAGGTCAAAGCGTGATGGCGTGGTGGCCAAAAACTTTAAATTTAGACATTCTTCACCAACACGATAAAAAAGTGAACCCAATGGGTGAAGAGTTTAACTACGCAGAAGAATTAAAAAAATTAGACGTAGAAGCATTAAAAGCTGATATTCGTGCTTTATTACGTGATAGCCAAGAATGGTGGCCAGCAGACTATGGTTACTACGGCGGTTTAATGGCACGTATGGCGTGGCACGCAGCAGGTAGCTATCGTGCAATGGACGGTCGTGGTGGCGGTAACACCGGTAACCAACGTTTTGCGCCATTAAACAGCTGGCCAGATAACGCAAACTTAGATAAAGCTCGCCGTTTATTGTTCCCAATCAAACAAAAATACGGTAACAAAATCTCTTGGGCGGATTTAATCATCTTAGCGGGTACATTAGGTTATGAAGCAGCAGGCTTAAAAACCTTTGGTTTCGGCTTTGGTCGTGAAGATATTTGGCACCCAGAAAAAGATACCTATTGGGGTTCTGAAAAAGAGTGGTTAGCAGCAACAGGTTCAGAAGGTAACCGTTGGAGCGATGATCACCAAGAATTAGAAAATCCACTTGCCTCTGTAATGATGGGCTTAATCTATGTGAATCCAGAAGGGGTGGACGGTAATCCAGATCCAATCAAAACAGCACGTGATATGCGTGTGACTTTTGCTCGTATGGGTATGAACGATGAAGAGACTGTGGCATTAACCGCAGGTGGTCATACCATCGGTAAAATGCACGGTAACGGCAATGCGGCGAAAGTGGGTGCAGATCCAGAAGCGGCGGATATTCACGAACAAGGTTTAGGTTGGAGCTATGAAAAACCGGGAATGGTTACCTCAGGTTTAGAAGGGGCTTGGACAACTAACCCAGACCGTTGGGATAACGAGTTCTTCAAATTATTATTCAAATACGAAGATAAATTCGTGAGCGTGAAATCACCAGCTGGCGCAAAACAGTGGGAACCGTCTGAAATGGACGAAGAAGATATGCCAGTGGATTCTTTTAATCCAAGCAAAAAACGCAAAATTGCGATGACTGATGCCGATATGGCGTTAATCAAAGATCCGATTTACCGTGAGATTTCATTACGTTTCTTAAACGATCAAGCGGCATTAGACGATGCCTTTGCTCGTGCGTGGTTTAAACTGACTCACCGTGATATGGGGCCAAAATCTCGTTATATCGGTCCAGATGTACCAGCAGAAGATTTAATTTGGCAAGATCCAATTCCTGCGCCAAAACATGTTCCAACTGAGGCAGAAGTAGAAAGCTTGAAAGCGAAAATTTTAGCAAGCGGTTTAACAACGGCTGAATTAGTCGCAACCGCTTGGGACAGTGCGCGTACTTTCCGTGGCTCAGACTATCGTGGTGGTGCAAACGGTGCACGTATTCGTTTAGCCCCGCAAAAAGATTGGATCGGCAACGAACCTGAGCGTTTAGCGAAAGTCTTAGCGGTATATGAAAATATCTCTGCTGAAACTAACGTCTCTATTGCAGATTTAATTGTATTAGGTGGTACTGCTGCTGTTGAGCAAGCGGCACGTGCGGCTGGTGTGAATATCACTGTGCCATTTGCCGCAGGTCGTGGTGATGCAACTCAAGAGCAAACCGATTTAGAAAGCTTTGAGTTCTTAAAACCAATTCACGATGGTTTCCGTAACTTCCAAGAAGCACACTATGCGCCACAACCAGAAGAGTTGTTATTAGATCGTGCACAATTATTAGGCTTAACCGCACCAGAGATGACGGTATTAGTCGGTGGTTTACGTGTGTTAGGTGCAAACTTCGGTGGGGATAAACGTGGTGTGTTCACCCAAAACGAAGGCGTATTAAGCACTGATTTCTTCCGTGTTCTCGTTGATATGAACTACAAGTGGGAGCCGACAGGTCGCAACAGCTATAACATTGTTGAGCGTAAATCAGGGGAAACCAAATACACCGCAAGCCGTGTGGACTTAGTATTCGGTTCTAACTCTATCTTACGAGCATACGCAGAGCTCTATGCCCAAGACGACAGCAAAGAGAAATTTGTGAAAGATTTCGTGAAAGCGTGGGTGAAAGTGATGAACGCAGATCGTTTTGATTTGAAAAAATAATTAAACGAATAGCGAAATAAAGGAAAACCTGACTGTGTAAGCAGTCAGGTTTTTTTGCAAATTTGTTAAATTTTTTGACCGCTTGCATTGGCAAACGGTTGCTTTTTGGTTTTTGCTTCACTAGAATGCGGTTTTTAACAACCTTTGGAAATCTCAATGCTTGAAAAACTCTTCCGCCTTTCCGAAAAAGGCACAAATGTGAAAACCGAAATTATTGCGGGAATCACCACTTTCTTCACGATGGTTTACATCGTTTTCGTTAATCCTTCTATTCTTGGTGTGGCAGGTATGGATACCCAAGTCGTATTCGTGACCACCTGCTTAATTGCCGCATTTGGCACGATTGCAATGGGCTTATTTAGTAATCTACCTATTGCGCTTGCGCCAGCGATGGGCTTGAATGCATTTTTTGCTTTCGTTGTGGTGCAAAAGTTGGGGTTCTCTTGGCAAGTAGGCATGGGAACCATTTTTTGGGGTTCTGTTGGGCTGTTTATTTTAACCGTATTACAAGTACGTTATTGGTTTATGTCGGCAATTCCATTAGGGTTACGTGTAGGGATTGGCGCTGGTATCGGTTTGTTTATCGCACTTATCGGTTTTAAAAATATGGGCTTAGTGGTTGCCAATCCTGCTACTTTAGTAGCGCTTGGAGAGCTGCATGATCCTAAAGTATTAATGGGGATTTTAGGTTTCTTTATTATAGTGGTATTAGCCGCGAAAAACGTACATTCAGGTGTCTTAATTTCGATTGTTGCTGTAACTACATTAGCCCTCATTTTTGATCCAGATGTGAAATTTAGTGGTGTAATCTCTACGCCTCCGAGTCTTGATGCTGTAGTTGGGCAAGTTGATATTGCTGGCGCTTTAGATACAGCACTGCTGGGAATTATTTTTTCCTTTATGTTGGTAAACCTGTTCGATTCATCCGGCACATTGATTGCGGTAACAGATAAAGCCGGTATCGCTGATAAACAAGGTAAATTCCCGAAAATGAAACAGGCACTGTATGTTGATAGTATCAGCGCTATGGCGGGTTCTTATATGGGAACATCAGCAATTTCTACTTATATCGAAAGTGGTTCAGGTGTTTCTGTTGGAGGTCGTACAGGCTTAACAGCCATTACTGTGGGGGTATTGTTCTTATTAACGATTTTCTTCTCGCCATTGGCTAGCGTTGTGCCTGCATATGCTACCGCAGGGGCATTAGTGTTTGTTGGTATTTTAATGGCATCAAGCTTAATTGAGGTGCAGTGGGATGATCTTACTGAAGCCACTCCAGCATTTATTACTACGGCAATGATGCCATTTACGTATTCAATTACAGAAGGAATTGCGTTTGGCTTTATCAGTTATTGTGTAATGAAAACCTTCACCGGTCGTCTGAAAGAAATTAATCCAGCGGTTGCGGTGGTTTCACTTTTATTTGTGATTAAATTTGTCTGGGTTGGCTAGGCTATTCCCCCTGTTTTCTCGCGTGGGAATAAATAGTTAAGCAAGCGGTCTTTTTCTGTTAAAATTTTGCAAATTTTGAGTGGAAAAAGACCGCTTGTCTTGTTTATGAAGGAGAAATAATGAGTGAACAATTAACAGAACAGCAAATTGACCATTTAATTGATACGGCTTACGATATTTTTCTAGAGATGGCTCCAGAGAATCTTGAGCCTGCGGATATTTTACTATTTAATCTGCAATTTGAAGAACGTGGTGCGGTAGAAATGGTGGAAACTGGTGAAGATTGGGATCAAGAAATAGGGGTGCTAATCGATCCTGAAGCATTTGCTGAAATTTGGGTTGGCTTGGTGAATGAACAAGATGTCATGGATGATGTATTCGCTCGTTTTCTCATTTCGCTCGATCAGGAAAATCCTGAATATCACGTAGTTTGGAAGGAGTAATATGCAACAGCAATTTCGAGATGCAATGGCGCATTTGGCCGCTGCGGTGAGTATTGTTACCAGTAAAGGTAAAGCAGGAAAAATTGGGATTACTGTTTCTTCGGTGACATCGGTCAGTGATAGCCCTGCAACATTGCTATTTTGTATCAATAAAAATAGTGATTTACATGATTTACTGATTGAAAACGGCGAAGTTTGTATAAATGTATTGGCAGCTGAGCAAGCAGAATTAGCTAAACATTTTGCCGCTATGTTAGGTAGTTCTATGGCAGAGCGCTTTAGTTGGGATATTTGGAAAGATGATATTAAGCTCAAGGATGCGGTAGCTAATTTATCAGGTAGAATTGTTGCTACTCATTCTGTGGCGACACATTCTATTTTCATTGTAGAGTTAAATGATATTGAGGTGAATCCAAAATCTGCGCTTACCTATTTTGCTCGTCAATTTAAATGCTTAGAAATTTGATGAATATCAACCGAGTGACAAAAAGCCGATCTTTTGATCGGTTTTTTATTGGCAGAATTTTCCAGAGCGCTAGAATTATCCTACTTTTTTACTCAACTATTAGGAATAAAAATGGAAAATCTTATTTGCTACAAACAAATGCCCGTTTGGACAAAAGCAACTTTGCCACAAATGTTTCAAGAACAACATAATACTAAAGTGGGAACTTGGGCAAAATTAACCATTCATAAAGGCGCACTAAAATATTATGAGCGGACAGAAAGTGGTGAAGTTCTTAGCGAAGCGGTATTTGATGTTGAGCATCAACCTCCCTTTGTTGAACCTCAAGTTTGGCATAATGTTGAAGCGCTATCAGATGATTTAGAATGTCAGCTAGCATTTTATTGCAGACCGGAAGATTATTATGCGAAAAAATATAACTTAACGACAACTCATTCTGAAGTTTTACATGCGCTCAATTATATTCAAGGGGGGAAAGCGTTAGATCTAGGCTGTGGGCGTGGGCGGAATGCGCTCTATTTAAATTTACGTGGTTTCGATGTGCAAGCGGTTGATCATAATGCAGAAAGTGTTCACTTTTTGGATATGATTATTGAAAAAGAGCAATTAACCCAGTTACAAACTGCGGTGTACGATATTAATCAGGCGGATATTCAAGGCGAGTTTGATTTGATCGTTTCGACCGTAGTAATGATGTTTTTAGAACGTTCTCGTATTCCTGCAATTATCCAAAATATGCAGCAAAATACCAAAGTTGGTGGTTATAATCTGATTGTTTGTGCGATGAATACAGCGGCGTATCCTTGCCCGATGCCATTCTCATTTACTTTCGCAGAAGGGGAGCTGGCTAATTATTATCAAGGCTGGGAATTGGTAAAATATAATGAAAATTTAGGTGAGCTGCATAAAACTGATGCAAACGGCAATCGAATTAAAATGAAATTTGCGACAATGCTAGCTAAGAAGCTTGCATAATAGAGAAAAGGCACTTTAGTGGTATCCTAAAGTGCCTTAATTTTAGGTTATTCTGTTTCTGTTTCTACGGGATCGAGCAATTCTGGTGAAAGGATAATCCCAGTTAAATCTGCATAAACATAATCTTCTGGTAAAAATGTTACGCCACCAAAATTAACAGGTGTATCAACTTCACCATGAGTATCATCCTCTGCACCTACAGGAATTGGAGCTAATGCCTGAATACCAATATCTAGGGTTTCCAGAACATCTAATTGTCGCACAGCACCATTTACAATAATACCCGCCCAACCATTATCTACGGCAAGTTGAGCCAGCTCTGCATCAATTAATGCACGGCGAACAGCACCACCGCCATCAACAAGCAGAACACGCCCTTCACCATTTTCTTCGAGTACTTCTGCAATTAAGCCGTTACTTTCGAAACATTTTACGGTTGTGATTTTACCAAAGAAAGAAGATACGCCACCAAAGCTAGAAAAAATGGGTTCGACAACATCCACTTGATCAGAATAAATATCGCAAAGCTCTGAAGTATCAACACGCATAATTATGCTCCTGTTTTTGTTATTTCGGGCAAAAGTATAAACCTTTGCACAATTTTGTTCAAATTTAGCCGCTTGTATGGGATTGATTCTCACGATGAATCCGCCATAACATTCTCGCATCAAGATAACTTGATGAAATCATGGTTAAGAAAACGGCTGCACCGAAATAGAATGCCGCCTCTCCTACAGAAAAACTAATAATTTGTCCACGTTCAACTAACGACATCATTAAGGCTAACACAAATAAATCAAGCATCGACCAACGCCCGACAAAATGCACATAGTGAAGTAATTTCATCTGCCAATGTATAGGATGCTTCCAACGATAGTGAATCGCTAATAATAAATAGAAAATGACAGCGATTTTGCTAAAGGGTACCGCAATACTGGCAATAAACACGATAGCTGCAACCGCATAACTCCCCATCGATAAAAAAGTCATCACGCCGCTCATTAAGGTATCAGCAGACTCTACACCTGCCAATTCTACCGATGAAATTGGAAAAATGTTGGCAGGAATCATCATAATTGCACCTGCGATTAATGTTGCCCATACGCGCTGTAATTTAATGTTATCGCTAATATCTAAATTGCTTTCACAGCGAGGGCAACGCTGATGCCCTTTTTTATCAACAATGGTTTCATCAAAGCTATATTCACACTCTGGACATAAGCTTACTCGCCCGTTGTGATCATGGGGAAGTGAGTGATATTCGGGATAAAAATCAGCCCACCAGCGTTGTGGATCGATTTTAATGAAAAGCAGCGTCGTTAAGAGAGCGGTAAAAATAAACGCAATAATGTGAATATCAAATTCTAACGTGGCATATTCACGCACTTTATAAGCTGCAACCGCAAGTCCAACAAGATAAACATCTAGCATTACCCACGGTTTTGATTTGGTGAGTAGCAGCAGGGTATAACGAGGGCGTTGCCCAATAAGCCGTTGTACCCAAATAAGCACGACCAGACTGGCAAAGGAAATAGGCATAATAATCGCACAAAAGAGAATCATAAATGCCGTATATTGGAAACCTGCAGTCGCCATTTTCCACGTTCCCCCCCAGACCGAGGCATAAATTTTGATGCCGAGTAAGTCAATGTTCATTAAGGGTAACATTAAAGCAAATGGTAATAGGATCAAAATTGCCATGGCAATAATCGCACAGCGTTTTAATGACCAACGCTCACCTGCCTGCAATATATCGCCACAATTTGGGCAACAAGCGTGTTGCAGTGTTAAAGATTTCTTAATTTGCACAATGCTATCGCACTCGCCACAGCGTTGCAGGTAAAATTCTTCCTTTTTCATAATCTTTTTGCTACAGGTGCAAAACTTTTACGATGAAATGGGGTAACCCCAAATTGTTCTAACATTTCAAAATGTAGTTTGGTTGGATAGCCTTTATGTTTAGCAAAACCGTATTCAGGATACTGTTGATCCAGTGCTAACATCTCTTGATCACGTGAGACTTTCGCAAGGATCGAGGCGGCACTAATCTCTGCGACGAGACTATCGCCTTTCACAACCGCTTGAGCAGGCATTGGTAATTGGGGAATACGATTACCATCGACTAAAACAAAATCAGGCTGAATACTTAAACCTGCCACCGCTCGTTGCATTGCCAACATGGTGGCATGCAGAATATTGAGTTCATCAATTTCTTCTACTTCTGCACGTCCGAGCGACCAAGCCAATGCCTTTACTTTAATTTCCTCAGCAAGAACAAGTCGGCGTTTTTCTGAAAGTTTTTTTGAATCTGCTAAGCCTTCAATCGGATTATTCGGGTCTAAAATGACAGCGGCAGTCACCACCGCACCAACCAAAGGCCCTCGCCCGACTTCATCGACACCCGCAATCAGATTGGCAAGAGGATATTGAAATTCTGCCATTACGCTTCAACCTCATAAGGGAGCGGATAAATGCAAAGATGGGTTTCGCCTAAACGGAATTGGCTGTCTGCTTCCAGCTCACGATTTAACACAACTTGTAGCCACAATTTATTTTCCGCCACGACAAAACTTAAAATTGTCCCTGTGGCACGCCAATTTTCGCCCAGCTGCATTTCAATTGCCCCCCCGATTTCCGGCAATATGCTTGGATTCTCGCCTACAAGGGTAAACATCGCTCGCTTGTTTGCTCCACGATATTTTGCTCTTGCGACCGTTTCCTGCCCAATATAGCAGCCTTTGGTAAAAGAGATAGCTTGATCTAACATTTGCAGATTGGTTGCCTGTGGAATCAGCTCAAATTGGTTGGCTTTATAAAGCAGAGGAATGCCTTGTTGAATATCCAATAAATCCCATGCCGAAGGTTCTGCGTTGGTATCTATAGTTAAGTCTTCGCCCCAAATTAAATAACGTCTTGGCTCGGTTTCCAACGTACAAGCGGTTGTTTCTTGGCAAAATTTTGCAAAAATTTCACCGCTTGTCGTGCCATAAATTGGCGTATCTAATTCGCTAAAACTTACTTTTGAGAAAACGGCATATTTTTTTAATTGATCCAGCGCCTCAGGCAAGAGATCTTTAGCGATAATAGCAAAAAAATGCTCACTACTTGCTTTATATAAACGGAACAAAGCACTCATTTTTCCTTTGGGATCGCAATGAGCCGCGAGAGTTTGACTGCCATCAGCTAATTTTGCCACATCGCAAGTCAGTTGCCCTTGTAGATATTTTTGTGCATCAACACCGTTAATTTCAATTAAGCGGTATTGAGAAAGTTGAATGGTTAATTGCATCTGTTTTTCTCTGTGATAAAAAATGTTGCTCATCATACCGCTAAAATCGTTTTTTTGCATTGACTAACGAAAGCGAACCGCTACAATCAATGCGTTTTTTGCATTTCCGATAGGATAATAAAATGAACTTATACAACATCAAACACCCCGAAGAGCAAGTAAATTTTGCTCAAGCTGTCCGTCAAGGTTTAGGTAAAGATCAAGGTTTGTTCTTTCCTGAAACTATCCCTTCTTTCAATGAACAAGAAATCGAAGAACTGTTAGCGTTGCCATTAGTTGAGCGTAGCCAAAAAATTCTTGGTGCGTTAATTGGCGAGGAAATTCCTGCTGAAACCTTAAATGCGATGGTAAAAAATGCCTTCACCTTCCCTGCCCCTGTAGCAAAAGTGAATGAGAATATCTATGCATTAGAGTTATTCCACGGCCCAACACTTGCTTTTAAAGATTTTGGTGGTCGTTTTATGGCACAAGCGTTAAGTGCAGTGCGTGGTGAGGAAAAAATCACGATTTTAACGGCAACTTCAGGTGATACCGGTGCAGCGGTTGCTCATGCATTTTATGGCTTAGAAAATATCAATGTCGTGATTCTTTATCCAAAAGGTAAAATCAGCCCGTTACAAGAAAAATTATTCTGCACCCTTGGCGGTAACATTCGCACTGTCGCAATTGAATCTGATTTTGATGCGTGCCAAGCCTTAGTAAAACAAGCCTTTGATGATGCGGAGCTTCGCCAAGCAATCGGCTTAAACTCGGCAAACTCAATCAATATCAGCCGTTTACTCGCTCAAATCTGCTACTACTTTGAAGCAGTCGCACAACTGCCGAAAGAAAAACGTTCAGAAGTGGTAGTGTCAGTGCCGAGTGGTAACTTTGGTAACTTAACTGCAGGTTTAATTGCCAAAAGTTTAGGCTTACCAATTAAACGTTTCATCGCATCAACCAATGCGAATGATACTGTGCCTCGCTATTTAGCAACGGGTGAATGGCAACCAAATGCAACAGTAGCCACCCTTTCTAATGCCATGGATGTAAGCCGTCCGAATAACTGGCCACGTGTCGAAGAGCTATTCAAACGTAATGGTTGGGCATTGAGCGAATTAGGTTCAGGTGCATTAAGCGATGTTGAAACAGAATCGGCATTAAAAGCACAATATGCAGAAGGTTATTTATGTGAGCCGCATGGTGCGATTGCTTATGATGTATTAAAAAATCAACTGAACGAAGGAGAAACGGGTATTTTCCTTTGTACGGCTCACCCTGCTAAATTTAAAGAAAGTGTAGAGCGTATTCTTGAGCTTGAGTTGCCACTGCCTGAAGCGTTAGATAAACATAATAAATTGCCTCTGCTTTCAGATATTATGGCGGCAGATTTTAATGCATTGCGCAATTATCTTTTAGCTAAATAATTTGGGCAAATAAAAAATGGTTGTGAACTGTTAGCAATAACGATTCACAACCATTTTATTTTTAGCTATTGGCTATAGCTCACTTTTTCAAGAGCGAGCTGTTATATCAATTATCTTGCACGGAAAATAATACGACCTTTGCTTAAATCGTATGGAGTCATTTCAACGGTAACTTTATCGCCTGTTAAAATACGGATATAGTTTTTACGCATTTTTCCTGAAATATGTGCTGTTACAACATGACCATTTTCCAGTTCAACGCGGAACATAGTGTTAGGTAAGGTTTCTAAAATTGTTCCTTGCATTTCAATGCAATCTTCTTTTGCCATTTCTTCCTCTTTTGTTTGAATAGCGAATAAAATAAAAAAACGGGCGATATTATACGCCCGTTTGTCTGAATTTCCAACTTTTGCCGCGTATATTGGCTATTTTCGCACGAAGGCTCGGCGACGAGAATGGAATCGCTGAGTTTGCTTTTTCTCTGTCGCTCGCTGTATTTTACGATTATGGTAGACAATATGGATATTTTTACGACGAAAAATATAGAAACAGCTAACAAATAATCCGCCGGCTAAAAAGAGTATTAGCAGTTCTCCATAAAGGAGATGAAAGAGCGCATTAATTTTATTGCGAGTCGTTTGTCCATATTCTGCGTTAAATGTTACGCGTAAAAAACCAGATAATTCTTGTTGAATAAATATCGGTTCAACAATTTGCTGGGTGGTATTAATTTGTGCGAGTTCAGAGGCTTTAAAGCTTAATGCGTTACTACTTTGTGCAATAAGTGTTCCATTAGTGCTGTATAAACTTGCATCAATGACAAAGTCTTCTTTAGCAAAATGCTCTAATGCTTCATTAATTTCCTCATGGCGGGCATTTTTCATTAGGATTAATGAAAACAGATTGGCTTGTTGGCGAACCAGTAGGTGTGACAAATGTGACACTTGATTAACCGTAGCGAGCTGAGAGCCGGCTTTAAATTGATTAATTCCATTCAAAATCAATGCCACGATGGCAAAACAAAAGACAAAAACCAAACCAATTATGCTGAATTTAATGGTTTTTTCTCGGTTTATATACATAGATTCCCCCAGAGTAGGGGCATGATTGTAGCATATTCTGGTTAAAGGAGACGAATATAGACAGATAACGATTATTTTTTTATCATCTCATCACTGTTTTCTCTAGTTTATCTCATCTATGCAACCTATCTTTTTTCTTTATGCTAAAACGCTGACAAACCAACAAGCGGTTAATTTTGCTGAAAAAACTGCAAATCAATTACTGGGTTTGTGTCACTATCTTGATTATTCAATTGCCTTTTTTACAGGAGAACTCAACGCAGAGGCAGTGCAGCAGGCTAATCATTTGAGAGCCGACTATAGTTTGCTTGAAGTTATTCCAAGCCTTGAGCAACCGGGGCTGCTTGTGATGGATATGGATTCTACCGCAATAAAAATAGAGTGTATTGATGAAATTGCTAAACTGGCAGGAAGCGGCGAAAATGTTGCCGCTATTACTGCAGCAGCAATGCGGGGAGAATTGGACTTTGAGCAAAGTTTGCGTAAACGTGTTGGCACACTAGCAAATTCTCCTGAGGAGATTTTGCAAAAAGTACGTGAAAATCTACCGCTTATGGATGGTTTTGAAACGCTAATCGTAGAATTGAAAAAATATGGTTGGAAGATTGCAATTGCTTCAGGAGGCTTTGATTATTTTGCGGATTATTTAAAAGCCAACTATGGTTTAGATGAAGCAGTGGCCAATAAACTTGAAATTGTTGATGGTCAATTAACAGGGAATCTTTTAGGTCAAGTGGTTCATGCGGAATATAAAGCAGAAACATTGCAACGCTTAGGGCACGAATTTTCGATTCCGAAGCAGCAATGGGTTGCAGTAGGTGATGGCGCGAATGATTTACTCATGTTGAAAATGGCAAGCCTCGGTGTTGCCTTACACGCCAAGCCAAAAGTACAGGAACAAGCTAAATTTGTGGTAAACTTTGGCGATTTGGGTGCGTTGGCTGTTTTGCTCAATGCAAGAAAATTATTTAATGAATTAAATTAGGAGAGAAAAATGCCTTCTTTTGATATTGTGTCTGAAATTACCATGCACGAGGTGCGTAATGCAGTAGAAAATGCGAATCGTGTATTAAGTACTCGTTATGATTTTCGTGGCGTAGAAGCTACGATTGAGTTAAATGAAAAGAGTGAGAGTATTAAAATCACAACGGAATCTGATTTCCAACTTGAGCAACTGGTTGAAGTGTTGATTGGTGCTTGTATTAAGCGAGATATAGAGAGTACCTCATTAGATATTCCAACTGAAAGTGAACATCACGGTAAGTTATACAGTAAAGAAATCAAGCTCAAGCAGGGAATTGAAACTGAGATGGCGAAAAAGATTACGAAATTGGTGAAAGATTCTAAAATTAAAGTACAAACTCAGATTCAAGGTGATCAAGTGCGTGTAACGGGTAAATCTCGGGATGATCTACAAGCAGTTATTCAATTGGTAAAAAATGCAGAACTTGGGCAGCCGTTCCAATTTAATAATTTTCGTGACTAAAAATATAAGAGCGAACAAGAGTTCGCTCTTATATTTTGTACAAAGTGAAAGAAAATTAAACATATCGCCTACTAACTCGACAACCATTTATTTTTCATAAAAAAAAATTTGACATATTTTCAGAACCTAGTAATATGCACGCCACAGACACAGTGAGTGGTGAGATGGCCGAGCAGGCTGAAGGCGCTCCCCTGCTAAGGGAGTATAGGGTTAAAAAGCTCTATCGAGGGTTCGAATCCCTCTCTCACCGCCATTTACTTTATCACGCACCCGTAGCTCAGCTGGATAGAGTACTCGGCTACGAACCGAGCGGTCAGAGGTTCGAATCCTCTCGGGTGCGCCATTTTATTTAATACTCTAGAATAAAATGGTCGCTGATAAACTAAATTCTCACAATATTTCAAACATGCACCCGTAGCTCAGCTGGATAGAGTACTCGGCTACGAACCGAGCGGTCAGAGGTTCGAATCCTCTCGGGTGCGCCATTTCACTTAAGTTCTTATTTTCTTCAATATTTAGATTCAATTGGGCTTTTATGCTTACCTTTGCTCATCAAGAACATTTTCGTACCTATTACTCAGAAACGCGTAATATCCATTTTACCCTACCAAGTTTAACAGAAAAAATAACTGCCGATGTTTGTATTATTGGTGCAGGTTTTCTTGGACTTTCAACCGCTTTAGAACTTGCAGAACAAGGCAAAAGTGTTGTGGTTCTAGAAGGTGCGAGGGTTGGCTTTGGGGCTTCAGGTCGAAACGGTGGACAGGCGATTAACGGTTTTGAAGATGGTATTGATGAGTACATTGAGCAGGTCGGCTTTGAGCAAGCTCGTAAATTATGGGAGATGTCGCTTGAGGCGATAGCGATCATTGATGAGCGTGTCAATAAGTATAATATTCAATGTGATTGGAAAAAAGGTTATGCAACCTTGGCATTAAACCATCGCCGTATGGAAGACTTAGTTGCTATAGAGCGAGCAAGCCGAGAACACTTTGGCTATTCACATATGCAATTGTGGGATAAAGCCCAGTTACAACAATATCTTGGCAGTGAAATTTATGTGGGAGGGCTTTATGATAGTCAATCTGGTCATCTTCATCCATTAAACTACTGCTTAGGATTGGCACAAGCTTGTTTATCACTTGGAGTAAAAATTTATGAACATAGCCCAGCGATTGATTTGAATAATCAGGCTCAACACACAATCATTTTTACGCCAGAAGGGCAAGTTAAAGCACAATCTATCGTGCTTGCTACCAATGCTTATATTGATGCTAAGCAAAATAAACGGATCAGTTTTAATTTACCTCGTAAGATCTTACCTGTAGAGAGCTTTATTATTGCCACGGAGCGTTTAGAGCCAAAAATTGCAGCAAGTTTGATTAATAATGGGATGTCGGTTTGTGACAATAATATTTTGCTGGATTATTATCGTTTAACTGCTGATAACCGTTTGCTGTTTGGCAGTGATTCAAGCAGCAATGTCGATATGGTCGCTAAAATGCGTCGTAATATGCTTGAAGTATTTCCACAGCTTGAAAAAGTTAAAATTGAATATGGCTGGGGAGGACCTATTGATATGACGCTAAATGCAGCCCCTCATTTTGGAGAAATTCAACCAAATATTTATTTTGCCCAAGGGTTTTCTGGACATGGCGTTGCTTTAACAGGGCTAGCAGGACGGATTATTGCGGAAGCCATTCAAGGTAATAAGGAGCGTCTTGCCGTTTTTGAGCAATTAAAAGTCCCTAGTTTTTTTGGTGGGCGTTTAGTAAAAAAAATGGCGGTTAGACTCGGTATTCAATATTATAAATTTTTGGATAAATATCGTTAATAAAGTACGAAGCATTGTGATGCTTCGTGCTTTATTATATAGATGAGTTAATTTTGTGGATAAAGATCAAGTTTGTTCATTAATAACTGATCACGATCTTCTTCTGGATTTTCTGTAGTGAGCAGCTTATCTCCATAAAAAATAGAATTTGCACCAGCCATAAAACAGAGTGCTTGCATGGCCTCTGGCATATCACTTCTTCCTGCAGATAGACGTACATAGCTTTTCGGCATTGTGATACGTGCAACCGCAATAGTGCGAACAAATTCTGTCCAATCCAGTGTTTCTGCATTGGCTAGTGGCGTGCCTTCTACTTTAACTAATTGGTTAATGGGGACACTTTCAGGCTGTGGATCAAGATTAGCAAGACTAGCAATTAAACCTGCTCGTTCAGCACGGGTTTCATTCATGCCAATGATGCCGCCACAGCAGACTTTTAGTCCAGCATTACGAACCTTACCAAGTGTATCCATGCGGTCATCGTGGTTACGAGTGTGGACAATTTTATGATAACGAGCAGGATCCGTGTCTAAATTGTGGTTATAGTAATCTAGCCCTGCGGCTTTCAAATCTTCTGCCATTCCTGCTTCTAGCATGCCAAATGTGCCACAGGTTTCTAACCCTAACGCTTTTACCGCAGTAATAATTTGAGAGACAGTTTCAATGTCCTTTGGCTTTGGCCCCCGCCATGCAGCCCCCATACAGAAGCGGTTTGCGCCCCGAGCTTTTGCTATTTTCGCTTTTTCAACAATCTCTTCAATACAAAGCATCGTTTGACGAGCCAATCCTGTGTCATAACGTGCGGATTGTGGACAGTATTCACAATCTTCAGGGCAACCACCGGTTTTAATTGAAAGTAGTGTAGAAAGTTGAATTTCTCGTGGATTAAAGTGTTCTCGGTGAATTTGTGCCGCTTTAAAGATGAGCTCCATAAAGGGCATGGAAAAGAGTTCTTCGACTTGGCATTTACGCCAATATTGTACGGTGGGGTGCTGTGTTAGCTCATTTTTAGCTTTAAGATGCAGATTAAAAATTGTCACAGTCTCTCCTTTTTGCATGTTGGCCGATAAATTAAAGTGGGCATATTTGCCCACTCTATTTTAGTAACTGTCGTGAATTCTCAGCGGCAGCTAAAATTAATTTACGCTTTTTATTATTATGCTTTGCGATATTTTGAATGTTGTTTCACTGCTTTGCGGATTTGTCTAGTACTGGTACGGCGTCGATTTCGCACATCCAGTTTCGTTTCTGTTTCGGGTTTCAAACCAACTAAATCACGCAGATAGTTTACTTGCTCTAATGGCATTTCTTCCCAACCACCTCGAGGTAGCGTTTTTTCTAATTTGATATTGCCATAGCGAATACGAATTAAGCGACTGACTTGAATACCTTGGCTTTCCCATAAGCGGCGTACTTCACGGTTGCGACCTTCGGTTAGCGTGACGTCAAACCATTGATTCAAACCTGTTCCTCCCACAGCTTTAATTTGCTTGAAATTCGCTGGTCCATCTTCCAATTGCACGCCTTTGCGTAAGCGCTGTAACATTGCTTCATCCACTTCGCCAAACACTCGAACAGAGTATTCACGTTCTACTTCGCGGCTTGGATGCATTAAACGATTAGCAAGTTCACCATCAGTGGTAAAAAGTAATAGGCCAGAAGTATTGATATCTAAGCGCCCTACTGCAATCCATCTTGCGCCGTTTAGACGTGGTAAGCGGTCGAAAACAGTTGCACGACCTTCAGGGTCTGAGCGTGTACAAAGTTCACCTTCTGGCTTATAGTACATTAATACTCGGCAGATCTCTTTTTGGGCAGGGGTTAAACTGACTAAATGCCCATCAATCCGAATTTTGGTATTGGCATTCACTTGGACACGGTCACCAAGCTGGGCAATTTTACCATCAACACTAACGCGTCCTGCGGCAATTACTTCTTCTAATTCACGGCGCGAACCCTTGCCGGCATTGGCGAGAATTTTTTGCAGTTTTTCACCAAGTACTTTCACCTTTTTGTTTTGTTCAACAGGTGATTTTTCTATTGGCTTTACCGTTTTTTTCGGAGCAAATGGACGCATAGGTTTTTGCATTTTTTTCTCAGAATCAGAGCGCTTGTTGCTGCCTGATTGGCTGGGTTTACGAAATGTTGTCATTTAAAGTTCCTTTGTCGCTTTCACAAGCGTCGAATAGCTGATGGCTGAGCTTGTCGAAGCCATCAATGTTAAAGAAGAGCGTTTAGACAAGCTCAACGACCTATAAATTTATTGAAAGGGTGAAGGATCCCCTGAGCCTTGACGAATAAGACGTGGATTATCTTCGCTTAAATCAATCACAGTTGTAGGAGATTCCCCTAAATAACCACCATGAATAACCAATTCTACTTGATGAGCTAATAAATCGTGGATTTCATCAGGATCAGAAAGCGTACGATCTTCCACATTAGGTAACATTAATGAACAAGATAGAATAGGTTCACCCAATGTTTGGAGCAGTGATAATGCAATCGCATTATCAGGTACGCGTAACCCGATAGTTTTACGTTTCGTCATGAGGCGACGAGGTAGCTCTTTAGTCGCCGGAAGAATAAATGTATACGGATTTGGTACGTTATTTTTAATCAAACGATAGACTTGGTTATTTACCATCGCGTAGGTAGCAATTTCAGAGAGATCGCTACATACCAAGGTAAAATTATGATTCTCAGGCAACTTACGAATAGCAACAATTCGATCCATTGCATGCTTATCACCAATACCACAACCTAACGCATAGCCAGAATCTGTCGGATAAACAATTACACCACCTTTTCTAATAATTTCCACTGCTTGATTAATCAAACGAGGTTGTGGATTTTCTGGATGAATATAAAACAGCTGGGCTCGGCTCATAGCAATTTCCCTTTAATAACATTGGCTTGGAATTATACGCTTAAACAGGCTTGGGCAAAAGGCAACAAGCGGTGCATTTTTGCAGAAAAATTGCAAAAACATACCGCTTGTGGTGAGTGATGGATTATTCGCAAAAAAACTCATGAAGTACGTGGAGCATTTTTTCAGCTCGAGGATCAGTAATGAAATAGAGCCGTTCTCGATGCTTAATTTCACAATCTACCAGCCCAGCTTCGCGTAAAATTGTCAGCTGATTCGACAAAGCGGCTTGCGGAATATTAAGTTTTTGGCTTAGCTCAGTCACGTTATAACGGCGTTCTAGCAATGAGCAGAGCACCATAAGTCGATTTGGGTTCGCTAATAATTTTAAGAATGTGGTGGCCTCACCACATTTTGAGAACATATCTTCCATTTTTTGTTTCCCACCATATAAAGAGCTATTTTATCATACTCCTTTGGCGGTTTTTTGTAAAAATTTAAGATATTTATAAAAAACAAATAGCGTCATTATGATCGCGAATAAACTTTCTAGCCAAGCTAATGCGGTTAAAAAGGCTGAATTGCCAAAGAGAGACAAACTTTCCCAAAGACTATTGGCGCTAATAATGAATGGAAACGTTAATGCAGCATAACTTGGAAAAAAGCCATTTTTTAAGAAGTGTGGTACTTGATTTAATACGATGAAAAAGAGTGCTTGAGAAAGTAATAAGGCTAGGTTCAAATATATTGTGGAGTGTGCTAATGGCAAGCGGATATAACCCACAATCAACATCGCCAATGGCGCGGTGTAGATAGCAAATACCGGCTTGGCTGGAAGTTCATCAACAGGCAATTTCCAGTAGCGTAGCGATATAAGCCCAAACATTACGATAAATGCAGCGGCAGAAAAATTAAATAATGCATAGCGCCAAGTTTCAAGCATCGGATAGTGTTCAGCAAGATGGTGTGAAGTCATCACTGGCACACAAAAACCAACAAAAGGAATAAAAAATGCGGCAAATACATTTTTTAGTTGAAAATGTAAAAGATATCTCCAGACAAACCAACTCACATAAACTAGTGTTGCAACGCAGGAGATGAGCCACAAACCAAGCGCTAATGTTGGATAAGACGACGATAGATAACTCGCATCAAGCATTATTGTAAAAGGGATCACTGGCACAACAGCTGCTTGAATTGGGTGATTTAAATTTGCTTTCGCCACTTGTGGAAAATAGTAAATTTTAAGTAAAGCAATTAGCAACACCGCAAAGCCAAGCATGCCAAATAATGGCATAGCCCAAAAGCCTTGACCTAATTCAGCAAATAGTCCGCCTAAAGCGGTTAAACCAAATGCAAGACCAGCAACGGGCAGAGGGGTATTTTTTAGGATATTTTCTATTCCTGTGTGCATATTTTTTCCCTTTATTTATAGCATTTCTAATGCCTAAATTTATGCTTGGGAACTGCCCTAAGCGAAAGAAAATATGAGTTTGTGTGGGGAGGGCATTTTCTTTCAAGAGCAGTTCCCAAGCATAAATTCAGGCGAATTTATTGATTCCATGGCATTTTGTCTAGCAGTATGGCCATTCCACAAAAACCTGAAAGCCCAGCAAAAACTAATCCCGCGCCAACAAAGCTGGCAAGTAGATAAAAAAATGGGCTAATAGCAGCACCTAACAACATACTGAGTAATATGAGTGATCCTGCTGCAATTTGTACTTGCCGTGTTATTGGTAAGACGTTGCGATTGCGAATAACTGACAAGCCCGCATTTTTCCAGCCAATTAGCCCTCCTTCTAAGATATAAATATTGCATTTGTTATCTACATTTAGTCGTGCTAACTGATGGCAGAGGCTTTGAGTACGCCCGCCTGATTTGCAATAAAAAATCAGACAGTGGTTTGATATTCTTTCTGGCAAATCTTGCTGTAGTTGATCAGAAGGCAGACAAATCGCGCCATTAATATGCTCTCGTTGAAATTCAGCATGTTCGCGAATATCAATCAAGATTGCCCCACTGGCGAGCTTTTGTTGTGCAATATTTGGTGGGATAAGGTTAATCGACATTTAATCTCCATAGGTGGGCGAATGCCCACCTGCTATTATTTTTGACAACTTTTACAGCTAGAAGACCAGCCTAATAATGTATAAACGAGTAGTGTACTTGCGATAAAACCAGCAAAATAGCTGAACATAAGAATAAAAAGATCAATTGGCGAACTTAGATCATTTAGATCGGATTGTGAGCCTAGGAAGAGCATAATTAAGGTGAGAATCCCGCCTACAATACCTGCTCTTTTTGCCCACGTATAACGTTTAATCATAAGTTGGCGCTCTTTGGCAATTAATGTACTAAACGTGACCGCTAGCAAAGCCAGTAATAACAAAACAGGGTAGAAAAAAGCACCAAATAATTCTTGCATGATCGCCCAAAGCATTGAAAATTCTAATTGATTCATATAATTTCCTCTTAATTAAGTTAAGCCAGCCCGCGTAACATCGTTAAATAGGTTGATTTTAAACCGATAGTTTCTATCAGCCAGCTTGCCCATTGCTCTTCCAATGGCGCGATAACACCAGGGAAAGAATGATAGAGGTTATTTTCATAATCAAACTCGACTAACATGGCTTTACCAATTTGCGTAATGAGTGGGCAAGAAGTATAGCCCCAATAGCGAGCATCACTCTGCTTACCTTGTAAATCTGCCAGCAAATGCTCCACTGCAACAGGCACTTGCCATTTCACGCTGGCGGCAGTTTTCCCTTTTGGAACGCCGGCAATATCACCTATGGCAAAGACATTGCGATAGCGAACATGTCTGAGCGTTGATTTATCAACTTCAACCCAGCCTTCATCTTGCCAAATCCCTTGCCGCCAAGAAAGTGCTGAATTTTTTACTGCATCCGGTGCGGTCATTGGGGGAATAACATTGATAAAGTCATAATGATAATCCACTCTGCCTTGTGCTTTATCAGCAAAAGTAGCTACGCGGTTATGTGGATCAATGGCAACTAATTGGCGATCATAGTGGGTGTCTATTCCCCGCTGTTTAAAGAGCATTCGTACTTTTTCTGAAACGATTGGCACACTAAACAACGCTTTGTTATTCGAGTTGTAAATTATTTTTGATTTATTGAGTGTGCCACGGCGCCGTAGTACATCGCGTGTGATAAGGGTGTATTTGAGGGGCGCTCCTGCACACTTCATTTCTGTATTGGGGCGCTGAAATATAGCAATCCCACCAGTCTGAGCAAATTGATCAAGCATTTGCCAGGTTTTAAATGCACCTTCTGGGCTATGGTAAATACTACCCAAGCCATTTTTCCCAATAAGGTTCTCATCCATACCAGCAATTGCGGCATAATCGAGTTTTAAGCCCGTAGCTACAAACAGGTAGTCATACGATATTTTTTCGCCTTTATTGGTGGTAACAGTATTGCTATCTGGATCAAATTCGGCGACATGCGCTTGAACCCATTTCACATTTGGAGGCAGATAATTAGCTGTTTGGCTGATAGTGTATTCTGCAGGCTTTAACCCAGCAGCAACTAAAGTGAAACCTGGTTGATAATAATGCTGAATGCGAGAGTCAATAATGATAATTTCTGCTTTTTCATCTAGCCGAGCGGCAAGGTGGGAAGCGATGCTTAAACCTGCTGCCCCTGCACCCGCAATCACAATTTTGGCGGGAATCGAGATCTTGGGCAATGCTGCTAAGGCATTAGGGGGCAGCAATAAACTACTGACAGAAGTTAAGCCACCTGCGCTGATGGTACATAAACCGCTTTGTAGCAATAACCGACGATTTTTATTAACAGAGCGGTGGGCAACATAGCTATTCATGGTGCATCCTTATTTTTTGGTTGAACAGGTATTAATGCCAAGCAGGCTGTATAAGGCACAACGAGAAAAAATGCCTGTTGCGAGTGGAATAACGCCCAGCCAACCCCACCAGCCAACCGTGTCTGTAAAGCTGAGTAAAATTAATATTGCTCCGAGTGTGATTCGGACAGCGCTATCTACGCTACCTACATTTTTGTTTATCATAGTTGTCTCCTTTTATATTTTAAAATATTAATGTTTAATTATTTTTATATTATGAAGTGATAATGTCAATATAAATTTTTATGATTTTGTGAAAAATGTTTCATTAGTGTAAAAAATAAAGAGCTGAAAATAATCAGCCCTCTTGATGAATTGAGATGATGATTTAAGTGCTAAGATTTGTTGAAAAAACAAGCAGGTATTTTAGCTAGTGCTATGTGATTTAATTGATAATGAGCTAGTGTAGTACCACCAGAATCGCGGCAAGAACCACCAAAATCAGCCCAGCAAAATCTTGAATTTTTAATCGCTCTTTAAAGATAAAATACGAGATAGCAAGAATGAAAAATATTTCAACTTGCTCGAGCGTTTTTACAAAAGCAACGTGGTTTAAACTCATGGCATTAAACCAGCCGAATGAGCCAAGGAAAGAGAATAGGCTTGTGAGCATGCCAAGTTTAGGATAGCGGAAAAATTGGCGCAACGTTTGTGGTTGGCGGATTGCTAGATACAGTGTTAGGCCGACAGCTTCTAGTGTAATTACCGCAAAGAGTACCCAAGCGGCTGCAAGGAGATAATGGCTTTGAAGTTGTAGGCTGGCCTCTCGTACCCATAAAGACGTAAGTGCAAAACATAAACCACTTGCCACGCCTAAATAGAGTGTTTCCCAAGAAAGTTGGCGGAGATTACCACTGCCTGTCATTAAGAAAATCGCAATACCCCCTATGGCCACGCCAAGCCAACCGAGTATAGAGATTTCCACACCAAAGAATAGTACACCAAGAATCGCCGCAATCACGGCTTCGCTTTTTGCAAGCCCGACACCGATGGCATAGTTTTTTAAACTAAATAGTTTAACCATTAACGATGTCGCCAGAATTTGTGCGACAGCAGCCCCGATAATATAAATATAAAACAACAGGGAAAAATGAGGTATTTCGAGCGATAGATCACGCTGGTAGAGAAAATAGAGATAGAGGCTAGCAAGTGGCACAGCATAGAAAAAGCGCGCGAGTGTTACTCCTAAAACAGGCACATTGATACTTAATTGTTTTTGAAATGCATTTCGCCCCGCCTGAGCGGTTGCTGCAAGTAGTGTGAACCAAATCCACATAGATTTATTTCCGAGCTAAAAAGTGGAATAGTACGCTTTTTCTTTAAGTTTGCAAGCGGGTACAAAACAATTAAAATTTGCAAAAAATTTGAGAGAGAATGATGACTTTTCCACGTATTTATCTTGGTACAGGCGGTTATGCCGATACGGATTTGATCGGGACACTTTATCCGTTTGGGACAAAAAAAGAGGATTTTTTAACTGTTTATAGCCAGCATTACGACACGTTAGAAATCAATAGCACTTTCCACGCACCACTTGGTGCAAAAGCTTTTGCAGGTATGCTGGCAAAACTTGCCGAGCCACTACAATTCTCAGTGAAATTACATCAAGATTTTAGCCATAATCGGGTTGCTACCCGTGAAAATGCGAAAGCGTTTTTAAATGCGTTACAGCCTTTAATTGAAGCAAATTGCCTTGCTAATCTGTTTTTGCAATTTCCGAGTCAATTTGAACGCACACTTGCCAACCGCCGTTATCTTGCCGATTTGCAAAATTGGTTTGAAAATCAACCGCTTGCGATTGAGTTTCGTCATTCAAGTTGGCATATTCCCCCCGTGTTTGACACCTTTGCGAAAAGTGAAAACTTGATTTGGTGCAATGTGGATTATCCGCAAAATATCGGTTTACCTGCTTTTCATTTTTACGCCAATCAACGTCGTATCTATTTAAGATTGCATGGACGTAATCCCAATTGGTGGAAAGGGCAGAGTGCAGCCGAGCGACACGATTATCGTTATTCCGAGAAAGAATTGCAGGCGTTAGCGACATTATTAGCCGCACACAGAAATGAATTTGATGTGCTCTATCTCTATTTTGAAAATACCACGAAAAGCCATGCGTTTTACAATATTGCGATGTTGAAAGCGTTTCTTACTGAGTTAGGTTTTCAAATTAAGCCAGAGCCTGAAACATTATCGGGGCAGCAGTCGTTATTTTAGCCAAGAAAAAACCGAATTTGAGCACCAAATTCGGTTTGTGGGATTAAAGTTGTTTAAGCAAATTCACCATCTCAATGGCAACCATTGCACACTCTTCGCCTTTATTGCCTGCTTTGGTACCTGAGCGTTCAATCGCTTGTTCTAGGTTTTCAACGGTTAAAACGCCATTTGCAATTGGCACACCAGTTTGAAGACTGGTCATCGCAATGCCTTTTGCAGATTCGTTTACCACCACGTCGTAGTGAGACGTTGCGCCACGCACCACTGCCCCTAAGCAGATAATGGCATCATATTTACCGCTTTCCGCCATTTTTTTCGCTGCAATTGCAATTTCTAATGCACCGGGTACCCATACCGTGTCAATATCATTTTCGTTCACACCGTGACGGATAAGTTTGTCTTTTGCACCGTGTAACAGTTGGTCAATAAAAATTTTGTGCCAGTTAGTTGCCACGATACCGAATTTTAAGCCTGTTGCAACGTAGTTGCCTTGAATTGTTGCCATTTGTTTTTCCTTCTGAGATTGAGAAATTGTAGGGGCGGACCGGTGTGTCCGCCCAAAAATCGTTGGTATATCAGGGCGGACACATCGGTCCGCCCCTACGGTTTAATTATTTATCAAAGTTAAACATATGTCTCATTTTGATTTGCTTGACTTTTAGGTATTCCAAATCGTGTTTATTTGGCTCAACCATAATCGGTTCTCTTGCCACGATATTTAAACCCACCTCTTGTAATCCTTCAATTTTCGCAGGATTGTTGGTGAGCAAGCGGATACTTTTTACGCCTAATTTGCGAAACATTTGTGCACCGATGTGGTATTCACGTTCGTCATCTTTAAAGCCTAGCGCACGGTTGGCTTCCACCGTGTCCATTCCCTGATCTTGCAGTTCGTAGGCACGCAATTTGTTGAGTAAGCCAATCCCACGTCCTTCTTGACGAAGATAGAGGAGTACACCTCGTCCTTCTTGTTCAATTTGACTCATTGCTGCGGCAAATTGTTGTCCACAATCGCAACGTTGTGAACCAAAAGCATCGCCAGTTAAGCATTCAGAATGGATACGGCATAACACATTTTCGCCATCGCCAATATCGCCTTTTACCAGTGCAACGTGGTCTTTACCACTAATAATTTCCTCAAAGCTATGCGCAACAAATTCACCATATTTAGTTGGCATTTTCACCACAGAAACTTGTTTAACCAGATTATCGTGTTTACGGCGATATTCTTGTAATTGGGCAATGGTGATAAACGGTATATCATGTTTGGTGGCAAATTTTTGCAGATCGGGCATCGTCATCATTGTGCCGTCTTCTGCCATAATTTCGCAACAAAGCCCAGCAGGTTTTAAGCCTGCAAGACGAGCTAAATCTACGGTGGCTTCGGTATGACCATTACGCACTAATACACCGCCTTCTTTTGCCACCAATGGGAACATATGTCCCGGACGGCGGAAATCATCGGCTTTGGCATTCTCATCTAACAGTTTTAATGCGGTGAGTGAACGTTCAAACGCCGAAATACCCGTGCCTGTTTCAATATGGTCAATTGCCACCGTAAAAGCGGTTTCGTGATTGTCGGTGTTTTTTGGCACCATTGGGTGTAAATGTAGTTTATCGGCAATGCTTTGAGCAATCGGCATACAGATTAAGCCTTTACCGTGTGTTGCCATAAAATTGATATTTTCTGGGGTAGCAAATTCACCTGCACAGATAAAATCGCCTTCGTTTTCACGATCTTCATCATCGGTCACTAAAATAATTTTGCCTTGACGGATTGCTTCAATAGCTTGTTCTACGGTTGAAAATTGGAACATAAGTTGTTTCTCTTTGTTGTTTTCCCCTCTCCCTGATTTTCACTTCTAAACGAAGCGAAAATCTGTCCTTCCCCCCACTGGGGGGAGGGTGGAGAAAATCCGTAGGATTTTCGGAGGGAGAGGGGAGATAATATTTAGAAATTAAAATCCTGCCTTTCTTAAAAATTCTTCGCTGATGTTGCTTTTTGGACTATCGCTTGTTGGTGTAAGCAATTTTTCCACATATTTGCCAATCACATCATTTTCTAAATTGACGATTGAGCCGACTTTTTTACTGCCTAAATTTGTGTGAGCAATCGTATGTGGAATGATAGAAACACGGAATCCTTGTTCATCACAGTCCACTACCGTTAGGCTAATACCATCAATCGTGATAGAGCCTTTTTCAATAATGTAACGCATAATTTTCGGGCTAGTATGAATGCGATACCACACCGCATTATCCGCAGGGGTAATGCTTGCGACAGTACCTGTACCATCAATATGCCCTGATACAATATGCCCACCAAAACGCCCATTTGCCGCCATTGCACGCTCTAAATTCACTGAGCTGCCCACTTGCACTTCGCTCAGTGAGGTGCGGTTTAAAGTTTCCGACATCACGTCAGCAGTAAAATAATCGTTGCCAAAAGAGGTTACCGTTAAACAAACGCCATTTACCGCAATACTATCGCCGAGTTGCACATCTTCTAATACTTTTGAACCGTTAATGGTTAGCACAGCAAATTCGCCCTGTTTTTGAATTTTGGCGATTTTGCCCACTTCTTCAATAATGCCTGTGAACATTTTATTCTCCGCTATTTATGCGGACGCCAGCGTGGCGTCCCTACTGTTCTACTTCGTAATCGATTAAAATATCTTCGCCAATTTGTGAAATTTTCGGATTTGTTAATTTCACTGCATGGGCAATTTCTGCAATGCCCGCCCCGCCGATTGGTGTTTTAGCACTCATACCGCCCACTAATTTTGGCGCAATGTAGCAATGCACTCGATTGATCAAGCCTTGTGCTAATACACTGAAATTCAGTTGTGAACCGCCTTCAATCAAGAGGCTATCTATGCCCATTTCGCCTAATTTTTGCAAAAGATCGCTCAAATCTACCCGCTTGTCTTTTGCTTTTGTGCGTAAAATTTCCACGCCACAAGCGGTATATTTTTCGCATTTTTTTGCATCATCGCAAAGGGTGGCGATAATGGTACGATACTGTTTAGCGGTTTGGACTAACTGGCTTTCCAATGGCGTGCGTAGTTGACTATCGCACACAATCCGCACAGGTTGTTTGGCGTTTTCCATTCGGCTATTGAGCATAGGATCGTCTGCCAATACGGTTTCCACCCCAACCATAATCGCACTGTATTCGTGGCGAGTGCGTTGCACATTTTTTCTTGCTTGTTCGCCAGTAATCCATTTGGATTGTCCACCGCTAGTGGCGATTTTACCGTCTGCGGTCATTGCATATTTGAGCAAGACATAAGGGCGTTTGGTTTGAATATAGTGGAAAAAAATGGGGTTTAACGCATCGCATTCTTCTTTTAAAAAATCTTCCACGACTTCCATCCCTGCTTGGCGAAGTTGTTCAGCACCTTTGCCAGAGACCAGCGGATTGGGATCTCGTGAGCCAATCACCACTTTTTTGATACCACGCTCAATCAACAAATCGGAGCAAGGTGGCGTTTTACCGTGATGACAACAAGGTTCAAGGGTAACGTAGGCCGTCGCACCGCTCAGATCTGCTTGGGCTTTTAAAATCGCATTGCGTTCAGCGTGCCAACCGCCACAGCGTTCGTGATAACCTTCGGCAATAATTTCACCATTTTTGACAATCACACAGCCGACAAGCGGATTCGGATTTGTCCAACCACGTGCTTTTTCTGCAAGCGTGATCGCACGACGCATATAATCAAAATCGTTCATTAGAAATTTTTAAATGGGTGGGGTAGAATGGACGTTTCTCCCCGCTTCCTCCGAAAATCTTAACGGATTTTCTCCACCTTCACCCCGTGGGGAGAGGGACTTTTTGCTTTACTCAAAAGCAAAACAGGGAGAGGGAAATATAAAAAACGCCTTGAAATCAGTGATCTCAAGGCGTGCGAAAGCATAGAAAATGCGCGCAACATTGCACACATTCTTACTCTTCTCCTATCCAGACTATACTGTCGGTTTTGGAATTTCACCAAATCCTGCAACCTTTTTCGTTGCTCGCGGACTTTACCGCCGATCGGGAATTTCACCCTGCCCCGAAGATTAAAAAATTGTTACAAATTCTACCCCGAATTTGTAAAGTGTCAAGCTATCGAACTAAAAGGCTCCAACGATGCTAGAGCCTTTAATTTTATTAATGTGAGCTATTTTGTTGTTGCTCAATAAATTCTTGGTTAATTTCAATTTTGGCACGATCACGCAGATCTTGTACTACATTATTAAATAATAATACTTGTTCTGCTGCAGCAAATTGGCTGGCAACCGTATCAAATTGCGCTTTATCCCCATCTTCAATTTTATCTAATGCAATAATAAGCATATCACCATGGCTGTCACGTGCTATACGGTAGCTTGGCTTATCTGTAGGTTTTGGCATTGAAAACACAGTATCGGCAATTTCTGGTTGTTGAATTTGTGCCTGTGCAAAGATGATTTCCAATGAAGGGGAGAAAGTAGTACTATTGCTTTCGCCTGCTTGCAATGCTTTTAGTTCGTTTTCAACTTTTGTTTGTAGCGCGATATTGGCTTTCTCCAGTTTTACAGCTTCGCTTACGGCTGTTTTTGCCTCGTCTAAGCTTTGAGTTCTTTCCGCTTGATATTGGCTAACACGTAAAAACAAGGTTTTCGCTTCGCTACCATTACCTAATTCAATGCCTTCAGAAACTTGCCCATTACGACGTAAATCACTATTAAATAGCACTTTTAATACTTTTTCATCGTTTAAGGCTGTTGGTACATTGTCAGCAGTGAATTCTTCAGTGGTTTGAACTGTAACTCCGCCTAATTTTGCAATATCTGCTAAAGAGCCGCTGTTGTCATAGGCAGTTTTTGCCATTTCACGAGCCGTATTGGCATATTCGCTTTGAATCAGTTCTTGTCGGATTGTGTCTGCAATTTGTTGTTTTACTTGCTCAAGTGGGATATTTTTTTCGCCTTTGTGATTGAGTAATTTGATAATGTGGTAAGCGTTATCAATTTTTACTGCTTGGCTAGTTTCTCCGACTTTTAATCCGCTTGCGGCAGCTTCGAATGCCGCTGGGTAGGTGCCAGCCTTCGCCCAACCTAAATCACCACCTTGAGCGGCTGAGCCTTTATCAAGCGATTTTTCTTGGGCTAATTTGGCAAAATCTTCACCATTTTTGAGCGCTTGCAACACGGCATTTGCATCTTGCTCATTGGCAACTTGGATATGCGCGAGCTGTGATTCTGCGCTAGAAACATAGTTGGCTTTGTTGGTTTGGTAGTAGGTTTCAATTTGAGCGTCTGAAACTTCTACTTTTGAAGCAACATCCTGCGGGCTGAATTCAATATACTCCACGGTGAATTTTTCAGGTGTTTTAAAGCTGTTTTGATGCTTTTGATAGAATGCTTGAATTTCTTCATCCGTCGCACTTTGCTCTGCGATTTCATTTGCAATTGGGTAAGTTGCAATGCGAATGTGGCGTTTTTGTAATAGTAATTTGGCTAACAATTCTTGTTGGGCTGGTACACTAAAATTACTGGTAATAATACCTTCTTGTAACTGCGACATTAACATACCTTGTGCGACAATGGCTGCATAATGTTCAGCGCTGATGCCGTTGTTGCGTAGGGTTTGTAGATAAAGCGCATTGTCAAATTTACCATTTTGCTGAAATGCTGGTGTATGGACGATTTGCGATTTAACTTGTTCTGCGCTGATATTTAGCTTGAGATCGCTGGCATATTGACGTAACAATTCATCATTAATTAATTGATTGAATACATCATTGTTAAATGCTTGCACATATGCAGGATCGTCTAATTTATCCCAGAATTTTTCACCTTCTTGAGCATTGCGTAAATTCTGTTCACGGTTTTTCGCTTGGATAAACTGTTGTTGAGAGATCTCTTCGCCATTAACTTTGACTGCAGAGTGATCTTGGAGCATTAATCCCCCACCAATTCCCCCCAGTACAAAAGAGAGCGAAACCAAAGCAAAAATAATTTTGAACAGAGGGCTGTTCGTCTTATCGTGCATTTTCTCGATCATTATTCTTTCCTAATTAAAATAAAAAATTTCGCAGATTATACGTTAAAGCAACCAATTCTCAAATTCGAATTTTCATTAGTACATTTGCAAAATTTTTGGAAAAAACGAGCGCTTGTCGTGGGAAATTTTTGCTTTTATAAGGGATTTTTGTTTTAATTCTCACCGTTTGGTTATTCATTTATAAGGATTTTTTATGGGAATTTACGCCTATATCTGTTTTTTATCGGCGTTCTCAATTTTACTCGGTTTTGTTACCAGCAAAATCAGTGATAAGGTGCAATCGACCATTGCAATTACTGCCGCCGCGATGGTGAGTTCTTTGATTGTTTTGCTATTTGGTGCGTTTGGTTGGTTTAATATTGATACTGTCGCGAAAGAAGTGATGGAGCAGATCGATTTTAAAAGTTTCTTACTCAACGGGATTTTAGGATTCTTACTATTTGCTGGTTCGCTCGGGATAAAACTGCCTTTACTGAAAGACCAAAAATGGGAAATTGCTACTTTTGCACTCTTTTCTACCATTGCTTCTACTTTCTTTATTGGCTCAATGATTTATGGTTTTTGCCATTTAATTGGGCTCCCGATTGATTTTATCTATTGTGTTTTATTCGGTTCACTGATTTCACCAAACGACCCGATAGCCGTGATTGCCATTATAAAAAATTTGCGCGCACCAAAACGGATTGCTATTCAGGTAGAAGGCGAATCGTTGTTTAATGATGGGGTAGGTTTAGTGGTCTTTGTTACCCTGTTAGCTGTTGCTTTTGGGGGGCAAGAAGCCAGCTTCTCAGGCATTATGGGGTTATTCTTACATGAAGCGATTGGCGGAATTCTGTTTGGTTTTGTGCTCGGTTTTATTGCACATATTTTAATTGCTAACACCGATGATGGAAGTTTAGAAATTTTATTGACTTTAACCATTCCTACAGCAGGTTTTATGTTTGCAACCAATGTATTGCATGTTTCTGGTGCGCTCGCGATGGTTGTTTCTGGCATTATGATTGGTAACTGGACACGCCGTTCAGGCTTTTCTGAACAGAGCCAGCGTTACCTTGATCACTTTTGGGAGATGATCGATCACTTCTTAAATGCGTTGTTATTCTTTCTCATTGGTTTTGCATTGTTGCTGATTGATTTTAATATCTACGGTATTATTTTGATGCTTGTTGCGGTGCCTGTTTGCTTGGCAGCGCGTTATGCAAGTCTTTGGATACCTTTCCAATTACTTAAACGAGTGCGTACCTATAATCCTTATACTTTAAAAATTATGACATGGGGCGGGCTACGAGGAGGGTTAGCACTGGCGATGGCGCTTTCGATTCCATCAAAAACCGCTTTTGTGAATGGGATTGACGTGAAAGAGTTAGTGCTGGTAATGACGTATTCAGTCGTCATGTTCTCAATTTTAGTGCAAGGTTCAACGGTTGAGCCGATGATTCGAAAAGCTAAAGCCGTAGATCCTAATCGGGAAGAGTATTTAACACCGCAAAGTAAAAATCATTGATTTTTTATCCGCTTGCCGTATAATCCACAGCTTCCGTGTCACAGCTGAATTAGAGATCGGCTGTTGATGAATTTAAACATACTTTTTAGGAGTAAAAAATGTCTCTAAGCGTAGAAGCAAAAGCAAAAATCGTTGCTGAATTTGGTCGTGATGCAAAAGATACTGGTTCTTCAGAAGTGCAAATCGCACTTTTAACTGCACAGATCAACCACTTACAAGCACACTTTGCAGTACATAAAAAAGATCACCATGGTCGTCGTGGTCTATTAAAAATGGTTTCACGTCGTCGTAAACTATTAGACTACTTAAAACGTACTGATCTTGCTAAATACTCAGAAACTATCGCACGTTTAGGTTTACGTCGCTAATTTCAGATTTTGAAAACCGAGCTTTGGCTCGGTTTTTTTATATCTCCGTCTTTCCCTGCAAATAAGAAGGAGATATTGCTGCAAAAAAAAAGCCACCCGAAGGTGGCTTAATTAGAATAAGTTTAAATTACAGACTTTCTGTGAAAGTACGTGTAATGACATCACGTTGTTGCTCAGGTGTTAGCGAGTTAAAACGCACGGCATAGCCAGAAACACGAATGGTTAATTGTGGATATTTTTCTGGATTTTTCACTGCGTCTTCTAACGTTTCACGACGTAATACATTCACATTTAAGTGCTGACCACCTTCCACTTTAATTGTTGGGGCAACATTAACAGGGACTTCACGATAGCTAATTTGACCTAATTCGCTGATTGCCACAACCTGATCTTCTGCGTAATCAGCTTTAGCCGCTAGACAGCGTGCTTCGTTTTTCTCTTCATCTAATAACCAGAAAGAGTTAAGCAGATTTTTGTTATCAGAGGCAGTAATTTGAACACCTTTAATCATAGTAGAGCTCCTAATTTTAAAAAAAGTTGAAAGTTTCAAAAATTGTTGAGCATTTTACACTGTTTAAAAAATAACGCTAGTATTTTTTGAACTTTTCAACAAAAGTTGAGGAATAAGATGAAAACTTGGAAAGACGCCATTGGTGAAGAAAAACAGCAACCCTACTTTCAACAGATCTTGCAATTTGTACATCATGAACGACTCTCGGGAAAAATGATTTTTCCGCCGCAGAGTGAAGTCTTTAGCGCCTTTGCGCTGACTGAATTTTCAGATGTCAAAGTGGTTATTTTAGGGCAAGATCCTTATCATGGATTGAATCAAGCACATGGTTTAGCATTTTCTGTTAAGCCCAGCATAGCGCCCCCCCCGTCATTAGTGAATATCTATAAAGAATTAGCACAAGATGTTGGTTTTCAAATACCGTCTCACGGTTATTTAGTCGAATGGGCAAAGCAAGGAGTATTGCTGCTCAATACTGTTTTAACCGTAGAGCAGGGGAAAGCGCATTCTCACGCAAACATTGGTTGGGAGCGTTTTACTGATAAAGTGATTGAGCAACTTAATTCGCATCGGGAAAAGTTAGTCTTCCTACTTTGGGGAAGCCACGCTCAGAAAAAGGGGCAATTTATTGATCGTCATCGTCATCATGTATTAACAGCCCCACATCCATCACCGCTTTCTGCACACCGTGGTTTTTTGGGGTGTCGCCATTTTTCTAAAGCGAACGCATATTTGAGCTCGCAGGGAATTCGCGAGATCAATTGGCAACTTCCATTATAAAAATGCCTTTCAAGGCGAGCAAATAACCGCTAGAATATACTATGTTTTTTTACAGTATTTAATTCGTAATGATTGATGACATTTGGCTTTATGTGGCGATAGCTGTTTTGGCTTTTATCGCCCTTTTTCTGTTTTTCTTCCATTCTCATTCACAACGTGATGCTTTTGAGCTTCAGCAAGATCTCACACAGCTTCAAACACAGTTTGAGCAACTTTCGCTACGCCATGAACAACTTAGTTTTGAGAAAAATCAGTTGGAGCAGTTTGCCATACAGCAACAGACCCTTGCTCAAACTCAGCTTGAGCGTTTAGGTGAACGAGAACAGAGTATCGCTAAATTACAGCAGAAAATCGAATTGGCACAAGAGCAAGAAAATCAGCTTGAACGCTATATTAATGAACTCAAAGAGCGAGTGGGCGCAGCCGTTGCAAAATCGGAAAGCTTAGATGAGCAGCTACAGGCGGCAACACAGAGCTTACAACATAAAGATAGAGAGAATGCGGAGTTATACAATCGCCTTAGTCATGTTCAGCAAGAACTTGTTGAGTTACGCACCTCTTTAAGTGAAAAACAGGCAAATTTTGAGAGCCAACAACGCCATTTTCTTGAGGTGCGTCAGCAACTCAATGTGGAATTTCAGCATCTTGCCCAGCAGATTTTGGAAGAGAAAAGCCAATCTTTTTCGCAAAGTAATCAAACTGCTTTAGATCTCTTATTGAAGCCATTTAAAGAACAGATTGACAGTTTTCAGAAGCGGGTAAATGAGGTGCATTCTGAGGCAATAAAAGGTAATGCGAATTTGGAAGCTGAGATTAAACGTGTGCTTGAAATCGGTTTGTCAATGTCGGCAGAAGCCCAGAATTTGACGACAGCTTTAAAAGGTAATAACAAGGTGGCAGGGAATTGGGGGGAAGTGCAGCTTGAAAGTGCATTACAATCTGCAGGCTTGTTGGCTGGAGAACATTATCTGGCACAAGAAAGTTATCGAGATGCCGAAGGTAACCGTTTTGCGCCTGATTTTGTAGTGAAATTGCCCGATAATAAGCATTTGATCATTGATAGTAAAGTTTCTTTAGTCGCTTATGATCAAGCGGTGCGTTCGGAAGAAAATTTTGCAATTTCTCAGGCACTTGATGAGCATTGCCGTTCATTACGGGCTCATATTGATGGCTTATCAAAGAAAAACTATAGCAACCTGATAGGTATTAAAAGCCCTGATTTTGTTTTACTATTTGTGCCGATTGAGCCTGCCTATATTGAAGCGATGAAACACGATAGCCAGCTGTTTAACTATGGCTATGAGAAAAATGTGATCTTAGTTTCTCATACAACGCTAATGCCGATTTTACGTACAGTGGCGAATTTATGGCGGATTGAGCGAGGTAATGCAGAGGCTCGCGAAATTAGCGAAAAAGCAGGGGAAATTTACAATCAAGTTTGCACCATTGCCGAGCGTTTAGCCAAATTGGGGAATACACTGAATACTGCAAGCAATCAATATAATCTGACAGTGACTTCATTGGTGGGTAAGCAAGGGTTACTCGGAAAAGTAGAACGTTTTCAGCAACTTTCAGCAAAAGCGAGCCAAAGTGTGCCGCAGATCGAGCTACTTGAAAATGATTGGGATACAAGTCGCTTAGAACTGATTGTAGAAAAACCGCCAGAACATTTAGCCAACATGGAATTAGCGGAGTAAAGCAATGTTGCTCATTATCGATAATCACGATTCCTTCACCTTCAATTTAGTTGAGCTGGTTCGCAAAATAGGTGTAGAGATGGAAGTCGTTAATATAGAAGAACTGGATCTTGATAGGGTGGAGAAATTCAGCCATATTATGATCTCGCCCGGCCCAGACGTGCCAAGTGCTTATCCGAAATTATTTGCGATGTTGTCACGCTATTATCAATGTAAATCTATTTTGGGTGTGTGTTTAGGGCATCAAACCATATGTGAATTTTTTGGTGGCAAACTCTATAATTTAAACATGGTTCGCCATGGGCAACAGAGGGCACTGATTCAGTTACGCCCCAATTTACTATTTAAAGATTTACCTGTGCAATTTAAGATTGGGCTGTACCATTCTTGGGGAATTTTGCAAAATTCTTTAGAAAACACACCGCTTGTGGTTACCAGTTTATGTGATCAAAATGTGGTGATGGCAACCCAGCACCAATGTTTGCCTATCTATACCGTACAATTTCATCCTGAATCTTTTATCACCGAATATGGTGAGCAAATGCTGAGAAATTGGTTAAATCGCTAAGAAAAGCAAACTATTTTTGTGATCTTGCTCCCAAAACTCGGTGTAAATTCTGCCTTTCTTTTCACAAACTGCTAGGCTCTCAATAAAAAGGAGTGCCTATGTTTTTTGCAAAATTGCCTCAATATTTAAGCGCTTGCTTGCTGATTTTTTCACTCAGTGGTTGCGTGAACTCACAAACGTCAGCTGATTTTGATAGAGATGAAGCACTAATAGCGCGAGCAAGCCTTGCTCTTGCTTATCTTGAACAGCAGGATTTCTCAAAAGCGAAAGAGAATATAGAGAAAGCCTTGAGCCATAACAGCCAACATTATTTGGCGCACCTTGTTGCAGCTTATTACTATCAGCAACTTAGCGATGTTCAGCATGCTGAGCAAAGTTATCAGGCAGCGATTCGTTTAAGTCATCAGATTAAGCAAAATTCACCATTGCCTGAGGTGCTCAATAACTATGGGACATTTTTATGCCAACAAGGTAAATTTGTTCAAGCTTATACGCAATTTGAGCAAGCACTTACAGGAGAAAAAGCTTATCTACGCCAAGGCGATACATTAGAAAATATGGTATTGTGTGCCAAGCAGGCTAACCAGTTAGAGAAAATGGCTCAGGCACTAGCGCGCTTAGCGCTATTAGATGCAGAACGGGCTACAAAACTTGCAAAAATTGTCAAATAGCGGGACTCGGAGTACACTGCTTTCTTTTGGTAAGAGCTCGACTAGGGAGTGTTGATGTTACTCGAATCGCTGCAATTTAGTTTAAATGTAACATTACCGACTATCTTTATGATTTTACTCGGTATTTTTTTGCGTCGTCGCCGTTGGATTGATGATAATTTCTGCAATATGGCCTCTAAAGTCGTATTTAATTTTGCTTTACCTGCAACATTATTTCTCAATGTGGCTCGTAGTCCATCGGATTATTCAGGGCAGATAAATCTGATTTTGAGTGGGGCGATAGGTACACTATTGGTCTATTTAATCGCTGAATGGTGGGCTGGTAAATATATCCAAACACGTGGTTTACGCGCGATTTTTACACAAGGGACTTTCCGCTCTAATGCGGCGATTTTGGGTTTGGCTTTAGCCGTGAATGCTTATGGCTCAAGTGCTATGGGGAAAATTTCAGTATTTGTGGCTGTGTTAGTGATTATGTTTAATGTACTAGGGGTTGTGACATTACTAAAATCATTATCAGATAAGAAGATGAACCTAATGAATTTAACCCTTTCCATTTTGAAAAATCCATTGATTCTCGCGGTGATGTCGGGAATTATTGTGAGTGAATTTGAGCTATTTCCATTTATTCCAACAGCACTTAGCAAAACAGCGGATTACCTCGCGCATATTAGTTTACCGTTGGCATTAATTTGTACAGGGGCGAGTCTAAATTTCAAGCAATTAACCAAATTTAGCTCAACGGCAACCGTAGAAAACGAAGGAAGCCGAGTCGTATTTCTATCGGCTAGTGTACGGCTAATTATTGTGCCATTGTTGATGCTTGCGATTGGCAAATGGGGCTTTCACCTAGATCCAATTTCGCTAGGTATTCTCTTTTTGACGACTTCTAGTCCTGTAGCATCTGCGGTGTATGCGATGGTAAGACATTATGGCGGCGATGCAACTGTCACCGCTAATTTGATTGGCATTACGACTATCGGGTCAATTTTTACCTCTAGTATCGGTTTATTTTTATTGCGTCAAATAGGTTGGGTATAAGCATTGTGGCAAATAATCTCACTAATTTGCTTTAAGCCATTTAAGCGGGTGCTGGTTAAATTTTTTGCAATATTTAGTTGATTAAAGACCGCTTGTAAATCCAATTTAGCTAATTCTTGCTTAGGAAGCTCATTAACGAATGTTATCACAATGGCGAGTATTCCCTGCATTAAGCGAGCATCACTATAGGCTTGAATTAGGCGTGGCTCTGCTTGGAATTTGAACCATAGCCTGCTTTCACAGCCGTAAATTTCAGGTAAGTTGGCAAGCTCGCTTTCCGTGTATTTGGGTAAACTGCGACTAAGTTGAATAAGCAAGCGGTATCTTTCTTCCCAAGATTTGCAAAGGCTAAATTGTTGCTCAATTTCGTTGAATGTCATAGGCATCCCCCTAAAAGTAAAAGGCGCATTGTACTTTTCCTGCTACTTTATGCAACCTCTAAAGTTTGTTAGAATTGCACGTTTTTCATTATATGTAAGGAACCAATATGTCAGTTATTCCTATGGTCGTTGAGCAGAGTGCGAAAGGTGAACGCGCTTACGACATCTATTCTCGCCTGCTTAAAGAGCGAATCATTTTTTTAAATGGTGGAGTAGAGGATGAGATGGCGAAATTAATCGTAGCACAACTTCTTTTCCTTGAAGCTGAAGATCCTGAAAAAGATATCTATATGTATATCAACTCTCCTGGTGGTGTAGTTACAGCTGGTATGGCAATTTATGACACCATGAATTTCATTAAGCCAGACGTGAGCACGCTTTGCATTGGACAGGCTTGTTCAATGGGTGCATTTTTATTATCTGGTGGTGCAAAGGGTAAACGTTTTGCTCTGCCACATGCACGCGTGATGATTCACCAACCGCTTGGTGGCTATCGTGGGCAGGCAACCGATATTGAAATTCATGCGGAAGAAATTTTAAAAATCAAACGTACATTAACGCAACGTATGGCAGAGCATTCTGGTAAGCCGTATGAGCAAGTGGCGAAAGATACTGAGCGCGATAATTTTATGTCGGCCCAAGAAGCGAAAGAATACGGTTTGATTGATGATGTAATTAGCCATAGAGAGCAAAAATAATGAGTAATTTTGAACAAGAGCCGCATTGCAGTTTTTGTGGCAAAAACCGCAAAGAAGTTGATGCACTAATTGAAGGCACAGAAGGTTATATTTGTAATGAATGCATCAATGAATCTTATGCATTATTAAATGGTGAGGAAGAGCCTTTAATTGATGAGGAAGATCGTATAACGCCAAGTAATTTCTTTGAAAATGTGCCAACGCCACATGCCATTCATGCACATTTAGATGATTATGTTATTGGGCAAGAGCACGCTAAAAAAGTGTTATCAGTGGCGGTGTATAATCACTATAAACGCCTACGCAGTGCCTTATCTGAGAATAAGGAAAGCGATGGTGTGGAATTAGGCAAAAGCAATATTTTGCTTATCGGCCCGACAGGTAGTGGTAAAACTTTGCTTGCTGAAACCCTTGCACGCCAACTAAAAGTGCCATTTGCTGTTTCTGATGCTACTACCTTAACTGAGGCGGGGTATGTAGGCGAAGATGCAGAAAATGTGATCCAAAAATTACTGATGAAATGCGACTTTGATGTAGAGCAAGCGGAGCGTGGTATTATCTTTATTGATGAAATTGATAAATTGACGCGTAAATCCGAAAATCCATCGCTGACACGCGATGTTTCGGGTGAAGGGGTGCAACAAGCGCTATTGAAATTGGTGGAAGGGACGATTGCTAATATTAATCCGAAAGGGGCGAGAAAGCATCCTAAACAAGAAACCATTCAAGTAGATACGTCAAAAATTCTGTTTATCTGTGGCGGCGCTTTTGATGGTTTAGATAAAGTAGTAGAAAAACGTACTCATAAACAAGGTAGTATTGGTTTTGGGGCGGAATTAAAACAAAAACGTGATAAGGTTGAGCTGACAGAACTGTTCAAACAAGTTGAGCCAGAAGATTTAGTCAAATTTGGTTTAATTCCGGAGTTAATTGGACGTTTACCTGTTATCACACCGCTTTCAGAGCTAGATGAAAAAGCTTTAATTAAGATTTTAACCGAGCCGAAAAATGCGATTATCAAGCAGTATCAAGCGCTGTTTAAAATGGAAGGCACAGAGTTAGTATTCACCAAAGATGCACTGATTGCAATTGCTCAAAAGGCAATTTCACGTAAAACGGGAGCAAGGGGCTTACGTTCTATTGTTGAAAATCTCTTGCTAGATACTATGTACGATTTACCAACCCTGAAAGCAAAGAAAGTCACGATTGGTAAAGGCTGTGTGGAAAAAGGTGACAAACCAAAGATTGAATAAAATAGCTCTCCTATTAACATCGCGCGCGTTCCTTTTAAGGGCGCGCGTTTATGGCATCATACAGTATTGAGCAACGAGCAAAGAGAAAACAAGCGGTGGTTTTTCTGCTGAGTTTTACAAAATTCTCTCTTTACTCATTATCAGCGGCTCAGCGCTTAGGCAGAATTATATGAAAATCTGGCAATCCTTTAATTTTTTTACCATTCTACTTTTACCATTCTCTTTATTATTTTGGCTACTGAGCCAATGTCGTAAATGGTTGTATGCGAAACATATTTTATCTAGCTATCGTGCGCCTGTGCCTGTGCTAATCGTTGGCAATATTTCTGTTGGTGGCAATGGTAAAACACCTGTAGTGATTTGGCTTGTTGAACAATTGCAACAACATGGGATAAAAGTCGGAGTGATTTCGCGAGGCTATGGTGGCGAGAATAAAATTTTCCCACAATTGATTAGCGCAACAAGTAGTCCTCAGCAAATGGGGGATGAGCCGGTATTGATTGCGCAGCGCACTGGCGTGCCTGTTGCAGTTGCTCCTAATCGTCGGCAGAGCATTGAATTATTGCTCAGCCAATTTGAACTCGATTTAATTATCGCGGACGATGGTTTGCAACATTACGCTTTACAACGTGATATTGAGTGGGTTGTCATTGATGGTACACGCCGTTTCGGTAATGGCTTTCTGTTGCCTGCCGGTGGGTTACGCGAGTTACCAAGCCGTCTGCAAGATGTACAAGCGGTAATTTGTAACGGAAAAAATGCAAAAGCAGGTGAACATTTAATGCAGCTTGAAACTCATATGGCGGTAAATTTAAAAACAGGAGAACATCTTGCCCTACAGGAATTTAGCTATAAAAAAGTGGTGGCGATAGCTGGTATTGGGTATCCGCCACGTTTTTTTACTATGCTGGAAAATTTAGGCGTGACACTTTGTCAGCGCCATGCTTTTGCAGATCACCAAGCTTATGATTTGGCTCGTTTACAGCCACTAACCAAATCAGATGAAATACTGCTAATGACGGAAAAAGATGCGGTGAAATGTCGCCATTTTGCACAAGATAATTGGTGGTATGTACCTGTTTCTGTACAATTTTCTGCAGAATCTACCGCTTGTTTACTTAAACCAATTCTAAATATCGTGAGAAAAAATGATGAATGAAAAATTAGTTGAACAGCTTGCTTGCCCTATCTCTAATGGTAAATTGGAGTGGGGTAAAGAACATAATCGTTTGATTAGTCGCACTGCTAATGTGGCTTATCCAATTGAAAATGGTATTCCAGTGATGCTGCCAGAAAAAGCGGAGCAATTAGCTTAATTGTGTTGTAGTAAAATGAGAAAGAAGAGCACATGCGATTTTTTGATTGCCATACTCACTTAGACTACCTTGCGGAAAGCTTAAATGTATCTGTCTCACAATTGCAGCAAAATGCACAACAGGCGCAGGTTGAACGCTTGCTTGTGGTAGCGGTTTTTGCAGAAAACTTTGCAAAAGTTAGCGCTTGTAGCCAAGCTTGCCCTGAGCATATTGTATATGGCTTAGGTTTACACCCTCTCTTTATTCGCCAACATCAGCGTGAACATCTTGATTTACTTGAAAAAAAACTGGCAGAGTTGGATCCTGCTTGTACCGCAGTGGCAGAAATTGGTTTGGAAAAAAACGTTGCTGAGCTTTGTACGCCAATATTATGGCAAAAGCAGTGTGAGTTTTTAGAAGCCCAATTAGCATTTGCCAAGCGTTTTCATCTGCCTGTTAATTTGCATTCTCGCAAAAGTCACGATGTGCTTGCATCATTTTTACGTAAGGCTCAGCTGGCACGAGCCGGAGTTGTGCACGGTTTTGCGGGGAGTTATGAGCAAGCGAAACGCTTTGTTGATTTAGGCTATAAGATTGGCGTGGGGGGAACAATTACCTATGTTCGAGCAAATAAAACTCGAGAAGCTATTCGGAAATTGCCATTAGACAGTTTGCTGTTAGAAACAGATTCTCCAGATATGCCGGTTTTTGGTTTCCAAGGGCAGCCTAATCGTCCAGAACGGTTACAGATTACTTTTCGAACATTATGTGAACTGCGCCAAGAGCCCGCAGAGCAGATTGCAGAAACCATCTGGCAAAGCAGTGAACAGCTATTCTGGAAAAGCGCGAGTCAATAAGGCTGGCTTATTAACCGATGCCTAAGCTCGAGCTAATGTCCAAACTAAAATCTCACGCACGCCTTGTTTTTTTAATTCGGCACAAATAGCATTAAGTGTTGCGCCTGTTGTGACGACATCGTCGACGATTGCAACACATTGATAGGGTTTAATCGGAGCATAGCGAAAAGCAGCGCGTAGATTTTGCCGTCGTTCTCGCGCGGTCAATTTGCGTTGTGGTATTGTAGCACGGATACGCTGCAAACTGTGTGTATCAAGTGGAATATTGAGCCATTTTGCTAATGGACGGGCGATTAGTTCTGCTTGATTATAGCCTCGAAGCCACTGTCGTTGCCAGAACAGCGGGACTGGTAGAATGGCTTCAGGCAAGTGAAAGTAACACACTCGTCGTTGCGTGAGAATTTCTAATAGGAGCAAGCGAGCAAGTGCTTGATCTAGCCAATAATCTCCTCTGAATTTGAAACGTTGAATCCACTGGGTAAGCGGTGCTTTATAGGTGGAAATTTGCAAAATACGTTGCCATTTCGGTTCGTTTTGTAGGCAGATACCACAATAGGGTTGATATTCAGTTAATGTGGAGCCGCAATGTAGGCAGTAAGGTTTTTTTTCTAGCAATTTTACGCACTGTGAGCAAAAACCATGTGAAGCGATTGCAATTGGCCCGGCACAATGTAAGCAACGAAAAGCGAATAAGTTCATCCTATTATTTCGTTATAACACCATATTTAGTATTTACTGTAGCAGTTTTTTGTGAGTAGATTTGATCTAATTTTGGGATCGAGATCGAAAAAATCGCTAAAATAAATGCTACGACAAGAGGAGTATTTATGCTACAGACACAACCTAAAATTGTTTTTTTTGATATTGATGAGACTCTTTATCTCAAAGCCGAAAAACGTATTCCAAATTCCATCATCGAACAAGTCATTCCTCGTTTGAAAGCGAAGGGAGTGATTCCCGCAATTGCAACAGGACGTTGTATTGGCGCATTTCCAGAAGCGCTCAAGCCATTATTAAATGAAGATGGCTTTGAACTATTAGTGAGTGTGAATGGACAATATAACTGCTATCAAAATCAAGTCATTAGCCAATATCCATTACCCTTTGAACGCATTGAACAGGCAATTGATAAACTAAATACATTAGGTATTGCGTATGCGTTGGTGAGTCATGATGAAATTGCTGTGTCATGTGCAACAGAAACGGTACATAATGCAATTTTTCCGATCAAAACTGACTATATTGTTGAACCCAACCTGCACCATCAGCAAGCAGTTTATCAATTATTAGCCTTTTTTTCTGAATCACAGGAACAGCAAGTTATTGAAAGTGGTATTTTAGGTGAGGATTTAAAAATTGTTCGTTGGCATACAGACGGTGTTGATCTGCTAAGCAAACACAATTCAAAAGCTAAAGGAATTCAAGATGTTTTACGATACTTTGGCTTTAGCTTGGGACAAGCAATGGCATTTGGTGATGGCTTAAATGATCTGGAGATGTTGAGCCAGGTTGGTATCGGGATAGCGATGGGCAATGCTGAGCCGGCATTGAAGGCTCTCGCAGATTATGTCACATTGCCAATAGATCAAGATGGTATTTTACATGCACTTGAACATTATGGGGTGATTTAATACATCGCCAGTTTTCTATTAGCTAATTTTAAGCTAAACTATTCTCATTTTTAAGTGGTTATGGAGGAGGCCTTGTCATAACCGCTTATCTTTTTTATACGGTAATACTATGCAAAAATTATTCATTTCATCACTTTCCTTAACTCTTGCATGTACAGTTTTAGCAAATGAGCAGCAGAAAATTAACGATCGACTAGAGGATTCTCGCATTCAAACTGAGCAAAAAATGCCAGATTTCCCAACAGTAAAGAAAACAGCAGCACCGCAGCAAAGTACGGCTAATCATAGTATTAGTATGACCAAAGAACAGCTCGCCCAACATCCTGATTTAGTCATACGGGCTTTAGAGCCGGCTTTACTTTCTGGTAATGCTGACACCTTATCGCTGATTTTTCCTATCTATCAACAATTACCAGAGCAATATCGCCACCCTTTAGCGACTAAATGGGCAATGGCGATCTTAGCGCGAGAACAAGAGAATTATAGGCAATCTATTCGACTTTACCGTGAAATCTTGGCAGAAGATGCGAATAATGAGGTAGTACGCTTGCAATTAGCCACGGTACTTTTTTCAAATAACGAATTAGAGGCAGCGGAAGATCAATTTAAAAAGCTACGTGCTGAGCCATTGCCACAAACAATTCAAGTATTAATTGATAATTATCTTGAAGCGATCACTCGTAAAGATCGTTGGACATTAAGCGGCGGGTTGACTTATCTAAATGATCCAAATATTAATAATGCGCCGAAATCAGGGACGACTTATGGTAACTGGAGCGCACCAAAGCGTGAAAGTGCAGAAGGTATAGGCTTTAATCTTGCGCTAGGTAAGAAATGGTCTTGGGGCAATGGTTTTTACAATGAATTGCGCTTAAATGGCAGTGGAAAATATTATTGGGATAACCGTAAATATAACGAAGTGACTGGACGTTCAAGTTTAGGGTTAGGTTTTCAAAATGCCAAAACAAACTTGGTGATTTTACCTTTTATGGAGCAAACGCTATATGCTGGTGGTAGCCGCCAAAGTGAAACGTTAAAACGTTTTTCTAAAGCAGCAGGTGGAACGCTTGAACTACAACATTGGTTAAATTCAAAATGGCAGTTTAATAGTTCTTATGAATATGCTGAACAACGTTATACTAGCCGTAAACATCTTAATGGCAATTATCATTATGTTTCTATGGGAGGGGTATATTTAGTGAATGCTAAACAGTATTGGTTTAGCAATGTGAATTATACCCGAATGTCCACTCGAGATGCGGATGACAGTTACTTCCGCCGTGGAGTTAATCTTGGCTGGCAACAAGAATGGAATTGGGGACTTTCCACCCGTTTTAGTGTTAGCCTAGCAGAAAAACGTTATAAAGCACCAATGCCAATCTTCCAAATTACGCAGCGGAATAAAGAATATGGGTTGCAAGGTTCAATCTGGCATCGCGCTGTACACTATTGGGGAATTACACCAAGATTGACTTATAGTTTTACTCGAACAAGGAGCAATCACGCATTTTATAGCTATGATAAGCACCGTGTATTTATTGATTTTAGTCGCTCATTTTAAGTAATAACGCCGATTATCAATATCTTTTTACAAGCGGCCTAAATCTTGCAAATTTTTGCAAAATTTAGGCCGCTTGTTTTTTTAAGAGAATAAATATGTGAGCAAGATCACAAAATGGGAATGTTCCCATTGATGGTTTTTAATGCAAAATCTATAATTTTGTTGATTTTTTAACTTTGAGAGGGAAGAGCGATGGCAAAGGCAAAGTTAGATCCACAAAACGTGGATAAGTTGATTGAAATGGTCGGCGGCAAAGAAAATATCGCAACCGTCACGCATTGTATTACTCGCTTACGCTTTGTGTTAAATGATGAAAGTAAAATTGACAGCCATGGGATTGAAGCACTACCTATGGTGAAAGGAAATTTCTCGGTAGGCGGGCAGTATCAGGTAGTTATTGGGCAAGAAGTGGGCGATTACTACCAAGTTTTGCTTGAAAAAACGGGGTTAGCCAGTGTGGATAAAGAACAGGTGAAAGCCGTAGCACGAAAGAATCAGAAATGGTATGAAAGTGCTATTTCACATATGGCGGATATCTTTATTCCGCTATTGCCAGCATTAATTTCGGGCGGTTTGATTCTCGGTTTTCGCAATGTCATCGGCGATATCAAAATGTTTGAAGATGGCACAAAGGCATTGGTAGACATCAGCGCTTTTTGGGCAAGTATGCACGCATTTTTATGGTTAATTGGTGAGGCGATATTTTTCTTCCTCCCAGTTGGAATCTGCTGGTCTATTGCTCGAAAAATGGGGACATCGCCTATTTTAGGTATTGTGCTGGGCATCACTCTTGTTTCATCACAGTTAATGAATTCTTACGCATTGGGCTCACAAATTCCAGAAACATGGGATTTCGGCTGGTTTGCAATTGAGAAAGTAGGTTATCAGGCACAAGTTATTCCAGCTATCATGGCAGGCCTTACTCTCTCCTATATTGAGCGCTTTTTGACAAAAATCGTGCCAGATTTTTTAAATCTAATTATCGTCCCTGTTTGTTCCATCATTCTAGCTGTTTTCCTTGCTCACGCCATTATTGGGCCAATTGGGCGTGAAATTGGCAATGGGGTTGCCTTTGTGGTGAAAAGTGCAATGACCGGCGAGTTTGCCCCGATTGGCGCAGCATTATTTGGCTTTCTTTACGCACCATTAGTTGTAACCGGCGTACACCAAACCTCGCTTGCCATTGATATGCAAATGATTCAAAGCATTGGTGGCACTCCTGTGTGGCCATTGATCGCACTTTCTAATATTGCACAAGCCTCCGCGGTGGTTGCAATCTTGATTATGGCGAAAAAAGCAACGGTACGAGAAGTCGCAGTACCCGCTGCACTCTCTGCTTATCTTGGGGTTACCGAACCGGCAATGTACGGTATTAACCTTAAATACCGTTTCCCAATGCTATGTGCCATGATTGGTTCAGCTTGTGCTGCATTAGTTTGTGGTTTTGCTGGGGTTCTGGCAAGTAGTATCGGCGTAGGCGGATTACCTGGCATTCTCTCTATTCAACATCAATTCTGGGGAACTTTTGCGATTGCGATGCTAGTCGCAATTATCGTACCGATCGTGCTAACAATGGTTGTATATAAGCGCAAGGCGATAAAAGGTGAAATTGAATAGCATCTTATTTTATCGCTTCTCTTTTCGTTGAGATAAACAAGCGGTTACTTTTTCAATATTTTTTACAAGGACAAAAATGAATAATTCTCCATGGTGGAAAAATGGTGTGATTTACCAAATCTACCCCAAATCATTCCAAGATACTACGGGCTCTGGTACTGGCGATATTCAAGGTATTATTAAGCGCTTAGATTATTTGCAAACGCTAGGTGTTGAGGCTATTTGGATTACGCCAATGTATGTCTCCCCTCAAGTAGATAACGGCTACGATATTGCGGATTATCGTAATATTGACCCAAGCTACGGTACGATGGCTGATTTTGAACAACTGATCAGTGAAGCTCATCAACGCAATATCAAAATAGTGATGGACATGGTATTTAACCACAGTTCCACGTTGCATGAGTGGTTTAAGCAGGGCGAAGATCCACAAAGCGAATACCATGACTACTATATTTGGCGGGAGAATCCAACTAACTGGCAATCCAAGTTTGGAGGCTCTGCTTGGAAATGGTCGGATAAAGCACAAAAATATTATTTGCACCTTTTTGCACCAGAACAAGCAGACTTAAATTGGGAAAATCCTGCCTTACGTCAAGAGCTATTTGATATTTGCCGTTTTTGGGCAGAAAAAGGTGTTGATGGTTTACGCTTGGATGTGGTTAATCTGATTTCTAAACCTGAAACCTTTGAAGATGATTTGGAAGGAGATGGACGACGCTTTTATACGGACGGGCATAAAATCCATCAATATTTACAAGAACTCAATCAAAAAGCTTTATCCCCATACGGTTTAATGACGGTAGGCGAGATGTCTTCGACCCAGCTAGAACATTGCCAACAGTATGCAAATTTAGCGGGTAGTGAATTGTCGATGACTTTCAATTTTCACCACTTAAAAGTGGATTATCCTAATGGGGAAAAATGGACACTCGCAAAACCCGATTATGTTGAGCTGAAGCGCATTTTTAACTATTGGCAACAGGGAATGTACGGCAAAGCGTGGAATGCACTATTTTGGTGTAATCATGACCAGCCAAGGATTGTCAGCCGCTTTGGCTCAGAAGGCGAACTGCGCACAAAATCAGCAAAAATGCTGGCGATGCTACTACATGGTATGCAAGGTACACCTTATATTTATCAAGGTGAAGAGATAGGGATGACAAACCCGAATTTTAGTCATATTGCGCAGTATAGAGACGTTGAAAGCTTAAATGCGTTTAATATTTTGCAGAAAAAAGGTGTAAATACACCGCTTGCATTACAAATTCTTGCTCAGAAATCGCGCGATAATAGTCGTACTCCTGTGCAGTGGGATTATTCAAAGAATGCGGGGTTTAGTACCGGAACACCGTGGATTGCGGTGGCTGAAAATTACCGTGAAATCAATGTAGAAAAAGCATTGGCTGATAAAAATTCGGTATTCTATACCTATCAACACTTAATTCGTTTGCGTAAGGAATTAGCAATATTTACGGATGGAAATTATCGCGATCTTTTACCCGAACATCCGGCTGTTTGGGCATATCAGCGTAGTCACGCAGAACAAACGTTATGGGTTGTTGCAAACTTAAGTGCCACAACGCAATGTGTTGAACTAAATTTGGCTGGACAAGTGCTATTGAATAACGACTGTGAATTTTGCCTGCAAAATGGGCAAGTCACGTTGCAGCCTTATCAAGCGGTGTATCTGCTAAGCTAAATTAGCGTTTTATTATGGCTGAATGGTATTTATCCATATCAGCCTTTTTACATTGTGGGGCTTATGTAAGTCGTTATGCCATTTGCGTTGAACTGTTATGCTCCCCTAAAATACTGTAGCTAAAATGCCAATTTCCTTGAGCTATTTGTTGGCTGTAAAAATAGGGTAAATTGACATCTACCACGAATTCGCCTTCTCTTTCTTTGACTGGGGAAATATAAGAACAGATTTCCTGATTCTGCTGGTTTTTTAAGTACCAACGAACTTTATTAACATGACTTTTCTCTTTTAAGCTAAAACTCGCAGTGTTAATGCTAGAATCAATCATCCCAATATGAAAATATGGGAGCTTTTCAATATCGGACAGCGGATAATCTGGGAATACATGGCTATCAGGATCAAGCAGATAGTTATCATGAATTAATACGCTTTGTGCCACTGTGGGATATAGCGTACGTAAGAAATGTTGATCGATAGTTTTATTCAGAACTTTTAATTTGCGATAGAATTTTTCAGATAAATTTTCAATACTGCCGAAAATACCACTATAACCCCCCCACATTCCGGCAAGGATTAATTCGGAATGTTCTAATGCATCACGCATAATATGAAACCATTTGCCTGAGCTAAGCCATTGCTCGACTGCTGCTTTCTCTTTATAAGAAAGCATTGAATCTGCATCTCGAATAATAAAACACTGCACTGATGGATCATCAAAAATAAAGAAACGCCAAAATAGCCCAGAGATTTTTTTCTGCGCGGGGGTGACTTTGATAATTTCAGCCCCCGCTTTTTCTAAGCGTAGCACAACCTCAGCTGGTACACTTTCATCTAAATAAAAACGGCAAGTCCATTCTGGGTAGATTTTTTTGGCCAGTTCTACATTTAGCACGGACGTTTCGCAGTAGCGGGGGGAACTGCCAAACAAGGAAAAGCAGATGATATTTTTGCGTTTATCATGGCTTAACCCTGGTGCTTTTTCTGCGGGCAGCGGGAAAATCTCTGGCGGTTGTTGTACAAGCAGCTCTTTTTTACGTCTTAATGAAAGTTTGGCATAGTAGCGAGCTTCTTCAAAACGTTTCATACTAAAGCAGGTGCTTGTAAGAGAGTCATAAACTTCAGGATCAATGACTGTATTGTTATCTAATGCTTGCATCAAATAACGATATGCTTGTAATGGGTTATTCAGTTTCTTTTCACAGTAAGCGAGATCACTCAAGACAATTTGATGATTCGGTACGAGGTTTAGTGCTTGTGTTAAGAGAATGTGCTTTGCCGTCTCAAACTCATGTGAATCAAGTAACTTTCGCACTTGTTTAGCAATCTTTTCGAGCTGGGCATTCAAGCTAAGCACTTCTTCTTGCGTGTACTGTTTCGACATAATGATTATTCCGTTCTTGTTTGTGGGAGCATAGTTTGTTGATATTGATAGCCCTGCTCATTCGGTATAAATTCAAAAAGGTGAGTAATGCAATCAGGTGCATCTTGATCCTGGTGTGAGACAAACAGTAGTTGCGTCTGGCTATTTTGCACCAGTTGATCGATAAAATGTTTAACTAGCTTACGATTTAAGCCATCAAGCCCTTGTAGAGGTTCATCTAAAATCAAAATAGGTGGGTGTTTGACCATCGCTCGGGTGATGAGTAATAATCGCTGCTGTCCCCAAGAGAGTGGGCGAAATGGCTTGTGAGCTAGATGACTTAAATTAAGTCGAGCTAACCACTCATTGGCTTTGAGCTTTAGGGATTCAGGAATTTGTTGATAAATCCCGACAGAGTCAAAAAATCCTGAAATAATGACATCTCGAGCTGAGCTATTTACGCGGTAGTCCATATGCAGTTGGCTGCTTACATAACCGATATTTCTTTTTATTTCCCATATGGTTTCACCGCTACCACGCTGTTTGCCAAATAATACGACGTGATTTGCATAGGCTTGAGGATGATCGCCTGTAATTAGCGAAAGCAGCGTCGATTTGCCCGCCCCATTCGGACCTTTTATCCACCAATGCTGGTTAGGCTGTACTGTCCATGAAAGGTTATTCAGAATTTTTTGCTCACCATACTGCACGGTCACATTTTTTAGCTCAAATGGATTTTGATTTTCAGGTAAGTGAATAAGTGGAGCAGCGCTTTCTGGTAGTGGGATATTCATCGCATTTTCAGCATAAACTAACTGTTGATAGAGTGGATCGGTTTCAATATCTGCTTTTTCGCCTTGCATAATAAGCTTGAGATTATCAAGCAGAGCAAGGTGGCTTGCAAAAACAGGAATGTCATTCAATCGACTTAAAATCAACACCACGGCCATTTGTTGATTAAGTTCGGCAAGGAGTTCAAGCCATGCGGTGACGCTAGCTTTATCTAAACCTTCAAAGGCTTCGTCTAATATGAGTAAATCGGGTTGGCTGATAAGTAACTGGCAGAGCAGCACTTTACGGCTTTCGCCGGTAGAAAGCTGGATAAAAGGTCGATCCAGCAAGGTTGAAATGTGTAATTTTTCCGCATATTGTGCACAAAGTTGCTGATCTTCACTGCCGTTTAAGATCATTTCCCGAACGGTGATGCCAAAATCATCAGGGTTTACACAGTCGTTATTACGATCATGGAAGACTTTTTCAATAATTTTTTGCTGTTGCTCAAAACTTGAGATCGCAATTTTGCAAAAGTCTGTCGAAAATTGACCGCTTGTTAAGGGGATTTTGCCTGCGAGAGCTTGGGCAAAAGCACTTTTCCCCGAGCCATTGCCACCCACAATCACCCAAAAATCACGATTTGTAACGCCAAAATGCTCAATTCTGAGTACTTTTTTTGCCAGCTGAAACTCGGCATTTTGAATGGATAACGCCATTTAGAAAATTCCCATCATACCTTCGTAAATAAGTTTTAAGCCAAATAAGATGAATACCACGCCGGCAGCATTATCTAAATAGCGGTTGTTTTTGGCGTAGAAACGGCGGATTTTATTTTGTGAAAAGAGAATAGCCACTGTCCAAAACCAGATTAATGTGCTGCCCATTAAAATGGCTAGAACGGCGAGAATATCTTTGAATGCCGAGATATTTGCCACATAGCCTGCGAGTACGCTACTAAAAAAGACGACAACTTTAGGATTTGAAAGATTAATGGCTAACCCACCGAGAATTTCTTTCCATACCGGCGATTTTTCATTAGCCTGCGATTTGAGATTTTCATCAATTTCTACACTTTTGCGAACTTGTACCATCTTGATACCACAATAAGCAAGATAGCTGCCGCCTAATAGCATTAAATAGAATTGGAAATTGGGAATGGTGTGATTTAAAAATGTGAGCCCAAATAATACGATGACCGCCCAAAAGCCAACACCTAATGCAATGCCTAATGCACCTAACATTGCATTACGGCGGCTATCTGCCATTGCTTTACGACAAACATAGAAAAAGTCAGGACCGGGGCTGATTAAGCCGATGAGTTGCACAAAGAAGATAGTCCACATAGTGCTTTCCTAAAATAGTAGTTAAAAAATCCAATAAACCAAATAAATGGCTAATAGGGCATAAATTGCAGCAAGGGTATCATCTAGCATAATACCTAAGCCCCCCTGTAAATGAGCATCGATATTACGAATCGGGAAGGGCTTAATAATATCAAAGAGCCGAAAAGTAGCAAAGGTGAGCAGATAATAGAAAAGATCATGTTGTGGCAAACCTACAAAGATCAGAAAAATTGCCGCAATTTCGTCCCAGACAATACGACTATCATCGTGTACACCAAGCTCATGGCTCATTTTTTCACAAATATAGATGCCCGCGATAAAGGCAACAATGCTCAATAAAATAAAGAAAACCACGCTTTCGCTTATTTCCCATAAAAGAATAGAAAGCAGCAAGCCTGCAAGGCTCCCCCAAGTTCCAGGGGCTGGTTTGAGTAACCCAGAACCAAAGCCGAGAGCGAGAAAATGGAGTGGATTTTTTAAATTGATATTCATAATACTTATCCAAAGTGATCAAATCCTAAAGAGCTAGGTAAATGATAGGGTTTGTGGTGTTTAAGTAGCGAAATTTGTTCACGGGGTGCGGTAATCACGCCAATTTGCGTACAGGGGGTATGAAGTTGTTTTGCTAATAGTTTAACCTCTGCGATATTTTCTACAGGCACAGTAAAACAAAGTTCATAATCTTCCCCACCTGTTAGCGCAAATTGTTCTGCTTGTTCCAACTTATAGCTACGTGTTAGAGCGGAAGAGAGAGGTAAATTCTCTACATAAATCTCTGCTCCGCATTGGCTTGCTTTTAAGATATGACGGAGATCTGCGAGTAGCCCGTCAGAAATATCTAGAGCGCATTGTGAGTTAGTTAAGAGCGCTTGTCCGAGTGCAACACGTGGTGTTGGGCGTAAATGGCGGTGTAGGAGATATTGTTGATCAGTATTGTTGATACGTTGCTGCGCTAATAAGAGAGCCAAGCCGGCTGCGCTATCGCCTAGTGTGCCAGAGACAAAAATAGCATCACCTACTTTAGCTTTATGGCGAAATAGTCCTTTCCCTGTCGGCAAGAAACCTTGTGCAGTTAGGGTTAAGCTGAGAGGGCCTTTAGTTGTATCTCCCCCAATTAAAGCGGTCTGAAATTGCGATAATGTTGCAAAAAAGCTTTGGCTAAAACTTTCTAGCCAAACGGGATTAATAGTGGGTAAGGTTAAAGCTAGTGAGATCCACGCAGGTTTCGCCCCCTGTGCCGCCAAATCACTTAAATTGACGGCGAGGGATTTATAGGCAAGATCGCTGGGGTTGATTGTCTCAAGAAAATGCGTACCACAGACTAACGTATCAGTACTCATTGCCAATTGATGGCCTTTAGGCACGCAAGTTACTGCACAGTCATCGCCTACCGAATAAATGATATCTTCACGTAGGAGGTGTTTGTGTCGGCTAAAATAGTGTTCGATGAGATCAAATTCACCCATTGCAATTCGATAGGATTATTTGCGTTTTAATGCTGGAGCAAGCTGATCTAATACACCATTAATATATTTATGGCTATCGTCAGAGCCGAATACTTTTGCAACTTCGATTCCTTCATTGATAACCACTTTGTATGGGACATCAAGTTCAAATTGTAATTCATAAGCGGAGAGACGCAACACAGAGCGTTCAATTGGATCCAATTCTTCTTCTTTACGATCTAAAAATGGGCGGAGTGAGCCATCTACAGCTTCAATATGTTCAACAACACCGCGTAACAGCTTACGGAAATAAGGCATATCTACGCCTTGCATATCTTGATCGGTAACAAAAGCGAGTTCAACTTGCTCAATGCTGTTTTGTGAAATATGCCAAGAGTAGATTGCTTGAACTGCACACTCTCTTGCTCTGCGGCGAGGGGATACTTTTTGCTGAGTTGTCATAAAACCTTCAATTTATTACAGGAAAATGGTTGCAGATTCTAACACAACAGGGCTTAAACTCTCAATTCTCAATTCTCTCCGATTTCACAATATAAGGGGTGACAAAAATGACTAATTCACGTTTAGCGATTTTATCGCGACTTTGGCTAAATAGGTGCTTGATCACTGGAATTGAACCTAAGATCGGTACGCGATCTTCACCTTTTGCGATGAGATGCTGGAAAATTCCACCTAAAACAATGGTTTCTCCATGTTTTGCAAATACCTGAGTATTAATTTCTTGTTTATCAATTGTTACCATATCACTGCCTGTTGTCTGGCTATTGGGTGAATTTTGGCTCACGACTAAATCCAGCAGAATTTGGTTATTCTTAGAAAGATGAGGAGTCACTTCCAAGCCTAAAACCGCTTCCCGAAATTCGATATTTCTCAGTTCGTCTTTTTGACTATAGACTGCATAAGGGATCTCTGTGCCTTGTTTAATGTTGGCACTTTTTTTGTTCGTTGTAAGTAATCTTGGGCTGGCAATAATTTCAACGCTATTTTCTCGTTCAAGCGCGGTGAGCTCTAAATCTAAAACACGGCTATTGATACTTGCAACTTGAAGCACCATCGAAGCGGCATTATTAACAGGAAAATTGACATTTAAGTTATTCATTGGCAAACCACTACCTTCAAGATTTCCTGAGAATCTATGATGATGAGTATTAGGCGAAAACATTCCCCAACGAACGCCCAGTTCTTGTAAATTTTCACTATTGATGGTAACGATACGAGCTTCAATTGCAATTTGTTCTGTTGGTTGGTCAAGTTGTGCAATTAAAGCACGAAGATTTTTAATTGATGTGGCGGTGTCTTTGATAATCACACTGTTACTGCGTTCATCAAAGTGAATATAGCCATTTTCAGCAAGCATTGTGCCACTACCTTGTGTGAGCGAATGAATGACTTCTGAAGCTTTAGCATAATGCAATTTAATCGTTTTAGTGATGAGTTTGGGCATTTTAGGAGTGATGCTAGCAATAGGATTTGCTTTCGCAGGTTCTAATGGTTTTTCACTAATATAATAAATGCCCTTTTCCTGTTTTAGTGAAAATTGATGTAATTTGGCTAAACTTTGCAGAATTTGCTCGAATGTGAAATTTTCTAATCTAAGTGATTTTATGTCACTTAAATTATCCGATAGCACTACATTTTTGCCACTTTCTTCCGCTAGATAACTAATGATTTCTGCGGTAGGCGCATTTTTTAAATTTAAACTGATTGTTTGTGCCATAGTAAAGGAAATCATGGTGCTAAATAACAAAAGAATATAACGCATAGCGCCTCCTAAAATCGGAATGATTGAATAGTTGGATTTTCACAATGTTCCACTTTCTGCCAATAGATATAGCGAACCTGCTTCAAATTGATTTCTACTATTTCAATTTGTTCAGGCTCAACTAAATCACCAATTTTTAGATCGATAATTTGTCGTTGATTATCATGAAAGAGCGCACGAAACTCATGCTTAATTTGGGCGATACCAATAAGTTTTAGTTCGTCAAAAGGTAAATTTAGATTTACGCGATTTAACGTATTTTGAGGCGTACAAGCGGGTTGATTACTAAAATTTTTTGCAAAATTAGGTAAATTTGCAGAATATTGCTCAATTTCGTCCGCTTGCTCAGTTTCTAACTCATCAATATAAAAAGGATCCGCGACACTGTAGAATGAAATAAAAATGAAAAAGAGCGTTTGGTATTTCATATTTTTTCCTATTTCACGGTAATTTCAGCGCTAAGCTGAACCTGTTTTTTTTGATTTAATTTCAGCAGTGATAGCTGCTTAAAATGTAGCTGCTTAATCACGGTCATTTGCTCAATAAATGGAAAAATTGTTTGACTCTTCTGTTGCAAAACCAATTCAATCTGTTTGCCATGGCTAAAGCGCCATTGTAGGGTTTCTATTGTTGCTTGCTGTTGGCTGGCAAGGTTTTTTATTTGCTGGTTTATTGCTGCGATTTGGTTGTCTTTTTGATTATCTTGCTGATGAATTTGCTGTAAACCCTCTAATAATTTTGTTTGTTGAGCAAGATATTGCTGTTTTTCATTTTGCAAGGTTTGCCAATGTTGCTGTTGGTAAAAAGCTTGGCTTGTTATAAAAAGTGGGTAAGCTAATAAAATCGCTAAGCCAATTAGGCTAAGATATAGCCAATAGCAACGCGAGTTTTCTAATAGGCGATAGCCCCAATGTTCTGGTTCAAGGTAGATGGCTAACAGTGATTGCCACATTATTGTGTCTCCTGTTTTGGTTTAAGCCATAAACTTAAATTAAACGCTAACCCATGCGTTTCATTATTTTGTAAATGCTCAATTTGATAGTGATATTGTTCTTGCTTTAAATATTGCTCAAGTTGAGAGAAAACGGTAGAAGAAACCTTCCCTATCAGTACAATTTTAGCGGGTGATTCGGCTTCAATTTGTGCAAATTCTAGTCCGCCTTTTAAGGGTAATTGGCGCAAAATTTGCAAAAAATGGTGAATTTCAACCGCTTGTAAATGTGTTTTGTCATTCGTATTGTTATTATTCTTCAGCTGAGAAATAGCCTGCTCAGTTTGCTTGATATTCTGTTCTAATTGCCTTACTTGCTGTTGTAAGTTACGGTTTTTTATTTGAAGATTGCCAGCCCTTTGCCACATTCCCAATGCGATAATACTGCCTAAAGTTAAGCTAATAATTAGCGTTGCAAGGCTAGATAAACTTTGTGTAAGCCAAAGAGTGGCATATTGGTTATTTAGATTTATTCCTCGCCATTCCATAAACTTGCTCCAAGGGCTTTTAAATAAAGCATTTGTTCATCTTTACGATAGGAGTTATTCACAAAAGTGAGTAATTGGCTTTGTTCAGGAAGTGTTGTGTAAAATTGCACGCCACTGTTTTGCAAAGTAAAAAATTGTTGCTCAAAGGGGAAATAAAATTGCTCAATTTGTGCAGAATCCTGTTGGTTTAAATAGAGCAACGCACGAGCAATACAGTGCAGTTCGCAATCAAAAATCACATCTTTAGATAAAATGAGTGGAAGTTGGGTATGATAATTTTTCCGCAATGCAAATAGCGCTATTCGCAAACTTTGCGCTATAGGTTGGATATAATAATCGAAACAAATTTCTTCTAAAGATAAAGGTAGCTCTTGTTTTAATAAACGTACAATTTTTGCATGTAAATTTTGTTTATTAAGGTGGGGAAGAAAAAAGATTTTCCGCCAAATATGTTGGTGAGGAAGCGCATAGATTACGCGGCATTTTATAGGTAAAAATTCCGCGAGCTGATGTTGTGTTTCAAACCATTGTGTGAGAGAAGGTGTTACACAGCAAGAGCAGTTCTCATTTAAGGCAATGCCATATTGGGTTGTTTGCATAGATGAGCTGAAACACATTACTTTACTCCTCGTAGAAAAACAGGGACAGGGTGGTACTTTTCGCTTATAATTGACTAATTTTGTATTTCAATGGTGGGCTTGTTCCTATCCATATTTTTAATTTATTTGTGGCATATTGACCGCAAATTTTTATTTCGTCATTCAGCAAAAGAGAATTTTTCGATGAAGATCGTAAAAATAATATTAAGTGCTTTACTTACACTTATTATTGTGGCAGGGATTGCTTTGGGGCTGTTGTATGTACAGGCAAGAGACAATTTGCCGAACGTGCGTGAGCTAAAAACAGTAGAATTAAGCCAGCCAATGCAGATTTTTACTGCAGATGGTAAGCTTATTGGCGAGGTGGGAGAACAGCGTCGTATTCCTGTGAAGCTGGCGGAAGTCCCCCCTCTCTTAATTGATGCATTTATTGCGACTGAAGATAGCCGTTTTTATGAGCATAAAGGGATCGACCCGAAAGGGATTTTACGCGCGATTGTACGTTCGGCACAGGGTGACACACAAGGCGCGAGTACCATCACTCAACAGCTAGCACGTAATTTTTACCTTTCGCCAGAACGCACTCTTCAACGTAAATTTAATGAAGTTGTATTGGCGTTAGAAATTGAAAATCAGCTTTCTAAAGATGAAATTCTAGAGCTCTATTTAAATAAAATTTTCTTGGGTTATCGGTCTTATGGCATTGCAGGGGCTGCAAAAACCTATTTTGGTAAAAATTTGGATGAGCTCACACTTTCTGAAATGGCGATTATTGCTGGTTTGCCGAAAGCACCTTCTACTATGAATCCACTCCATTCTATTAAGCGAGCGGAAGCTCGCCGTAATGTGGTACTTGGACGTATGTTGGAAATGGGGAAAATCAGCAAAGCACAGTATGAACAAGCTAAAGCAGAGCCTGTTGTTGCTCGTGCGCAGGGTGCTATTTTAGAATTTCGCGCTGATTATGTAAGTGAAATGATTCGCCAAGAGATGGTAAAACGTTATGGGGCAGATGATGCTTATACCAAAGGGTTTAAAGTCTATGCAACGGTGCTCTCTGCAGACCAAAAAGAAGCCGAAAAAGCTTTGCGAGATAATTTAATCAATTACGATCGCAAACATGGGTGGCGAGGTGCAGAAGTATTGTGGCAGCCAAAAGAAAAAGCTTGGTCGGAAGAGGAAATTATTACACATTTAGCTGGTTTACCTCACTCAGAGCCTTTTGTACCTGCCGCAGTGTTGAGTATTGCCAAAAACAGTGCCAAGGTGTTGTTGGCAGATGGCGAACAAGCAGAGTTAAAATTTGCAGGGATGAAATGGGCTCGGAAATTTATTAATGATTCTGCTCAGGGTAAAGCGCCAACAGCTGTGAAAGACGTGATCAACGTAGGGCAGCAAATTTGGGTAAGAAAAAATGCGCGAGGAGAATATGAGCTGGGGCAAATTCCTGAAGTAAACTCTGCTTTGGTGTCATTAGATAGCAATAATGGGGCGATAGAAGCAATTGTTGGTGGTTTTAGCTTTGAACAAAGTAAATTCAATCGTGCCACCCAATCCCTTGTACAAGTGGGCTCAACAATTAAACCGTTTATTTATGCAGCTGCCTTGAATAAGGGGGCAAGCTTAGCTACAACAATAAGTGACCAGCCAATCACTATTACGAAAAAAGGGCAGAAGCCATGGTCACCGAAGAACTCTCCAAATACCTATTCACCAACGCCGTTACGCTTAAAAGTGGGATTGGGACAATCAAAGAATATGGTGATGGTGCGTACCATGCAGATGGCGGGTATAGATTATGTTGCTGAATATTTAGAACGCTTTGGTTTTAAACGTTCGCAATATTTAGCGACAGAAGCATTAGCACTAGGTGCAGCCTCTTTTACGCCGCTTGAAATGGCAAGAGCTTATGCGGTTTTCGATAATGGAGGCTATTTAATTGAGCCTTATATTATTGAACGTATTTTAGATAGCCAAGGGAATGAGTTATTTAAAGCCAATCCTGCACGTGCTTGTTTAGAATGTGATGAACGTCCAGTTATCTATCCTGAACCAGTCTATTTTGATTTTGTGCAAGCACAAGATTATCGTGATTCGTTGGATAGCAAATTTGCGCAACTAGCATCAGAAAACAGCAAAGAGGAGAGTGATGAAAGCAATCCTGAATTAGATATTGCCACTAAAATTATAGAAGATGCCCCGAGTTTAATTAGTCGTTCTGATAAAGAGGTACGTTATGCGCCACGAGTGATCAGTGGTGAAATTGCTTTTCTAATGCGAAATGCGTTAAAAACGGCAATCTTTGGTGAACAAGGACAAGGCTGGCGAGGGACGAGTTGGCGCTTAGCAAATGAATTTAAACGTCAAGATATTGGGGGTAAAACAGGGACGACCAATAATTCAAAAGTAACTTGGTATGCTGGGTTTGGGGCGAATATAGTCACAACGGTTTATGTTGGCTTCGATGATAATAAACGTACTCTCGGTCGTGGTGAAGCTGGTGCTGAAACCGCAATGCCAGCATGGACAAAGTATATGAAAGTTGCTTTATCTGATAAACAAGTACGTAAGGATACGCCTCCAAGTAATATTATTGAAGTCAAAATTGATGCGGTAAGTGGTGGTTTAGGCAATGCATTAAATGAATATTTCATTAAAGGAACTGAGCCAACTAAAGCATTGAACGTTGAAAGTGAAGTAAATGCGGCTGAGAAAAAAGCGCATCCTGCATTGCAGCAGCGTTTGGGATTACCACCAGCGGGTGTGTTACAAATTAAAGGGCAAGAATTGTTCTAAATTATTCATGTTTTGAGGTTGAAAAACAGGGCTGTTTATTGCGATAATACAGCCCATTTTTATTTAGGCGATTTGCGGGTGAGCAACAAAGGTTTTACAACTTTTTGCATTTTTTCTTAAAAACAGACCGCTTGTAAGCATCAAGCGGTCTGTTTTTTCCATTTTTTCGCAAATCAGTGTATTCATTTTATTTTGCAAGAATAACAACATGGCAGAAAAACGTAACATTTTTCTAATCGGCCCGATGGGTGCCGGTAAAAGCACTATTGGGCGTCAATTGGCTCAAATGTTGAATATGGATTTTTTAGATTCTGACAGCGTGATTGAAGAAAGAGCTGGAGCTGATATTGATTGGATTTTCGATATTGAAGGGGAAGAAGGATTCCGTAAACGTGAAGAGCGTGTTTTAAATGAACTGACACAGTCTCAAGGTTTAGTTCTTTCCACTGGGGGTGGTTCGATTATTTCTAAAGATAACCGTAATGTGTTATCTGCACGCGGTATTGTGGTTTATCTGGAAACAACGGTTGATAAGCAATTTGAACGTACCCAGCGTGATAAAAAACGTCCACTATTGCAAACAGAAGATCCGTATCAAACTTTAGTTGAGTTAGCTAAGGTGCGTAACCCGCTTTATGAAGAAATTGCCGATATTACGATTAAAACCGATGAGCAGAGCGCTAAAGTCGTTGCTAATCAGATTATCGACATGATGGACAATTTACAATAATCAAAACACAAGGAATAGCCTATGCTGCAAGTCAATGTGGAATTAAAAGAGCGAGCATATCCAATCTCTATCGGTAGTGGTTTATTAAAAGATCCTAATAGTTATCGTCCATTAAAAGCGGGCGATAAAGTGATGATTGTGACTAACCCAACTATCGCTCCACATTATCTTGCAACAGTTGAACAAGCTTTAGCTAAATTAGGCTGTAGCGTAGATAGTGTACAAATCCCAGATGGTGAAAAATATAAAACACTGGAATCGCTCAACTTAATTTTTACTGCGTTACTTGAAAAAAATCATAATCGTGATAGCACTGTGATTGCTTTAGGTGGTGGTGTGATTGGTGATGTTGCTGGTTATGCCGCCGCCAGTTATCAGCGTGGTGTGCGCTTTATGCAAATTCCAACGACACTGCTTGCGCAAGTTGATTCTTCCGTGGGGGGAAAAACGGGCGTGAACCATGCTTTAGGCAAAAATATGATTGGGGCTTTTAAACAGCCTGTATCGGTCATTATTGATACTGATACTTTGCATACATTGGCAAAGCGTGAAGTCAGTGCAGGCTTAGCGGAGGTGATCAAATATGGTGCAATTTTTGATATTGATTTCTTCCAATGGCTAGAGCGTAATATTGAGTGTTTAGTCGCTTTAGAGCAAGAGGCATTAGAATATTGTATTCAACGCTGTTGTCAACTCAAGGCGGATGTTGTTGCTCGAGATGAAACCGAGAAAGGTGATCGCGCATTACTAAATTTAGGGCATACTTTTGGGCATGCAATTGAAGCTCATCTAGGTTATGGTAATTGGTTACACGGCGAAGCGGTTGCTGTTGGTATGTTAGAGGCGGCAGCTCTTTCTGAGATTTTAGGTGATTTAACAGCTGAAGATGTTGCGCGTTTAGAGCGATTGATTGCTCGGGCCGTATTACCTACAATTTCGCCAGACGGTATGCAAGCCCAAGAATATTTGCCATACATGTGGCGTGATAAAAAAGTGTTAGCTGGTCAATTGCGCCTTATTTTGTTAAAAAAATTAGGGCAAGCCTATGTCACCTCGGCCGCGACAGAAACACAAGTACTTGATGCAATTGAGCGTTTTACTCAAGCATAATTCTCCCTTATGAAACAGCGAGCCTTTTTGAAATGGGCAGGCGGAAAATTCCGCTTAACCGATGAAATTTCCCGCTATTTGCCGAAAAAGGCTTGCTTAGTTGAGCCTTTTGTGGGTGCTGGTTCGGTGTTTCTTAATACTGATTTCGAGCGCTATATTTTGGCAGATGTCAATCCTGACTTAATTAACTTATTTAATACGGTTAAGCAGGATGTGGATGCTTATATTCAACATTCGTTAGCACTTTTTTTAGCACCTAACGCGAATACTCGGGAATTTTATAATGCTCAGCGTGAGCGATTTAACCATTCCTCAGATCCTTTCACCCGATCGGTTATTTTTCTCTATTTGAATCGTTTTGGCTTTAATGGGTTATGCCGTTATAACAAAAAACAGCAATATAATGTGCCATTCGGGCGTTATAAAAAACACTATTTCCCAGAAAAAGAGCTACGTTTTTTTGCAGAAAAAGCACAAAAAGCGACATTTATTTGTGCTGATTTTCAGCAAACATTTGATCTCTTGCTGGAGAATAGCGATGACTATGTCGTTTACTGTGATCCGCCTTATGCTCCCATTCAGCAAGAGACAAATTTTACTCATTATGCAGGAGGCGGGTTTAGTTTAGAGCAACAGCAGGCGTTAGCAGAACGAGCTAAACAAGCAAATATACCGGTGTTGATCTCCAATCATGACACGCCATTTACCCGCCAAATTTATGCTGGAGCCAAATTGCATAGTTTGAAAGTGCAACGCAGTATTGGGAAATCAGCCGAGACCCGAGTGAAGATTGATGAATTGCTTGCATTATTTAAATAATGGACTTTTCTCGTAAAATTATTCACATTGATATGGATTGCTTTTACGCTGCCGTAGAAATGCGTGAAAATCCAAGCCTACAGGGCAAGCCTGTTGCTGTTGGCGGCAGCCCACAGCAACGAGGTGTGCTCGCCACTTGCAATTATGAGGCAAGAAAATTTGGTTTGCACAGTGCGATGGCGTCAGCACAAGCGGTTAAGCTTTGTCCTAATCTTATCTTGATTCCTCCTAACTTTCCATTGTATAAATCGGTCTCTGCTCAAATTCATCAGATATTTAAACGCTATACCGATATTATTGAACCTCTTTCACTTGACGAAGCTTATCTCGATGTGACGGATTGCCCGCAGTGTTTTGGTTCGGCAACTTGGATTGCTCAAGAAATTCGTCAAGCAATTTGGCAAGAGTTAAAACTCACTGCATCAGCTGGCGTGGCTCCGCTAAAATTTTTGGCAAAGTTGGCTTCTGAACAGAATAAACCTAATGGGCAGTTTGTGATCCGCCCTGAAGATGTGCAAAATTTTATTAAAAATCTACCGCTTGGTAAGATCCATGGCGTTGGTAAAGTGACGGAGCAGAAACTTGCAAAGCTAGGGTTAAAGACTTGCTTTGATGTACAGCAGACAGAACAAAGTATGATTTATCAACACTGTGGTAAGTTTGGTAAACGGCTTTGGGAATTTTGCCATGGTATTGATACTCGCCAGATTGAAAGTAATCGCCCACGTAAATCAATTGCGGTTGAAAATACATTATTAGAAGACATTGATGAACTTGCCCAAGCGGAAAGATTCGTAAAAACGCTTTATCAGAAATTAGTTTTTCGTATTCAGCGCAATACAGATTTACCTTTAAATGAATTTAAGAAAATTGGGGTGAAATTAAAATTTGAGGATTTTACACAAACAACATTAGAGCGAACGGATAACTCTTTTAGTGAAATCAGCTTTTTAGATCTATTACAACAAATTTGGTCTCGTAGGGAAGGGCGGAAAATTCGCTTAATTGGAATTAACGCTCATTTCCCTGAAGCTAAGCATTCAACACAACAACTTTCATTATGGGAAGATAGCCAAAGATGATTTATGGATTGATGGTGGCATTTGTGCCGCTTTTTTTAGGGTATTTATTTCAAATAAGCCACCCAATAATTACACAGCTTGTGAATAAAACCGTGACGGTTTGCCTATACTTAATTTTATTCATTATGGGGATTTCGCTTGGGCAGTTAGATGATCTTACGACCAAATTACCACAAATTGCACTAACTGCATTTGGGCTAAGTGCAATTTTACACCTTGGCAATATCATTGCTTTAGGATTATTTGATAAGCTCTATCCGATGCAACGTGAAGTACAAACAATGGAAACGCTACCATCTCGTTGGAAAGCCTTATCAGAAAGCCTTGTATTATGTGGCACAGTTATTATGGGAGCTGTATTTGGTTACGTTTCTAAAGGATTGTTGAATTTCCCATTAACATCAAGCACTTATGTCTTGGTTGTGATGATTTTTTGCGTTGGTATTCAGCTACGTAACAGTGGCATTCCTGTACGGGAAGTTTTTTTAAACAAGCGGGGGATTTATACATCACTCATTTTTATCGTAAGCGGTTTACTTAGTGGTGTGGTGGCAGCCTTTATTTTGGACTTAACTTTGCCACAAGCACTGACTTTTGCTTCAGGGTTTGGTTGGTATTCATTATCGAGCGTATTGGTAAATGACGCTTGGGGGGCAATGTATGGCAGCATTGCTTTTTTCAACGATCTCTCACGTGAAATTCTCTGCTTGTTTACAATTCCATTTTTTATGCGCCATTTGCCTTCAACAGCCGTAGGGTTAGGAGGGGCAACAGCGCTAGATTGTACCTTGCCAATTATCCAGAAGTCAGGAGGTATTCAAATGGTACCCCTAGCAATTAGCTTTGGTTTTATTATTAATCTTGCAGTGCCATTCTTATTAGCATTTTTTATTGGATTAGCATAGTGAAGTCTTTACATTTGGGTTAATTCCCAGCAAGCGGCACAAATTTTGTAAAGTTTTGCAAATTGTGCCGTTTTTATCGTTATCTTTATTTGAGAGTGATTATAATCTTTGCCCGATTCATTCCC